>JANRLX010000058.1:0-61700 GCA_033762115.1 Verrucomicrobiota bacterium
AAATCCATCGAAAAAATGCTCCGCATCGAACTGGCCCATCGCAAGCAGGACCATGCCGAACGAAAACTCCTCCTCGCCGAAAAGAAACAGGAGCTTGCCGCCCGGAAATTCGCCTTCCAGCAACTCAAACAACAGGAGAAAGCCGCTTCAGCAGTCAAACCAGAGGAAAAAACATCGCCCTCATCAACTGCTGCGGGCATGGAATCACTTCCCGTTGCGGAAACGCCTGCTGCACAGCCTGCTGAAAATGAACTTCCAGCTCCACAGCCAGCCCCCTCAAAGATCGTTCATATTCACTATCCCAGCCCCGCCACCACGACCTGTGACGAAGCAATCCCTGCCGAACTCCTGGCCTGATTTGATCAAAAGCGGAATCTGCGGAGTTGAAAGATGCCGCCGCGCTTCTATGCTGTGGCGCGATGGAATACGAAGCGGTTATCGGACTGGAAACCCACGTTCAACTGCGCACCCAATCAAAAATGTGGTGTGGCTGCGCCAATGAATTCGGCGCTCCTCCCAACACAAACGTTTGTCCCGTATGTCTTGGGATGCCAGGAGTCCTTCCGGTCGCCAATGATGAAGCCTTGCGCCTCACGGTCCTCACCGGGATGCTCCTCAATTGCGCCATTCCCCGCTTCGCCAAATTTGATCGAAAAAATTACTTTTATCCCGACGCTCCCAAAAACTACCAGGTCACTCAATTTGACAAACCCTCCACCGAAAATGGTTTTGTCGATTTCGAATTTAAAAACGGCATCAGCCGCGTCCGCATTACCCGTGCCCACCTTGAGGAGGATGTCGGGAAAAGTTTCCATTTTGACCGCAACAGCGGCGTCGATTTCAACCGCGCAGGGGTCCCTCTGCTGGAAATCGTTTCCGAACCGGACATCACCAGTTCCGACATGGCCTACGAGTATCTCAACGCCTTGAAGGATATCCTGGTTTATGGAGGGGTCAGTGATTGCGACATGGAAAAAGGGATGGTTCGTTGCGATGTGAACGTCAGTGTCCGTCCCGTGGGCCAGGCCGAACTCGGCGCGAAAATTGAAATCAAAAACATGAACAGCTTCAGTGGCGTCCGCCGCGCCCTCGATTACGAAATTCCCCGCCAGATCGCTGAAGTCAGGGCCGGTCGCAAACTCCGCCAGGAAACACGTCGCTGGGATGATGTCGCAGGCATCACCGAACTCATGCGTACCAAGGAGGAAGCACACGATTACCGCTATTTCCCGGAACCGGACCTCATGCCCTTTATTCCTGATGACGCCTGGATCTCCTCCGTGAAATCGCGCGTCGTTGAATTGCCTCTCGCCCGCAAGCAACGATTTGCCACTCAATATCAATTGCCTCCATCGGACGCCGAAACTTTCGTTAACGATGTGCCGCTTGGGAATTATTTCGAAACCATCGCCTCCCAAACCAAAAATCCCAAAGCCGTCGCCAACTGGGTCATCAACAACCTCCGGGCCAAAATGACCGAAACCCAAACCCCGCTCGAAAAAGTCAAAGTCCAGGGCGGGCAGATTCTTGAATTGATCGCCCTCGTTGATGAAGGAAAAATCAGCAGCAAAATCGCCCAGGACGTTTTTGCCGAGATGTTCCTCACTGGCGATGGACCCCGCCAGATCGTCGAAAAGAAAGGGCTCCTCCAGGTTTCTGACACCGGCGCGATTGAAAAATTCTGTGACGAGGCCATCGCTGCCAACCCCCGCAGCGTCGAGGATTATCGTGCGGGCAAAGGCGCGGCCCTCAACTTCCTCAAGGGCCAGGTCATGAAACTCAGCAAGGGAAAAGCCAATCCAAATCTCGTGGGAGAAATTCTTGAGCAAAAGCTTAAGGCATGATTCCCACCATTCGGTCCGTTCATTTCGTCGGCATTTGCGGCACCGCCATGGCTTCCGCTGCCGCTGCCATGCAGCAGCGCGGCTTTCACGTCACCGGTTCTGACCAAAACGTTTATCCGCCCATGTCCACCTTTCTTGCCGAACGGGGGATTCAGGTGCTCACCGGCTACCGCGAGGAAAATCTCTCCTCCCGCCCGGACCTCGTTGTGATAGGCAACGCCATCAGCCGCGGCAATCCGGAAGCGGAAGCCGCCCTCGATCAAAAACTCCGCTACTGCTCATTGCCCGAATTGCTCAAGGAATTTTTCATCCGCGGAAAACGTTCCATCGTCGTCACCGGCACCCACGGCAAAACCACCACCACCTCATTGCTGACCTGGGTTTTCGAGCATAACGGATACAACCCGGGCTTTTTGATCGGCGGCATTCCAGCCAACCTCGGCCAGGGCGCACGGTTTACCGATAGCGAATGGTTCATTATTGAAGGGGATGAGTACGATACCGCCTTTTTCGATAAGCGAAGCAAGTTTGTCCATTACCTCCCTGAAATCGTCATCATCAACAACCTCGAGTTTGATCACGCCGATATTTTCGAAAATCTTGCTGCCATCCAAACTTCCTTCAAGCGGCTGATCAACCTCGTTCCGCGCAATGGATTGCTTCTCGCCAATGGGGATGAAACCAATCTCGCCGGGTTGCTCGGCATCAACCATTGTCCCGTCCAGCGTTTTGGCCTCGGTCACGGAAATGAATGGAAGGCCGTCAATATCCGCCTGGACGGTGCGCAATCCTCATTTTGCCTCGGGGAAAATGAATTCACCATTCCCATGACCGGCGAGTTGAACGTGCGCAACGCACTCGCCGTTGCCTCCGCCGCCCTCCATTGCGGCTTGACCGCCGGACAGATTCAATCTGCATTTGCCACTTTCAAGGGAATCAAGCGCCGGCTCGAAGTCAAAGGGGTTCCGGGCGGGATCACCGTCATTGATGATTTCGGCCATCATCCCACCGCCATTCGGGAAACCATTCGTGCTTTGCGCGTCAAATTCCCTGCCCAGCGCCTTTGGGCTATTTTTGAACCCCGTTCCAACACCACACGCCGCAACGTCTTTCAGCAGGAACTGCTCGATGCCCTGGGTGCTGCCGATGCCGTGGTGGTCTCCCAGGTTGCCCGCCTCGAAATGCTTCATCCAACCGAACGGCTTGATCCCGACCTGCTTATCTCCAGTTTGCAGGCAAAAGGACTCCCCGCCGCTTATCTGCCCGACGCCGGGAGGATCGTTGAACACCTCGTCGCCGAAGCGAAAATCGGCGATGTTCTCTGCATTTTCAGCAATGGCGGCTTCGGCGGGATCCATGATCTATTGCTCAAACGTCTTGCACGTTAACTTTTTCCACGCCGAGCCGATAACAGTATTGAAGGCTGGCCTAAAATAGGCCGGTAGCTTTCTCGGGCAGGACATTGGACCTGCAAGTCGAAGGCACAATCGGATTCTTTCCTTTTGGAGGAGAATCCCGGTTGTGCCTTTTTGCTTTTACGGATCATGACGACAACAAAAAACAGTATGGACGCTGGACACCGCGCGATCGCGGGAAAATATCTTTCATTCACTTTAGGCTTCCAAAGCTTCGCCATTGAAATTTCCAAAGTGCGGGAGATCATCCGCCTCACTGAAATCACTCATGTTCCCCGGATGCCCCGCTACATCTCCGGCATCATCAGTTTGCGCGGACGTTGCATCCCTGTGCTGGACCTGAGGATCAAGTTTGCCCTTCCCGTCGAGCGGCCCAGCTATCTCAGTTCGATTATGGTCCTGCAAATCAGCTCCCCCTCCCAGGCCATCGCCAGGGTTGGCCTGGTCGTGGATGCCATTGAGGAAGTGCTGGCCATTTCCAAAGCGGAGATCGGCACGGCGCGGGGGGAGGATGATTTCATCGATTCTGATTACCTGGTGGCGATCACCACAAAAAATGGAAACTTGAAACTGCTTCTGGATATTGACCGCCTGGTCGAAAGGGATTTCCTCCTGCTCCGAAACCTCAACACTGTCACTCAGCCAAGTTTATGAACAATTGGACTATTGGAAAACGGATCGCGTGCGGGTTTGCCGTCAGTTTCCTCGGTTCACTTCTGCTCGCTGTCGTTGCCTGGGGCCATTTTGCCGATGCGCAAACATCGTCAGATCTCCTCGCGGAAAGCAGCCTTAAACTGAGGAACGCCACCCGGCTCCAATTGGCCAGCGGTGATTTATTCGGAAACCTGTTGCTCCACGCCAGTTCGGGTCCCGGTGAGGAAATGGCTGAACTGGAGAAAAGTATTGAACGGGAGCAGCGTCAAATCAGGGAATTGCTGGCTTCCATCGCTCAACTGCCTGTTTCCGACCTGGAACGAAAACAGATCGCCCGGATCAATTCCACATATCAGGAATTCATCGGGATTTGTGACAACCAGATATTGCCTCTGGCGCGTGAACAAAAAAATCCTGAAGCGCTCGCCATCCTGAAAGGGAAAGGGATGCCGCTCCTGGATGAGTCCGTGAACAGGATCACCCGCTTTATTGAGTTGAATCGCCTTCAGGGGGAAGCCGCCCGTAAAAACCTTTCTTATTCCTTTGCCACCGCACAATCCGGGATTGTCATGGGTTCTTTCTTCACATTCCTCATTGCTGCAGGCCTGGCTTTGGTCATTACCAATTCCACCAGGAAAACAATCAGTGCCGTGGCTGCTGATCTTGAAGAGGACTCCGCGCGGCTTGCTTCCGCCGCCAGCCAGGTCGCGGCCAGCAGCCGGAACCTGGCCGAGGAAACCAGTTTGCAGGCGCTTGTAATCGAACAGACAAGCTCCACCCTGGAGGAAATTGCCAGCGCCACCACTTATAATGCCGGGCACGCCGCGCGGGCGCGGGAGCAGGCTGGAAAAGCGCACGCGGTGGCGAATGCCGGGGCGCTTGATATCGAACAAATGAACGCGGCGATGGAGGAGATCAAGGCAGCGAACGATGACATTGCCCGGACCATCAAGACGATTGATGAGATCGCATTTCAAACCAACCTGCTCGCATTGAACGCCGCGGTCGAAGCGGCCCGCGCCGGTAATGCGGGCCGTGGGTTCGCTGTCGTGGCCGAGGAAGTGCGAAACCTTGCCGGGAAAAGCGCCGCTTCCGCGCGGGAAACCGCGGAACGGATCAAGGAATCCATTTCCCGCACGGAACGAGGCGTCCAGATCAGCCGGAAAGTTTCTGAACGTTTGAAGGAGATCGTGGCCAGCGCCCATTCTGTGGATGAACTGGTGGAGGAGATTGCCGCTGCGTCGCTGGAACAAAGCAATGACATCGAACAGGTGCGCCGGTCGGTCAGCGAAATGGATTCGGTGATGCAGAACAACCGGGTAAACGCGGAGCAATGCGCCGGTGCCGCCGGGGAATTGAACGCCCAGGCGGAAAATGTGGGAAGCGCCGCAAATGAGATGCTTTATCTGGCCGGGCAGGAGGGGGAAGCCGCGAGTGAAATTTCAGAGGTGAAAGATTTCCATTCGGCTGCTAAAAAGAAGCAGGGAGTCAAAGCAATCAGCAGTCCGGAAATGCCGGAGTCCAAACGGTTGAACGGGAAAATTCATCAGACCAGGCCCGGGGGGATGTTCCTGCTTGGAAAACCAGACAGGAGCCTGATCCCGCTGGAGGGGTCGCATTTTCCCGGGTAACCTGCGGCGCAGGAGTAAAAATGAGGCAAGCCATCGACATTGCAAGATCTGAAGCTGTCAGCCCGGCGGAATTTCGGTCGGTGCTGGACCAATTACTGGATCCGGTCATGCAGTTCAACCGCAGTGGCGAGATCAGTTTTTATAACCGCTCCGCGCAGCAAATTCTCGGGTTGCCGGAATCTGTTCCAGTGGCGCCGATTCGCCTCTCGAGTGTCGTCGAGCCCACTTCCTACGATTTTTTGCTGAACCTGGGTTTGCCCGCAGCCATTCAAAATGGAAGCTGGAAAGGGGAATTGTATCTGCTCCAGCATGGCCGGACTGTTTTGACCGGAATCACCCTGCTTGCGCATCGGGACTCGGGAAAAATCAAACGCTTTTCACTTTTTTGGCCTGCAGCGAACGAGCAGGCAAAGAAGTTGCCGGAAATGACCACTTCGGAGGGCAGTCCAGAGCTGGAGGCGCTCGCCTCGATGGGGAATGCGTTCGGGGTGATCGCGCATGACCTGAACAATGTTTTCGGTTCGTTGACGATGTCGCTGCCGCTGCTGGTTTCAGATGAGATGAAGCAGGAGATCCGGGAGGTTTTGCTTGGCGCGATGGAAAGCACCCGGCTTGGCGCCGGGCTGGTGAAAATTGCCCAGGCTTATTGCCTGAACCTGCAAGGGGCCGCGGGGAGTGCGTTACTTTCCCAGTTTGTGAATGGCGCGATCGTCCAGTCGAGAAAACCGGTGCGGGTAACGCCAGCGGACCTGGGGCAGTTTGGGGCGGTGGCGGGAGACAGCGCAAAATTGCAAACGGCGATGCGCCTGCTGCTGGACCAGGCAGCGACTCTGGGCACGGGAACGCTGACCCTGCTGGTGACCAGTGAAGCGGTGCAGAAGAGGCCAGGGGTGCGGATCGAAATACGGACTGAGGCGGGGGAGATTGATCCTGCCTATATTGAGCGGCTGACAAAGCCGGTTTTTTCCAGCAAACAGGGACGAGGAGTCCCGAACATCGAGTGGGCCACGATCCTGGGCATTGTGGCAGGACATGGCGGGAGGGTTTTTGCGAACTATTCTTCCGCGTCATGGAACGGATCATTTCTTCTGAGTTTCGGGATGATCCTGCCGATGAAACCGTTGCCCGGTTCGCAAGCAAAAGGAGACCAGTGAACAAGAAAATTCTGGTGATCGATGATGAGAAGTTACTCCGCCGCGTCATTGTCAGGACGTTGAAGGAAGAAGGATATTCCACGATGGAAACGGATGATGCCACGCAAGGGTTGGCGCTGGCGCAGCGGGAACGGCCGGACCTGATCCTGTGCGATGTGGTGATGAACCATGTGGATGGGTACACCGCGCTGCAAACGTTGCGGCAAAATCCAAGCACAGCGATGATCCCGGTGATTCTCATGACCGGGGAGGCGAACGATGAAGGATGGCGCAAGGGGATGTTGCTGGGGGCGGATGATTACCTGGAAAAACCGTTTTCAGCCCAGGAATTGAACAGTGTGGTGGCCATGCAATTGCAGAAGCAGGAGGTGGCGCGAAAGGAATCAGAAAAGACCCTGGAAGCGCTCCGCACCAATATCAATTTCGCGCTGCCACATGAATTGCTCACGCCGTTGAGCGGGATCCTGGGATTTTCCGAGATGTTGCGGGAGGGAAATTTCAGCCAGGCAGATGTGAAAAGCATGGCGGAATCGATCCACTCTTCCGGCCAGCGGTTGCATGATCTGATCAATAATTACCTGATTTACGCGCAGATCGAGGTGATGGCCACCGACCGAAAGCAGCAGGAGCAGTTGCGGTTGCAGAGGTGTCGCCGGGCGGAGGCGGTGATCCAGTCGGTGGCGTTGGCAGAAGCGTCGCGACGGAAGCGGGAAGGTGATGTGACATTGGAATTCATGAAGGCTGACCTGGGGATTTCGATGGAGTACCTGACGCGGATTGTGGAGGAGTTGATGAGGAATGCCTGTGTTTTTTCCTCTCCAGGCAGCCCGATTCACCTGCGCGGCTGCGAGCATGAAGGGATGTACCAGATTGAGTTTCGCGACAAGGGGCGCGGGATGTCACTGGAACAGATCAACCGGATCGGGGCATTTCTGCAGTTTGACCGGCGGGTGTACGAGCAGCAGGGAATGGGACTGGGATTGACGATTTGCAAGCGACTGGCGGAACTGCATGGCGGCGGGCTTTCAATTTCCAGTGCAGTCGGCCAGGGAACGAGTGTACGGGTGCTGCTGCATCGAGCGGGTAACTGAGGATTTCAGGCTTATTCCAAAAGGGCCTTGATCCAGTGCCTTTGCACTTCCGGCGTTGAACGCAACAAGGCAATTCCCTCAATTGGAAGCGTTGCGCCAGTGGTCCGGGAGAAATTGTTCAACAGGGTTTCTGCAACTTCGGGATGTGAGGTCAAAATAACCTGGTTAAATAATTCGATGGGAATCGCAGTGGCTGGGGGTTGCCAGGGCGGTGGCGTATCACCCATATTTCCGGCTTTTTTGAAATGTTCCAGGAGTGAGGCTCGTTGAATCTCAAGCTCAACGTTGAAAATCGCAGTGGAGAAGCGATCCATCACGACGCCTGTGGGCGAGAGCAAGGCAAAATGGTTTACAATAATCGAATCAATCCTTTCGACATGAAATCGATTGAAAGGCATCAGCCGCTTAAAGCCTTTTTCAAGGTTAAGAGATTTTGACACCATAGCAGGTTGCAGGTTCTTGCGCGGAGGTTTGATCCTATCTCAACCCCCGCTGGAGTCAATCTAGCGATTTTGAAGTAATCAAGAATTCGGGGATTCGCCCATCAGTAATCCCGCATCTTTTGGGGTTGGTGGTCTCTTCCCTGCGATGGATATTCTGCTATGTGTCGAGGGAGGTTGATTTCAGTCGTCATCGGACTGCTTGCAATAATGCAGGCATCGGCGTGCACGTTCTGCTCCAGTGAGTCGGCGAGGGCGACGAGAGCCGAGATTTCGTCGAGGGGATTTGGTTCGTCACTTCTTGCGATCAGCGCACCGGTGCCGATTTTGCTCTTCGCCGCGGTAGCCATCACCAATGTTTTGGGAAAAGAGGAGAAGAAAGCATGACGAGCCACCATTACAAGCCGCTGATCCGCGCAGGCATTTTCCTGGGCATGGGATTGGTCGGATTTTTTGATGGAATTTTGTTCCACCAGATTCTTCAAACTCACGCGATGCTCACAGCGAAATTGCCCAAGACGAGTGTTGAAAATATCCAGGTTAACATGTTTTGGGATGGGATGTTCCATGTGGCGACCTTGACGCTGACGGTGGTGGGATTGGTCCTGCTCTGGCGCGCGGTGACGAAGCACCGGGTGGGGTTGTCGACGAAATGTTTTGTGGGTTCGATCCTGATTGGTGGCGGGCTGTTTAATTTTGTGGAGGGGCTCATCGACCATCATATTTTGCACCTGCATCATGTGGTGGAGAATCTCGGGGTTTCGGTTTTCGATTACGCGTTCCTGGCGTCGGGGTTGATCATGATGGGCATCGGTTGGTCGATGGTCCGCGTCAGCAAAAGGGATGAACAACTGCTGGTGCCAGGGCATCCGCAGACTGTTTAGAACTTTCAACCGATCGGAAGTAATCAAAGAGCCCGGAAAGGAATCTGGCGAAGTGAGCCAGGAACTTGAGAAGTGAATTGGCAAGACCTTTGGCAAAAGTTTGGCAAGACTTTAGAAAGCGCCAAACGATCATTAACGCCTATTCAGGGTGGTGAGCAGTTTCAAGAAGTAATTGATGAACTCCTTTAAAACCACCATGAAAACGGGCAAAAGTGGGCAATTATTGGGGATTTTAAGTGGTGCCTCGGCACGGACTCGAACCGTGAACCAATTGATTAAGAGTCAACTGCTCTACCAATTGAGCTACCGAGGCACTCGGAAGGGGGAAAATCTTGTAGGAAAGAATCTTTTTGTCAATCGAACGTCGCATTTTTCAGGGGCAATGAAGGGCGGGGGAGCGGGCTTTTTTTCCAAGGCAGTTCAGGGATCATGTCGGCAGGGTATCTTTGTTTTTCCTGGGAGGGGTGAAGGAAAGTTGAAAGTGGTGGCTTGACGGTTGTAACAGGATGGGTTACATGCAGTGAATGCGGAGCAGTTGCAGGTTTGCGATGGCGGTGCATGTGCTGGCGGTCCTTGCCTATCAGGAGGGGGACCGGGTGACTTCGCATGACCTGGCGGGGAGTGTGAACACGAATCCTGTGATTGTGCGGCGGTTGCTGCTTTCGTTGCAACGGGCGGGTTTGGTGGAAACGACGAAGGGGGCGGGTTCACGGTTGAGTCGTTCACCGAAAAGGATCAATTTAGCCGAGATTTACCGGGCTGTGGAGGAGGAGGAGGCGTTTGTGCTGCCGCCGAACCGGCCAAATGAGGAGTGCCCGGTGGGGCAATGGGTGCAGGAGAGTCTTCAGGAGGCGTTTGCGGCGGCGGAGAGTGCATTGGAGGGGGAACTGGCGAAAACTTCGCTGGGGTCGATTGTGGATGTGATCCGGAGCAAGTGCAGGAAGGGGCTGGAGGTTTAATTTTTGGTTGTAACAATAAATATTACAAACTTATGGATAAAACGTTGTCTTCCACGGGTGCGGGTTTTGCGCCGGACCTGACTCAGCGGCCACCGCGAAGCGCACGGGTACGGCTGGGCGGGTATGTCATCCTTCCCCGTATGCTGGACAAGGGCCGTGCCACGATTGCGGGAAAGAACGGGGCGTATCATTACAATTGTCCGGTTGACCAGCGGTTTTTGTCATTCGTGGGGATTGACGCGGCGGGTTTGCGGGAGCAGTTGGAGAGAGGGAAGGGGGATGGGGAGATCCTGGAATGGATTGAAGCGAATGCGACGAGGCGGCGGGAGGCGTGGGAGATCCTGGCGTGGTCAGCGCAGCAGGAGCAGCGGAGCCCGGCGGGGCATGAGAGTATTGAGTATTTTAACAATCTGCTGAGTGAGGCAAGCCGGACGCGAGAGGATATTTCGACGTGGTTTGACTTGCTGGATCTGGATGATTTCGTCACGTTTGGCGGGAAAGCGTAAGGGGATGTCCGCTCCTTAGGAGGAACGATTTAAATGTCTGCGGAAATAATGGATGTGGCCGGGGCGGTGGCGCCTGGAAGTGTGGAGCTTTCGTCGGCAGGGGGGGAGCATCGCGCGTTGCGTGAGGATGAGTACTGGCGGGGGATACCGGGTTTCAGGCAGGTGAGCGCGGCGGAGTTTCACACGCATACGTTCCAGGCGCAGCATACGGTGACGAATGTGCGGCAGTTGCGGGAGGCGCTGGATGGGAGTGTGGGGGACCATTTTTATTCGGATGTGGTGGAGGGGTTGAAGCGGGCGCCGATGGCATTGCGAATTTCGCCGTATCTGCTGAGCCTGGTGAATTGGAGTGATCCGTATCATGACCCGATCCGGACGCAGTTTCTTCCGGTGGCTTCACAGCAGGAGAGGAACCATCCGGAGGTGCGGCTGGATTCTTTGCATGAGAGGAAGGATTCGCCGGTGCCGGGGTTGACGCATCGTTACCGAGACAAGGCGTTGTTTTTGCCGCTGGATTCGTGCCCTGTGTATTGCCGTTTTTGCACGAGGAGTTATGCAATCGGCGGGGACACGGAGACGGTGGAGAAGGTGAAGTTGTCGGCGCGGACGCAGCGGTGGGAGGATGCGTTTGCGTATATCGCATCACGGCCTGAGCTTGAGGATATCGTGATCAGCGGAGGGGACACTTATAATTTAAAGGGGGACCATATCCGGATGATCGGGGAGCGGCTCCTGAAGATGGAGAATGTGAGGAGGATCCGGTTTGCGACGAAGGGTTTGTGCGTGATGCCGCAAAAAATCCTGACGGATGAGCCGTGGGTGGATGCGCTGACCTCGGTGGTGGAGCTGGGACGGCGGTTGCACAAGGATGTGATGGTGCATACGCATTTCAATCACCCGGGGGAGATCACGTCGATCACACGGGCGGCGATGAACCGGCTGGTGGAGCGTGGGATCCTGGTGCGAAGCCAGACGGTGTTGCAACGGGGGGTGAACAACAGGCCTGAGGTGATGCAGCTGCTGGTGCGGCGGTTGAGTTATGTAAACGTGCATCCGTATTATGTGTATTTTCATGATATGGTGCCGGGGGTGGAGGATTTGCGGACGACGCTGGCTGAGGGGCTGGAGATTGAGCGGCATGTGCGCGGTTACACCGCAGGTTTTAATACGCCGGTGTTTGTGGTGGATACGATGGGGGGCGGGGGGAAACGGGATGCGCATTCGTATGAGCATTACAACGTGGAGACTGGGATTGCGGTTTATTCCAGCCCAAGTGTGAAGCCGGGGATGTTCTTTTATTATTTTGATCCGCTGCGCGGTTTGTCGAGTGAGGTGAAGGGGCGGTGGGAGGACCCTGCGGAGCGTGAGCGGATGCTGGCGGACGCGCTGGAATGGGCGCGGGAAAAGAAAAACGCCTCCCGGTAAGCGGAAGGCGTTTGGAGGAGAAAGCAGGGATCAGGGTTTGTCGTATTCGCCGATCTGACGGAGCCAGATGTTCCTGAAGCGTGTTGGATTGTTGTGGTCCTGGAGTTCGATGAATACTTCAGGGGCGTGCGGCCTGTCATAGTTGCCGTTGGCGCGGTGCGGGGTATTGCCGGTGTATTCTTTGCGGTGGTGGAGAATGACGCCGTTATGAATGACGGTGACAGCGGCTTTTTTCATGATTTTTCCATCCTTGTCCCAGCGTGGTGACTCGAAAATGATGTCGTAACTTTGCCATTGGCCGGGAGGTTTGCTGGCATTGGCGAGCGGGGGGGACTGGCCGTAAAGCGCGCCTGCCTGGCCATCGGGATAGGTGGGGTTGTTATAGGAATCGAGCACCTGAACTTCGTAAATGCCGTTGAAGAGGATGCCGCTGTTACCGCGACCCTGGCTGCTGCCATCGACGACGGAAGGGGTGGCGAATTCAAGGTGGAGCTGGAAATCAGCGAATTTATCTTTTGTGCGGATGCTGCCGCTTTTACCAACGACTTCCATGTAGCCGTTTTCGATTTTCCAGGCAGGAGCCTCGCCACCACCTTTTTGCCATTTGGAGAAATCCTTGCCGTTAAAGAGGACGACAGCATCGGAAGGAGGGGCTGCGTTGTGGCTGAAGGTTTCGCCGGGTGTGACGACTTTGGGGGCTGGCCGGTCACCGTCGTGAACGTGCCATTTGGTGCCGGGGATGAGTGGAGTGTCCTTGTAACCGATTTTGGGTTGGTCGGCCGCGCTCAGGAGAGCGGTGGAAAGAGCGGCAACGAAGGCTAGTTGTAGAACTTTTTTCATGGATGTTATTATTTATTTCGGGCGAGCTTGTGGACAGTGGCGTAAATTTCCTGGGAGATCATCTCAGAGCTGGCAGCATCAATGGCGTATTTGATCTTGAGCTGGTCTGAAGGTTTCATGTCCTGGATTTCGAGGAAGACAGATTTGCCATCCTTTGAGAGAACGGCTTTTGTGATCTCGAGTTTGTCATGTTTTCTCTGGGTGGGGTCCGAGACAGAAAATTCCGGGGAGCCGTAGCCGCCGGAGTATTTGTAATTCCAGCGCTCGGCGCTGTAGTTGGCGGCGTCGGCGGCGCTGGCAGCATCCAATTTGGAGGTGAAGGTGAGTTGAATGCCGGTTTCGGTGGCTTTAAAGGCGGAAGGCATGTGAACAGGTTTGTCAGTGTGGCGCACGCGATAAAAGCCGCCGTCGCGGGTGGCGCTGCTCTGCCAGCCTTTGAGGCCGCAAAGGTAAAGCTGACCATCCTTCGGATTGAAACGGGCGCGCATGACGCCGCTGTTGAATTTAAAGGGGAATTGGATCATGGCGGCATTCCTGACGCCGTCCACTTCATCGATCATGACTTCGAAGAGGGTGCATTTGCCGTAGCTCATGAAGAGCAACTGACCATTGAAGGGGCCCCACTTTTTGCTGGTGACCCAGACCTGGCCGCCGCTGGAGTTGTCCATGTTCATGGGGAGCCAGCAGAGGGGCTGATCGTAATTTTCCGGCATGGGAGAGTTGTTATCCCAGCCTTTGAATTTATGCTCGGCGCGTTGTTTGGGGTCGCTGGGGTTGGCAGTGAACGTGTTGCCGTTGAGGGTGAGTTTGAGATCGCGCTGGGCGGTGGGAAGCATTCCGTAGAAGCCATTTTTTTCGACCCAGTTCAATTTGCTGGAGGGCATCCAGTGGCCCTGATTGTCGCTGACGGTAATCTGGTTATCAGGGCCAACGGTCATGCCGTTAGGTGCTCGAAGGCCACTGGCGATGACTTCCATTTTTGAGCCGTCTTTTGAAACCTTGATCATGCAACCCTGGTGGGGTGAGGTGACTTCAGGTTCCCAGGGAGCGCCCTTGGCAAAGTAGAAGTTGCCCTGGCGGTCGGTGTGGAGATCGAGGCAGTACTCGTGGTAGTTGGAGGTGACGACGGTATCGTTGTTAAAGTTTTCGAAGAAGTCGGCTTCATCATCCTTGTTGAGGTCGTGGAGGCGGGTGATCTGGTCTCGACCGAGGACGTAGATGGTGTTGTTGACGACCTTGAGGCCAAGTGGCTGGAAAAGGCCGGTGGCGAACCGTTTCCATTTGAGCTGGTCGAGGTCGGCATCGATGCCGTCGACGAGCCAGACATCACCGTGGAAGGTGCAGATGGCGGCGCGGCCATCGTTGAGGAAATCAAAACCGCCGAAAAAGGTGCGGGCGTTGTAAGGGTTTTGGACTGGTTCGGTGATGGTATCGACGAGGTAGGCTTCATCGCCGGAACCGAGGGTGCCTTTGGTGGTGACGGTTTCAGTCCAGCGGGCAGGGCCGCCTTTGGTAAATTGCGCGAGGTCCTCAGGGGCTGTGGCCGACTGGACGGCAGTAGCGAATTGTTTGGCATTTTCCTCGCTGGCAACGCTGGCGATGAGGATTTTGACGAGGAAAGGTTTTGCATGAGCGGGAATTTCGAGGCGGAGGTCGTCAGCGCCACGAGTGAAGCGGGATCCGGAGGTGTTGGCGACAAAGCCAACGGCAACTTTTTGCTGGTTCCCGGCGATGATGAACGCGCGTTTGTCGTCGGGCTTTTGCAAGGAGGCGCTGCCGAGGTCCGGCGCGGCATCGAGATTGCAAATGGCAAGAGTCATGGGTGACCTGGAAGGAGCGATGGTGAGGGTGCGCTCGAAGATTCCATTTTGATAGCCGGGAGATTCGAGGACTTCAGTGGACCCGACGGTGTATTTGAAAGTGACGCGGTCACCGGATTGGTAGAGGCCTTTGTAATGCGCCCAGTCTTTGGGTAGGGGACCCTGGTTGCGCTCACGTGGGTCAGCGAGGGAGTCGCCCTTTGCCCAGCCGGGGTTGGGCCTGGTGCTGAATTTCGGTTCACCCTTGACCTGGGGTGGCGGTGGCCAGGCGATTTTGTTCAAGGTATCGCCAAATTCGAGGAAGGCGCCGGTCCAACCCATGGAGACACGCATCAGGTCGGTATCGTAGCAGATGTAGGCGTTTTTTTCCGAACCGACGGTGACAACGATTCCTTTCATGGCAATGGCTTCGTTGGATTTGGGGGCACGAACGGTGCCGGAGAAGAAGGGTCCACGAACGGGACCGTCACTGGTGCCTGATTGGGAGTGGACTGGCTGGACAAGGAGGGCGGTGACGATGCAAAGGGCCACCTTCAATAAAGATTCTCTCATAATGAAAAAAATGTCCTGAGCATGGCTGCAGGAATTGGAAGATATTTGCCTGTTCTCTATTCAGCGCAAGCTCAGAGTGAGCGGTTTTGAAAATGGAGAGGAAAAAAGAAAAGAATAAAATTTTGAACGGTGCGTCCAAGAGGTTTGCGGATAATGATACGATTATTGGTCCATATGATGGCGCTACTGCTTCTCCTCGAGAGTGGGGAGGCGGATGCGGCTTTGTTCGGGAAGAAAGCGAAACGGATTTCGTATGAGAAGGAGATCAAGCCGCTGCTGGTGAAGTATTGCTACGATTGCCACGGGAATGGGAAGAAGAAGGGGGGGCTTTCACTGGATAAATTCACTGATCTGGCCTCGATCGCGCAGGACAGGAAAAGTTGGGAACATATTTTGAAGAATGTCAAAGGGGGGGAGATGCCGCCGGATGATGAGGAGCAGCCGACGCAATCGGAGAGAGACCAGATCATTGCGTGGATTGATACGGAAGTGTTCCAGGCAGATTGTGACAACCCTGATCCGGGGCGGGTGACGATCCGACGATTAAATCGTGCAGAGTATAACAATACCATCAGAGACCTGGTGGGGGTGGAGTTCAATCCAGCGGACGATTTTCCTGTGGATGATGTGGGGTATGGGTTCGATAACATCGGGGATGTATTGTCACTGCCGCCGGTATTGCTGGAGAAATATTATGCGGCGGCTGAGAAGATCCTGGATGAAGCGATTGTGACGACAGGGCAGCCTTTGAAAGGGCCGAAGCAGCGGATCGAAGCGGAGACGTTGAAGACCACAGCGGATGGGAGTTTTCCTTATTCGGGGAAGGCGTTTGCGTTGAACAAGGAGGGGGAGATTTACCATACGATCAAGATTGAAAAGGGAGGGGAATATTTCCTTGTGGCACGGGCATTTGGGCAGCAGGCGGGGAAAGAGCCACCCAAACTGGAGTTCCGGGTGGATTCAAACAAGGTGGGGGTGGTGGAGGTGCGAGCGACGGAGCCGCACCCGAAAGAGTATTCGGTGAAGCTTCATCTTGAGCCGGGGGAGAAGCGGCTGGCTGCGGCCTATATCAATAATTTTGTGAACCGGTCAGAGGACCGGAACCTGATTATTGATTACCTGGAGGTGGTGGGGCCGTTATCGGTGGAGCCGTATCCAGAGACGCATCGCCGGATTTTCGAGCTTCCACAGCCGATGAAATCGGAAACCGCGCAGGCAGAGGCGATCCTTGAGCGATTTGCGAAACGGGCGTTCCGGAGACCGGTGCAGCCGGAAGAGGTGAAGCGATTGATGCACTTGTATGAAGTGGCGCGGGAGGAAAAAGTCTCTTTTGAAGAGGGGATCAAAGTGGCGTTGAGCGCGATATTGATTTCACCACATTTTCTGTTTCGTGGTGAATTGCAGCCGGAACCGGACAACCCGGCATCGGTGCATTTGATCAATGAGCATGCGCTGGCCTCGCGACTTTCCTATTTTCTCTGGAGCACGATGCCGGATGAGGAATTGACAAGGCTGGCTGACAGGAAGCAGTTGAGGAAAAACCTTGAACGGCAGGTGCAACGGATGTTGAAGGACCCACGCTCACGGCGGTTGGTGGATAATTTTGCGAGCCAATGGTTGCAGATCCGGAACCTGATGAACATTGCCCCGGACAAGGAAACGTTCCCGGGTTTTGATGATTCATTGCGTGAGGCGATGCGGAAGGAGACGGAGTTGTATTTTGATTATGTGATGCGGGAGAACCGAAGCGTGCTGGAGTTCCTGGATTCAGATTACACGTTCGTGAATGAACGGCTGGCGAAGCATTACGGGATCAAGGAAGTGCATGGGGAGGAGTTTCGCAAGGTGACGTTCCAAAAGAGGGAGCGGGGGGGCTTGTTGACGCAGGCGAGCATCCTGACGATTACTTCAAATCCAACAAGGACTTCACCGGTGAAACGTGGGAAATGGGTTTTGGAAAATGTGCTGGGTTCTCCACCGCCGCCGCCGCCGCCGGATGTGCCGGAATTAAGTGAAGAAAAGGAAACGGTATTGTCGGGATCGTTGCGGCAACGAATGGAGCAACATCGGGAAAAGACATTGTGCTCATCGTGTCATTCGAGGATGGACCCGATTGGGTTCGGGTTCGAGAATTTTGACGGGATCGGGGCGTGGCGTGAGCAGGATGGAAAATTTCCGATTGAACCGGGAGGACAGCTGGTGAGCGGGGAATCGTTCCAAAGCGCAGCGGAGTTGAAACAAATTTTAGTGTCGAAGAAAAGGGAGGAGTTCCTGCGTTGCCTGACGGAAAAGATGGTGACGTATGCGCTGGGGCGGGGAATTGAGTATTACGATAAATGCGCGACAGAAGAGGTGCTGGGGCGGTTGGCGAAGAAGGAGTATCGTTTTTCGGAACTGGTGCTGGCGATTGTTGAAAGCACCCCGTTCCAGAAGCGGCGTGGGGAAGGGGAGCGGCTCGCGGCGAAATAGGAGCCCGCTCAGGCGGCAGCGCGTTCTGAGGTTGCCTGGCGACGGTAGTAATCGGCGAGACCGATTTTGGAAGGTTTGAGATTTTCGAGATCGATGGCCTCGAGAATCCGCTCTTCAGTCATGATGAAGCGTTCCCTTTTGTAGAGCAGGTAATCTTCACGAACGTCAGAGGGGGTGAGGTTGATGGTGACGAGATTGGCACCGGTGCGTAATCCCCGACGATAACCCTGGATGGGATCGGCGAGGTTCAGGGCGGAAACGGCGGGGATGATCCAGTCCGGGCGCATGATTCGCAGGGCGGCCATGCAGTTCAGAGGAAGGTCAATGCCTGACGCTGTTTCATGGGCGAGGGGTGTTTCCTCGCCGGGGACAAAAGGGCTGACCGAGCAGCCTGCCAAAGGTAATTCGGCGGCGAGTTGAAAATTGGCAAGGAGTTCACGTTCTCCCTGTCCGGGCAACCCGGCGATGAAACCGGAGCTGACCTTCCAGCCTGAGTCGCCGAGCATCCGGATATGTTCGGTGCGTTGGGAAAGGGAGCCGGGTGATTGCATTTTAAGGAAATGGGAGGGATCGCCGGTTTCAAATTTGAGGATGTAAATGGAGGCGCCCGCACGTTGCAGTTCCTGATAAACGGAAGCGTTCAGGCTGCCGAGGCAGACGCTGATGCCGAGGGAGGATTCCCGTTTCAAGGTGCGAATGAGAGGGAGGACAATTTCACGGACGGCGATGGGGTCCTCACCCGCCTGGATGTTGACATCGGTCATGCTGGCGGGGCGATGATGGAGCAGCAATTCAGCGATTTGATCATGCTGGCTGCGGAAGCGCTCGAGGTCCCTGTTTTCGCGACGCATCCCGCAATAAGAGCAGTTTTGACGACAGAAATTGGAGACTTCGACGACGCCGCGGATAAAGACAGAGTGACCAAAGAAATGACGCGCAACGGTGGAAGCGCGTTCATGGAACTCCCGCTGTTGCGTCCCCGCAGAGTAGAGCTGCCGGAGAGAAGGGATGGAGGGAGTGATCATCGGCTTGGGATCAACCGCTCCCCTGATCCCGGTGTCACAATGAAACAAAACATGTCGTTCCTGTTCTCTCTCAAAAAGGACCGAGCATGTCAACCGCACTTCGGTTCATTAAAATGAGCTGGAAGGGAGGTTTTCGGAGAGGAGTGAGCTGGCTATTCTTTGGATTCATTGGAGGGGACTGGTTCCTGGGGGAGGTGGGGGCGAAAGGCGACCCTGGCGAGCTTGAGCAGGTTCATGGCAAGGGCATCAGGGGCTTCCATGGGGCTGCAGTGGCCACAATTTTTAATTGCGGTAAAATGGCCTTCGCCTGCGAGTGCGGACATTTCGCGGGCTTTCTGGATGGGAATGATTTTGTCTTCCTCACCATGGAGAACGAGGACAGGGACGGTTAAATTTTTCAGGACAGCGGAGCGGTCGGGCCGTGCGGCCATGGCTTTCAATGCCCAGGTGAGGCCGGGAACCCCGGCCTTTTCGGTGCCTTGAAAGAGAGGGTCGGTAAAATCGGGATTTGAGCTGTTTTGGTCAGTAAACATTTTTGGAAGAATGGCCTGATAAGCGGCGGAAGTGCCGATGGTTTCGATTTTTTTGACGAGATTAAGGCGGTTGGAACGGGCTTCATCCGAGTCGGAAGCGGCCTGGGTGCTGATGAGGGCGAGGCCGGCAACCCTGTTGGGATAATGTTCCGCCAAGGCGAGCGCGATGTAGCCGCCCATGGACATCCCGGCAATGACGGCCTTGCCGATGGAGGAAGCGTCAAGGAAGCGGACCATTTCATGGGCGTAATGATCGATGGAAGGTTCAAGTGGAAGGACGGGGGCGTTCCCGAAGCCTGGAACGTCAGGCATGAGCACATGGACTTTTGTGCCGAGGGCTGTGATCACTGGAAACCACAAGGTGCGATCAAATGGATATCCATGAATTAACAAGATTACCGGCTTTTTCATTCCTGCTCCTCCTTTTCGTACAACGAAACTGGCTTAATTATGAGGTGAGGTTACATTGCTCGAAAATGTTGAACAAGGAGAAGTATGAAGGGATTGGATTTTATCCGGGGAGTGGGGGGATTGATTTTTGCCTTATTGATATCGGTGCAGGGGGCTGAGTTTACAGAACATTTTGAGGGGCCGCTGGGAAAGCAATGGAAGCCGGTAAAATTCGAGGGGCTGACAGAGTACCGTGTGATGAAGGAGGGAACGAATTCTTTTTTGCGGGCGGTTTCCGATGGGAGCGCTTCCGGATTGGCAACGGAAGTAAAGATCAAGCCGTCCAAGGACCTGAAAATTTCATGGCGCTGGAAGCTGGACAAAATTCCGCCGGGCAGCAGTGACGACAAGATCGAGACATTCGATCATACGGTTCGGCTTTTTGTTGCGTTCAAGACGCTGGTGGGACCGCCTAGAAGCATCAATTATGTGTGGGGGAACAGCAAGCGAGTGGGGGAGATGTATCATCATCCAAGCAGCGGGCGTTCGCGATTTATTGTGTTGCAGGCCGGGAATGAGAAGGCGGGGAAATGGATCAGCGAGGAGCGGAATGTGTGGGATGATTTCAAGGAATTGTTTGATGGGGATGAACCGCCGGTGATTGTGGGGATTGGGGTCATGACGGATTCTGACGGAACGAAGTCGAAGGTGGTTGGGGAGTATGATGCGATTGTGATGGAGCGTGGAGCTAGCGCCACCACCAGGTGAGGAGTGGAGCGATGAGGAGGCTGGGGAGGTAGTTGGCGAGGGGAACTTTCTGGACGCCGAAGACAACGACAGAGACGCATAAAAGGAGAAGGCCGCCGGTGGCATTTATGGAATCGAGCAGCGCCTGGTGCTCAAGGATGGGTGCGAGATTGCGGGAAGCGAGTGAGATGGTGCCCTGGTAGGCAAGAAGCGGGAGGGCGGAAAAAAGAACACCAACGCCAAAGGTGCGGGCGAATGCGAGGGCAGCGAGGCCGTCCATGACAGACTTGATGGCAAGCGTACGATAATTTCCGGTGAGGCCATCCTGCAAGGCCCCGATGATGGCCATTGGCCCGACGCAAAAGAGCAGGGAGCAGGTGACGAAGCCTTCGCTGAAACGGTTGTTTGCATCCGATTCGGGTCCCATTTTTTTCTTCAACCATTGGCCCAGACGATTGAGGCGATCCTGAATTTTGAGAAGCATTCCGATGGCGTTGCCGAGAATGAGGGAGAGGAGAGCGATCCCAACCTGGGCAAGAACGCTGAAAAAAGGGCCGTTGATCCCTTTCCAAATGGTGGTGATGCCGACGTAAAGGACGAGTGCGCCGAGAAGCAGTTTTAATTGCTGTTCGACTTTTTCAGGAATGGCACCGCGCCAAAAGAGGCCGACCCCACCGCCAACGACGATGGAAAGAGTATTCAAGATGGTCCCGATCATGAGAGTTGCAGGAGTTGGGGGGAGAGGATCATGAGTGCATGATCGCGGTGATTGCGCCGCGGTCTGCGGCGGTTTCGTGAAAGGTGAATTGTGCAAAGCCGAATTCAGCAAGGACCGACTCAATTTCAGCGATGGAGTAACAGCGGCCTTCAGTGGAGTGCATCAGGAGGGTGGAGTAGGCGGCGACTGGCAGAGGACCGGTTTTTTCCCGATTTAAAAAGGCGTCATGGACAATGAGCATTCCGCGAGGCGAGATGGATTCTGCGGAGGTTTTGACAATGCGTTTGACTTCGGGCAGGTCCCAATCGTGCAGGACATTTGAAATGAGGTGGAGGTCGTAACCGGGTGGAAGCGGTTGATGAAAGAGATCGCCGGGAAGGGCGTTGACCCGGTCACTAAAACCGCGTGAGCTGATGGAGTCGCGGGCAATGCGGTCGACAGGACTTTTTTCGAAAACAGTGGCTGTGAGATGGGAATAATGGGCGACGAAGGAACAGGCGTAAATGCCGGAGCCGCCACCAATATCGAGCAGCCTGGCGTGATTGCGGCAGTCTATTTTTCTGGCGAGGGCGGCTGCGAGGTAAACGCCACGACAATCCATGGCAGCGGTAAAGTTTTTGGCAAACTCAGGTGTTTCCATGGCTTTGTGCCAATCTTTTTCATCCTTGTAGCTTCCCCAATTGGCGGTTTTGTTGGTTTGAAGGATGTGGAGAAAATCCTTGCAGACAGGACGTTCCTTGAGAGAGGCGAAGTAGGGAGCGATGTCCCAGTGGGAAGATCTGGTGAGGAACTCTCGTCCGAGGGTGGTGAGTTTGTAATCACTGCCTTGGCGAAGGAGGAGTTCCATTGCCACAAACAGAGTGAGCATGACATCGGTGGGGCGGGGATGGATGTTGAAATGGTGGGAGATTTTTTCGAGGGAGGAGCCGGGGTTGGCATCGATCCAAGTAAAGAGATCGAGGTGGACGAGGGCGGTGGTGAGGAGGTCGGCAGCGTAGAGGCCATCCCTGTAACGGTAAACCGAAGTGGGATCGCTTGAAGGCAGGAGTGTGAGATCAGTGAGCACGCAGTAGGAATAAAGGAGATTGGGTGGGTTGAAAATGAAAGAAAGAGGCGGTGGAGATTTTCCTGCATTGCGGCGGGGAAGCTGATAGATTGGGGGCATGCTTCAGTTGGGGCCGTTGAAACTTAGGTCAAACCTGTTTTTGTCGCCACTGGCGGGATATACGAACCTGCCATTTCGGCTGGCGTTGCGGGAAGTGGGAGGGCTTGACCTGGCGACGACAGATTTGGTGAATGCCCGATCGTTGTTGGAGAAAAACCCGAAGGCATTGAAACTGATCGAAAGCTGTCCCGCTGACCGGCCATTGGCGGTGCAATTGTTTGGAAGCGTGGCGGAAGAGATGCGTGATGCGGCGTTGTACCTGGAGTCAATCGGCGTAGCCTCGGTGGATATCAACATGGGGTGCCCTGTGCCGAAGGTGTGCAGGGTGGGGGGCGGTTCGGCGATGATGACGGAGTTGGACAAGACGGCGGCGCTGGTGCGGCAGATGGTGGCCGCTGTGAAGATCCCGGTGACGGCGAAGATGCGACTGGGTTGGGATGAGGAGAATTTAACAGCACCGAACCTGACGAGAGCGTTGGAGGATGCGGGGGTTTCGGCAGTGTTCGTTCATGGACGGACGCGGGAACAGGGTTTTTCCGGGACGGTGAATCTGGCCGGGATTGCGGCAGTGGTGGCGGCAGCGAAGCGCATTCCTGTAATCGGGAATGGGGATGTGACCACGCCGGAGGCAGCGAAGCATATGTTTGAAATGACGGGTTGCGCCGGTGTGAGCATCGGGCGGGGTGCTTTCTATAATCCATGGATTTTTGTTCAAACGCGCCATTTTCTTTCGACGGGAGTCAGGTTGCCTGAGCCGACTTTCCAGGAGCGGTTGCGGCTGATGAGGCGGCACCTGGATTTGATGATTGAGGTTTTTGGGGAGGAGCATGGGTGCCGGATGTTCCGAAAGATTGGTCCGTGGTATTCGAAACGGTTCGGACCGGCGAACCTTTTTAACAAACGCATTGTGGCCCTGAGGAGCCGGGAGGAATTTGAAAAAATCATCGAAGAGTATGAAGCCTGGCGAGAGCAATTCCTGGATGCAAACGGTGAGTTGAACGAGAAGTTTGCGCCTGCGCCGATGGTGGCTTCGTTTATGGAAGGGCCGGCTGTTGCAGCGCGGGAGGCAATTCCCGTACCTAAAGGCCCGGTGGAGGTTTGGTGAAACGAACGACGCCGAATGGTGAAGGATCGCACTTCAGCCATCGAAGGGCTGTCAGCAGCAGGAAATGGCTTTTTTGCGTGATGACGGGGCTGGGAGTGGTGTTCTGCATCACCTGGTTCTGGCCGCGGCCGGTGGAGCCGGTTCACGAGGGGAGAACATTCAGTGAATGGCAAGCGGAGGCGCAATCGCCTGACCCAACGATTCGGAGCAATGCCTGGCGGGCAATCGAGCAGATGGGGCCTGCGGCGTTGCCGTATCTGGAGGCGAGGCTGGGATCGCCGAACCTGATAGCGCACGAACTCCGGTCGAAAGCGCGGGGCTGGGTGCCTGAGTTGGTGCGGCGGAAAATTCGTCCCTGGATTCCAAAAGAATCGAATGATCAGCAACGATTGCAGGCGATCCAGGGGATGAAAATGCTTGGGACGAATGCCAGCGAGGCGTTACCGATCCTGAGCAAAGCGATTTATGATCCATCGCCGATGGTGTCGTTGGGGGCGTTCAATGCGCTGGGTGACCTGGGCGGCGTGGCGGTACCGGTGCTGCGTGAAGCATTGAAGCGGGATGACCCGAGGATCCGGATGAGCGCTGCCTCTGCGCTGGGGCAAATGGGCACGAATGCCGCGGAGGCGATCCCGGAATTGATCGAGCTTTTGCAAACGAGCGGGCCGCTGGGGGCAAATGTGGCTTACAGCCTGGCGAAGATGTCGCCGTTATCAATTGAACCGCTGGCAGTAGCGGCGCTGCATACGAATTCAAACAGCAGTCAGATGGCATTGCTGGGGTTGCGACATGTGGGAAAGGCAGCGTCGAACCATCTTGGTGTGGTCATTGCAAAAGCGGGGGACACAAACCCGTATGTGCGGGCAATTGCGCTGGAGGCGATTGGAATTATCGGGAATGGTGGGCCTTACGGGGAAATTTTCGAAAGGGCATTGAGAGACACGAATGAAGTTGTGGTGGATGCGGCGTTGCAGAGTTTAACGCGGGTGGAGTTGAAAAGTTCAATTGCCCCGTTGCTGGCGGATTTGCTCAGGCATGAGCGGGAGCATGTACGGCTGTTTGCCTTGCTGGGGTTGAACAAGCTGGGGAAGGCGGCTGCGCCGTATGAATTGCAGATTCAAGCCTTACAGCATGATCATAACTGGTCGGTGCGAAACAGTGCAACGCAGGCGCTGGAGAAAATCCGATCCTCCAGACCATAAAAAAAGCCCGCTCCTTTTGGGAACGGGCTTTAATGAGTATCAGGATTGATCAGCGGGAGCGGGCTTAAAATTCACGTCTGCTCTGAATGTTTTTATGATGCAGGTTTATTGGGATTTCATGGCTCTCTTTGTTTTTGGAATTATGGAATGGACGATGGCCAAGGTGATCTCCAATCACGGCAGATGGCAGACGAAGGAGTTACGAAATGGCGACTTATGAAAGAGCGGATGTCTGGTTTCTTTCGAGTCGAATTTCGATTTCCCGGGAGACAAAATTCCACTCGGAAGTTGCGCGAAGTTTGTCGATCAGATCATCGAACGCTGAGGCATCGGAGGGGGCGAATTCGAACCAGGTGAGGAAATCAAAAGGTTCATGAGGCGAGAGATCGCGGCAATGATGGAGCCGCCTGGCGATGGCGGGGAGGAAAAGCAGGCCGATTTCGATATGATGAGATTGTTCCTCGAAGATTCGGCGGCGTTCATCCTGGGGCAAGCGCCACCAGTCATCGGTTTTCCGGATGGGAATGAGGGCGGCGTGAGTGGCTTCGGATCGACCGGTGGGAGGTTGTCGATTGAGAAGCTGTTCCTTTTCGGAGCGGGTGACGTACCGTTCATTGCTGGTGATGCCGCGCAATGTCCATAGAACGGTGGAACCGGTTGGTGGAATGGCTGGGGGGGCAATGGTGAGATGAGTGACTGAAGGGAGCGGATCGCCGATGAGTGTTTTTATGGAAAGAACTTTCCATTCACCGGAAGTGGCACCGGCAAATGAAAACAGGCGGAGGGTTTGGTTTTGGGTAGGTGAGGTGGTGGCGGAGGTATTCACTGTGAGGAGAGTATTCAGGGTGGCGCCCTGATGCCACGGAAAGCTTTTAATGGGAGGCATGAAAGAGGATGAATGTAACATTTCTGAAACTCTGCGGAATGGAATAGGCGTGGGAGCAGAATATGCTATACTAGCAGCCAATATGCGCTTGAATTTCCACGCCCTGTTTTCCTTGGTCCTTGGGTGGTCAATTGGTGTAAACGCCATAGCCGCAGAACCTTATGGATTAGAGACACGGCCCTCATTCCAGGCTTTTAATGGGACCAATCTTCCGCCGGTGGCACCGACATTTTCAGGAAACTGGTCAGCGGTGGTGGCGTTTCCCAACCTGACTTTTTTAAACGCGATGGGTTTGATTCCGGTTCCGGGAACGACAAACCTGGCAGTTTGGGAACGGGAAGGGCGGATTTATCAATTTCCCAATGACAGGAACACATCGAGCAAAACGCTGGTGCTGGATATTTCGAATCAATGCCAGGGATGGGATGACTCGGGGTTGATGGGGATTGCGTATCATCCGGGGTTTGTCACGAACCGTTACCTGTTTGTTTATTATACTTACGTGACACCGGGAACGGTGCAGGGCAGCGCCAACGGACGTCCACCGACCTCGCTTCCAAACCGGGATCGACTGGAACGTTACACGCTGGATGCAAACGGGGTAGCGATCCCGGGTTCAGTGGTGATTTTCATCGACCAGATTTCTGAAACTGTATGGCATAACGGCGGGGGGATGTTTTTTCATCCTGAGAACGGTTTTCTTTACCTGACCAACGGGGATGACGCACGTGGGCAGAACAACCAGCGAATCAATACGAGCCTGCACTCGGGGGTGTTAAGGATCGATGTGGATCAGCGGGGAGGATCGATCAGCCATCCCATTCCAAGGCAGCCATTGCCAGCGGGGAGCAGGACGGCAAATTATTATATTCCAAATGACAATCCATTCGTGGGACAGGCTGGAGTCCTGGAGGAATTTTTTGCGATCGGGTTGCGCAGCCCGCACCGGATGACGATTGATCCGCCAACGGGCCGGATTTTCATTGGGGATGTGGGGGAAGGTTCCTGGGAGGAATTGGATGTGATCGAGCCGAACGAAGCGGCCCCCCTGAATTTTCAATGGAACCGGATTGAAGGAAAACGGGGGAACATGACGCCGCCGTACATCGGGATTGATCGTCCCCCGATCCTAGATTATTCGCACAGCGAAGGGGCAGCGATCATTGGCGGTTATGTTTATCGCGGCAAGGAGTTCGCGGCGGACCTGGGTGGCAAATATATATTCGGTGATAACATCGCGAATGTGGTGTGGGTGCTGGATGAGTCAACAAGTCCGGTGAGCAAGCGGCTACTTTGCACGGTGCCGCGCGGATCGGGTCCGAATGCCGGGAACGATTACGTGGGGC
This sequence comes from Verrucomicrobiota bacterium, assembly GCA_033762115.1. Taxonomy (GTDB): domain Bacteria; phylum Verrucomicrobiota; class Verrucomicrobiia; order Limisphaerales; family SXQI01; genus JANRLX01. The sequence goes on from JANRLX010000058.1 coordinate 26,802, forward strand.
TTTCCTCTTTCGGGATTGATCATGATAATGAGTTGTACCTTTGCCAATTGAGCAGCCTTGGGGGGCGGATTTACAAGCTGGAGCGTGGCGGCCCTGCCGCTCCACAGATGCCAGCCTTGTTGTCGCAGGCGGGAGTTTTCAAGAACCTGACCAACCTTGAGCCTGCGGATGGTTTTGTGAAGTATAACGTCAATTCTCCACTCTGGTCGGACGGCGCGGTGAAGACACGCTGGTTCGCCATTCCAGATGGGAAGAAGATTTCATTCAGCACGAACGGGGAATGGTCCTTTCCGGATGGTTCGGTTTGGTTGAAGCATTTCGAATTGCCGAACAATGAAACTAATGCTGAAAGCCGCCATCGGCTTGAAACGCGGATTTTGGTGCGGGACACCAACGGGTATGTTTATGGCGCGAGTTACAAGTGGCGTCCGGATTTTTCGGATGCAGATATCGTGAATGGTGCGGTGTCGGAAAACATTTCGATCAAGTTGCCGAAGCAGGCGGGTGAATTGACGAGCGCGGATATCGGAGGACCGGCGGCAGGCAGCACGACCACACTTTCGGATGGTTATGAACTCAGGGCAGGCGGGGCGGACATTTGGGGGAACTCGGACCAGTTTCGATATGCTTATGAGCAACGCAGCGGTGATTTTGATGTGAGAGTGCGAGTGGAGTCGCTGACGCAGACTGATCTTTATACCAAGGCTGGTTTGATGGTGAGGGACACTCTTGCGGCGAATGCGAGACATATTTTTGCGCTGGTTTTTCCAAGCAATGCGGCCCGCAACAATAATGATGGGGGTTATGAATTCCAGTCGCGCGATACGGTGGGGGGAAATGCGACCGCGATTTATCCTCCCGCACCGCAACCGAGGGTGGGTTTCCCGAACACCTGGTTACGCCTCAAACGTGAGGGAAATATCTGGACAGCCTACAGCAGCAGCGATGGTGAAGTGTGGCAATTGTATGCCACCAAGACCCTGGCGCTGCCTTCCACGATTTATTTTGGGCTGGCGGTGACAGCCCATACTGGAAGCGGGGCGCTGGCAACGGCACGGTTTCATTTCCAGGAAAGCCGGATGCAGCAATGGGTGTTCCCAAGCCGCCAGGATTGTTTGAGTTGTCACACGCGTGCTGCGGGCGGGGTGCTGGGGATGAAAACGCGGCAGAGCAATTGCGACATCACTTTTTCGCAAACCGGCGTGACGGACAATCAGATCCGCGCTTGGAACCATGCAGGATATTTTGAGCCGGGTGTTGATGAAGCAGCGATCCCGGAAATGTTGAAGCTTGTGACAGTGACCAATGAAACTGCCGAACTGGAGTTTCGTGTGAGGTCCTACCTGGATGCCAATTGTTCCCATTGCCACCGGCCGGGGGGAGCCCGTGCGAATTGGGATGCGCGGATAGAAACGCCGCTTGGGCTGGCGAATATTGTGGGTGGTTCCGTGGCGGAAACTCTGGGTGTTCCGGGAGCGCAGAACGTGGCACCGCAGGACCTGGCCCGTTCCATCATGCACAAGCGGATCAGCACAGCCACAGAGTCCTACAAGATGCCGCCGTTGGCGAAGAACGTTGTGGACCGGCCAGCTGTGGATGCCATTGCGGCATGGATCAATACGCTTTCCGCCCCGCCGCAGGTGGCGATGACAAGTCCTGTGAATGGCGGACTGTATTATTCACCTGTGACGCTGCGGCTCGGGGTGAATGCCCAATCGACCAATGGAGCGATTACCAAGGTCCAGTATTATGTGGGTGAGACAAAAATCGGGGAGAGCACGACGCCGCCGTTCTCGATTGACTGGGCTCCAGAGCAGAATGGGAGTTTTGAAATTACCGCGTTTGCGACAGATGCAGCCAACCTGACCGGCAAGTCTGCGCCAGTGAGTATCACGGTGATTGGCGCGGGAACTCCGGGGCTTCTGGCGGAATATTTTGACAACATAAATTTCACGGCCAAAAACCTGACGCGGGTTGATAGTACGATCAATTTTGACTGGGGCAACGGTTCGCCCGCACCTCAAATTGGTGAGAACACATTTTCTGTGCGCTGGACAGGGAGGGTGCGTCCGCAGTTCAGCCAGACTTACACCTTTTATGTGACGGGGGATGACGGGATTCGTCTCTGGGTCAATAACCAGCTGGTGGTGAACGGGTGGATCGACCAGGCGCCAACGACGCACACAGGTAATATCATTCTCGCTGCAAACCAGCTTTATGATATCAGGATGGAGATGTACGAAAATGGCGGGGGTGCTTTTGCCAGGTTGGAATGGTCCAGCGCAAGCCGTCCACGACAGGTGATTCCGTCGAGCGCGTTATTGCCGCCGTTGCCGCCAAACAGCCCTCCCACGATCACGATTGCGAGCCCTGCAACAGGCACGACAATACCACAGCCGAACCGACTGCTGATCGAGGCGGATGTGAATGACACGGACAATAATCTGTCCAAGGTTGAATTCTATGCGAACGGGACGCGACTGGGTGAGGTGACCGCTGCACCGTATCAATGGTCATGGCCGTTCCCGGCGGTAGGCACTCATTCGCTGACAGCGAGGGCAACGGACGCAATGGGCGCATTCGCCACCTCGACAGCGGTATCGGTTGTGATTACGCCGCTGACAATTCCGATGCCTGTGATCACGTCAGGTGTGATGCATCTGGAATTTCCGGTGGCAAATGGCACTCGTTACCGAGTCGAGCGTTCTGTGGATTTGGTCGAGTGGGAGACCGCACAGGAAATTGATTCCGTGAACGGCCAGATTGTATTCAGTGAGGCATTGTTGCCCACAGGCCATCGGTTCTATCGAATTTTGCCAATCGAATAAGCGGTCGAGATGCTGAATCGATGCGATAGCGACGATTCAGCATTTACAGCTGAAGAACGTGCTTCACCGGTTGAGTGACAGGGCAAACCTTGCGGCTGGTGAAGCGATAAAAAGAACTTCCTTTCTCTGGCGGGGATGGTTTCATCCAGCGGTTTATGCAGAAAACCGCATTGATTTTTGCCGGACAGGGAGCCCAAAGCGTGGGGATGGGGAAGGATTTTGCCGAGACTGGCGCGGGTAAAACGTTTTTCGATCGTGCCAACCAGATCCTCGGTTATGACCTCGCTTCGATTTGTTTCAATGGCCCGGAAGCTGAGTTGACAAAGACGGAGAATGCCCAACCGGGCATTTACCTGGTGAGTTGGATTGCTTTTGAATTGCTCAAGGAACGAGTGCCGGCAGTTTCTTTCCAGGCCACCGCAGGATTGTCATTGGGAGAGTTTACCGCCCTGGCTGCGGCAGGTGTGATGTCGTTCGAGGATGGTTTGCAGATTGTTCGCCAGCGGGGGCGTTTCATGCAGGAGGCATGCGAGGTAACACAGGGAGGAATGGCGGCGATTATCGGGCTGGATGAAGCTGCCACAAGGGAGGTCTGCCAGGCAAGCGGGGTGGAACTGGCGAACCTGAATTGTCCGGGGCAGATCGTGATTTCAGGCGAAGCGAACAAAATTGCGGCGGCCTGTGAGCTGGCAAAAAGCCGAGGGGCGAAGCGGGCCCTTCCGTTGCAAGTCGCAGGGGCATATCACTCGCAATTGATGGCGAGTGCCCAACCGAAGCTGGAAGGTGCGCTGGCGCAGATCCCGTTGCATCTTCCCTCGGTGCCGGTGATCAGCAATGTCACAGCCCGACCGCACCATACGGCATCTGAAATCCATGAAAAGCTGGTGGAGCAGGTGACATCGTCCGTGCGCTGGGAAGATTCGATGAGATATTTGATTGGTGAGGGTTTCACCCGGTTTATTGAACTGGGGCCTGGGACGGCTTTAAGCGGATTCATGAAACGAATCGATAAGGGAATTGCCTGTTATAATGTGGCTGATGCGGCAAGCCTTGAAGCCACCGTGGCGGCTTTGGGAAAGTAAGAAAAAACGATCTCAGGGTTTGCTCTAACAAAGAATACCGCTTGCTACGGGTTGTGAGGCCGACCGAATTCAAGGTAGGAATAGTGGAGATGAAAACCGTGCTGCAAAACACAAAAACCGGACTCTACCTGCAAAAGCTTGGTCAATGGACCACGAGTTCGATTCGAGCTCATGCGTTTAACGATCCGTTATCAGCAATGGTTTTTGCCGAGAAGAATGATGTCCAGAATGTGAAGCCGGTTTCGCGGCTTGAATGATCTTCCCGATTTTCTAGCGGCTGCGGAGCTTGGAAAGGAGACGCAGCATTTCAACGTAAAGCCAGATCAAGGTGACCAGGAGGCCAAAGGCGGCGTACCATTCCATGTAGCGTGGCGCACCTGAGTCCGCGCCGGATTCGATGAAGTCAAAATCGAGAACGAGGTTCAAGGCAGCGATGACCACCACGAAGAGGCTGAAGCCGATGCCGATAAGGCCGCTTTCATGGATGTAAGGGACCTTGATCCCAAATAATCCAAGGATGATGGTGGCAAGGTAAACAATGGCAATGCCACCAGTTGCGGCAAAGACACCGAGCCTGAAATTCTGGGTGGCCTTGATCAGGCCAGTGCGGTAGGCGAACAGGAGGGCAAAAAGTGTGCCGATGGTCAGACCGGCAGCCGAAACGACGATTCCTTTATATTTGGCTTCAAAGATGGCGGAAAGTGCACCGAGGAAAAGTCCTTCAGCGACGGCATAAAGCGGAGCGGTGATGGGAGCTGCCTGGGTTTTAAAAATGGTAATCAATGCCAGGATGAGCCCGGCGATGAGGGAGCCAATCATCCAGCCTGAAACATTGACGCCGGTTGTGTAGAGATGCCAGGTGTAAGTGCCGGAACAAACAACAAGAAAAAGAAGGGCGGCAGTTTTCTGGACGGTGCCATTGATGGTCATGGCATCGGCGCCGGCAAAGCCGGTGTTTGAAAATGTTTTTGTATTGAGGGCTGGATTTGCCGTTCTCATAGTGATGTGCTAATGCAATTCGGGAGAAAAGAAAAGTCCAATATTGTTGACTAACCGGGGTTAAACGGGTTAGTCGGCAGGACATTGTTGGTCGCGCAAGCGCTTATTTGATGAAAGACCTGATAAAACGCAGCAGTTTCCTAAATCCCCTTCCGCTTTCGTACATTGTCATTGTGGTCATGCTGTTGCTGGTGGGATGGTTGCATCTGGCAACGCCACTGCTGACGGTGTTGTTTGCCTATTTTGCGCTGACGAAGCTCCATGTGTTTCGCAATAAATGGATCACGATCGTGATTTTTTCCCTCCTGGTTTCGTCGCTGCTTTATGGTTTTGGCTATTTTGTCAAGCAGGCGCTGAAAGGACTTCCTGAAATTGCACATCAAACTGTTCTTCATACGACGGCGTATGCGGAAAAGCATAATCTTGAGCTTCCATTTACGGATGTGGAAGGGTTGAAAGCGTTGGCGATGGACAAGTTCAAGGGGCAATATAAAATGTTGGGAAGTTTTGCCAAGACAGCAGCAATGGAAATTGCCCTGCTGCTGATTGGGTGCGTGGTGGCAGCAAGCGTGTTCAAAAATCCGCAACTGGACCTTGAACGGGGGAGCCACCGGGTCCGCAACAATCTTTATTCCCTGACCTGTGACCAGGTGGTGAGGCGTTTTCGAGGATTTTACCAAAGCTTTGCAACTGTAATGGGAGCGCAGATCACGATCTCAGCGATCAATACGGTGCTGACATCGATTTTCGTTTTTGCAGTGGGGCTGCCTTATGCGGTGGTGATTGTAGGGGTGACGTTTCTATGTGGGTTATTGCCGATCATCGGGAATATCTTGAGCAACACCGTGATTGTGGCGATTGCATTCACGGTTTCCCCTCAGTTGGCGGTGGCGTCACTGGTTTTTCTCGTTGTGCTGCACAAAATGGAATATTTTCTTAACAGCAAAATCATTGGTGAACGGATAAAAAACCCGGTTTGGCTGACATTGCTGGGGCTGGTGCTTGGGGAACGGCTTATGGGAATACCGGGAATGATTCTTGCGCCGGTGGTTTTGCATTACATCAAGGTGGAGTCATCGAGGATTGAGGTGCAGTACACGGCACCCATCGATGATGAAAATGAGCTGCCGGTGCCGTGATTACCGGGGCCTGATCAGTTCAGGCGTGGCTGTGCCCTGGGCGACCTGTTTTTCACGCAAGCGTTTCAGGGTGTGTTCGCGCAATGATTCATCAAAAAGATCCCGGTTGATGGCCTGGCCTGCGGCGGCGCCATCTCCCGCAGCGATGATCATCTGGCAATTGGCCTGGGTAACACAGCCTGCGGCGTAGACTCCGGGAATGTTCGTGCGCTGTTTCGCGTCGACAATGATCTGCCCTTCCTCGTCGAGTTCAACATTCAGCTGGCGGGCGAGCGAATTATGGAAAATATCGCCACGAGTGGTGAAGAGATAATCGACTTTTGCCTCGGCGCCGTCTGAAAAGCGAATGATTTCGAGGGTGCCGCGAACATGTTCCACGTCACAGATTTTTTCGGAGTAAACGGGGATTTCATACTCGTGGATCCACTCGGCGTGCTGAGTGTCCCATTTTGGGGGCTGGCCATCTGTGGCGAGCATGATGCAGGGGGAATAAAGCAGCATTCCGAGGGCATATTCCACCGCATCATTGTTTCTCCCGACGATCAGGACTTTTCGATCTTTGACACGCCAGCCGTCGCAATCCTTGCAAAAGAAAAAGCTTTGCCCCAGGCATTCGTCCACTGCGGGAATTTGAGGTGGCAAATGGTAAAGGCCGGTCGAGAGCAGGACCCGTTTTGCATTTAATGAGCAATGGAGACCCTGGACGGAAAAGTGGCCAACGCTGCCGGAAATGGAATGGACTTCCTCCTTGAGAAATTTGATGCCGTAACGTGTGGCCTGTTCCCGGCCTAGTTTCAAAAGCTCGGGACCGGCGATACCCTCAGGGAAACCGAGATAATTTTGAACGTGCGGTTCCCAGATGGCGAGGGACTCTCCAGCATCCACAATGAGAGATTTTCGCAATGCCCGCCCAAGATAGATGGCCGCGGAGAGCCCAGCAATGCCACCTCCGACAATGATTGCGTCCCAATCATTCTCGAGCGAGTCAGCAGGGGCGGCTTCATGCTGCGCCATTGGTTCGAGAACGCTGCTGTAACTGGGCTGGGTCATCAGAAGGTCAGTGCGGGCTCTTGACGTTGACGAGCCGGGGCTCTTTGGAGGCGGGCTTGCGAATTTCCTGGCGGATGGAGGGACGATCTTTTTTTGTGAATGGCTTAAGGCGCACAGCTTTTCCAGTGCGCGCGGAGCGATGGATTGCCTCGATGATCCGAATATCTGCCAGCCCTTCCCAGCCGGATGGTTCCGGTTGCCTGTTCTTCAAAATACAATCAGAGAAGTAGGAAATTTCAGCAGCGAACTGGTCCCGTTTAGGGAAAACCTGCTTTTTTGCCTTGCCGTCAATGGTGAGTTCCATCGCGAGAGGCTCGGCGTATTCATAGGCAGGGTCGACCCGGAGCGTGCCCTTGGTACCGATCACTTCAAAATAGCCTGAATCAGCAGCCCCGAAACTGCATGTGAAGCTGGCGAGACGTTCTCCAGGGAAGCGCATGATCACACTGGCCATTTCCTCGACCTCTTTGAAACGCCGTTCCTTGTTCGATGCGGTGAAGGCGGACACCTCTTCCGGTTCTGCCTGGAAGATGTAACGGGCGGCATTGATGCAATAAGTGCCAATATCATAAACAGGGCCGCCGCCGCGTGCTTTTTTCAACCGGATATTCTCCTGGTCGGTGACATGAAAGCTGAAGAGAGAATTGAAGATGCGCGGTTCTCCAATTTTTTTGCTTTTGATCAATTCGATGGCGCGAAGATTGGTTTCCTCGGTGTGCAACCGATAAGCGGTCATGAATTTGACGCCGCTCTTTTGGGCGGCCTGGATCATCGCGAGACAATCCTTTTCTGTCAGGGCGAGAGGTTTTTCACAAAGGACATGGACTTTTGCCCTGGCTGCGCGAATCGTGAATTCGCGATGCATGTCATTGGGGAGTGCAATAAATACTGCATCGACATTCTCACTGGCGAGGCATTCATCCAGTTGTTCATAGGAATAAACCGCAGGAACTTTGTACTCCCGTGATTTGACCTTCAGCTTGATCGGGTCGCCCGACACCAGGGCAACCAATTCGGAATTATTACTTGCGGCGGCGAATGCTGGAAGGATCGCGATTTGTGCGATATGTCCCAAAGCAACGACAGCGTACCTAACCTTACGGTTTTTCCCGGGAGTCCCTTCACCCATAAATCTCCTTAATTTTGCCCCGGTTTTGTTGGCCGGGTAATTGGCCGTGGACGACCACCCAAATGTGGAGGCAAAGATTTTCTCATGTCAACGCTTTGAAGCACGTTTTTCGCTGGAACCTTTTGCGCCAGACGCTTTGGAGGGCTTTTGATGTCCATAGCCCAACTGTTTTGTGGAAATTATTTTAGACCGGGGAGATTTTTCAGGCGCCCTGTTCTTCTTCCTTGAGAGGGTTCGTTTCGTGCTGGTTTTGCTGGCGCGAGCACGGTCCTGTTCACCCACATTATCTTTTTTGCTTCGTTTAGTGCCTGTGGCCCGGGTGCCAAGACGTTTCATGATTTTTGCGCTGGCAGCCTGGTCACTGAGGGGGGCAGAACCCGCAGAAGATTTTTTTGAATGAGTTGCCACGGTACTTTTCGATTTGGTCTTCATGTCCGGCCATGGATATCCATCAATTTCAGGAGGCTCCTTCTGGCTCAAAGAACTAAAAGGGCAGTCAACGTCGAACGCAACTCGGGTATAACCCGTGATATCAGGTAGTGGGACAGAGTAGCGGGACCGCTGGTTTCCCCGCTATTCACCCATAGAATGCTGCTGCACCATCCTACCGGCAGAACTTTTACGATGAGAATTCTTTACGTCCATGAACGGCTGGGGGCGCTGGGGGGCGCGGAGGCCAATGCCCGAATTACCGCAGAATCTCTCAAGGAACGGGGGCACAGTGTCGGTTGTCTTCACGGGCCGGGAACCGGCAAGGGAGAAGAGCAATGGAAGCAGGCATTTAATTTTTTATACCCGTTGGAGGGATGGAGTGAAGGTCGGTTGCTGGAAGTCATTAAAGAATTTCAACCGGACATTTTTTACATTCATAAAATGCCCGACCTGCAACTGATCGAGTTGCTTCTCAAGACTGGTGTGCCGATGGTGCGAATGGTGCATGACCATGATATCTACTGCATGCGGAGTTATAAATATCATTACTTTTCCAGGAAGATATGCACTCGCGCGGCCTCGTGGTACTGCCTTTTTCCGTGCGCTGGAATGGTGGTGAAAAATCATGGGGCAGGTTTGCCGGTCAAATTTTTGAGTTTCAGGGAAAAGCTCCGGGAAATACGGTTAAACCAGCAGTTTGACCGGATGGTGGTGGTTTCCAATTACATGCGTGAAGAGCTGTTGAAAAATGGTTTTGATGGCTCCCGAATTGAAATTCATCCGCCGGTCCCTCGCATGCCCGCGACGAACATCCAAAGCAGTTTTAGTGATCGGAATTTAATCATTTATGCAGGGCAGATCATTCGTGGAAAGGGAGTGGATGTGCTCATCCGCGCCCTGGCCCAAATAAAAACTCATTTTGAATGCGTGGTGCTTGGAGATGGAAATCACAAGAGGTATTGTGAAGAACTGGTCCAAAAGCTGGGACTATCCAATCGAGTAAAGTTCGAGGGGTTTATTCCACAGGAAAAGCTTACTGCGTATTACAAGGATTGTTCGGTGATTGCCTTGAGTTCCGTATGGCCGGAGCCGATTGCCACGATTGGCCTTGAAGTGATGCGTTATGGATTGCCTGTAGTGGCGTTTGATGCGGGGGGAATCCGGGATTGGTTGAAGGATGGGGAAAATGGGTTTCTTGTGCCCTGGATGAAAATCGACGATTATGCGGCGCGACTTGAACAATTGCTAAATGACAAGGAGCTGGCGCGGCGCATGGGGAAGAATGGACTAAACCTTGTGAACAGCCGCTACCATTATTCGTCCTACATTCTGGATTTGGAGGAGATGTTTGAAAGGGTTATTGCGTCCAAATCAACGACATCAGAACCACGATTGAGGACATCAAGGGGATCAGAGGCAAAGGCCCAGGGAAGTGTGTTGACGATAGCAGCCATTCCCTGAGGCGTGAGCGGGGAAATTCCGTTTGATCAAAGGTGCCGTCCCTCATTGTAACGAGACTGTCATTTTTCTAGCGTAGAAATGTTCCTGGGGAGGAACATTGCAAATGAAAAGGATGGCAATACCGCTGCCGAAGGTGGTGGCGATTGCAGGTGGCAGTTGCGCGGGCAAAAGCTGGCTGGCTGAACACCTTCAGAAACGCTTGGAAATTCCAAGCGCCCGATTGTCTCTCGACAGCTTTTATCGAGATCGTGCGGGCCTGACTCCTGCGGAACTGGCAAGAGTCAACTTTGATGATCCGTGTGCGATTGAATGGCCGCTGGTCGAAAAGGCGCTGCACCATTTTCTTCATCGGGAACGGGTTTGTGCCCCGCGTTATCAATTCAAAACTCATTCGCGTGCTGAGCAACCGGAGTTGATCGAACCAGGGGAGATTCTCTTTTTGGAGGGCCTCTGGGTATTGAGCCAGGAATCGATCCGTTCGCTTTGCGCTTTGAAAATATTCATTAGCGCGGAGGCTGACCTTTGCCTGGACCGGCGGATTGCGCGGGACATCGCCGAAAGAGGACGCACTGAAAAGGAGATTTGCGCGCAGTTTCATAACACGGTTCGACCGATGCATGATCGTTTTGTGGAGCCACAGAAAAATTACGCGGACATTGTGCTCCAGGCGCCTATTTCTCCCCGGGAAATAGAAAAGATTTTGAACAGGATCAAGGAATTGTCAAAGAACCAGAATTTATGACGGAGCAGGAACTTACCTCTGCCTTACTTGAAAGATACACCATAGCAAGTTCACCCGTTGGCCGCTGGCGATTGAATGCTTATACGCATTGGAAGCGGATCTCGTGGCGAACGGTTCTTTTCAGCGCATTTTTTATCAAACGGCTTTTTGACATTGTGGCAAGCGCGTCATTCCTGCTGCTGTTCAGTCCCCTGTTTGCGCTTGTGGCATTGATCATCAAGTGTGAGGACGGTGGTCCGATATTCTTTGGGCAAATACGAGTGGGCAAGCATGGACGACAGTTCCGGATGTGGAAGTTTCGTTCCATGTGTGTTAACGCGGAGGCTCGGCTTGCGGAGTTGATTAAAAGCAACCAGCACGCGCAGGGGGTGACTTTCAAAATGAAGCATGACCCGAGAATCACGCGGGTCGGGAGATATCTGCGAAAGTTCTCAGTGGATGAATTGCCGCAGTTTTACAATGTTTTGAAGGGGGAAATGTCACTTGTGGGGCCTCGTCCTCCGCTTCCACGTGAAGTTGCTCTTTACACCAATCAGGATCGACGCCGACTTTTGGTCACTCCGGGGTTGACCTGTTTCTGGCAGATCGGCGGCCGCGCGAACATCGATTTTCCTGAGCAGGTGCAGCTGGATGTTCGTTACATCGAAAGCCAGAGCTTCTGGCTTGATCTGAAAATATTGCTAAAAACGGTTCCTGCTGTGGTGCTTGGAAGGGGTGCTTGCTGATTCGGAGGAGGAACCATGAAAACCATACTGATCTGTCCGAATAACCGTCCTGCACTTGCCCAACTGGCTGAAAATATTCCCCTGGTCAACATTCCGTTGCTTGGTGAAACGTTTCTTATTTACTGGCTGGAGCATCTTTCCGCTTCCGGCATCAAGGAAGTTCGGTTGCTTGTTTCTGATAGTGCTGCCGAGGTGGAGCGAATGATTCAGGGTGGCAGCCGCTGGGGGTTAAGTGTGGAGGTGCTTTCGGAAGTCCGGCAACTGACTCCAAAGGAGGCCCGGAAACGTTATCGGCCGAGTTACGAAAATGATTGGGCTGCGGAGCCGCACGACGTGATTGTGGCGGACCATCTTCCAGGCAAGGAAGGGGAGGCATTGTTTGCTTCCTATGAATCATGGTTCAACGGCGTGTTGGAATGGGTTCCCAATGTGATTCGCAGCACGAGAATCATGAGGGAACTGAAACCGGGGGTTTGGGTGGGGCGGCGCACGGAAATTTCCCGGAGCGCTAAAATTGAGGGGCCTTGCTGGATGGGAGATCACGTGAGAGTCGGGCCACATTGTCTGATTGGGCCCGGGACCATCCTGGAAAACAACGTGGTGGTTGACAAAGCTTCGGAGATCAAAAGCAGCTGGGTGGGGCCCGATACGTATGTCGGTCAACTGGTCCATATTCATGAGTCGCTGGCCTGGGGGGCCAACCTGATCAACTGGAAAAGCGGTTCGCATATTATTGTGCCGGACTCGTTTTTGCTCAGCTCACTTGTCTCGCACCGGAATTCTTCATTGATGCCTGAAAAAATTTCTTCGGTGGTGCAGGAGAGTTTTCCCAGAACAATCGATTTGCTGGCCAGTGTGCGGGCAAAATTGCAGGGCTGAAAATTTTTATCAGGGAGTGCCTTAGTCATCCCTCCGCAGTTGAATGCTTTACTAAACAGAGACACCCCTGATTGTGACAAAACGGTGACCGAATTTTAATCAAGACATGCGAGGGAGAGATGGCCTGCCAGGCGCCTCCCTGACAGCAAAAACCGTATGAGAATGGCTGGTCCATCAGCCGAAACTCGAAAAACTATGAAAGTTCAATCTCAGGGGGAGACATTAAGTGTTACCGGCGTGAAAGAACTGGGAGCAGCAAATTCAAATAATTTTCGCGATATGGTGAAGCATGCATTCGGGGATGGGCAGCGAAATATCCAGATTGATTTGTCCCAAACCACGTTTGTGGACAGTTGCGGGTTGGGAGCCCTCATTTCATTGCATAAGGCCACCTGTGGGCGGAATGGAACCGTGCGGCTGGTGAATCCCACCCCTCCCGTCCAGCAGATTCTTGAACTGACCCGGATGCACCGAATTTTCGAAATCGTCAGTCATTAAGATTCCATGCCGCTGAACTCCTTTCCCATTTCACGTCCGGCGACGCTCCGCCTGGCGGTACGGTCTGACCTGGGGGAGGTTCGGCCTGTGGCTTCGATTGTCAGGAATTTCATGAAGGACCAGGGATTCGACGATGCTGAAGTGCAGGCGGCGGAACTTGCGTTTGTGGAAGCGTGCAATAACGCAATCAAGTATGCCGGGCCGCGTGGAGCAGGGGAGTGCGTCATGGTTGACGTGCTCTGCACTGAAGAAAACATCGAACTCCGAATCACGGACAATACGGATGGCTTTGACTGGCCGGAAACTGTCGAACTGCCGGATTTCGAAAAAGAAACCGGGCGGGGGATTTTCCTGATCAATACCTTGATGGATCGGGTCAGCTATTTGCGCGGCCGAGGGCAGAATTGTCTTGTGATGAGGAAGAAACGGCGGCTCCGGTCGGAAGCCCGCCATATTGAATTTTCGTCGCTGGAGGAAGCCTCGCTTCGGTTGACCGAGAGCGAGCAGGTGATTCGGGACATGGCGGAGGAATTGAGTTTTTGCTACGAATCACTTTCAGCGATTTTTCGGTGCAGTTCGGAGCTTGGGAAAAGCAATAACCTTGAAGAGTTCGCGCGCCGGCTGCTGACTGACCTTGCGCAGATTACCTCGGCGGACTGGTTTCTTTTCCGGCTGATCAATCGTGATGGCACGGCACTAGAACCGTTCAGCTGGTCTGACCCGATGGTCCAGCCTCAAGCGCTTTCATTAACGGGAGAATCATTCACCGGGTCTGTGGAAGTGGAGGCGGCCTGCACCCGGGAAGATGTGTGGTTTGATCACCTGAATCCGCTTCCGTCCCAGGATTTTTTACGAACAATCGATGTGAACTCGATTGGACTGGTCCATCCAATTTTCCTGGGAGAGCGGCTGATTGGAACCTTAACCGTGGCAAAATCAGCGCCCGGCACGCTTTTTACGGCGGTCCAGGCCAATGTGGTCCATACTTTCGCGGATTTTCTCGCGATCCAGATTGTTAACGCTCGCTTCAATGAGGAACAGCTTCGCGGAAGCCTGGTGAATCGGGAGCTTGAAATTGCCAAGGCGATCCAGCGTTCGCTGCTGCCGAAATCATTGCCTCCGCTGCCTGGGTACGACCTGGCGGGGTTCTGCGAGAGCGCGCGGCAGGTGGGCGGCGATTTTTATGATGTGCTCAAGATCGGGGATGATTCGGCGTTACTGATCATTGCTGATGTCATGGGGAAGGGAGTGCCTGCGGCAATGTTCGCGGCGATCCTTCGCAGTCTATTGCGGGCCGTGCCGGAATGGACGAACCAACCAGCAGCATTGCTGGCGCGGGTTAACCGGCTGCTTTTCGAGGAACTTTCCGGAGTGGATATGTTTATCACGGCGCAACTGGTTTTCATTGATGGCAAGGAGAGAAAATTAACCGCGGCGAGCGCGGGGCATTGTCCTGTTCTGCTCTGGAATTCAACGGAGCCGGAGGTGAAACTTATTTCTCCGGAAGGGATGCCACTTGGAATATTACCTGACACCACATTTACAAATCAGACGGAAACCCTTTTCGCTGATTCCCGGCTTCTACTCTACACAGATGGATTGACTGAAGCGCGAAATCAAAAGGGAGAATTTTATGGTCAGGAGCGGCTTGTGGCCTGGCTTAAGAACCAGTCAAACAACGGCCAGTCAGCAGAAGCATTGAAAGAGAAGCTTGCGGGGGAACTCCGCAGTTTCCAGGCGAACATGAGCCTGAATGATGATCAAACATTCCTGATCATGACTGAGTAATGAAAACGGTTCTGCCACTTTTTATCATGATCGATGCGTGTGGATGGGAGATCATCCGCAACGATCCTTTCCTGGGGAAGGTTGCTCCGCACCGGACGAAATTGCGTTCAGTGTTTGGCTACAGCTCCACCTGCGTGCCAAGCATTCTTTCCGGCCGGTGGCCTGCTGAACACCGCAATTGGTGCTACTTCGTCCATGATCCGGAGCGTTCTCCTTTCCGTTCGCTTCGTCGTTTGAAGATGCTGCCTGAATTCCTGACCAGCCGAAGAATTGTTCGGAGGCAGTTAAGCAAATGGGTGAAGAAGAGATTGGGATATGAAGGCTACTTTGATCTTTATAATATTCCTTTCAAATATATTGACCTGTTCGATTTCACGGAAAAGAAAAGCCCTCTTCAGCCGGGCGGGATGAATCGTGGAACCAATATTTTTGATTATCTAAAAGCCCAGGATACTCCCTGGTTTGTCAGCGACCCGGCTAAAAGCGAAGAGCAAAACCTGGATGGACTGCTTCAGAAAATTGGAACTGAAAGCATTGATTTCGCTTTTATGTACTGGCCCGCCCTGGATGGCCTTTTGCATTCGGCAGGGAATGACTCACCGCAGATTGCCCCCAAGCTACGGCAGTATGAAGGATGGATCGAACAACTCCTCAGCCGGGCGGAAAACCATTATGAGGAAGTGCACCTGTATGTCTTCAGCGATCATGGAATGGCCAATTGCGATGTTCACCTGAACCTCAAGAAATTTGTCGATCAGCTCGGGCTCAAGTTTGGGACTGATTATGTGGTGGTTTACGATTCAACAATGGCCCGGTTCTGGTTCCACAATGAAACGTCTCGCCGGGCAGTCATTCAGTTGCTGGAAGGGATTCCGCTAGGGCGGATCCTGCCTGATGAAGAACTGAAATCACTGAATGCCTATTTCCCCGATCATTATTTTGGGGAACTGATTTATCTTGTCAAAGAGGGGACTCTAATTGTTCCAAGCCACATGGGAGAACGGCCGATCCGTGCGATGCACGGATATCATCCGAATGATCCGCAGAGTTATGCGGCGCTTTGTTCGAATCAAGCCGCGCTGCCGTTCGAAGCAACGGCTATTCCTCACATTTTTAACATCATGGTTGAGGAAGCCACGAGAGCGAAGCAGGCCAATTCTTCCAGTTTCATCAATGAACCTATTCCAGTGAATTTATGACTATTGCGAAACATCTGTTTTCCAAAACATTGCTTTACTACCTGGCGCAGGAATTCTGGCTTCATTACACATTCAAGTTCGTGCTGCCGCGTGTGAACGAGATCACGCTGGACGGTTTGCGGCTGGATGTTTCAAGTCTCTCGCCAAAAATTCGCAATCGGCTGAGGAACGGGCTTTATGAAATTCATGAAAAGGAGATGTGTCGGCAGTATTTGAGCTCGAAGGATGCTGTGCTGGAGATTGGCGGCGCGATTGGTTACATAGGACTTTATTGCCAAAAGCATTTGGGGATCACGGAATATGCCTGTTTTGAGGCGAACCCCCGCACCACGGAAATTCTTAAAAGGAATTATACCCTTAACAACCTTCGCCCAAATGTCTGGAACATGGCGCTGGCGCAAAGTGATGGCGAGGTGGAACTCGAAGTGGGAAGTGATTTTTGGGAGAATTCGATTGTTTACAAAAAGAATCCGGAACGCGGATGCAAAACGGTAAAAGTTTCTGCCGGCAGCCTGGAAACATTGATGCGCGTGGCAGGCATTAAACCGAATGTCCTCATCGTGGATATTGAAGGAGCAGAGCAGTTTATTGATTTCAAAGCCATACCCGAGGAGATCAATAAAATCATCATCGAACTTCATCCTGCCGTCATTGGACAGGAAGCCACCTACAATATTGTTTCAGACCTGATCCAGAAGGGGTTCAAAGTGGCACGTGAAGACTCGGACACCTTCATCTTCATCAGGAAATAACGTTCAGCAATGAGAATGTTGGTTGCGCAAGATCAGGACTCTCCGCTGATACGAAGTGAACTGCTCCGTTTGCATTACCAGATGCAAACCGATTCGTTTATTTCCGAATTGAAGGAGCAGGAGGATTGGCTGCATATCCGCTCTGAAGCCTCTACCGCGCCGATCTGGAATCATTCCGCATATCTGGGCGATTTCCGCTCTCTTGAAAAGGAATCAGTCGAGCAGGTGGTGCGATTTGCAGCACAGGGAGAACGACTTCCTGCGATTTATCTTGCCGTTTCTGCTGGCACTGAAGTTCCGCCAGCTTTGTTGAATGGTGCTTACGAACGGTTTGATCGCGAATCATGGATGATCCATTCCGGGGGAAGGGTTCCATCCCGGGAAACAGGTTTGGAGATCAGATTGGTCCACACAGCAGAGGAGATGGATCAATTCATCGATGGATTCTACAGCGCTTATCAAACGAAAGACCCGGGCTATTCATCAGCCCTTCGAAAACTTGATGCAAACAGAGAGCGGGGCATTTTCCATTTTCTAGGCCTGGCTGGGGAAAAAGTCGCTGCGGTAGGAACGATCATCCAGATGGGAAGGGATGCCTGTATTTATAACCTCGGCACCGTTCCTGATTGTCAGGGCAGAGGCTTTGGTGACGCGATGATGCGTTGCATGCTGAATCACGCTTATAAAAATGGTGCGCGCCGAATCATGTTGCAGGTGGAATCGGGTGGTCATGCGCAACGGCTCTACCAAAGATTGGGATTCAGTTCTCTTTTCGAACGTGTGGGATATCGTCTCGCAAACTGGAAGCGAAAAACCCAAACCACTGCTTCCATTAATGCGGGATTACTGAACATCCTGGCAACCGTTTCGCGAAGTGATGCTTCGAACGGTTATTTGAGGCAATCAATTTCAATTTCGCCCGAACTGGGACGGCAGGTTTTCGACCATGCAAAGCGGGAACAGCAGGAAACTGTTCAACCGCTTGCGGCTGCTCTTGGTTTATTACTGGCTCGTTATACGGAACAGGACTCGATTCATTTTGCGGTTTATTCCGGCGAAAGCGAATTTATTGCGGAATGCAAGGTTCAACCGGAATTTTCCCCCAAGGCTTATTTCAAGGCAATCCGATTTCAGTCCCATGAGGGGCGGGGTGAGCAAACGGAAGTGGCCTTGTGTGTTGACATGGCCAGAAGCAATTCACCTGTGGAACTGGTGGTCGATTCTTCATTGTCGCAACTTGAAATTCACGTTCGCTCCTCTGCTGTGAATAAAGACCTGGTGCGCCGATTGCTAGGCCATTTTCTGACCCTGCTGGAAGGGTTGACCCAAACGGATGTGGAAACGATTGGCCAATTGTCCATGCTGACACGGGCGGAGCGGCAGCAGTTGCTTGTTTCCTGGAATGAGCGACCGAAAAGCACCATGGTTCCCAGTGTTCAGCAACTTTTTGAAGCGCAGGTAGAACGGACTCCCGAAGCAATTGCACTGGTGTCGGCAGACCATCCTGGCGAGGAACTGAGCTATCGCCAGCTTAACCGACGAGCCAATCAACTGGCGCATTATCTGCAACGTCACTCGCTCGGGCCGGAGCAATTTGTGGCGGTTTACATGGATCGGTCACTTGACATGATTGTCAGCCTCCTGGCGATCTGGAAAGCCGGTGCGGCCTGTGTTCCGCTTGATCCTGCTTATCCAATTGAGCGGATTGTTTTTATGCTGGAAGACACGGCTGCCCGAATTGTTCTCACCACCAGCGGGTTGGCCCAGCAGCTTCCTGATGGTGTCACAAAAAAAGTTCAGTTGGATACCGATTGGCCACGCATTGACCGGGAGAGTGAAAAAAATGCGATCAACTCAGCCCAGGAGCAGCAGTTAGCGTATGTCATTTATACTTCGGGATCGACAGGCAAGCCGAAGGGAGTCGGCGTTTCACATCAGGCGATTGCGCAGCATTCGGTCGATTCGAAGGAGTACTATGGGCTGAGTGGGTATGACAGGGTGCTGCAATTCAGTTCGTTTAATTTTGACGCGGCGCTTGAACAGATCGTGCCTGCTCTTATTGCGGGGTCGCGCCTTATCGTGCGCGGTCCTGAGGTCTGGACCAGCCAGGAATTCAACAGCAAGCTTGTCCAGTTCGGTTTGACCGTGGCGGACATTCCAACCGCTTACTGGCATGATCTCGTTGAGCAGTGGCATGCAAATCCCTCTTCGATCCCGAACCATGCGTTACGCCTGGTGATTGTCGGCGGCGAGGCAATCGCGCCCGAAAAACTTGCGCTCTGGCATGCCACTTCTTTACGCCAGGTCAGACTTGTCAATGCTTACGGACCGACGGAAACGACCATTACTGCGACTGCGTATGAAATTCCTGCGCCGGACCCGCTTGCGCCACCTTTGAAATTCGTGCCGATTGGAACGGCGCGCGGGAATCGAAAGCTTTACGTTCTGGATCGTCAGGGAAATCCAGTGCCGATAGGGCTTCCTGGTGAATTGCACATCGGGGGTCCGCTTCTGGCGAAAGGATATCTCAATCGACCGGACCTAACAGAGGCGCGATTCATTCCGAATGAGTTCAGTGATAATCCGGATGAACGGCTTTATAAAACCGGCGATCTCGTGCGTTACAGAGAGGATGGAAACCTGGAATTCCTCGGTCGCCTGGATGACCAGGTCAAGATTCGCGGGTTCAGGATTGAGTTAGGTGAGATCGAATCGGCCCTTTTGCAACATCCTGATGTTCGCGAAGCGGCGTTGCTGGCGCGTCCTGATTCTCAAGGGGAAAAACGGTTGGTGGCTTATGTGACGCTGCGCCGCTCACAACCACGCCAGCAGATCAGCTCATGGCTTAAGTCGCGGCTTCCGGGATACATGGTTCCAAGCGCAATCATTATACTGGAGCAATTGCCGATCATGCCGAACGGGAAAGTGGATCGCCGAGCGCTGCCTTCTCCCGATGAATATCCTGAGGAAATCCAGTCGGGACAGGGTCCACGCACTCCGATGGAGCTTCAACTCCAGATCCTTTTTGAACGGGTGCTGAAGAAAGCGCCCATCGGAGTGGAAGTGAGTTTTTTTGAACTGGGAGGAGATTCTCTGCAGGCCCTGGAGTTGCTGGTGCAGGTCGAAAAAGCCACGGGCAAAAACCTGCCGCTTGGAACCTTATTCCAGGCGTCGAGCATCGAGGCATTGGCGAAGCTGATTCAATCGAGGAATGATCACTCGGAGCGTTGGTCCGCGCTGGTACCGCTTCAGACGAGCGGAACAAAACCACCGCTATATTTTGTCCACACCACTCCAGGCGATGTGCTTGGCTACGGAGGGCTCATTTACCATCTGGGTGCTGACCAGCCTTGCTATGGGTTTCAATCGCTTGGCCTGAAGAAAAGCGAACTCAGCCATCGAAGGATTGAAGCAATGGCTGAGTATTATGTGGAGCGATTAAAGGCTTTTCAGCCAAAAGGGCCTTATTACCTTGCGGGCTGGTGTTATGGAGGGGTGGTGGCGGTTGAGATGGCGCGACAACTGCGGGTGATCGGCGACAGAGTCGCGTTTGTGGGCCTTATGGAAACGGTGGCAATGGCCCCGGGCTTATCGAATTTTCGTTACTACCTGCACCGGCTTCATGCGCTGGGACGGATGTCGCCGACCCGATGGGCAGAGTATGTACGTGAAAAAATCAAATATCGCCGCAATTCGAAAATAGCCAATCGAATGCGCTTCCGCCAGGTTTCGGCTGATCAATCCGGGGCGCAGGACCCCTGGCTGTTACAGTTGGAGCATGTTTACAATACCAACCTTGCTGCCCTCAACGGGTATCGTTCCCGTTGGTTTGATGGGAAAGTGACACTCTTCAATGCCGCGGATCAGGATCCCGCCCTGATTCCCGATCCACAGTATGGCTGGGTGGGACTGGCACGTGAGATCGAAATTCATTCGGTTCCGGGAAACCATGACACCATGCTTTCTGAACCGCATGTCCGCGCACTCGCGGCGGAATTTCAACGCTGCCTGGCAGCTGCTTTTGAAAAGGAAAAACAATCATGACGTCCGAACAGGTCAAACAGAATATTTATCGGAACTCGATCTCGAATTATATTTTCCTGGTCCTGCGCCTGGGGCTGGGAGTGGTGGTTTTCAGGCTGATTTATCAATCGCTGACTCCGGAAGAGTTTGGTTTTTGGGCCGTTCTTTGGAGCGTGTTCGGTTATGGGATATTGCTCGATTTTGGTTTTGGGTTTACTGCACAGAAGCGGGTGGCGGAACTTTCCGTGCATCAGGATTGGCCGCAACTCAGCAAGATACTAAGCACGATTTTTTTTACCTATGTCGGAATTGCCACATTGATGGTCCTCACCGGGCTGGTCGGTGCTCCGTACATCATCGATTTTTTTCGGATAACGCCTGAAAATCGTGAACGGTTTGAGAATGTGCTTATGGTCTTCCTCTGTGGAATGGGCCTGGCTTTTCCGCTGGGCATCTTTCCGGAAATCCTGCGAGGCCAACAGCGAATCAGCCTGGCCAATTACATCCTTATTTCAGGTTATATCGTTAGTTTTGTCCTGGTTTGTTTGTGCGTCAAACTGGGATGGGGGTTGATCGCGCTGTTGATTATCACACTCTCCTGCAGCATTGCTTCCGAAATTGTTTGTGGAATCTGCGCTATGCGGTTCATGCCGGAGGTTCGGCTTTCACCAACGTTATTTTCTAAAGAGATGGTTTCCGGAACGATGCGATTTTCGGTTTACGCCTACATCACCACCCTGACGACGATTATCCTCACCCGCACCGACCAGCTTGTCATCAGCACAGCTCTTGCGGTGTCAGCAGTGGCGATTTACCAGGCGGGCGCAAAAATTGCAGAAATGTTCACAAGCTTCGCGTTGCAGATCCCGGACACGTTATCGCCAGTCGCCGCCCATCTTCACGCCAAGGGGGACAAGGAATTTCTTCGTAATCTGCTGGTCAGTGGGACTCGGTTCAGTGTGATGCTGGCGACACCTCTTTACCTGATATGTGCCTTTTACATGGATGGGGCGCTCTGGATTTTGACAGGAGATAAAAATATCCATTCGGAAGCGTTCTGGGTTGGGCAGGTGCTGCTGTTTTGGGGGTATATGACGATCCTTACCCAAAGCGTATCAAAACGTATTTTCATGATGTGCGGGCATGAAAAACGTTTGATGTGGCTTGGAGTAGGGGAGGCAGTCCTGAACCTCGGGCTGAGCCTTGGGTTGATTTTCATCTTCCGTAATGTGCTTTGTGTGGCGATAGGTTCGCTGGTGGCGACTTTCTTTTTTGGCTGGTTTTATCTTTGGCCATGGGCTGCCCGCGAGGCCAACATGAGTGGGATGCTGCTCGCCAGGAAGGTGCTTTTGCCAACCTGGGGCGCATCCCTTCCGTTGCTCGCTTTGATTGCGATCGAGCGGAACATCACCCAATTGGATTTTCATGAAAACCTGGTCCTGTTTCTTGTCGAATGCTCACTGGCATGCGCCGTGGCAGCGTTTGGGATGTGGAAACTTGGCCTGAATGAAGGAGAGAGAATCAGGTTTGCCGCACAGTTTGGGAAGCTTTTCTCGAGGAGCACAGCAGCATGAATGACCCGCTGGTCTCGATAATCTTAAGATCGTACAATGAAGCATGGGCGTTACGGGAAACTCTCCCCGCGCTGGCCGGACAGGAATATAAAAACTGGGAATTGATCGTGATTGATTCCGGCTCGAGGGATGGTTCTGTGGAATTGATCGAGACATTTTCGCCGCGCGAATTTATCCAGATCCAACCGCACGAATATAACCCCAGCCGTGTGATGAATCGTGGAATGCAACTGGCACGGGGCGAGTTTTGCATTTTCCTGAATGCTGATGCCACTCCCCAGGGCTCAAATTGGTTGCGCCCCCTGGTTCAGGCGCTTTTCGACCCCAAAGTGGCTGCAGTTTTTGGGCGGCAAATTCCGCGACAGGATTGCAATGCTGTTTATGCGTGTGACTACGAGCGTTGTTTTGGGCCTGAACGTGAATCTGCGAAGTGGCCGCATTTCTTCAGCATGGTGAGCAGTGGATTGCGCAAGGATATATGGAAGCTGCGAGGGTTTCTTGAGTCGTTGCAATACGCTGAAGATGATGAGTACACCCGCTGGGCAAAAGACCAAGGCTATGCTGTTGTGTATGTGCCGGAGTCTGTGGTGATGCACTCGCATAACTACACGCCGGAACAGGCATATAAAAGGAGCTTCGGAGATGCCCGGGCGCTGGCGGCTTCCTGGCCAGGGTCCCGGAACGATTTCAACTGGTTGAAAACGTTGTTACTGGGCTGGGCAAACGATCTTCGACATGACGTGCGTTATTGCATTCAAAAGGGGCGTCCGCATGAATTGCCTCATGCTGCACGAATTCGCTGGAAGCAACGGCTTGGCAAGCTGGAAGGCTTTCGGGCGGGTTGGTCGCATTACCGGCAGGGGGCACGATGAAAATCCTGGCGATCACCAATCTTTATCCGCCCCATTACCTGGGTGGTTATGAACTCATTGCTCATGCGGTGCTGACGGCATTGCAGGCTCGCGGGCATGATGTCCATATCCTGACTTCCAATCACGAGGTGAAAGGGGAAAAGCATTCGGCGAACGAGGGGCAGATTGAACGCTCTCTTCGAGTTCACGGGTTTTACGGCCATCCATGGCGGGGGATCGCGTCCCTTGTTTTACTTGAGCGTCACAATAATCAAATGGTCCGGGCTGCATTGAACAGAGTCCGCCCGGATATTGTTTATGTTTGGAACATGGGCGGAATTTCCAAATCGATCCTGCTGACCCTCCAAAAAATGAATATTCCGACGCTCTACTACCTTTCAGACCATTGGATTGCCCGAGGGTTGACCACAGATGTCTGGCTCAATTGGTGGAACCGCCCTGATTCTGGTGATGGTGCGGCTTTACTTCGAAAAATTTTGAATTGGGTTGGCGTTCGACATTTGCTGCAACAGGTTGCCCCGACAAATCCCATCGGCCATATCCAGTTCCCGGCAATTTATTTTTGCAGCAAAGCGCTTCGGAAACTCACTGCCTCGGCGGGTTTCGATGTGATGCACGGGAAAGTTATTTATGCACCCGTCAATGCACAAAAATTTAACGGGGTGGTGAAACCGGCAGCGGTTCCCTATCGAAAGCTGCTTTGGGTCGGGCGTTTGGCAAAGGACAAGGGAGTGATGACTGCGTTAAAAGCAATGGCAGCGATCAAAGAGAAATTTTCCGGACAACTAAATATTTATGGCCGGGGTGATGCTGATTATGCGGACCTCCTGAAGAAGTTCGTGGCTGACCATCAGCTTCCTGTTTCTTTTAAAAATGGTTCCATGGATGAGATGCCGGAAATTTACCGGCAGCATGATGGACTTCTCTTTACGTCTGAATGGGCTGAGCCATTTGCACTGACTCCGCTTGAAGCGATGGCCAGCGGTCTTCCCGTCATCGGCACCACAACCGGTGGCAGTCGGGAAATTTTTCGGCATCGCGACAATGCACTCACCTACACAGCGGGAAATGGAGAAGAATTGGCTGAGCGCATCCTTGAGTTGGACAACGATCCTGCGCTGCGCGAACGGATCGCCATTACCGGACAACAGGAGGTGCGTGCCAATTACGATGAGCCACTGATCGTGGATCAAATTGAGGCTTACCTCAAAGATGTGATCTCAGAGTGGCAAGGTCCTGGTTTGCCCCGTCACGATCTATGATTTCGACGCATCAATTCACCCTGGATGGTTCGATTCAGCTTGAGGATCGCCTGCGCCATGTCTGCGAAGTGGCAGGGGATGGTGTGAAGCAAATCGTTCCCGCGCATGTTTTCCAAGCACTGGTTCTGGGCGGAGGCTATGGCAGAGGAGAGGGTGGTGTCCTCCGAACTGAAGCGGGGGATGAACCTTACAATGATCTTGAGTTCTTTCTGTTCCTGCGTGGAAATCCACGTCTGAACGAGCGACGTTTCGGCAAGCGATTGCATCATCTCGCCGCTTCATTGAAGGAGCAGATCGGGATCGAGGTTGAATTCAAAATCGTGAATATCAATCAACTTGTTCAGGGCCGCGTGACGATGTTTTATTATGATCTGGTTGCGGCCCATTGGGTTGTCAGTGGCAACCCGGATTTGCTGCTTGCAGCTTCCAATCAACTTTCCGCCCACCGGATCACATCTGAAGAGGCGATTCGCCTTCTGTTCAATCGATGCTCCGGGCTTCTTTTTGCCAGGGAACGGTTACTGAAAGAGCAGTTCACGGAAGAGGACGCTGATTTTGTTGAGCGGAATATTGCGAAGGCAGAGCTTGCGTTTGGCGATGTGTTGCTGACGGCCAGGGGACAGTATCATTGGAGCTGTCGTGAGCGTCATCGAAATTTGAACAAAATCGAACCCACCGATGAACTCTCATTTTTGTTCAAAGTTCGTGACGCGCATCAGCGTGGAGTCGAATTCAAGCTGCATCCATTCCGTTCAAAGGCCACCCGCGACAACTTGCTTGCGAAGTATTTTGCAACGAGTGATCTGGCGAAGGAAATTTGGGTATGGCTGGAATCGCGCCGACTCGGCCACTCCTTTGCTTCAATGATGGAGTATAGTAGGTCCCCGGGGAAAAAGCTTGCTGGCGCTTCCTGGAAAAATCTTCTGTTGAACGTTCGAACCTTTGGGATATCAGCAATGTTTCAAGGGGAATCTCTCCGTTACCCACGCGAACGTTTGCTCAATGCTTTGCCACTGCTGCTCTGGGAGGAGTTTACTCCGCCGGTGATCGAGATCATCCAGAAGCAGCTTCGCTCAACCGTGCGCAGTTTTTCAGGGCTGGTCAGCAGCTATCAATCACTTTGGTCAACGTATAATTAATGGATGAAAATACTGGTTGTTTATCCTTATATTCCATACCCGCTCAATCGCGGCGCTTATTATCGCGCCTTTCATCTGCTCAAAGGATTGGCGCGGGAACATACTGTTGATCTTCTGGCCCTGGCGGAGAATTTCGAAGGAATTAAACAGAAGGATGTCTTCGCTGAATTCTGCCGCGAGGTGGAGTTCATCCCGTTCCAGCACCCGGAATGGGAGCGGCTGTTTCCCAAACGCCTTTTCAATTCACTTCCATCGACGGTTGCGCACTGGACAGTTCCTGCGGTTCGCGAAGCGATCAGGCAGCGGTTGGGGAAGCATGACTACGACGCTGTTCATCTCTGCGATATTGTGCTCGCCCAATACTTTCTGAAGGAATTCCGGGAGATACCGCTGGTAATCGACCGCACTCGGGTGGATTTGCAATATCAACTCATGGAGCAAAAGCGGATGAGGTTTAGTTTCAAGAACCGATTGCTGAACCTGGAAAATCTCGCGAAATTGTGGGCCTTTGAAAAAGTAGTTGCGCAACGTTCCCGTCTTCAGGTGGTTTGCGGTCCTGATGATGAATCATTCACGCGCCAATATATTTCGGGCAAAGTCCCGATTTCGGTGATTCCGAATGGCGTGGACCTGGAATATTTTCAACCGTGTCATCTCGAGCAGCTTCGCGATAGCGAACCGACCCTGCTTTTTTGTGGGGCGATGGATTACAACCCCAACATCGATGCTCTTCGATGGTATTTCTCAGAAATACACGGCGATTTGAAACAAGCCGTTCCGGATCTGCGGATATTGATTGTCGGCAAGGATCCCGTTCAGGAGGTGGTTTCATACGGCAAGCTGCCGAGCGTAACAGTCACTGGTGGAGTGCCGGATGTTCGTCCTTACTACCAGCGCGCCTGGATGCAAATGGTGCCTTTGCGAATTGGTGGAGGTACCCGCCTGAAAATTGTGGAATCAATGGCGATGGGAACCCCTGTCATTTCGACGACGATTGGAGCCCAGGGGCTCGATCTCACCCATGAACATGACATTCTGCTCGCGGACAGTGCAGAAACTTTTGCCCGGGAGTGCGCCCGTTCGCTCCAGGATGAAATGCTTCGGAGAGATCTCCGTCAGCACGGTATTGAGACTGTTCAATCGCGCCTTTCCTGGGAGAAGCTCGGAGCCGATTTGACGAGGAGCTATCGCGAGGTGTTTCCAAAATGCAACAACTCACAGGTTCCGGAACCGATGCTGACGCAGTAGCGGGATTACTGTGAATGGACAGGAGAAGAGTTTACGGCAGGGCGACCCTGATTTCCCTTTACTCGTCGCAATCCATATTTTTGGAGTTTTGACATTAATGTAGTCGGTTTCATTGCCAGCATCGCGGCTGCGCCATTGTTGCCATAAACTTTTCCGTTTGTTTGCTGAAGAGCGGAAATGATGATTTCACGCTCTCGATTCTTTAAGTCTGAGAGGTTGATAATATCCGTTGCTGCGCTTCGGGGTGAAGCCTCGATCTGACCCTGCTCATCCGGCAAGGTAATTCGAAGCACTCCTCCACGGGCCAGAATCATTGCGCGTTCGAGGACATTTTGAAGTTCACGCACATTTCCAGGCCATGAATAATTTTCCAATTGCCTGATCTGGGCGCGACTAAATCGCGGTGCGGGAACTCCAAGTTTACGCGACGATTGCCGAACGAAATGCTCTGCAAGTGGTTCGATGTCCTCGGGGCGGTCCCGCAGAGCTGGCATCTGAATGGGAAAAACGCTTAGACGATAATACAAATCGGACCTGAATCTTCCGTTTTTAGATTCCAACAACAAATCCCGATTGGTGGCGGCAATAATCCGCACATCAATGCTTCGGGTACGTTCCTCGCCCACTCGTTCAAACTGGCCTTCCTGCAAAACCCGGAGAAGCTTACTTTGGAGTTCCAGAGGAATTTCACCAATTTCATCGAGGAAGAGAGTGCCTCCATTCGCCAGTTCGAATCGCCCAATTCTGTCCTTAATCGCACCAGTGAACGCTCCCTTTGCGTGGCCGAAGAATTCGCTCTCAAACAACTCACGGGGAATGGACGCGCAATTTACCCGCACCAATGGCTTCGACTGGCGAGAGCTGCATTCGTGAATTGCCCGAGCGACCAGCTCTTTTCCGGTGCCGGATTCGCCGAGCACCAATACCGTCGCTTGAGTGGAGGCAACCATCTTGATCTGCTCCATGACTTTCAGAAGCGCCGGGCTTCGTCCCACAATCTCACCCTCGAATTTCCCACGGATTTCTTCGAGCAGATGCTGATTCTCAGCTTCGAGGGATTTTAGATGCTGGATGCATCTGATGGCGCCGATTGTTCCCACGATTTGCCCCTGCGCATTCAGGTAAGGAGTGGCTTTGACGGTGACCCAATGCTTTCCACCATCCTTGCGGCATAATTCATGTTCGTATTCATCCACCTTGCCGAGCAGCCGGTCTTTCAGACGCGCTTCCATCAAGGCCCATTCTGTTGGCGGAGTGAGCAATTTGTAGCTGACCGTCCCGGTTAATTCCTCCTTCGAATAACCGGTGATTTCCTCAAGTCGGGAGTTTACGAAAATAATCCTGCTTTCTTCATTTGTAATCAGAATCCCCTCGCCAAGACTTTCAAGGATGGTGCGGTAGAACTCTTCCCTGTTATGCAGCAAACGAGTTAGTGCCTCCTCGTGATCGAGAGGGGGGAGGATCGGATCTGCGGTTTTTGATTCAGAAAACATCCTGCCTCAATTTCAATTCAGAACGGAGCGATCAGTACCTGGAACGGTTTCAATTTCAGCTCAATCCCTTGCGAGGAAAGAGGAGCGACCGTTTTTTTCCGATCGAGGGGATCCTCAAAGACGAGTTCTGTTTCTGTCGAGTTGACTCCACTTATTCTCACGATCTCTTCCTGTGAGGACAAAGAAATCGCAACGAGCACGCTTCGTTCAGCGCTGCTTCTAATTCCGGTGAAAACATTTGGATTACTGCTGATTACATTTCGAAGCTCGATGCTGCCTCGTGCGAATTCGGGATACCGTTTGCGAAAAGAAAACAGTTTTCGATAATAGTTGTATACGGCTGGATCTTCATCCGGATGAGGACCATTTTTGGGATCTCCCGCAAAAAACTCAGGGGTTCCAAAAAAAACATGGATGGCATCCAAAGCCATGAATCTGCGCGTGTAACCTTTGAAACGATAGAACCAGGAAGTGTCATGGTTTCGGGCGAAGTAGACACGCTGGGAACCGGCAGGTAACGCATCCAGCACATTCGCAATATGGAGCTTGTAATGCTCGGCAGTCACCTCGCCACTGTCATAGAGTTCCAGGAAAAGCTGCCCCGCATGGGTCATATTGTCGTGGACCAGATCGCACACTGTGTAGTAGAGAGGTCCAAAAATTTCGCTCAGAAAAATTGCCTGTGCATTTGTTTCTCGCATGGTCGAGAGCATTCCCATCAGCAGGTCAGGCGCGGCGGACCCACTGCGGTAAGCTGGATAATGCAAATGCCTGCTCCAGTTTGGTCCCTTGAACGCAGCGGCATCCACCCGGTATCCGTCAATTCCATACTTCTGAAGATCGTTTCGTACCAGGTCCTTCATATAATTCTGATAAATTGTCGAAGCCCAGTCTGTTGTGACGCTGCGCCAGGTAGGGTGCCTGATGAATGTCCCATTCTCCTCCCGCATGAAAAGATCAGGACGAGATTTGAGAATGGGCGATTTTTCATTGAAGCCATGAATGACCATGTCGAACAAGACCCGCATTCCCAGCGCATGCGCCTTGTCCACCATTGTCCTTAAATCAGCTTCGGTGCCCAGTTGTGCCTGCACTTTGTACAAATCGAGCGGTGAATATCCGCCTTCCCAATGGGGCATCAGGTAAATTGCGTTAAATCCAACGTCACGGTAAAATTCGAGGCGGTTGGCCAATCCTTTAAACCCATTGGTGTAATAAGCAGGCATCACCTCAAGCAGGATCAATTCATTGACCCATTCCGGTTTGTCCGGCAGTTGCGGCATGGTTTGCTGCACCATCGCGCGATACTCCGCCAATGCTTCTGTAAGACGCGGGGCGAATTCGATTCGTTGATGGTCTGATTCCACCGCTTGGTTCGGAAGTAACCGATAGGTCCGGGAGATAAAATGTCGAAAATTGATTGTGTTGGTGTCCGCCTTTAACGATGGCGTATAGGAGACCTCTCCGCCGGTATCGATCCATGTTGCCAGAGTCAATTCCTTTGCCGGATTGCTCAGAGCAAGGATGCCAAAGCCGGTATCTGGCGCTGAATGAAAGGTGATCGTGCGTCCGCTTAATTTATACAAAGGTGTGGCTGCCGGAACAAAGTTTCGCGGGTCAAAAGGACCCGGGACATCGACCAGGCGGTCTCCTTCTCCAAGATCAATATTTGGAATCGTGAATGAAAAACCTTCAAATTTTTCTTCAGGCAATCCCGGTTGAGTTTCGAGTCGCAAGAGCCTGGCCATTCGATCAATCCGATACTCTCCGGGATAAAGTGTGTGGTGACTTTCGACGACATGGGTGAAAGTGCCTGAGCCTGTCGCACTAATACCGTAGCGCAAGGCCAGCGTCACTCCATCCCTGTATTTATCGATGGATATGGTGTGGCCTGTGTAAACAGCCCGTTCCATGATCCATTGGCCATTGATCCTGCAATCGAAGCTTTGGGCGGGAATATCTGAAGAAAATGCCAGCAGCACAGGTGATTTCGTGCGGCAACTGGCCCAGGCACCGTTTGTTCGAACAAATTCCAATTCAAGATGGCGGTTGCCAAACAACAGTCGGTCCGGACTTTCCAACGTGTAAACATCCTCCAGGAAGCGGTTGGTTGACCAGGTCCTGACCTGGGCTTGCACGATAGTTTCCAGTGCGGAAGCAAATAACAGCCACAGACAAAAAGCCTTTGGCAAGATAGTAGACAAGAGCTTCATTTTTTAAGGAAACGGGCCAGTTCCAGTACCCTGTCTGTATTGATTAAATCAGCGCCAGCTGCTTTTAATTCTTTCCAACATTCCGGCACATCAGGCGATCCCCAGAATCGGATCATTTGTCGGTTCTGATGCGCTTTTTGGACCAGTTGACGCAATCGTTTCTTTTCATGTTCCGGCATTGCTCCTTCACCGTTCCATTTAAAACAGCTGCCCCAGGATTGGCTGATTAATGGATAG
Source organism: Verrucomicrobiota bacterium (assembly GCA_033762115.1). Lineage (GTDB taxonomy): Bacteria > Verrucomicrobiota > Verrucomicrobiia > Limisphaerales > SXQI01 > JANRLX01. The sequence continues at coordinate 57,566 of JANRLX010000058.1, forward strand.
AGGATGGCAGAACTTCCTTCTTCAAGATTCGATAATCTCCCGTCCAGCGCTGCCAAACGATTTCGTTGCCGCTCCATTTTATTGATGGCGCGATTTCCTGAAATCAAGACAGTGACATGGTTGGTCAAGACCTTTTCTCCAGCAAACTTCGTCAAGATTGATTCATAAGGTTTGAGGGTTTCTTCAATTTGCCGGTAGCTGCTGAGCGCCTCCGATTTAACATCAATCAATAAAATCAGTGAATTGCCATTAAATTTCCTGGTTGAAAAATATTGTTTGAGAGGCTCCAGATAAAGAGTGGTTAATTCCTTTCGCTCACAAAGTTCAATGGCATCGTGGGCCACCAGCAATTTGTCTTTGCGCAGAAAAACGTCAGCTTCGATGCTTTTGAAATCATTGGTCAAGGCGGTCCAGAGTGGAATTTCCTGCCGATAATCGTTGTGGGAATGGCCTGCTGGTTCACCGAAAGAAGTGGAAAGAGCAAGGAAGTTCATTAGAAGCAGGGCACTGTATTTCCACAGCGTTCTCGTTTTGCCCTGTGGAGTGCCTGAGAGCATGCGGTTATACCGGAAATGGGGCTGTTCCTTTCCGGGCGCAAATGGCAGGGACGTCAGGAAGGATTTCATGTGCCAAGCTTACTTGAACAAGGGGTAAAAATGCCAGCAGGTTTCACTCACTTTGAGAGATGGCAGAGCTCCTGCTATTAATCATTTCATTACCCGGTCAATTTTTGTAGAAGTGAGTTCAATCAATGAGCCGTTTCCGCAATCTGGAATTTGAAGGACCCGAGAAACGCCCTGAACAATCCACCCAGGCAGGGCTGAAAGATGCGGGATTTTATTATGAGGAGGCCCTTCGGCAATTCGAAGCCGGACGATTTGAAAGTGCCCTGCGAAATTACGCAAAAGTCCTGGAACACAACTCACGTCATTCAGCGGCCTGGCTGGGGCAGGTGCAATCATTGATTGAGCTTGGAGAATCAAAGGAAGCTCGGTTATGGGCGGACAAAGCCCTCGAGGTATTTCCTCGCGACCCCGATTTGCTCGCTTCAAAAGCGGTGGCCCTTGCCCGGAGTGGTGATTACCAGGGAGCGATTTCCTACTCAGATGCTTCCATGGAAGTGAAGGGAAACACGCCGTTTGTGTGGCTTTCACGCGGCGACGTGCTTTTATCGCGGGACGAAAAAAAGGCGGAGTATTGTTTTGATAAAGGGTTGGCAGGGCAAAATTGGTTTCAGCATTGGATGGCAGCTCGAACCCACCTTTTTTATCGCCAGTTTGCCCGTGCGTTGAAGTATGCCCAGCAAGCTCTCTCTATGGATGGCAGTCGAGCCGTTGTTTGGCTGGATCTGGCAAGAGCCCAGGGAGGGTTGGGATTAATCAGCCAGGCCACGCAATCGCTTGAGCAGGCCCGTCAACTTGATCCAGAATCAGCGCTTCCCGATCGCCTGCTTGCTGAACTGCCGGGACAGGGATTGATCCTCCGGTTGCTTGATCGTGCCAGACAATTCTTTAAATGAGCACATCCCATTTTGATTCACTTGTGGAGCAAGCATCGGACTGCCGTGCCTCGGACCTTCACCTTGTGGCTGGTGTGCCCCCGGCATTAAGAGTCAATGGTGACATTATTTTTGTCGATGAGGATGCCATTTCCTCTGACGAACTCCGCGGGATTGCCTTTAGTTTACTGTCCGAAGAGCAACGCCAGCAGTTTGAAAAAGATTGGGAACTTTGTGTTTCGATGCCTCACGCCGCTAGTGGCAGAATGCGGGTGACCTTTTATCGAAGGAATGGGCAACCGGAACTGAGCATCCGATTCTGTGGTGAGCGCATTCCCACCCGGGAAGAGCTTGGGCTTCCACCAAAACTTGACGAACTTGCCCGCCGGCCCAACGGCCTCCTCCTGATCACGGGGCCCACAGGGGCGGGAAAAACCACGACGCTCAATTACCTGATCGACCTGATCAATAGTGAACGACGCTGTAAAATCGTGACAGTGGAGGACCCCATTGAGTACGTGCATTGCAACAAGCGAGGGATTGTCGTTCAACAAGAGGTGCTCACGGACACCAAAAGTTTTAATCGCGCATTGATTCATATGCTGCGACAGGACCCTGACGTGATTGTTGTCGGCGAGATGCGGGACCATGAAGCGATTTCCGCTGCGTTGACTGCCGCTGAAACAGGTCACCTGGTACTTGGCACATTGCATTCACCGAATGTTGCCCATGCATTCGAACGGATCACCGGTGTATTTGAAGGGGCTGCCCAAAAACAAATCATCATGCAATTGGCCAACTCTCTTCAGGGAATCATCGCCCAGGATTTATTGCCTTCGGTGGATCGCTCCAGTCGCGTACTCGCTTATGAACTGCTGGTTGCCAACGGAGCAGTCAGAAATTTGATCCGGGAGAATAACAAACACATGCTGGAAACCGCTATTCAAACCGGTGGCAAGGATGGCATGGTCCTGATGGACACATCCATTCACGATCTTTATTGCAAAGCAGCGATCAGTTATGACACCGCGTGCAGCAGGGCGAAAAATCCGGACCGCCTTTTGAAGAAAAATGGGAGCTGAACCCATGAGTCCGTACATAAAAAACCGGAGACTTGTGGGGTGCTCCGGTTGTGTGTGAAAGTTCTTAGAGGTTTGCTGCCACCAGATCGCCCACCTGTGAGGTGCTGAAACCCATCTTTCCGGCTGCCAAAGTTTTGATTTTTTCCCGTGTCACTTTGATCACAGCGGTTTCAATCGCTTTGGCCGCTTCGCTTTCACCAAGGAAATCGAGCATCATCTGGCCTGCACAAACAGCCGCCAAAGGATTGATCACACCTTGACCAGTATATTTCGGGGCGCTGCCGCCAATCGGCTCGAACATGCTCGCACCGTTAGGGTTAATATTGCCGCCTGCGGCGATTCCCATCCCGCCCTGGACCATGGCACCAAGGTCAGTGATGATGTCGCCAAACATATTGTCCGTAACGATCACATCAAACCATTCGGGATTTTTGACAAACCACATCGTTGTTGCATCGACGTGAGCGTAATCGCGTTGAATATCAGCAAAATCCTTCTGTCCAATTTCATGGAATGCGCGTTCCCACAAGTCCCATGCAAAGGTCAGCACGTTGGTTTTTCCGCAAAGTGTCAGCTTGTTGTTCTTTTTCCGTTTTCGGGTGTATTCAAATGCAAAACGGAGGCAGCGTTCCACCCCGCGGCGGCTGTTGATACTTTCCTGCACAGCGATTTCATGGGGTGTTCCCTTGAAGACAAATCCACCTGCACCGGTATATAAGCCTTCGTTATTTTCACGGACCACGACGAAATCGATGTCTTCCGGCTTTTTATCTTTTAATGGGCAAAAGCGCTCATCGTAAAGTTTCACGGGACGCAGATTGATATATTGCTCCAGTTCAAACCGAAGTCGAAGCAGGATTCCTTTTTCCAGGATTCCGGGCTTTACATCCGGATGACCAATTGCCCCGAGCAAAATTGCGGGAAATTTCCGGAGTTCCTCCACCACACTGTCAGGCAATGCCTCTTTTGTTCGGAGATAACGTTCTCCCCCGAGGTCATAATTCGTGTAGTTGAGTTTAAGATTGAATTTTGCGGCTGTGGCATCGAGCACTTTGATCGCTTCCCGCACCACTTCAGGACCCGTTCCATCACCGCCAAGGACTGCAATATTGTAGCTTTTCATTTCCGTTTCAGAACAAGAGCCCCGAATGCTAACTATTCCCCAATTCCTTTCAAGGAGCTTTATGAGATCGTCTGGGAAGATCTGGGTGCGCATCATGGCCCCCTTCGAAAGAAATCTTGAGAGAGGGCAGGCAGAATTTTCCGTCCGTACTTTTCGTCAACTTTTTTGCTTGAGGCGTGCTCAAGAGGGGACATTCTTGGCAAAAGAAGGGCGAATGATGACAGTAGATCTGATAATTCCTATTCTGAATGAGGAAGAGCAACTATGGAACACTGTCTCCGTCCTCCATCGCACGAGGGAGCAGTGGCCCTTCACAACCGTCATAAAAATTGTCGATAATGGCTCGACTGACGGGTCGGCGAAGATCGGGAGCAGACTGTCCCAGACCATTCCCGGAGTGGACTTTACATCTATTAAAGACAAAGGAAGGGG
>JANRLX010000059.1:0-19926 GCA_033762115.1 Verrucomicrobiota bacterium
CGCGGCATCCACCCGCAGCGCCACCCCGAATACAATTCCCTGGAGGTTTTGCACCAGGATACGGTCCGGCTTTCCAAAAAACAGCTCCCCCTGCACATCGCGAATGGTCAGGCGGGAAACTTCATTTGTCTCAGGCAATGCCACCGTGATCCGCCCATCTTCAAGGCGGAGACCCTGCACCAGGAAAGTGCCCTTTCGCAGTTCGGCAGGTTTGAACTGGACTTCACCTTCCTGCGCGTTGAACAACAACGTGGGAGCGTTCGAGGAACCTTCCATCCGGAGGGTCAGCCGCTCAACCACCAGCCTCGAAATCCCATCCAGCCGAAGGTTTCCAAACTGAATATCCAACCCGGTCGAGCGCAATTGGGCGAGCGCCTGTTTTTTGATGAAATTGGGAACGCCCGAAGTGTTCAGATGGTAAAGCGCTGCCACCACCAGCAGCAGCAATAACCAGGACAGGAGCCGAAAATAACGGAAAGTGATCCGGCAAGTGCGCCAAAACCGCTTTGGCTTTTCTTCGCCCATTACTTCCCTTGCTGAATAGGTGGCCCTCCGAATTCACGTTGAAGTTCCTGGTACAAACGGGCCGGGAACTCCATGATCACAGGTTGCGGCTGGTCCGGCAACGATGTGGCCGCGTAAATATTTCCCCGAAAAGTGACTCTCCCGAAACTTATGGAGTGGCTGTTGGTCCCTGACAAATCTGCACGCGCCACCTCGATCATAAGCATGTTTTTTTCAGGCGCGATTCCGAAACTGGCGAAACGTTGCTCACCCATTCCAGCCCAGTTCACGGCCTGTAGCTGCCCGAGTCGGAAAAGTGCTTCATCAATCGCTTCATGAATGATCGGGTCCGTCGCCCATTTTCCCTCTGTTTTCATGAATACATTTGTTTTCCCTTCCAGCACACGGGAAATGGAAACGACGTTGCTGCCACTAAAAGACCAGACATTCCGATCACGCAATTGAAAAGCATGAAACGGAAGATTGAGAGCATCAGCAGTGGAGGTGAGATAAACTGGGGTTTCATCCGTCCGCCGCACATGAATCGCATCCACCTTGTTGGAACCGAATTCAACTTGCGTAATTAACGAGTTGGTCAATCCCCCCGTGCCATTGGTCGTCGTGGTATAAAGTCCGAACAGGGCGGAAGGTGGGTTGAACCCCATGCTCTTCAGGTCGAGTTCAGTCGGCACTTCCCGGGCAAAATCAACAATTTCCAGGCGAAACAAGTTTGTGATAAAAAGCGCCATTAACGCCGGGTCCACAGGGAATGGCCTTGGCTCCACCACAAACCACCCGTTGCTTTGCCGTTGTAAAATAAAGCTTTCCGCTGCCTGGACAGAAATGCGGTCGATCCCCGCCGGGGAAAAGGAAAGAAGCTGAGGTTCATGAAATGCCTTGTACGGCTGGCGAATCGCTTCTAACAACTCACTGGGGACGGTCACGATGTTCGTGTGACTCAATCGCCGCACATAAACTTTGTCTGCCTCATTCGTCGGGGAACTCCCGAATTGAAGCGTGATCAAGGTATTGGTCTCCTGCACAAACGAGATTTGCGTTTCCGGCATCAGCAGGCCGAAACGTTCCAGGTCCACAGAAGGAAGATCGGTCACAAACTCAGCCACCCGGGTGGTTTCAAGCGACTGGATTAATTGCTCGATCCGGTTCGCATCCGCTCGGGCGGGCAGCGGCTTGGACAAACGCCAGGTCTGGTTGGTGCGGTCCCGTTCAATTTCCAGCAGCCGTGCCCCTTCTCGGATCTGGATACGGTCATACGGCACACCCGCGAGTTTGATCAGCGCTGGATCTCGCCAGACATCCGGAGAGTCCGGCAATAACCCGGCGATACTCGCATCCACCAGCACAATCTCACCGGTCCCTGCAATCTGCGCGTATACCTGGTTGACCAGCGGGGCTCGCGCGCCAAATGAAATCTGAAATCGTGATCCCTCCTGTTGCAAGGTGACAGTGGTATGGGGCGGTTGCAGGCCAAATGGTTTCAGCCCCCCCGTGTCCGATAAAATCTGCTGTGCCGTTACCCGTCCATGCTCGGTCGCACTGGCGATTTCCCTCACCAATGCTTCGATTGGGCTGCTCTGCGCCGGATACCGTGGCGCTGTCAATCGCCACGAATCGTTGGTTCGCTGGGCGCGAAGGATGAAATTTTTCCCGGCAACCTCCACCGCGGTGACCTCTTCGGCGTCCAATCCCGGAAAAAGCCGGGGCCGGGCCAGTGCCCGCTCGCCTGAATCCAGCGTATGGCGCTCATAAAAATAAATGAACGCGAACAGCGCTCCCGCCAGCAGCAGCAAAGACCATGTCGATTTGGTGTTCATGCTCTTCTGCGAAACCACACCAGCACCCCGACCATCATCACGCTTCCGGGGACAGCCGCGAGGAAAAGCCAGCGTAACTGATTCATCTGCGCATCCGTCAACGTAATCTGGTACTCACTGATCGCACGCGGGGGAATTTCATTCAGCAACGTCTCACGGTTAAGCAGCCAGTTCACCGCCAGGTTTGCAAAATCCCGATTGGCGGCCATGTCAATGGGCGCGTTCGCCAGAAACAATGAATTCCCCGCCACCACGATCCGGGTGGCTCCGCGGTCCAGGTTTACCCCTTGAATTCCCCCTTTTTCAACCGCCACGATCAGCGGAATTTCACCTTCCATCTCCTGTTCCGGCGTGCCGTTGTTTTCTATGTTCCCGATGGCAATGCCTCCCGGTCCCGTCATCACCAGTGGAACGATCTTCGGCGCATCCGCCCGGGCCGGGCCCGATAATTTTGGAGCCACCGAACGGGGAACGAAAAGGTTCAGGCTCGATTGCAGCAACGGCTTGGTAATCGGGTGCGGTGTGAAGTTGTTTGCCACCAGCAATTGTGCCTCCCCGGCCTTGGCATTGGCGGTGTCCCGTACCTGGTTAAATCCCACTGTCACATTCCAGTTTGCGAGCAATCGTTCCAGTCCCACCCGTTGTGAGCGGGGAGTGAAAAAATTGAAAAGAATGAACACCCGCCCACCCTGGTTCAGGTAGGTATCCAGTTTCTGCAATTCAGGCTGCGTGAACGGTTGCTCAGGGCCTGCAATGATCAGCAGTTCGCAATCGGCAGGAATCTCACTTGTCGGGAATGGCGGCAGCAGCCGCAGCCCCACATTATTTTCACTCAACATCTTCGCCAGCTTGCCGTAACCCCGGTTATCATCCTGGCTCGTCGGATCATGCTCCCCATGACCTGTGGTAAAATAAACAGTCAGCTGCCGTGGATCGATGACTCCGAGAATGGCGGAAGTAAACAACTGCTCTCCCTTGAAACTGCTCCGCCTGATCTCCTTCCCTTTTTCCATGCTGTATTCGCTCAACTCACTGCCCAGGACTGTCCGCACCCGGCCATTCGAATCAAAAATCACTCGCGCCGCATCCGACGGGGAATTCAATTTATACTGCGAACGAATCATTTCCGCCCGCCCGGGAAAACGGTAATCCACAAATTCCACCTCGATCTGGGGAGAGCGCACCTGATACTCCTTGATCAATCCCGCAACTGCCGGGAAAAGCGGCTCGGTCCGGTCAAAAAAAACGATGACCTTCACCTTGTTCGTCAGGGAAGAAAGCATCTGCGCGGTCAACGGGGAAACTTTTTGCGAGGCCGCCTCCGAAAGATGGAACCGCGTGCTGTGGCGCGCCGAGAGGTAATTGGCCATGGTCACAATCGCAAAAAACGCAATCACAGCCAGAATCACATGCAAACCAACATTCCATTTGCGGAAAGGGGAAAACGTGGGTCGTTCTGGTGTCTCTGTTGGCATCAGTTATTTCCAGCGGCGACTCTCCACCACCTTCCAGGTGAGAAAAATAAAAAACAGCGTCAGGCTCGTGTAGTACACGACAGGCCGAGTGTCCACCACTCCCCGGGCGAAATCCTGCATATGCTCCGTCATTGAAATATGAGTAAACACCTTCGCCTGCCAGCCCTCAGGCGGCACAGGAACAAGCGAACGCAGGCTCAGCAGGAAAAGCGTCAGTCCCACGCCATAACTCACAGCTGCGGCAATCAACTGGCTGCGCGTCAATGCCGAAGCAAAGCAACCCAGCGAAATATAGAGGCCACCTACAAGCAGGATTCCAAAATAGGTGGTCAGGACCGCTCGTGGGTCCAGCGCCGTCGACGGTGAACTGGTCAATTGTTGCAGGGCAAACATGTAACCCACCAGCGGCAGCCAGGTGAGCAGGTAAAACAGGAGTGACCCGGCAAATTTCGAAAGAACCACCTGCAAGTCACTCACCGGGGTGGTCATCAACGTTTCAAAAGTCCCGGTAAACTTTTCCTGCGCAAAAGTCCGCATTGTAATCACTGGCGTTGTCAGCAGCAGGATCATCCAAAAATACAGGGTGACGTAAAAAACCTCTGTGAATGGCGCGTCCGTCGGCGTTGCATTCACCTTCGAGAGCATGTCCATGAAACTGAAACCGAGCAGCAATAGCACCGTCGCAATGATCACATACCCCGTCAGCGAAAAAAAATGACTGCCCAGCTCCCGCCGCAACAAGGTCAGGAAAACCTGCATTACTGTTCCTCCTCCTTTTCATTCCGGGTCACACGCACAAAAATATCCTCCAGCGTGTGCCGTCCGCGGGTGAGTTCCCGCAAAATCCAGCCATTTCGGATTGCCTCTGCGTAAATCATTGGTCGCAAATCCGTCCCATCCCTGGGAGTCAGCGAGCAACGATGAAAATCACCATCCAGCGCTGTGATATCCAGGTGCTGCACTTCCGGCAGGTCGCTCCATGCGTCCTTCAATACCTGCGCCGGGGCGGCAATTTCCGCAACCACCGGCACGTTTCTGAAAATGTTTTTTTGCAGGTTCTCCGCGCTGTCGCTCGCCAGGATTTTTCCCTGGTGCAGGATCAGCACACTGCTGCACGTCGCTTCCACTTCCGGCAAAATGTGGGTCGAAAGCAGGATCGTATATTTTTTCCCCAGCTCCTTGATCAACTGCCGCACCGAGCGAAGCTGGTTCGGGTCCAGTCCAATCGTCGGTTCATCAAGAATAATCAACTCCGGCTCATGCACCAATGCGTCCGCCAGCCCCACCCGTTGCCGAAACCCTTTTGAGAGCTGCCCGATGATTCGCCGGGTGACTTCCGTTAATCCACACTGTTGCAGGACAATATCCACTCGCTCCCGCGATTGCCGAATATTCAAACCTTTCAGCCGCGCCCGGAATTTCAGGTACTCACGCACCCGCATATCCAGATGCAGCGGGTTATTTTCCGGCATGTAACCAATCCGGCGGCGCACCTCGTCCGCGGCGTAGAACACATCATGTCCTGCCACCCGCACAGTTCCGCTGGTTGCAGGCATGAAGCAGGAGAGGATTCTCAGGATGGTGCTTTTGCCTGCTCCATTTGGTCCCAGCAATCCCACAATCTCCCCGCGTGCGACATGAAACGAAACATCTGACACCGCGGTGGTGCCTGCGTAACGCTTCGTTAAATTCCGCACATCAATCATTGAATGACTCATTCTAGCTGGCACTCCATGACAGTGTAAATGAGGACGTTGAAGCGGCGTGAAATAGTCAGCCAAAATTTTTAAATAAATTCACTTCTTCAACCATCGCTCGATCAGCGCCCCCGCAACTGCATCGCACCCTTCCTCCGCGTTGCGCCCACCCAGATTGGTTGCCACCACCACGGCGAAATTTCTTGCCGGGGCAATCCAGATCACAGAGTAAAACAAAGTGTTCGAGCCCGCATGGGTCAACGCTTTTCCCCCGGCCCAGGACCTCTCCACCACCAACCAGCCCATTGCGTATTCCTCTCCCGCAAACGGCAATCCAAGCTGCCTGAACGATTCCCGCGTGAGCAATTGCCCTTCTCCACGTGCCCCTTCCAGATGAAATTGAGCATACCGCGCCAGGTCGAAAATGTTGCAGTGAACCGCCCCCGCAGGCGCAATCGTCACCGGATTGTCCAGGCTGAACGCTTTCAATCTTCCTGATACCCATTGATGACCCCACGGCTGGTCAATTTTGCCGGGAGAATTGGGTGGCCCAAAACCGCCAGACTCCATTTTCAATGGTTCAAAAATATTCCTGCGTATCTGTTCTTCCCACGATTTCCCACCTCGCCTCTCCAGCATTGCTCCCGCAAGCGCATACCCGGAGTTATTATAGGCAAACTTCAAACCGGGGGCCGATTGTAACGGCTGCTGCACCAGCCATTCACAATAAGCTCTCCGTTGTGCTTCCGGAGTGCCTGAAAAAGCACCCGCCCTGCCTTTGATCAAATCATTGTCCCGTTCCGGATCGATCCCCGATTTATGTCCCAGCAACCACGCCAGTGAAATATTTCCGAACGGCTTCGCCATCCTGTTGGTCCATTCGGGAAAAATCTCCGCCACCCTTGTTTCCCAGGAAAGTTTTTTCTGTTCGACAAGCATCGCCGCCAGCGTTGCGGTCATCGATTTTGTGCAGGAACCAATATGAAATTTGTCCTCAAGCGTGACCTGGTTGGTCTCACCTGTTTTGCGAATCCCCACCGCCCCTGCCGAATGGAGCTTCCCTTCAAGAATCATCGCTGCGGCCAGGGCGGGAAGCTGAAATTTCTTCTGGATCGGCTCCAACAGTTCATTCATGTATGCCGGTTGGCTGGTCAACCCTTCTCCCATCGCAGCGGAAAGAGATGACACCATCAGCAGTATCCTTAAAAAAATCAGTTTACTTGTCACGCTTCGACCCTGATCGCCTGGCATTCGCTGAAACAAATGATCCCACCACTGTGCGCCCATCTTTCACATTCGGCAACTCCCTCGAACGGGGAACAAATCAATTCCCTTGAGCCAGCCAAGGTCATTTGTTTAGCTGTGTAACTCAATGCGCAAGTGGTTGCCGATTGCCGTCGCTCTGCCGTGGTTATACACGGCTGATGCGGCCACCCCATTCGCGGACATGGCAACTCCTGCCACTCTCGAAGTCGAAAATCTCACCGCGGAAAGTGAAGTCGAATATTTCGAGGAGAACTCCCGCTGGGTCGGTCGCAAAGGAGTCCTCGTCCGCTATGGCGATGCGCGATTGACTGCTGACGAGGTCATCCTCGACGAAAAAACGATGGATGTCATCGCCACAGGCAATGTGACATTGCATCGCGGAGCGGAATATTGGCGGGGGACAAAGTTACGCTATAACTTCAGCAGCAACCAATCGGATGGGGCTGAATTCCGCGCTGGTTTTGCGCCGGTCTTCGTGCAGGGAATGACCTTGCGCGCTGATTCCGGCAATTCCACCAACCAGGTTTACGAAATTGGGGATGCCTTTGTCACCACTGACGACCTCGAAAATCCCACCTTCAGGATCAAGGCAAAAAAAATCCGTGTCAAAGTTGGCGATGAAGTTGAGGCCGAGGATGCCACCCTTTATGTCGGCAACATGCCGATATTTTACTTTCCCTACTATCAGAGGACATTAAAAAAGCATCAAAACTATCTAAGTCTTACCCCTGGTTATCGCAGTTTATATGGTCCCTATCTGTTGAGTTCCTATCATTGGCATTGGAACACCAATCTGATGACCGCTGCCCACCTGGATTTATACGGGAAACGGGGCGTGGGCCTTGGACCGGAAATTCAATATAACTTTAAAGGGCTGGGGCATGGGGAACTGCAAGGCTACTATATAGACGATAAGCGCCCCGGCAACGACCCTCTCGGGCAGCCCATCGAGGATGATCGTCATCGCATCCGTTTTTCGCACCAGGCCACGCTCGATACAAACTTCACCGCAAAACTGGTCATTCGCCAGCAGAGCGACCCCTTTGTCATTCGCGATTTTTTTGAAAACGAATACCGAACCAACGCGCAGCCAAAAAGTTTTCTTGAGGTCAACAGGTTCTGGTCCAATTTCAACCTGAACATTCTTGCGCAGGCCCAGGTCAATGATTTCTACCAGACGATCGAACGATTGCCCGACGTAAAATTAAGCGGCTTGCGGCAACAAATCGGTGACTCCCCGCTTTTTTACGAAAGCGAAAGTTCTGTTGCCTACCTCCGTTTTCAATCCGGTATTCCCACAGGCACCAACTATGCCGCTGGCCGTGCCGATACTTATCACCAACTGCTGCTCCCCCAAAATTATTTCGGCTGGCTCAATTTTACTCCCCGGATCGGAGGACGGCTCTCCTCCTATAGCGAAACCGAAGGGGTTCATTCTGTTTTGAATGAGCAACATCGCGCTGTTTTTAATACCGGCGCGGAACTCTCCTTCAAGGCATCCCAGGTCTGGGCGGGCGCACGAAATCGCCTGCTGGATATCACAGGCATACGGCATCTCATCGAACCATCCATCAACTATGTTTTTGTCCCCAGTCCCAACAAGCTGCCTCGGGAACTGCCCCAGTTCGATACCGAAATCCCCAGTCTCCGTTTGTTGCCTATAGAATATCCCGATTATAACGCCATCGATTCCATCGATAGTCAGAATGTTTTGCGCCTCGGTTTGCGTAACAAAATTCAAACAAAACGGGACGGAAAAATTGATAACGTGGCCAATTGGGCCCTTTATACCGATTGGCGATTGAACCCTCGTGCAGGGCAGGGGACCTTCGCTGATCTCTTCTCAGATCTCGATTTTCGCCCTCGTGATTGGCTGACGCTCAATTCAGAAACCCGCTATGACGTTGAAGATGGGGAGTGGGTCACTGCCAATCACACCCTGACCTTGACCCCCAATACCACCTGGAGCTGGCGGCTGGGCCATTGGTACTTTCGTGGCGACCCTTTCTACGGTCCTGATTCCGACAATAACACGCTTTACCATTCACTTTATTATCGCCTGAACGAAAACTGGGGTACTCGGATCAGCCATCATTTTGAAGCTCGCGATGGAACCCTTGAAGAGCAGTATTACACGTTATACCGCGATTTTCGCAGTTGGACAGGTGCCTTGACCTTCAGGGTGCGGGACAATCGCTCCGGCCCCACCGACTTTACCGTTGCCTTGACCTTCTCCCTCAAGGCCACCCCAAGCCGTTCTGTCGGCAGTGACCGCAACCAGCCATCCCTCCTCCTGGGAAACTAATGCAGTATTGCCTATTGCGGCACGCACGCTAGTTTGCTTTGAAAATTCAAAGCATGGCCCATTCCAAATCCCAGGCTCATCTGAATTGGATTGCATGGTTCACCTTCGCCCTTTTGCTGGGCGGAACCCTCTTCCTCGCCATCCGCTCCAAACCGCGCGTCACCGCTTCCCGCAACAGTTGCATCAGCGTGCTTCGTCAGCTTGATGGAGCCATGGAGCAATGGGCTTTGGAGAATAAAAAACCTGCAGGTCATATCTTATCCAAAACAGAAGAGGAGGAAGTTTACCGCTACATCGCTGGTGGAAGAACCAGGGTCATTTGTGAACAAGGCGGAACTTATACCATGCCGCCTGTAGGCTCACCGCCAACCTGCTCAATCAAAACGCACGTCCTCGCTTCTCCTCCATAGGTGACTTAAACCTCCACCTCCTCTGGCCTGAGTTTTGCTAATGGTGACGTTAATCTTATTTTGGGATGTGCGGTGAAACACCCACTTCTCAGTTTAAATTGAAATGATAAAACAGAGTCATTATGACAAGGAATCACTCCTCAGGTGCTTTACGATCGTTCCTCCTCATTTGCGTCCTTTTCACGCTCCTGCGCGGGGTGCGCGATACTCACGCACTCAGCAATTGGCCTGACCTTACAAACACTGTCAGGTTCATTACTCCTACCAATGGAGAAAGCTTTTTGCATACTGAGAACATACCTATACGCATCCGGGTTATTGGGCCCACCACTAATGTTCCGGTCAGGGTCATGGCCGGCCACACTTTCGTTGGCTGGGCAAGCCCGCCACTCATTACTGTCGTTTCCCGGACCAATGATTATTCACTCGTCTGGACAAATCCTCCCGTCGGTCCACACCTGCTGACGGTTCATGCGCCCAGCCTCGGCTGGCGGAATGAAACTACCGATTCCGTTGCCATCAACGTTCACACCTCAACCCCGCCAGTCGGTTCCTTTTCTTTGACCTGCCTCCTCGGGCAGCAGCAGCGCATCCCCTATAGGGAAATTACAGCTAAAAACTATAACTTTTCAGGACCGCTTGATTCTCAAACGCTCATTCCCGGGTTATTATTGGTCGGGTCGGGTTCCATCAGGTATACCGTCTACAACCATGACATTCTCGAAGTGCCACTGAACGGCACCAACCGCGTCATGCATCTCCCATCCTCCCTCCCGCCACTAAGCTGGCCGACCAGCGCCGCTTATGACGCTGAAAGAGACCGGGTGATCATCTCCAGTCTGGGGGGAGAAGGTTATTTTTATAGCTATAGTCCCACCAGCAATCGGTGGAGTGTCCTGGCGAGTCTTCAAAATCGTGACCTCGCTGCCATCACCTATCGTGCTGCCGACGACTCCATTTACGGAGTGTCCGCCAGCGGCTCCGATGGTGGAATTCCACTCCTTCATCGCTTTGATTCCGAGGGCAATCATTTAAACACCCGCTCCTTCCCGCGGATTCCCTTCGGCTTGTTTTTTGGAAATTATAATGCGGTCCTGACTTCCACCGGTGACTACATCGTGCTGTTGCTTGAAGCAAAAAATCATCTTTCCAGCCAGCAGGATGCTGAGTCCCGTATTTATGTGATGAACCTCCAAACCGGCGAAACTCATCTGACCTATCGCAAAATCTGGGAGCAATGGCCCCTTCCACCCGAGCCTCATCGTCCCCTTGTCCAATTCACAAGCCCGTGGACGAACACAAACCTCCTTGCAGGCAGCACTCTGCGCCTAATGGTTCAGGTCACCGATCCATTGCACAGCATCGCTGAAGTGAACTTTATGGCCAATGGACAGACCATCGGCTACGCCCCTTATCCCGTGACCGCCAATTTCTACAGTTACCACTGGTCCAACCTTGTCGCGGGGACTTATGCCGTTAGCGCCAATGCCATCGATAACGCCGGAAATATCGGTGTCTCTCAAACAATCATTGTCACTGTCACCAACATGCCTCCACCGCCACCCGTGCCCACCAATACCCTCTTTCAGATCTATCATTGGGTGCAGGCACATCCTGGGTCGAGCAATGGTACACTTCTCACTGCTGATTGGACGATTGATGGACCTGCCCGGCCCGGCTCCCTCCTTCCGGGGATTCTCGCTGTTTCTGATCATGACGAGAATTATTACGCCGCAGGCTGGCACACAATCTGGGAAATTGACATGGATGGAACAGGACGCGAACTCCACGTCCCTTCCAACCTTCCTGAACTGAGCTGGCCCATGGGCGTGGCTTACGATACCTCTCGTGACCGGGTCGTGGTCGCTTCACTTGGCGGCGAAGGATACCTGTATGCCTATAGTCCCTTAAGCAACTCATGGACACTCCTGGCGAGCATGGAAAACCGGGACATCGACAATCTCGTGCACCACCCGCAGGACGACCATTTTTATGGAGTTGAAATCGGGGCCAATCGAATTCTCCGCTTCAACGCTAACGGTATCAAAGATGGAGAGATCAACCTGCCACACATGCCAAACCTCAGCATGGGTGCCTCTGAATTGATTTCATACGGAAACAAGCTCCTCCTCATCCTGCAAACGCCAAATTTTCTCCCCCTCCCGGGCGCCATCCTGGCCGGTTCTGCTTATCTGATTGATCCTGCAACCGGAGCTGTCGAATTAATCTATCACCAGCCCTCTTCCACCTTTAATATTCCTCCCACAGTCAACCTCGTCAGCCCCGCGCCCGGCACCGTCCTTAACCGTCTCCAGGCACTCGAACTCTCAGCCACTGCAACCGATGATCATGGAATTCATTCAGTGCAATTCTTCAATGGGCACAACCTGCTGACACCACCTTTGACCCGCGGCACAAATGGACTCTACGGGACAAACCTGGTTTACATGGCCCCTGGCCAATACCTCATCCGTGCCGTCGCACTCGATTCTCACGGCCTGGCCAGCACTTCTTCACCGGTCACAGTTTCCATTTTCGGTGATCCGTTTCCTACCAACAGCCTGGGCTTTACACTTTTATTTCATAGGGACCTTGGCGTGGCTGAAGATGGCCTCCCGCTCCTCGAGCGTCACTACACCTTGAACGGCCCGAGCAGTGGCAATCGCCTCCTCTGGGGCACTAGGCTCGTTTCAGATGGGACCGCGCAAAATTATTACGGGGTCAGGCACCGTCAACTCACCAAATTCGACAACACTAACCAACTCCTTCGTCCGTTTCCTCTTCCATCTCATTTGCCTCATACCGATTGGATCATGGATGTCACTTACGACCAATACCGCGATAGCTTGCTCGTCACCACGCTCGAAGGCACAGGCTATATCTATAATTACAATCTTCAGAGCAACCTGTGGTCAACACTCACGGCACTCGACGGCGTCGATTACGAGGCCCTTGTCCATCATCCCCATGATAACGTGCTCTATGGGTTTACTACCTATTACATGGACGATACCCCACCAAAGGTTGTGCAACTCTTTCATGACGGCACGGTCAACCGTGAATATGAACTGCCCCACCTTCCATTCAAGGTTGGGCCCGGCTACCATCAGGCAGAGCTGGTGGCTTACAGTGATAAAGTCGTCCTGCTGATCGAGCCGGAAAACCCCGAGACACATCATGAAAATGTTAGTGAAAGCCGCATGTATGTCATCCAGCCTGATTTTCCTTATTCTGTTGAACTGACCTATCGCAAAATCTGGACTAACAATCCACCGCTTCCGAGGGTACCACTTGTCAAAATTGTTTCACCACTTAATGGTTCCACCAACAACGGCGCCTCCGTTCGTCTGGTTGCCGAAGCCACCGATGATGAGCAGGTCGTTTCAGTTGGTTTCTACAATGGCGGCACCTTGATCGGCACGGCTGAACACACTCAATCAAATCGTTACGAATTTGTCTGGCAGGTCCCCGCTGCCGGTATCTACGCTGTCACAGCGCGTGCGCGCGACAATGACAACCTGCAAAGTTCTTCGACTCTGGTTCAGTTTAGGGTCATCATTCCGCCTGTAGGCGCCCGCCGCGATCTCCCCCCTGCTTATCACCCGGCCATTCCCTTTGAGGTCAAACTCCTCGTGCAACCACGACTTTCAGGCCACGCTTATGCTCTCGAAGACCGTCCCCCCATTGGCTGGACCGTTTCCGAAATTTCTGATGGTGGTGAATACGATGCCCTGAACCGTAAAGTAAAGTGGGGACCATTCTTTGGAACGGAATCACGGACACTTACCTACATCGTGACCCCGCCCGCCCTTGCCCACGGTTTGCAATCATTCACTGGAATGGTCTCAACCGATGGACATCAGCAGGGCATCACCGGCGACCTCACCATCAACTCCGTTCCAGCACGCCATCCAGCCGATCGACAGCCTGCGGATAATCGGATTACAATCAACGAACTGACCGATTACGCGGCCGCATGGAAAAACGATGAAACCTGGCCGCTCCTTCCCAACCCGATCCCACTTTCCTATGTGACCGCCGCAAGCTTCATTTGGAAAAATGGAGAAACCTACACCTTCCTGCCCACAGCCGGCCCCGCCCCTCACCTCTGGGTGCCCACCAACTCTCCCGTAGCCCGGATGGCTTTCGCCCAAAGCACTGCCACCCGTTCTATTACCATGAATCAGGATGGAACTCTTGACGTCACGCTTCAGCTTCACCCCGCCACTGGTGTGACTGCATATGCCGTTGAAGAGGAACTCCCTCCTGGCGCGACCCTCATGGGCCTTCCTGCTTCCAATGGCACCATTACCGGCAACAAAATCAAGTTCGGCCCCTTCTTCGATGCCCAGCCTCGCACGCTCTCTTACACCATTCAAACTGACAACCGTGATGCGGCTCTCCCGCTTTTCGGTAAAGTTTCCTTTGACGGTTCGGATGACTTGATCGGCGGCCAGCAACTCCTCTCCATTGAAAATGCATTGCGCATCGAGCGCGGCGTGGGAGGTCAACTGCTCCTCCGCTTCACCGCCTTGCCAAACCAGAACCTCGAAGTGCAGTTTACCGAGGATTTCGCGGGAGAATGGACCACCATCGACACAATTAACTCAGGGACAGGGCAGGGCGCAATTGCACTTCCTACCTTTGGAGCGAATCACACCTGCCGCTTCTACCGCATCAAACCGGCCGCCCCGTAACCTTGCTTATTTACACGGAAAGCCGCGGGATGCGGCTTTCCGTTTCCCCATGATGAAGTTGAAACCATTCCTCGTACGCGTACAATGGTCAGGTGAAGTCCGGTTCCATTGTCTGGTTAAAATCCGCCCTTATCGCTCTCCTCGCGCTGATCGCCTTCAGCTTCCTGCGACAGGAACGGCAACCCAATTTTCTTCCCGCCGGTACCTCCCTCGATCAAATCAAAGGCAAACCGATTCGTTCCACCAATCTCCTCGCTGTCACCACTCCTGTCCCCGCCACAACCAATCGCACCAACTATCTTTCTGCTCCCTTGCAGCTCAGGGATGGATATTTCATCGTCGGCTTCGAACGCCTTGCCGCCTACCCTTTTGAAGTCCCCACCGAGAACGGCCCATCCACCAACGCCAACGAAGCGGTCACCAGGCAAATCCCTGAACCCATTCGCAAGCTCGATGGAAAATCCGTCGCCGTCCGGGGATTCATGCTCCCCCTCAAAGTCGAGGGAGGACTGGTCACCGAACTTCTCCTCATGCGCGACCAGTCCCTCTGCTGTTATGGCGCTCAGCCAAAAATGAATGAATGGATCTCCGTCAAAATGGAAAAGCAAGGCGTCAAAGCCGTCATGGATGAGCCAATCACCATCACCGGCAAACTTCAGGTTGGCGAAATGCGCGACAATGGCTGGCTTGTCGCAATTTACAAAATGGATGGCCATTCGCTGCTCGAAAAATGATCACTTCCCGGGCCGCGCCTCTCGAAGCCTCCACCATCACCCAACCGCTCGATCTCCAGCAATTCAAGGACTATCTCGCTGACTTTCGCGAATTCGGCGAACCGACCAGAATCGAACACTTAAACTCTCCCGCGGGCTCCATCCCCGTTTTCATCAATGAATTCTGGACCTCACGCCAACGCGCTGCCTGCTCGCTCCATGAAGTTTCCTACCGCGCCTGCTTCAAACCCCAGCTGCCACGCTTTTTCATCGAACGCTTAACAACCCCGGGCGAAATTGTTTACGACCCGTTCATGGGCCGCGGCACAACCCTCATTGAAGCCGCCTTGCTCCGCCGCGTCCCCTTTGGCTGTGACATCAACCCGCTCAGCCAGATTTTTGCCGGGGCTCGCCTTCACCCGCCCACACTCACCCACATTCAGCAGCGGCTTGAGGAAATTTCATTCAACCGGCCCTGCACAGGGCCGCCGGAACTCCTGGCCTTTTATCACCCTGCAACTCTCCAGCAGATCAACGCCCTCCGCCATTACTTCATGGAACGGGAACGAACAGGAACAATCGACTACGTGGACCGTTGGATTCAAATGGTGGCCACCAATCGCTTGACCGGCCATTCCACCGGCTTTTTCTCCGTTTATACCCTTCCGCCCAATCAGGCAGTCAGCGTCAAATCTCAAATCAAAATCAACGCCACCCGCCGCCAGGTCCCGCCTCCACGCGATGTCCCTAAAATTATTTTAAAAAAATCCAGGCAACTCCTTTCCAAACTCACCCCGCAAAATTTGGCTTCGCTTCGTCGTGTCGCGGAGGATCGCTTGTTAATCACCGGCTTCTCCTCAGCCACGCCTCAAATCAAAAACTCCACCATTTCTCTCGTGGTGACCTCACCCCCGTTTCTCGACATCGTCGATTATCGCGCTGACAACTGGCTCCGCTGCTGGTTTCTCGGGATTGATCCCGCCGCAGTCCAGGTCACCACTCCCAGGAGCGTTGACCAGTGGCAGGCTGGCATGACCACCACGTTTTCCGAATTGAACAGAGTCTTGCGCCGAGGCGGGCAGGTCGCTTTCGAAGTCGGGGAAGTGCGCAAGGGCACAGTCAGGCTCGAGGAAGTCGCCCTCAAGGCCGGGTTGGACGCCGGGTTGCAACCAGCCTTCATTCTCATCAACGCACAGCAATTCACCAAAACCGCCAATTGCTGGGGAATCAGCAACAATTCAAAAGGCACCAACAGCAACCGGATCGTGCTCTTCTCAAAAAAATGATCATCCCTTCTTCCGTTTGAAATCCCGCTCATTCAAACTCACATAACCTTTGGTGATCGCAAAGCGGGTGAGCCCTGCAATATGCCCGATTCCTGTCTTGGAAATGATCTTTTCACGATGCGTTTCCACCGTGCGGACACTCAAATTTAACTGGTCCGCAATCTGTTTGTTCGAGAGCCCGTCCGATAACAACCGCAACACGTCAATCTCCCGCCGCGTCAACTCATTCCGGGATGTCTGCTCCTCCTGGTCCAGTAAAAGTGGGGAAACGCTCGGGCTCAAAAAAGTCCCCCCTGCATGGATCGTTTCAATCGCCTTGAGCAACTCCGCCGGAGAACAATCCTTCAGCACAAAACTTTTCGCCCCTGCTTTCATCAGATGCACAAGGTAATGCCGTTCATTATGGATCGTCAGCACCAGGACTTTTGTCTCCGGGCACTCCCGGCAAATCCTCTGGGTCGCCTGCACCCCGCTCATCTGTGGCATGTTGATATCCATCAACACCACATTCGGCCTGAACTGATGAACCATCCGCACGGCCTGCTCCCCATCCTCAGCTTCCGCAACAATCTGCAATCGCGGATAACTCCCAAGAGTCACACGCAATCCTTCCCGGACAACCGGGTGATCGTCCGCGATCAAAATGCCAATGGTGCCTTCAACGGTCATGCGAACTAATCCTGCTGCTGATATTTAGCACTACTAATGCCAATTCCGTCAATAATGTTGCTCTTTTCCTTCCAAAATCTCCAGTTTAACCTTCTTTTCCCACCCCGCAACTACTTCACAATTGCCACATGCAAATTGGCAGGTAACATGCGCGGGCATTTGAGACTGATTAGCTGATTATGAGCACTATTATTGATATCCAGGCACGGGAAATTCTTGATTCACGCGGCAACCCCACCGTTGAGGTGGATGTCACCCTCGCCGATGGCGCCGCCGGGCGTGCTGCCGTCCCTTCCGGTGCCAGCACCGGGGAACATGAAGCCTTGGAACTCCGTGATGCCAACCCCAAACGTTACCTCGGCAAAGGCGTCTCCAAAGCCGTCAAGAATGTGGGCGACCTCATCTTCCCGGAACTCGAAGGACTGGATGCCACCGACCAGTTGACCATCGACCGCACCATGCTTGAACTGGATGGCACCGAAACCAAAAGCAAGCTCGGCGCAAACGCAATCCTTGCTGTCTCACTGGCCACTGCCAAAGCCGCTGCCGCCTCGGTCGGTCTTCCCCTCTTCAAATACCTCGGCGGGCCCAACGCCAAAGTTCTCCCCGTTCCCATGGCAAACGTCATTAATGGCGGCGCTCATTCCGATGCCCCCATCGATTTCCAGGAATTCATGATCATGCCCGTTGGATTTGACACCTTCTCGGACGGCCTCCAGGCAATCACCGAAATCTTCCACGCCCTCAAATCTGTCCTCAAGAAAAAGGGACTCTCAACCGCCGTTGGGGATGAAGGCGGTTTCGCTCCAAAGCTCGATAGCGCCGAAGCAGCCATCGAAGTCATTCTCCAGGCCACCAGGGACGCTGGCTACAAGGCCGGTAAACAGATTTTCATGGCACTGGATGTCGCCTCCTCTGAATTTTACGACGCCAAAAACAACCAGTACATTTTCAAAAAGAGCAGCGGACGCAAACTCACGGGCGAGGAACTCGTCAACTTCTATGCTGAACTTACCGGCAAATATCCGATCATCAGCATCGAGGACGGCTGCGCGGAAAACGATTGGAAAACCTGGAAATTATTGACCGACAAGCTCGGCGACAAAGTCCAGCTGGTCGGCGATGATCTTTTCGTCACCAACGTCAAATTCCTCGAAAAGGGCATCTCCCAGGGCGTCGGAAACTCCATCCTCGTCAAAGTCAACCAGATCGGTTCTCTCACCGAAACTTTGGATGCTGTCGAACTCGCCCAGGACAACAACTACACCGCTGTGATCAGCCACCGCTCCGGTGAAACCGAGGATGCCACCATTGCCGACATCGCTGTCGCCACCAACGCCGGTCAGATCAAAACTGGCTCCCTCAGTCGGACTGACCGCGTCGCCAAATACAACCAACTCCTCCGCATCGAACAACTGCTCGGCAAGAACGCAGTTTACGGCGGCAAAATGTAATTCCAAAATCCTTTTCAATCAGGCGGGAGTCGCAAGGCTCTCGCCTTTTTTTATCTCCTCTGATCAATGTTTTATCGAAACCTGGTCCGTCTCAATCCAATCCTCCCGCAGCCAGTCCGCAAGAATCCCAATGCTGCTTTCCTCCAGGATATTTTCCTTCCCATAGGACGGCATCCGGTCATTTCGTTTCCCATAGAAACGATCATGCGCCGGGTCATTCAGGAAGGAAATCAGCCACGCCTTTGAACCATACCCTGTCAGGTCGGGAGCTGTCGCATCCTCATCTGCCTTCCCGAATTGATGGCACTCCGTGCAACGCATCATTTCACTCCCCATCAATTTCTTCCCTTCCTCCACCCTTTCGCGGTCATTTTCATCCAAACTTTCCTGCTTCGGGAGTCCTGCCTCCGCGGAAAGCGCCACAATGATCTTTTGCAAATCGACCTTCTCCCCAGCGCTAAACTTCGCAATGTCCCGCTTCACAAATCGCACCATCTTCCCCTCCTTGAACTTCGTTCCCCCATAATAATTCGTCGAATCCACCTCCGCCGGGTCGAGCAACCCGCTCAGCCATTCGCGCGAGCCAAACCCCTTCAGGTCAGAAGCCGATTGCGGCTCGGACGAAACAAAGCCAAGCCCGTCATGCCCGCCGTAACGATGACAGCTTGCGCAATGCTTTGAAAACAGCACCGGTCCCTGAAGATAAGGATCGCTCCGCACCATCCCAAGCGCCCCTGTCTGCGGTATCCCTTTCCGCGCCAGTTCCTTCGCCCGTTGCGCGACAGCCTGCGATTGCTTCACCGCCAGTTGATAATTCGGGTCCGCCTTGTCCTGCGCTATCGCCAGGTAAGTCAGCAATCCCGCTCCCGCCAGCAACGCGCACACAAACCCGATATTGAACCGATGCCCCAACTTCCATTTCCCGAAAAACGGCATCAGGAAAATCAATCCCAGCACCAGGTTCGGCACCACAATCGCTCCCCAGATCTCTGTCTCGCCCGGGAAATATTTCAGAAATTGAAAAAGAAAGAGGAAATACCATTCCGGCCGCGCCGCCGAAAAAGCCTCCGAAGGATCAGCCGGGGCTCCCAGTTCAGCTCCCAGCGCCGCCGAAGGATTGCTCAATCTCGGCGCCACGATGAAGAACAGCACCGTCGCCAAAACCGACAGGCACGCCACTCCATCCATCAGCACCTGGTCCGGCCAGAATTTCGCGTCCGGCTTTCGATACGGCTTTTTCGCGGTGATCCCATGCTTCCGGAAAAGCGCAATATGCCCCACCAGCAGCACCACGATCATCCCTGGCAGCACCCCGGCGTGCAGCGCAAAAAAACGGGACAATGTGTGATGCCCGTAGTCACTCCCCCCCACCATCAACTTCTGCAACATCGGGCCAATCACCGGCGTGATTCCCGCGATGTTCGTTGTCACCTTCGTTGCCCAGTAACCTTTCTGGTCCCACGGCAGCAAATAGCCCGTCAATGACAACGCCAGCACCAGGATCAGCAAAATCAGGCCAAACCAGAAATTCACCTCCCGCGGTGCCTTGTACGCCCCGTCAATGATCACCTGCATCAGATGCAGCGCCAGCAGCACCGTCATCAGCTGCGCCATG
>JANRLX010000060.1:0-4406 GCA_033762115.1 Verrucomicrobiota bacterium
GCTGATGAGTGGCGATCCAGAACTCACTCTGCGCGGCTTTTTGTTTCTTGGCGAACACGGTGAATCTGTTACCACGACTCGTGCCAATTTCTTAAATCGTGCGCATCGGCGCAGCGGCGTTTTTCAACAGGCTGCTATGGATCCAACTTTCGATTGCAGGATGGCACCGCTCCTGAAAGCTTTAGAACCTGACCATCTGCTCAAGAACTTTCACCCGTTCATCAATAGCGCGTCGATTGGCCCTGGTTGTTTTTGCCAGACCAAATCCTTCGCAGCAGAAAGAAGCGGTGGCACTACCGTAAATGATCGCTCGTCTCAGATTTTTATCGAGGGAACCCGGCTTGCTTGCCAAATAGCCAATTAACCCGCCAACAAATGAATCACCAGCGCCGGTTGGGTCTACAACACTGTGCAGTGGAAACGCAGGAGCGATAAAAATGCCGTCGGGTCCTGAAAGAATGGAACCGTACTCTCCCTTTTTGATGATGACGTATTTCGGCCCGAGTTTATGAATTTTTTTAAGGGATTTGAGGGAATTGTTCTCCTCAGTCAGGATATGGGCTTCACTGTCATTGAGAACGAAAAGATCAATGCGCTTTAACAACTTCAGCAGGTCAGGAAGCGCAATGTTCAGCCATAAATCCATTGTGTCAGCGACTACAAACTTGGGCCGCGCCATCTGGTCGAGCACATGATGCTGCAGGGCAGGTGCTATATTCGCCAGCAGCACATAAGGAGACTTCTTATAACTTTCAGGCAGATGCGGCGTGAAGGATTCAAACACCCCGAGTTCTGTCGTTAAAGTACGGCGATTGTTCATGTTCACTTCGTACTCCCCGGACCAGTGAAAGGTCTTCCCTTTTACCTGCTGCAATCCATGAAGGTCAATCTTGTGCTTTTTAAAGAGTTGAACATACCGCTTGGGAAAATCTTCACCGACAATTCCCACAAGTTTCACTGGCGCAAAAAAGCTTGCGGCAACAGCGGCATGGCTGGCTGATCCCCCCAATAAACGGGGATTTTCTGCGGTGGGAGTTTTAATGGAATCCAACGCTGTTGACCCTACGACAAGAACACTCATGGTTACTTTCTAATTAAAGGGATGGACGGTAGGCGTTCTTTGAACTGCTGACAAGCCTTGACAATGTCCCTCTCGTTCAAAATGGCGGAAACGACACAGACCCGAGAGGCTCCAGCTTCCAACACTTCATCCAAAGTTCCAAGGTTGATCCCTCCAATCGCAAACCAGGGGATGCTTACATTACTGGCGGCCCAGCGAACATATTCGAGGGTCACAGGACGCGCCGTTGGTTTCGTGCCAGTGGCGTAAACAGGCCCTATTGCAATATACGATGGATCAGCTTTAAGCGCTCGGGCTGCCTGTTCGGGCGAGTGGGTGCTTAAGCCTAATCCTGGCGCATGCCTGGAGCCTCCTGCCAGATCCCGATGATGTGAAAGGTTGCGATCAAAGAAATCCTCCTGACCCAGATGGCAGAATTCGCTGCCCAATTCCTCAGCGCAATCCCAATAATCGTTAATCACCAAAGGCACTCCAAACGTTCTCGTGATTGGAAGCAATTCCTCGGCAGTGGCCTTGACCGTGGCACGATCAGCTTGCTTGGCCCGTAACTGGATGATATCTGAACCGCCTTCACAAAGAGCGCGGCAAAGTTCCGACGGTGTTCGCCCCTTCAAATAGGCAAAATCCACGAAAGTATAAAGTTGGCACTCTTCAATCCGGCGCATTCCTGGGAGCAGATTATTCAAGGGGTTATTGCTGGGTAAACGAAAATTCTGCTGAGCGTAATCCAATAAAGTGTAATATGGAGGAATGCTCGAATGGTTACATCGACAGATTGATTTATGGACAATTGAACTCGCTTGCGGCCTTGTGGAAAAGGGCAGGCGGCGTACCAATCAAAAGGAATTGGCTGAACAATTATTGTCGGATCCCAGGCTTTTCCTTGTGCCAGGGCGGCCCGCTGAAAACTTTAAACAGCAGGCAGGAAAATTTACTTTTGAATCGGGTTTTAAATCTCCCTGGCCGGAGAACAATCTTGTCCACGGTCGAATCCAGTTTCACGGCGAATCGCGTGGAAAACCCGGGATCATTTTATTGCATGGGTGGAACTGCGAGGTTGCCTACCAGTTGATGTTTCCAAAATTGGAACAATGGTTTGCTGATGAAGGCTTCCTTGCCGCGTCCATTGAGCTGCCGTTTCATCGCTCCAGAAAACCGAGCACCCCTGGTGCCATTGGTAATTTTTTATCAGACGACCTCGTAAATTTGATTCACGCAATTCAGCAGGCTTTTCAGGACATCTGCAGCCTGGGTTTGTGGATGAAGGCTCAAGGGGCCACTGAAATTTACGTTTTGGGTTTTTCCCTGGGTGGTTACCTCGCGGGAGCGGTTTTGGCGCACAGCCAGATCTTTCGAGGTGGAGTATTGATCACCCCAATGGTCAGGGTGGGGCAGTTAATTAAAGATGTAAAATTCTGTGAACCGATCAGAAGCAGCCTCGCAATGGACCCATTCAATTTTGAAATCCTTAACCTGACCAGTTCCAAACCCGTTATTCCTCTTGATCGGGTGCTGTTGGTGCAAGCCAGCCAGGACCAGTTCATTTCCGGTGAAACTATTGATCAGTTGCATCGGTCCTGGAACAACGGTGTGGAACTATGGAAAGCCCCTGCTGGCCACATCACCATCATGATGCCCGGCAAGCGGTTGAAAAGTATCGTGAAATGGCTCAGCGCAAAGGCAAATCGCTCTTCACAAACAAATCACTGATTTTGTGTTATGCGAGCGTAATGCGGCATCGAAAAGATGATGGCTTAGCAGCGCTTCATCCGGGGTGACGCACCCAAACTTATTTCCCAGCGCACCCGCGCGTTCAGCGGCAAAAGCGGCCCACATTTGCAAAAAACAATCCGGAAACCCGGCTTCGAAAATACCCCCTGTGATTGTGGTAAATGGCATTTGATACCCCAGGTCAGTCCGTTGCCAGATTTGTTCCTTCGCACGCTCAAACTGCCATAATGTTTTTGGTTCCTTGGTACTGTAGGAGGCGCCGCCATCGGTTCCCAGGACTGTGATAAACCAGGTATTCGTTTCCCCTGGAGCAAGGCGTTTCATTTCCAGGCGCATTGGCACTTCTGTGCCAGTGATTTCCACATCCGTGTGCAACATTGCGTTGTCCCACGTATCACAAACTGCCATCCCCCCTTTGCCATCGGGACGCTCTGTATAAACTTTCTGCAATTGGGCATAGACCCGTTTCGGTTTCCAGCCAAGCCGAAAGGGAACATGCACCGCATGCATCCCCAGGTCACCCATCACCCCAATTTCTCCACAGGTTATCACTTGCCGCTTCCAATTGACCGGCTTTAACGGATCCAGGTCGCTGGCATGCCAAAACCCGGATCGAATTTCCAAAAGCTTTCCAAATTTGCCTGATTGGGCCGCCTGCATGACCCGTTGTGCGCCGGGAAGAAAAGGGAATTCAGAGCTGCACCGAACAAAGCGACCTGATTGAGAGGCAGCTTTATGGATAGTGATTGCAGCCTTTAAATCAATGCCAAACGGCTTCTCAGCGAGCAAATCCTTACCGGCATTAAGGACATCGAGGTACAACGTTTCATGCAAATGATGTGGCACAGCGACATAAACGACATCCACATCCGGAGAGGCAAGCAGTTGATGATGATCTTTCGTGAGCAGTTTGACTGTGGGAACTTGTCGAAACCAATCCAGCAGCTTGTCCTGCAGGTCGCACACCGCGACCAGTTCGGCCTGGACCGGGAAGTTTTCCAAGACAAACCAACGCCCAAAAGCGCTGGCTGCTTCACGCCCCATCAGGCCGCCACCAATAATTCCAACGCGCATTTTTTGCTGCATAAAAGGCTATGGGTTGCCACAGAAGAGCGGCTGGCGCAACCTAATCGTGCTTAGTTCAGGGAGATGCCGCGACGGATGTAGGTGGGAACATCCAGGTCTTCCCCACGGTGAATCGTTGGTTCACTCTTTTCAAAACGTCCCTTCGAGATGATTTCAAGATCAAGCATTCCCTGCTCCCAGCCTTTTCTGGTTTTGAGTCGTTTACGGGTTCCCGGCTGTCGGGCCAGAAGTTGCTGGGCATTTTCTGGCGTGGAAGGAGGTGGCGGTGGAACAAATCGTGACGAGGAACGGGTCGGTTCCGGTTGATGAAAAAATGTCGTATCAATCCCATGCCTTGTTCCTGCCAATGAAATGGATGGTTCCTTTTCCTGTTCTGAAAAAGCGATTTTTTCTTCCGTTGAACTTGAAACAATCACGGTGATCGACAGACCACTCGAAAGAGATGGGTCAACAGCCGCACCCATTACCAGTTGAGCCGGATTCGCATGCTGCTGGAGGTCTGCCATGA
>JANRLX010000061.1:0-15772 GCA_033762115.1 Verrucomicrobiota bacterium
TGGATTGGATCCTGGATGAATTTAAAAAAGAGCAGGGGATGGATCTCCGCAAGCAACCGGATGCTCTCCAGCGAATCAAGGAGGAGGCTGAAAAGGCCAAGATCGCTCTTTCGAGTTCGCAGCAATACGATATTAACCTGCCGTTTATTACAGCTGATGCGAGCGGACCGAAGCATATCAGCATGAAACTTTCGCGAGCAAAGCTGGAACAGCTTTGTGATGATCTGTTTGAACGGACGATTGTGCCCACCAAGGCATGCTTGAAGGATGCAGGAGTCAGCACTGATAAAATTGATGAACTGGTCCTCGTTGGTGGCATGACACGGATGCCTCGCGTGGTTGAAACCGCTCGCACTTTGGTCAACAAAACACCGCATCAGGGTGTTAATCCGGACGAAGTGGTTGCGGTCGGTGCGGCCATCCAGGGCGGTGTGCTGAAAGGTGATGTCAAAGATGTCCTGCTTTTGGATGTGACGCCACTTTCCCTCGGAATCGAAACCCTGGGTGGTGTTTTCACTCGTTTAATCGAGCGGAATACAACAATCCCCACTCGGAAATCGGAAATTTTCTCGACGGCATCGGATAACCAACCCGGGGTTGAAATCCATGTTCTTCAGGGCGAACGCCAGTTCTCAAAAGACAACAAGACCATCGGAAAATTTCACCTGACCGACTTGCCTCCCGCTCCTCGCGGGGTGCCGCAAATCGAAGTCACGTTCGATATCGATGCCAACGGCATCCTGAATGTCAGCGCAAAAGATCTCGGCACTGGTAAAGAGCAGAAAATTACCATTACCGCCAGCAGCGGCCTCACCAAGGAAGAGATCGAAAGAATGCGCAAAGATGCGGAAGCTCATGCCGACGAGGATAAGAAGCAGAAGGAAGAGGTCGAAACACGCAACGAAGCTGACAACGCAGTGTATCGCTCGGAGAAAATGCTCAAGGAAAGTGGAGATAAACTTTCCGGGAATGACAAGAGCAAGATCGAAAAAGCGGTCGCTGATGTCAAAGAAGCTTTAAAAAGCAATGACATTGCAGGCATTAAAGCTGCCAGTGAAAAATTGAATGAAGCCTGGCAGGCGGCTTCAGCAGAGCTTTATAAGCAGGCCCAACAAGGCCAGGGTGGCGGGCCCCAATCTGGCCCTGCCGGTGGTGGCCAGACCCGCACAGAAACAAACAATAGTGGTGGAAGCAAGGATGAAGGCCCGATCATTGACGCGGAAGTGGTCGATGAGAAGAAGGGGTAATTACTTCGTTAGCCAAAACCAGGTTGTTCCGCTGGACAGCCTATAAATTTTCCCGCGCGCGAGTGCGGCGGGATTTGATTCAGTAGCATCAAACAAAAATAGAATAAGCATTATGGCAATTAACATCAGACCGCTCGGTGACCGCATTCTTGTGGAAGCAGCCGAGGAAAAAGAAACAAAAAAGGGTGGTATCATCATCCCCGATACCGCCAAGGAAAAGCCCATGGAAAGCGTTGTGATCGCGTTGGGCACTGGAAAAACTGACGACAACGGCAAGAAGGTTCCTTTCGAAGTGAAGAAAGGGGACCGGGTTCTCGTAAGCAAATATGGTGGCACTGAAATCAAGCTGGATGGCCGGGAATACAAAATTCTCAATGCCGACGATATCCTCGCTGTGATTGAATAACTCTCAAAAACTCTCTTAACCTGATTTAAATTTATGGCAGCTAAACAATTACTTTTTGACGAAGCAGCTCGTCAATCCCTCCTGAAGGGTGTGAACAAACTCGCGCGTGCTGTGAGCGCAACCCTTGGACCAAAAGGTCGCAATGTCGTCCTGGACAAAAAATTCGGGTCTCCCACCGTCACCAAGGACGGTGTGACTGTGGCCAAGGAGATTGAATTGGAAGATCCCTATGAAAATATGGGCGCCCAGATGGTCCGCGAAGTGGCCAGCAAAACCAGCGACGCTGCTGGTGACGGCACCACAACCGCAACTGTCCTCGCTGAAGCGATTTTCCGCGAAGGTCTTAAAAACGTGACCGCTGGCGCCAGCCCCATCAGCCTGCAACGTGGTATCCAGAAGGCTGTTGACGCTGCAGTGGAACAACTCGCAAAAATTTCCAAGAAGGTCAAAGACAAGGAAGAAATCAAGCAGGTCGCAACCGTTTCAGCCAACTGGGACACCACTATTGGCGAAATCATTGCTGACGCGATGGACAAGGTCGGCAAGGACGGCACCATCACAGTTGAGGAAGCCAAATCAATTGAAACCACCCTCGATGTTGTTGAAGGGATGCAATTCGACAAGGGCTATCTTTCTCCATATTTCGTGACCAACGCTGAATCGATGGAAGCGAAACTGGATGACGCTTACCTGCTCATCTACGAGAAAAAAATCAGCAGCCTGAAAGACATGCTTCCGATCCTCGAGAAGGTCGCCAAGATTGGCAAACCTCTCCTGGTTATCGCTGAAGACGTTGAAGGCGAAGCGCTGGCCACCCTCGTGGTCAACAAGCTTCGTGGCACATTGAACATCTGCGCGGTGAAGGCCCCTGGATTCGGTGACCGCCGCAAAGCGATGCTTGAGGACATTGCCATCCTGACCGGTGGAAAATGCATTACAGAAGACCTCGGAATCAAGCTTGAGAGCATTCAATTGGAAGACCTTGGCCGAGCCAAATCAGTGGTTGTGGACAAGGAGAACACCACCATTGTCGAAGGCAATGGCAAAGCCTCTGATATCCAGGGCCGTGTGAACCAGATCCGTCGCCAAATCGAGGAAACCACTTCCGATTACGATCGTGAAAAATTGCAGGAACGCCTGGCGAAGCTCGCCGGTGGTGTGGCTGTGATCAATGTCGGTGCCGCAACTGAAACCGAAATGAAGGAAAAGAAAGCACGCGTTGAAGACGCGTTGCACGCAACACGCGCTGCTGTTGAAGAAGGAATCGTTCCTGGCGGTGGTGTGGCTCTGCTCCGCTGCTTGCCTGCTATCGAAGGCGTCAAGCTGGATGGTGACGAACAAATCGGTGTGGACATTGTCAAGCGCGCAATCGAAGCACCTCTTCGTTCTCTTGCAAGCAATGCAGGCGTGGAAGGCTCGATTATCGTTCAGGAAGTCAAGCGCCGCAAAGGCAACGATGGATACAACGTGGCAACTGGCGTTTATGAAGACCTCGTCAAGGCTGGTGTGGTTGATCCGAAGAAAGTCACCCGTACAGCATTGCAGAATGCTTCTTCAATCGCCGGCCTGCTGCTGACTACCGAATGCCTCATCACCGAATTGCCTGAGAAGGACAAACCAGCTCCAGCTCCAGGCGGACATGGGGGCATGGGCGGAATGGATTACTAATCCAGTAATGCACACGGAAGGAGCATGCCTCCTTCTGAAGACTGGATGGGAGGAACTGGATGGGCTGTCGAGAAATCGGCAGCCCATTTTTTTTAACCAATCCCGGATCGAATGCTATCGAAGAGGCTTTTCCCTGTGGCAACCTGCACCGGCTGGCTGGCTTTCTCATCTCCATCCTGGATTAAATCCTTCGGAAGCTCCTGGAGAAAAGGGGAAGGGTGGCAGGGGAATATCTGGCCATATTTTTTGCGACCGGAGCAATGGGTAACTGTGAGTCCCTGCATGGCCCTGGTAATGGCCACATAGAATAGACGACGTTCTTCGTCCAAAGTGCCTTCCACCTTGGAACGGGTGTGCGGAAGCAGGCCATCTTCAAGCCCGACGATATATACGTAGGGATACTCAAGGCCCTTGCAACTGTGCATTGTGATTAAGGTCACCGCATCACCGCTCAATTCCTTGTCCTCTTCTCTTTCATTATCGAGAGTGATCTCTTCAAGAAAAGTGGCGATTCGCTCAGCAGGCGATCCGGTGACCGGCTCGGATTCGTCCAGATCAACCAATAAATCCTTTAGGTTCTGGATGCGGTTTTCTGCGGCGGCTGCCTCCTTTTCACTTCGACGCAATTCGTTGATATATCCTGTTTCATCCAGAAATTTGTTTGCCCACGCAGAAAGTTGCAGGCCGGGAGCCTGAAGGGCAGCGCTGTGACGCGCAATCAAATCGAGAAAGGCGACGATACTTTCCTGGGTTTTTGAAAGAAACCCAACCTGAACCAGCGGATTTTTCATCGCTTCATATACGGAACACTGCCGTTCCTGGCTTGCCGCGAGCAGTCGTTCCATTGTGGTATCGCTCAAGCCGCGCGCTGGAACATTCGCGATTCGAAGGAGGCTGATGTCATCCCTCGGATTTAAAAAGGTTCGGAGGTAAGCAAGAAAATCCTTTACCTCCCGCCGATCAAAATAGCTTTGCCCACCAATCAGGTGGTAACGCACCCCGCTCTTTCGAAGAGCAGTTTCAATAGGTCTTGATTGAAGATTTGTTCGAAACAGGATTGCCTGGTCGCCCCAGGGAATTCGATTGGCAATCCGCTTGTACTCGATCTCCTCGACAATCGTGCGGGCTTCCTCTTCATCATCCTGAAAATTGTGAAGAGTGATTTTTACGCCGTGTCCTTTTTGCGACCAGAGCTGTTTGCCCCGTCTTCGCACATTGTTTTTTATCACCGCATTGGCAGCTGTCAGAATAGTATTCGTGGATCGGTAATTTTGCTCAAGCTTGATGATTTTTACTTCAGGAAAATGCTTTTCAAGGTCGAGCAGGTTGGCGATCTCAGCCCCTCGCCATCCATAGATGCTCTGGTCATCATCTCCCACAACGCAAAAATTGCGATGTTCCGAAGTCAACGCATGAATGAGTTGAAACTGCGCATTGTTAGTATCCTGATACTCATCAACCATGACGTAGGC
The DNA here is from genome assembly GCA_033762115.1 of Verrucomicrobiota bacterium. Lineage (GTDB taxonomy): Bacteria > Verrucomicrobiota > Verrucomicrobiia > Limisphaerales > SXQI01 > JANRLX01. The sequence continues at coordinate 4,794 of JANRLX010000061.1, forward strand.
GTACTTTGCGCGGCAGGCTTCGAGCGCATCCGGGTGCTCTTTAAAAAGCCGCAACGTGAGCAGAATCAGGTCATCAAAATCGACGGCATTGCAGGCATGCAAGGCGGATTCATAACGGCGTTGCACATGCAAGGCGAGCGCACGCACATTGGGATCACCAAAAGAGGGATTGTCCTGGCCGCCGTTTTTGAATCGGCTCAACATTCCGAGAATGGCTTTCGCATCCACCTTTTCAGCTTTGCCGTTACTAAAACTGCTCAAGACCTTCTTGATGGCCCCGAGCTGTTCGGACTCGCTGTAGATCACAAAATTTCGTTTATAGCCGAGTTTTTCGATGTGTTGCCGTAAAATCCGGACACATAAAGAATGGAAGGTGCAGATTGTTGGACGTTCCTCTTTTTGGCCTTCCTCCAGTTTTCGCTTTGGAATAATCTCACGTACCCGTTGCTGCATCTCTTTTGCAGCTTTGTTGGTGAAAGTGACAGCAAGAATCCTTCCTGGATCAATCCCCTTTGAAATCATGTGGGCAATCCGAAAAGTGATAACACGGGTTTTCCCGGTCCCGGCACCTGCGAGAATCAGCACAGGGCCTTTGATCGTTTCAACCGCAAGCCTTTGCTGGGGATTGAGGGAATTCAAATTCACCATCGGGGGCGGAATATAGAACCATGAAGATCAAACGCAAGCAGAAGGTCACATTTTCCGATCAGATGCCTGGAAAAAAGCAACATCATCAACCAATTGCTCACTCCTCTCCCATCCAGTTTTGCGGTTCAGGCGCATTGTCACTGGCCACTTCAGCGCGTATTTCGGGTAGTGTGGATGAAGCGATAAAACCATTCCTTTCAGCATGCTCAGCAACATCAAAGCTGTCCTTCACAAGGAGCATCGGACATCCATTTTTTGAAGCTTCGATTGCCAAATGACGAATTTCTTTATCACGATTCTCAGGTGAAACATCCCGGATGTAAACGCCCTGAATCCTTCCCGGAAATTCCTTAAGGACTTCAGAATATACTTCAGGATCATGCTGGCCGCTATCACCCATCAAAATAAACGGAAGGTTGGGATAAAATGAGAAAACCTTTCGAATTTGCTTTAATTTATGGCTGGAATGACTGGCCATCATCAATTGGTCATTTTTTAACCCGAAATCCTGCAACATGATAGGACCTAGGGGAATTCCATTGAGTTCCATAAAATCGTTCAGCAAATCGTGAAAATTCCAGGGGCCGCTTGAGATGTAGAAAATCGGGTTGGCGGCTTCCGATGATCCCTGGACCAATGCCCTGTAAAGCGCAGCAACACCAGGAAAAGGCAACCGACTTTGCGCATTATTAAGGAAAACTGTTCTGGCCATTTTGTGAAGACTGGTCGCGTGCGTTTGCACGATCGTATCGTCGATGTCGCTGATCATGCCAAAGGCAGCTTGCGCGGAAGGAATCAATACCCTGGCTTGCGTGCCAGCCTGCAGTTCGTTGTGAGCGAGCCTAAGTTCAACTGTATGCCACGGTCCTGTTCCCGAGAGCGATGGCTTTTCAATGGAAAATTGAAAAAAGCCTTCTTCATCACTTGTTGAATGATACTCCCGCTGGGCAGCCCGCAGGATCACGTCGATTCCCGGAGCTTCGTTGCTTGCCAGGCGGGTGTACATATCGCGAACCACTTTCCAGATGGATTCCTGCTCGTATCGTGAGGGAAGAGATGAGGATTTGCGGAGTACCCGACCCATTAAGGAAAACGCCTGTTCGTTACCGAACCCAATAAAAGGGGTTAATCTTAAATCATGGAACCTGGCTGTTCGGCGGGCAAGTCGCTGACGTAATCGATCAAGCCGCTCCTCGACAGTGGAACCTGCCATTGCGAGAGCTTTCTCCCATGATTTCATGCAACGATAGTATCAGGTCGGGCAGAGAAGCGGGAGCTTTACCAATGAGCTTACTCGTAACGCAGGGCCTGGATGGGATGGAGCCGCGCGGCTTTAAATGCAGGAAATATCCCTGCAATCACACCCACCGAAGCACTGAACGCAACAGCGATCAACATGGCTTCCGGCGTGATTTGCGGGGTGTTTCCTGTTGGAGTGATTAAAGCGAGAATATGCACCAGACCGTAAGAAGCGGCCAGACCAGCCAAAGCTCCAATGAGTGAAATCACCACGCTTTCCACGAGAATTTGTGTGAATATTGCGGGTCCCGTGGCACCGACCGCCTTGCATATCCCGATTTCCCGGATGCGTTCATTGATGCTGGCAAACATGATATTCATGATCCCGATTCCCCCCACCAGGAGGCTGATTGCGGCAATAATTCCTCCACTTATTCGGGCGTTTTTGATTTGATTATTGATACTATCAAGTTGGTTTTCCTGCGTCCGAAAACCAAAATCCTCGATCCCCCTATGAGTTAGCATCAGCACATTTCGAGCTTGCTGGAGAGCAGGCTCCAGCAAGCTCAAATCCGCAACTTTAAGATCGACATCAGAGAGGCGAGGATCGGGCAATCCATTGGTTCCAGTTGCGGAGCGGAATTTCACCCACATCGTATTCAAAGGAATATAAAGCGTCTCATTCTTGCGGCGAAACGCCCAATTTCCCCGCCCACCCCATCCACGCATCCGCTGTGGCCCCACCTGTTGCTCTGGTGGTTTATTTTTGGCGATCAGGCGCTGCTTGCGGTCCTGCTCGCTTTCATAATGCTGGAACATACCAACAATCGTGAATGACTGGCCGTTGATCAGGATATCCTCCCCGATGGGAATGATTTCGTAACCGATCTTTTCCGGGGAGCCAAAGAGTGCATCCCGCAAACCGGTTCCAATCACACAGACACTATTGGCATTTTCTTCATCAAACTCGTTGAAAAATCGTCCATGCTCTACAGTATGAAGGTTCATATCCAGGACAGCAGGCCATACTCCAACACATTCCGAAGGGCTTGCGTAATTAGTGCCCCTGGACACAAGACAATCATCCAATTGCATTTCAGGGGAAACCAGTCGGAGCAGGGGAGCACTCTCCTTTAAAGCGATGACATCGTACATCGTGCGTCCTGGCGCCTGGTCGGCCAGATGCTCCTGATCAGCCGGAACATCCTGGTCATCCAGCAGCACCTTGTCAGCACCGCCCATTGCGACCATGGTTTCCCGCATTCCGTTCTCCATCCCTTTGACCAGGGCCGCCATTCCAACAAGGCTGGCAACGCCCAGAATGATTCCAAGCATGGTCAGGAGCGATCGAAATTTATGGGCCCAGATTTCCTTGAACCCAACCAGGATTGTATTGAGAAGGTTCATGGATCAATCATATCGCAGCGCCTGAATCGGGTGCAGACGGGATGCTTTCACCGCAGGCACGAGTCCAGCCAAAATCCCGATCAACACACTAAAGCCAAAAGCCATTAGCATGGCTGTAGCTGTAATCACCGGAGTATTATCTGTCGGGGCAAGGGCGCTGATGGTTTGGACCAGAATGTAGGAAGTAGCGAGTCCGGCCAGGCCACCAATGACTGAAATCACGGTGCTCTCGATCAAAATCTGAGAAAAAATATCAAAAGTGGTGGCACCCACGGATTTTCGGATGCCGATCTCACGGACTCTCTCGGAAATACTCGCCAGCATGATGTTCATGATCCCGATGCCTCCCACAAGGAGGCTGATCCCGGCAATCATTCCGCCACTTAACCGGGCGTTCTGGATGAAAACGCGGATATTTTCCGCCCATTCCTCCTGTGTCCTGAATGTAAAATCTTCAATCCCTTTATGAGTGGAGAAGAGGACATTGTAGATTTGTTGAATTGCGGGAGCCAAGTGGTCAAAATCAGAAATTTTTACTTCCAGGGTGGTGAGGCGAGGGTCGGCCACTGTGCTTGCTGCTTCACCACGTCCGCCGCTTGCTCCTGCGGAGCGTAATTTGATCCACATTGTGTTCAAAGGGACATAAACAGTGGCGTTTTTCAGCCAAAAAACGAAATTGCTGCCATTTCTCCGATTACCGCCACGACTTCGCTCAGGGCCGGTTTTTTGTTGTTTTGGCACAAGAGCTTCTATTTCCTTGCGTTTCCGATCCTGCTCGCTCTCATAATGCTTGAACATTCCGATGATCGTGAACGGCTGATTATTGATATAAACTGTTTCACCGAGGGGAATGATTTCATGCCCCACATCCTCCGGGGCGCCAAACAGTTCATCGCGCGTAGCTGTTCCTATCACGCAAACATTTCGCGCCATTTCATCGTCCAGTTCATTAAACATTCTCCCATGCTCGATGACATGTTCATTCAATTCAGCAGCAATGGGCCAGACACCAACAGTCATGAATGGGCGGAACGATTCACCCTTTGCTGAAATTGTGCCGCGCATCAGCCGCATTTCTGGAGAAAGCTTTTCCACAAGTGGGGCACTGGCTTCCAATGCGTAAACATCATTGATGGTGATTCCGGGGGACTGGTCCCTGAGATGCCGTTGTTCAGGAGGGACGTCCTGGGGTTCAATCCTGATCTTTTCCAGCCCGCCAATCGCGATCAGCGCTTCCTTCATGCCGTTCTCCATGCCTTTGACCAGGGCAGACATGGCGATCAGGCTGGAAACGCCCAGAATGATTCCGAGCATGGTCAAAAGAGATCGGAATTTATGAGCCCAAATCTCCTTAAGACTGAGAAGGATGGCGCTCCAGAAATTCATGATTCATGGGCAGCCGCTGAAATTGGGGCAACTCTGTCCAACCCGGAAAGTTTTGGATCAACCTTTACGGAGACGCGACCATCACGAATTTCAATCCGCCTAGGGGTGCGGGCGGCAATTTCAGGATCGTGAGTCACCAGAATGATCGTCCTTCCCTCGCTGCTGAGTTTTTCAAAAAGGGTCAGGATTGCCTCGCCAGTGTGTGAATCAAGATTGCCGGTTGGTTCGTCTGCAAAAATAATCCGAGGGTTGTTTACCAATGCCCTGGCAATGGCCACCCTTTGTTGCTGACCGCCTGAAAGCTGGCTTGGGCGATGCTTGCTGCGGTTTTCAAGGCCAACCATCCTTAATGCCTCCATGCCGCGTTCGCGTCGTTCCTTGCCGCTGGTTCCACTATAGATCATTGGCAACTCGACATTCTGCAGGACGTTGAGTTTTGGAAGCAGATTGAAAAACTGGAAAACAAAACCGATCTTTCTATTTCGAATGGCAGCCAGTTCTTTGGCTGAAGCCTTTTCAATCATGGTTCCGTCCAGTTGGATCGTTCCGCTGCTCGGAGAATCCAGGCAGCCCAGGATATGCATCAAGGTTGATTTGCCGCTTCCCGAAGGACCGATGATCGAAATGAATTCTCCTGGCTCAATATCGAGGGAAACACCATCCAAAGCCCGGATTTCTTCACCACCGAGGTGATAAATCTTTCGAATATCGCGCAGTTCGACCAATGCCATGTGCTGAGGATTAAGTGTTGGGACGTCGATCCGGTGCAGGTGCCTTGGAGGGGGCGGGACCGCCATTTTTTGCTGGCGAACTGGCTGCGGCTGGAACTGCTTTTGAAGAAGAAGCAGGCGAGGAGCTCCCACTGGACTGCCGGGCAGCCTGAATCAGTTTGCCACCGCCTTTATCCTGTTCTGCCTTGGGTTGCTCCAGCGAAACGACATCGCCGGGTTGCAGACCGTTCTGAATTTCGGCAAAGAAAAAATCTGAAATTCCCACCTGAACAGGCCTTCGTTCATAAGACTCACCGTTTTTCACATAAACAAATCGTTCAGAGCGACCGGTGTCAGGATTTTTCTCGGTGAACACAGCGGCCAGGGGCACGGCAAGAACCCCTTCAGCCGCGGCGACAGGGATTTTAATGTTTGCGGTCATGCCAGGACGAACCTGTTCATCCACGTTGGTCAACAGAATGCGAACAGCAAACCCTTTGATATTATTTTTGATAGTGGCTTGTGGGGCAATGCGCTCGACTTTGCCAGTGATCTTCAAACCGGGAACTGCTTCAACCTGGACTTCCACTTCCTTGTCTACAGTGAGCCTGGTGATATCTGCCTGATTGATGTGGGCGTTGATAATCATGGAATTGAGGTCTGCAATGGTGAGGACCTCGGTGCCGCTATTAAATCCACCAGAGCCGGAGACTGCCTGACCAATTGAAACGGGACGCGTGAGAATGGTGCAGTCAAAGGGAGCTTCGATCTTCGTTTTAGTCAATCGCTCCTCAAGGATCGCAAGTTCCCGCTGGGCACGTTCGACCGCGTTCCGAGCCAGATCGAACTCGGTCTTGGCATTCTCATAAAGTTCCAACGCCATCAGATCATCAGCGAAGAGTTGTTGGGATCGTTTGTAATTGCGTTCAGCTTGCTGCAATTGCAAATTGGCCCGCTCAATTTCAGTGAGCATTGAAGAGCGCTGATTTTGTAATTCCTTATCATCCAGCGAAAAAAGGATTGCTCCCTTTTTGACCTTGTCTCCCAGGTCCACCGGCAACTGCTCAATACGCCCGTTGATTTCCGGTTTTACGGAAACTTGCTCGGCTGGGCCGATCTCACCCGCAGCGCTGACGCTGAACCGGATGTCACGCTCTTCAACAACAGCAGTCTTTGTACGCGAAGCCACGCCAGTGGGGTTTGTGGCAGAGAGTTGCTTCCCATACTTGCTCCAGCCAAAATATCCACCTGCGGCCAGCAGGGCCATAATCACAATCCATTTCATTCGCGATAATGCTTCAACCAGCTAATCAATTAATTTAAGGGGAATCGTAAATCCCGCAAATAACAGACGGTTTGCAGGAAGGGCAGGTTACCTTGCTCCAAGCTCTTCTTCCCATCGAACCAACCACTTCTGACTCGTCAGTGCCCAAAAAAATTCAAATGATACATTAAAGAGGGAAATGAATTGGGGAATACTCAAAGAAACTGTGCTGCCGTTCTTTCAGCGGCATTGGGAACGTGCCCTCAAAGTTCGGGAGTATATCCGGATCAATGAAGAGACAATCCATGTTGTTTTGGCGGGAATTGTTGGAATTGCGGGTGGACTGACAAACGTGCTTTTCGTCGGACTGATTGATTTGGGGATGAGAGCCGGTCTTCGCCAATCAGGGGATCTTGTGGAAATCGCGGAGAGTCTGCAACCCTGGCAACGATTATTGACCCCGGTCATCGGAGGTCTGGTTGCTGGGCTGGTGCTTTTTTTTGGTTTGCGGCTGATGGGAAAGCAGGGGGCAAACAACATTATCGAGGTAGTGATTGCAGGCGATGGCAGGCTGCAAATGCGAAGCGCGCTGGTTAAGGGAGTTGCTTCAATGATCAGCATTGCGACAGGTGCTTCGATTGGACGAGAAGGTTCCATTACGCACCTGACCGCGACGTTTGCATCAAAAGGTGGGCAACTTGCCAATTGGCCGCCATACCGGTTAAGGCTGCTCGTGGCCTGCGGGGCAGCTTCAGGAATGGCTGCGGCATATAATGCGCCTGTGGCTGGTGCGGTTTTTGCCGCACAGATTGTCCTGGGAAATTTTTCAATGCATCTTTTTGCGCCCCTGGTGTTTTCCTCAGTGATCGCCACGATGGTTTCGCGCACGTTTTTTGGAATTGAACCGTTTTACGAGGTGCCTTCCTACGATTTTACGCGATTGGGACAACTACCCTGGTTCCTCGTACTGGGGATGCTTTCAGGTTTGCTGGCGGCAACTTTTCTTAAAATGCTTCGGCACAGCGAACAATGGTTCATTGCTCTGAAAGTCCCTATCTATATTCGATTAATGATTGGGGGGCTGGTCGTTGGTATTTTGGCGATTTTTTTTCCACAGGTCTGGGGGAATGGATACGGGGCGATCAACCAGATTTTGCATAAGCATCCCACGCTGGTCTTTTTATTTGGAGTTTTGCTGGCAAAGCTATTGGCCACGATTGCCTCCGTGGGTTCTGGAGCAATAGGCGGCGTGTTTACCCCCACGTTGTTTTTAGGCGCGGCATTGGGGAGCCTGGTGGGTGCATTGCTGCATTCATTGGAATTAACCACATTGCCGACAGGAGCGTTTGCAATCGTTGGAATGGGGAGTGTTTTGGCCGCAACCATTCATGCACCCCTGCTGGCGATGATCATGATTTTTGAAATTTCGCTGAATTATTCGATGATGCCTCCATTAATGTTGGCATGTGTGGTTTCAACTCTCGTCAGCAGACGATTGCATCCGGAATCGATCTATACAGAGCCGCTACGTATTAAAGGTTTTGCAGCACAGCAGGATACCCACGAACTAGGGGCTGCCATCCAGACTTCTGTGGGGGAGATTATGCGGGAACGGGTGGAACCGTTGCGGGACACCACCAGTTTTCGGGCCATTGCAGATCGGTTCCTGACGAGTCCCTACAATTATTTACCTGTAGTGGATGAAAATCAGCGGCTGCTTGGTGTTGTGGCATTGCATGACATGAAGGAATACCTCGGCGCCGAACATGAACTCCATAGTGTCATCGCAGTGGACATCATGAGGCCTCCTCCTGCCTGTCTGACCCCGAACCAAAAATTAATGGATGTGGTCCCGCTGCTGCTCAAAAGTGAATTGAGGAACGTGCCGGTAGTAAACACGTTAAACGATTTCAAATTGGTTGGCTCCATCTCGAGGGCGGAAGCGTTGAGCCTGGTTTCGGAAACCATTTCAAAAAAACAATAACCTGTTCTCTTTGTGCTTAGCTGGCGGCAGCGATTTCTTCTTCCAGATCGACGATTTCCTTGATTTGGGTGAGAAACCAGCGGTCAATTTTACTGAGACTGTATATCTCCTCAATGCTGAAGCCTGCCCGTAACGCATGACGAATGAAAAAAATTCGTTCAGCATTCGGAACACTAAGTTTTCTGGAGATGACTTCACGCGGCAGGATTGCCCGGTCCTCGTAAACTTCATTTCCTATTCTCCACGGTTTACCATCTCCACCCAGGCCGCTTCGTCCAATCTCAAGTGAGCGGAGGCATTTTTGCAGCGATTCCTTAAACGTTCGACCGATGGCCATAGCTTCACCAACAGATTTCATTTGCGTATTCAAAGTTGGGTCAGCTTGTGGGAATTTTTCAAAGGCAAAACGGGGGATTTTTGTGACAACGTAATCAATCGTCGGTTCGAAGCTTGCCGGGGTCTCGCGTGTGATGTCGTTTTTGATTTCATCCAGCAGGTAACTCACCGCGAGTTTTGCAGCAATTTTGGCAATAGGAAAACCAGTCGCCTTGGATGCCAATGCGGAGGAACGGGATACGCGGGGATTCATTTCGATGATCACCATGCGACCATTGTCAGGATTAACTCCAAATTGAATGTTTGAACCGCCAGTTTCCACTCCGATTTCGCGAATTACAGCAAAGGAAGCATCCCGCATGATCTGGTATTCCTTGTCTGTGAGAGTCTGGATCGGAGCAACTGTAATGGAATCGCCCGTATGTACCCCCATGGGGTCAAAATTTTCAATGGAACAAACGATGACACAGTTGTCAGCACGGTCGCGCATGACTTCCATTTCATACTCTTTCCAGCCGAGCAATGATTCTTCGACAAGAATTTCGGAGACGGGGGAGAGTTCAATTCCACGTTTGGCGATCGTGGCAAACTCCTCCCGGTTGTAGGCGATGCCCCCGCCAGTTCCCCCAAGGGTGAATGCAGGACGGATGATCAGGGGGAAGCGCCCGATCCTTTCGGCCACAGCCTGGGCTTCCTCAAGATTATGAGCGGTGCCGCTGATGGGAACATCAAGGCCGATTTTGATCATCAAATCCTTGAAAATCTGACGGTCTTCGCCTCGCTCGATTGCCTGGGCGTTGGCGCCGATCATTTCTATCTGATGCTTTTCGAGCACTCCGCTTCGGAAAAGAGACATGGCTGTATTGAGCGCGGTCTGCCCTCCGAGAGTAGGCAACAGAACCAGCTTGCCCGGGTCGCCAAGGCGCTTAAGTTCAGCAAGTTCGCGAACGATAATCTTTTCAACGCATTCGGGAGTGATTGGCTCAATATAAGTTCTGTCAGCGAACTCCGGGTCCGTCATGATGGTTGCCGGATTGGAATTAACCAGTACGACACGGTAGCCTTCTTCCTTGAGGGCTTTGCAGGCCTGAGTCCCGGAATAATCAAATTCGGAAGCCTGCCCAATGATAATTGGGCCTGCTCCAATAATAAGAACCGAATGAATGTCGGTGCGCTTCGGCATAAATCAGGTGGGATTAAAACGATTTCTCCGGGATTGTCAGTAATTTCTCGCTTAAAAGGGAAAACCAATTGAAAAGTGCAATGTTCCAGCAGGATCCTGGGCCCGCCGATTCAGGTTGTGACCGTACTCCAGCCGGGCTGGTCCTATGATGGTTTTCCAACGGAGTCCTCCCCCCGCGGAATACAGCCCCTCATCAAATGGATAATCCCTTAGATTTTGGGCAAAACCAACCGCATCGAAAAAAAAGACCAGTGACCATGATCGAGTCAAAGCCTGCTCGAATTCGATATTTCCAACCGTGAATGCTTCTGCACCGATCAGATTCCCTTGCTGATCACGTGGCGCGGCTTCTCCATATTGATAGCCCCGGACAGAATTTTCTCCTCCCGGAAAAAAACGGCGATTAAATGGAAGATCTTCTGCAGGTGTGCCCACGCTCGCGATCAGTCCATGCGTTACCCCCAAATTGAACCAACTCCCCCTCAGCAGGGGAATGTGCCATGCAGCGTTTGCCTCAAACCGTTGATAATCCACATTTCCTCCAAGGTAATCCGAAGCAATTTCAAGTGTGGAAAAAACCTTGAAGCCGCGCCGGGGATATAATGGATTATCACGTTGATCATGGCGCCAATCCCCAATGATAGCCCCGACATTGGCTTCTTTTCTCCCGAATTCCGGGGAGACGGGGAACTCTTCAGCGTTTAGAACTTGATAAGAATAGCGCAATCCTACCTCACTGGACAAACCTGGGAATCGCTTTCTTCCGCCGAAACCTCCCCCAAACTCCTCTCGAATAAAAGAAGCCTCCTCCCTCCTGAGGCC
>JANRLX010000062.1:0-2669 GCA_033762115.1 Verrucomicrobiota bacterium
CGCGGGAAGGAATCCGCAGTTAGAATGGCGAAGGGTATGCCGATCTACGAATATGAATTGTGCGAGGGAGATTGCAAGGTGTGCGGCGGAAAATTTTCACTGCGCAGGCCATTGTCACGTCCCGCCCTGACGCAATGTCCACTTTGCCGGAGGCCGGTGAGAAAGATCATTTCCGCTGTGAACAGCCCCACCTATTCCAAACCGCTTTCGATCACGGACGCGAAGAAGGCTGGTTTCACCGTGTTGAAAAAAGTTGGCAAGGGGGAGTACGAGCGGCAGTAGCGCCGCTTCACGCCGAGTCATGCTGTTCAACAACTGGTTCGGGGAGTTGCTGTGGTGTCCAGGAAGGACCTTTGCAAACGGGAATTCCATTTTCCCAGGCAAGCGGATCAATGAACATCCGGCGAGCGGTCATTTCCGGATCCCAGGCATGGTAAACGAGAAAATCGGTGATGTCATCGGGGCCAATGACAATCGAATGGTGGCCGGGGCCGATGACTTTGCCGGGAATTGTGCGAAGCACCCGGGCACCGTCTGAGTTTCCTTCATCGTAGTAAGGCCCCATGACATGGTCGGCCACGCCGTAATCGACTCCGTAACCGGCGCCTTCGTAACAGCCGCCGCTGTAAAAGCAGTAGTAACGCCCTTGATGTTTCCGAACGGAGGGGCCTTCGAGGGTATGCCAGTCAAAAGTCCTGCCGTACATCTGGCGCTGGGCTTTGAACAATTGCCAATCGCAACGGGCGCGAAGGACGGTTTGCTGTTCCCCGGCGGTATGGGTCATATCAATGAGTTGATCAACCACAAGGGCTGTGCCTGCGCGGTGACGGTGGTCATGATCCAGAAAATCGCGGGCGTAAAAAAGGTACCATTGGCCATCGTCATCCTGGAATGGATGGGCATCAATTGCAAAAGGGCAATTATCGTGGGGGGGAAGAACGGGATTCTGATCGATAAATGGTCCGAGGGGGGAATCGCTGACGGCGACGCGGAGTTGATGTTCAAGACCGGTGACAGCACAGGAGTAATACATGTAAAAACGACCATTGGCGCAGGCCACTTCAGGAGCCCAGAAGGCGCCCTGCCGGGCAAATTCGGGAACGATGAGCGCGCCGCCCATCAGGTTCCATTCAACCATGTTAACGGAGTGGAGAAGGGGAAAGGCCATCAATCCATGGCGTGAGGGGGCGGGGCCGAGATCTGATTCGCGGGGATGGGCGATGGGGTGAATGGGGCCGGTACCGACGGCGTAGTACTGGCCTTCGAATTTCCAGACAAACGGGTCGGCAAAATAATAGGGATAGACTGGATTACAGTAACGCATGCAGCAACTCCTCGGGCTTAAGTTACTGTGGATGGAAAGAATTTCCAGCGGGGGAAAGAAAAAGCGGAATGGAGAATCCATTCCGCTTAATGAGAAAGAATGAAGTTATTTCAGAACAGCCTGATGAAATTCGTTCCAGTCATCGAGGTTGTTCAGGTTGATGGCATCCCGGAAAGAGCAGTCCTGGTCATTGAGACCGGAAGCGGAGAAGATATTTTTGCGGACATCATCCCCGTGGTTATAGCCGCGAATGGAATCGTTTAATTTATCAATATTGGCGCGGTCGAGTTTGACGCCGGGTTGCTTTTTAATCCAATTTTCAAACTGAATATAGCTGGGTTTTTCCTGCTTGATGTAAGCCAGGGTTTTTTCGCGGTCGAGTCCCAGGCCGCTGAGAACCATCTGGTCGTAACCTTTTCCACAGCCTGGATAGCCGGGAGCGATTTTGCCCTGGGCTTCCAGAGAAGCCTTGAGCCAGAGGCGCGGGAGGTGGAGAACGCCGAGGGGACCTGAAACGCCGGAGCTGATGAGGGGAACAAATGTGGTATTCATAAAATCTCTTTGGAAGAGGGGAGTTTAAAAACAAAACAGCGCGGGTCAACCGTTTTGTCCGATAAAATCAATGACGGGGAACAGCGGTCTGAAGGCGGCGAAGGTCAGCCAGTTCCTTGCTATCGGTGGTGATGCGATTGTAAAGATTGTCACTTTTTGGACTGCGCCAGCGCCAGTATTCGACGTGTCCATCAGCGAAGCTAAGGTTTGCGCCCTGCATATGCCGATCAGAAGGGGTGCTGCTCCAGCTGCCGGAACTGAGTGTAAATTTATCACGGGGGAGCACTTCAAAACCGCTGCTCCAAATGCTGTGCTCATGTTCCTCGATAAAAACAAAAACCCGATCCGGTCCAGGCTGGGCAAGTTCGGTGAGACGAGTTTTCACACGTGGGTCGAGCCCGGCGTTGTCACCGCCGAGGTAGGCGTTGACCGAGTAACTGCGCACCCGTGGAAGGCCGCTGCCGCCAGCGACACGTGAGGAATCCTGGGGGCATTTGTAAATTTCAGTGGATCGGAGATAAGGGAAGAGAGTGCCGCGTTCGATGTTTGCGGTGGTGCGATCTTCACGTGGATTGCCAGCAGCCCAGGAGTTGGTGGAAAGACGGCGGCCAAGCAAGCGTTTATCGAGTGGACCGGGAGCGGTTTTGTTCAAAGCAAGATGATCTTCATTATCATCTGCATACATCAGCCAGGCCATCTGCAACTGCTTCATGTGATCCAGGCAAATGATCCTGAATGCGCGTTCCTTTGTGCTGTTCAGGGCGACGGAGAGAAGGCCGACGAGGATGCCGAT
>JANRLX010000063.1:0-18814 GCA_033762115.1 Verrucomicrobiota bacterium
GGCGGCAGGCGTCGATCTCGACGGGCTTGCAGGCGGCGTCATTGCTGAAGATTTCACCAATGACGGATTGCTCGACCTGCTTGCTTCCGATTGGGACGTGCAAGGCCAGCTGCATTTCTATCGCAACAATGGTGATGGCACATTCGAAGACCAAACGGAAAAAGCGGGGCTTACCGGTTTGACTGGCGGGTTGAACATGGTCCAGGCGGACTATGATAATGACGGGCTGGTTGATGCCCTGATCCTTCGCGGGGCATGGTTGAACGTGGGGGGGAAATATCCCAACTCGCTTCTCAAAAATCGCGGCAATGGAGTTTTTGAAGATGTCACAGAGGCCGCTGGGCTCCTTTCATTTCACCCCACCCAAACAGCGGTTTGGTTCGACTACAATTCGGATGGAAATCTTGACCTCTTTATTGGCAACGAAGGAGAAAAGAACAACCCCCACCCCTGCGAATTGTTCCGCAACAACGGCAATGGCACCTTTACCGAATGCGCCCGGGAATCGGGAATGGATTTTAGCCTGTTTGTGAAAGGAGTAACCTCGGATGATTTTGACCTGGATGGGCGACCTGACCTTTACCTTTCCATTCGCGGTTCCGAAAATAAATTGTATCGCAACGCAGGTCCCAAAACTCCCGGCGCGAGCCCTGATTCTCCCTGGCACTTTGAAGATGTCACCGCCAAAGCCGGGGTTGGGGAACCGATTCTCAGTTTTCCCACCTGGTTCTGTGATTATAACAACGACGGCTGGCCGGACATTCTAGTCGCTGGCTACAGCCTCTCACGCGGTCCTGATGTCGTGGCTGATTACCTGGGCTTGAAGCACAGCGGGGAGCGAACCCGCCTTTACCGCAATAATCGGGACGGAACGTTCAAGGATGTCAGCAAGGAAGCGGGGCTTTACCGGATGATTTATGCGATGGGTTCGAATTTCGGAGACATTGATAACGATGGCTTTGTTGATTTCTACTTTGGAACCGGTGATCCCGATTTTGCTACTTTGATTCCAAATCGGATGTTTAAAAACCAGGGAGGCACCAATTTTCAGGAAGTCACCACCTCCGGAGGATTTGGCCACTTGCAGAAAGGGCATGCGGTCGCATTTGCAGATCTCGATAATGATGGCGACCAGGACATTTACGAATCCATTGGCGGCGCATACACCGGGGACAATTATCGAAATGTCCTATTTGAGAACCCCGGCACCACCAATCGTTTGCTTCACCTGAAGCTGGAAGGGGTCAGGACTGCCCGTTCAGCCATTGGCGCACGGATCAAACTGGATTTTACAGAGAATGGCGCAGCTCGCTCGGTCTATCGGACCGTCAATAGCGGAGGCAGTTTTGGTGCGAATTCTTTCCGGCAGGAAATAGGGATTGGCAGGGCGAACAAGGCAACGCTGGAAATCACCTGGCCAGTCTCAGGAACAAAACAGAAGTTCACAGACATTCAACCAGGCCAGCTTTACACCATCCGCGAAGGTGAAACAGATTTGAAAAGCGAGCCGTTGAAAAAATTCGAATTCAGCAGGAAAGCCTCACCGCACATCCACCAGCATCATTAATCACACAACGAGCACCGAATTTTCCAGGACCCCGATCCCGGAAATCTCAATTCGAACACGGTCACCCGCTGCCAGCGTGAACTGATCCGGAGGAACAACCCCGGTCCCGGTCAGGAGAACGGCGCCGTTTGGAAAAACCTGGCTGCGAAAAAGAAAGCCCGCCAGTTCCGTAAAGCTCCGCTTGATCTGACTGATCCCGGTTTCCCCTTGAAACACCACAGCGCCTCCCCTGCTGATCTGGACTGAAATCGTCCAGGCTCTCACTTCAGCCTCGGTCACGCCGATCCGAATGAACGGCCCGAGGGCGCAGGAGCGGTCATAAATTTTCGCTTGTGGAAGATACAAGACATTTTCCCCCTCGATGTCCCGGGAACTCATGTCGTTGCCAATGGTGTATCCAACAATGCTGCCAGACGGGCTCAGGATCAACGCCAACTCCGGTTCCGGAACATTCCAGGTGGCATCCCGCCGAATCCCCACCAACTCGCCCGGACCAACAACTTTTTCAGGAAGCGATTTGAAAAATATTTCCGGCCGTTCAGCTTCGTAAACACGGTCATAGGCGCTGGCGCTGATTTCAGATTCCTCCATCCGCGCTTTTTTGCTGCGAAGGTAGGTCACTCCCGCAGCCCACACTTCCTGCTTCTCAACTGGCGCTTGAAATCTTACCTCCTGGAATGTGTGGCGCGGGAGGGAGGAAACCATCAGTTTGCCGATGGTTTCCGGCGATTTTCCCAAAATGTCAGCCAATTGCAGGATCCCGCTCCCCGTCAGGTCGATGACATGCTCCTCTTCCACGAGGCCGATGCGAACCTGCGGATTCGTTCCCTGAAGAAAGCGACAAATTTTCATGCCATTACTCGTAAATCATATCGGCAACAGTTTTGCCTGCCGGGATGAATGGAAGCACATGCTCGGTGTAAGGTGTGATCACATCCAGAAGATAGGGTTGGTCGGAGTCGAGCATCCGTTGCATGGCCGCGCGAAGATCCTTTTTATAGATCACCCGCTCGCAAGGCACATTGAACCCTTTGGCGATGGTAATATAATCGGGATAAATCTGCTTCATGTTCTCCGGATCACCGAGATAAGTGTGTCCACGGTTTCCCTTGTAGAAGCGGTCTTCCCATTGCACCACCATCCCGAGATGCTGATTGTTCAGGATCAGGGCTTTTGCGGCAATTTTTTCGATATGCGCCGTGGCCAGTTCCTGCACGTTCATGAGGAATGATCCGTCACCATCGATATCGATCACCTGTTTGTCCGGAAAGGCCACCTTCGCACCCATGGCCGCTGGATAGCCATAACCCATGGCACCGAGACCGGCGCTGGTTAAAAACTGGCGAGGGAAACTGTATTGATAATGCTGGCCTGCCCACATCTGGTGCTGACCGACGCCGGTGGTGATAATGGCTTCACCTTTGGTGAGTTCATAAAGCAACTCAATGGCATATTGCGGCAGAATCACCTGGCTGGAATCTCCACCCATGAAATCCTGGACATGCTGTGACTTGAGAACTTCCTCATTCAACCGGTAACGCAACGGTGCCTTGGCCTTCCACTCGGCGATCTGCTGATGCCAGCCGGTAAACTTCTTCTGGATGGGCCGTGATTTCACCATCTGCACCATCCGTTGCAACGCATCTTTCACATCGCCAATGATCGGCAGATGGGCTGGCTTGTTTTTGTGGATTTCCGAGGGGTCAATGTCGAGATGGACAATGGTTCCACGTTCGCAGAATTTTTCCACCTTGCCGGTGACGCGATCATCAAATCGCACCCCAAAAGCCAGGAGCAGGTCTGCTCCGGGAGTATTATTGGCAGGATCACCGCTGACTGCCCAATTGGCGTAAGCTGCGCCATGCATTCCCAGCCATTTCAATGAAAGTGGATCGGTTTCAGGAAATGCGCCGCAACCCATGATCGTGGTCACCACCGGAATCTGGGTGAGCTTGGCAAATTCGCGCAATTCATTGGATGCGTCCGCACTGATGATACCGCCGCCGCAATAAAGAACCGGCCGGTCCGCTTTTTCGATCAGCCCGATGATTTCGTTCAATGCCAGGTCATCGGCTTTGCGGGTGTCCGTATAGCCGCGAAGGCTCACTTCCTTCGGGAAAATCGGTTGTGTTTCGGCCTGCTGGATGTTCTTGGGAATGTCAATCACCACAGGACCGGGACGCCCGCTGGTGGCAACGTGAAAAGCCTCCTTCACAATCCGGGGAATTTCATTCACGTCCGTCACCAGATAACTGTGCTTCACAATCGGCAGGGTCATTCCGTAGAAATCGGTTTCCTGAAACGCTCCCTTCCCAATCATTGCCTGCGGTACCTGCCCGGTAATCGCAATTAATGGAATTGAGTCCATGAACGCATCCGCAATACCGGTCACCAGGTTGGTTGCGCCGGGGCCGCTTGTTGCCATGCACACGCCAGGTTTTCCGCTGGCCCGCGCGTACCCCTCGGCCTGGAAGGAGCCCCCCTGCTCATGGCGCGGGAGGATCGTGCGAATTTTTGAACGGGTCAGCGCCTGGTGCAGTTCCATGCTGGCACCGCCAGGATAGGCAAAAATATACTCGACTCCTTCACGTTCCAGCGCGGCAATCAGGATATCACTGCCTTTCATCCGGCGGCCCAACTCGCCACGTTCAGGTGCGGCGGTTTTTGTTTCTGTCGTGTTGCTCATAATTACTTATTTTATTCTGACTGGCGCAGTCGGGGCCAATGAAAAACCCACGACCGTTTCCAGCCGTGGGTTTTTGTCGAAAGTGTTCTTTACCTGCGACAAGAGCCAGCGGCCTGGAGGCCTGCTACGGCTACCAGAGTTACTACACTGACTTGTCCAGAGTTGCTCACTAAGCGCAAACAATACTGTGCCGTACTACCCGGTCAAGCGGCATTTTTGCCGCTCTCAGGAAAGCGTAAAGGCAGGGAGTTTCACAATTGTGCCCCCTTTGAGCGCCGATTGGTGTGCGCAAAGACCCACGCAGGTCCAGTTTGCAGATTGAACCGCATTTGGCCACGGATCGCGCTCCTCAACCAGGGCCGTCACAAATTCATGGGCCAGGTGCGGATGTGAACCTCCATGCCCTGCTCCCTGGGTGAAGCTTAAATGGGTTTTCTTTCCAAGGTCGTAAACCCCCTTCGTGGTGAATTGGCGGATTTCCCTGGGCAGGCGTTTGGCATAATCCGGCGCTTTAACCAGTTTCGGGATTTTTGGTTCCGGCAATTTTGCCCGGTGCATCACCAAGGGTTCATGCTCGATCAATGGCCATTCCACAGAAACTTTTGAACCGTAAACGTCGATGCTTTCACGATATTGACGGGCCACATCAAAGAGCGAGCGATAAATCCGAGCTGCCACATCAGAGTCCTTGAATTTGATATGGGTGGTCTCGACTGCGAACGGCGAATTGTATTTTTTGATCAATTCAGGGCGGACGGTGCCGGAACCGAAACAGGAGACATATTCAGCGGAAAGATCCAGCATGCCACAAACAGGTCCCACGCAATGGGTCGCATACCACATGGGGGGCAGGCCCGGCCAGTAATTCGGCCACCCATCCATGTCCTGCTGATGGCTCGCCTGGAGAAACTGGATTTTTCCAAGTGTCCCCTTTTCGTAAAGTTCCTTCATGTAAAGGAATTCACGGGCATACACAACGGTCTCCATCATCATGTACTTGAGACCGGTCTTTTTCTGGAGATCGACGATTTTTTTGCAATCTTCGATGCTGGTCGCCATTGGGACTGTGCAGGCGACATGCTTGCCTGCTTTCAACGCGGCAATGGACATCCAGGCATGGTCGGGAATCGGTGAATTGATATGCACCGCATCCACCTCTGGATTTTTCAGCAACTCCGAAAAATCGGTGTAACGATGCTCGATCTCAAATGCGTTGCCGATATTATCCAGTTTCTTGGGATCACGCTGACAAATGGCGAACATCTCCGCATTCGGATGCCGCTGATAAATGGGAATAAACTCCGCTCCGAAACCGAGGCCAACGATTGCGATTTTTATCTTTTTATTCATGGTAGAAAGAGAGGCAGGAGATTAAGGCAACGTCAGAGGAAAGCAATTCGCATTGTGCAGGAATGAATCAGCCGACCACGCTGCGCATATCCTGCAAGGCAGGGAATTCCCGCCGCCACTGCACCACTTTTTCCAGGTCCAGATCGGCGACAAGGACTGTTTCCTCCCGCCCTCCATCGACGATGATGTTTCCATGCGGATCGATGATAAGGCTGCGGCCGGAATAATTGTGTCGCGGATCGGTGCCGACGCGGTTGACACCGATGACATATGCCTGGTTTTCAATGGCCCGGGCCTGGAGCAACGTCACCCAATGTTGTTCCCGTTTACTGGGCCAGTTGGCAATCACGACAAATAACTGTGCGCCCCGGCGGACGGCGGCACGGAACACCTCAGGAAATCGAAGGTCATAGCAGATGAACGGCGCAACGGTAAAACCTTGCCATTGGTAAGTCACAATGGTGTCACCGCCAGTGTAATGTTCAGCCTCACCGCTTATGGTGAACGGATGGATTTTGGCATAGCGACGGATTGCCTTTCCCTCGGTGTTAAAGATAACCGCTTCGTTCCGGCCCTTCCCATCTTCGCCGCGGGTGACCAATCCGGCGATGATGTTGATTTCATGAAGGCGTGCGGCAGCACCGAGGAATGCCTCAGTTTTGGACGGGGACTGCTCATGAATCGCCTCAACATTCATGCTGAAGCCGGAAGAAAACATTTCCGGCAGGATCAAAAGGCTGTTTCTGCTGGGGCGCAATTTGTCGATCAACGCCCTCACTCGGGCAAAGTTCGACTGTCGGTCCTCCCAATCTATATTAATCTGGCAGCAAACTACCTTCATATCGGTCCAAACAATCCTCGGGACCAGGGAAAAGATCGTAATTTGGGAGAGATGTCATCCCCCCGCTAATCAATCTCACCCAAACATCAGGACTCCCCTTAGCAAAAGGAGTGCCCAGAATTGAGGAATCGCAAATTTGCGAGAATTGACCACAATTCATTCGCAAAAACTCAAAGGTTCCTTGAATTCAACCACTTTCACGTGGAAAGGGTGGCTGTCACCATCATAATTGGGTCCAGGGCCCAGAGCTTGAGCAGTTTGGCCCAAAATGCCTATTGCCCAACTGGTTTCATGGATACCGGGACTCCCTCCTTCGGCACCTCCAATTGTGCAGTCCAGATGATCGAGTTCAGGATGAATTTCATGAATTCTTCCTGCGCCCAGTTTTTAAAAAAATGTCCCCCGGTGAAACCCACACCGCGTCCACCATCAGCACGTTGGACAGCCCATGCCACTACATCAGATTTCGGTTGGCCCGAGCGGTCGATTTTCAAAAGCGGCGTCCATCGAGAATCGTTCTCTCTGAATTTCATGTTGTAATAGAACTCCTCACGCATGGTGAACGGTTCAATGCCACGCACCGCAGGATGGATCGGTTCGACGGGGCGAACCTTGAAATCGCGCGTTTCAATGGTGGAAAACCATTTGTTGGCCGCAGGACCGGTTTCATAATCGAAAAAACCACCGACCCAATGCAGGAACTCTTCACCTCCATTCTTCACCGGAACAAAAACCGAATAATGCACAACGACAAGGCCTGCCCCGCGATTCATCTGCCCACGAAGGAATTCGAGGCGATTTGAACGAAGCAGCGGGTGATTGGCAACCCCGTGATCGGAACCGTCCGAAAAAAGGAGAATGGTGGCAGCATCGTTCAAATCTGCAGGATTATTTGGCCACCCATAGGTATGAAGATCGACCTGAAGTGACCCGCCAAATGAAGAGTGCTCAAGGGAGGATTTCACCAGTTGGAGGGATTTCTCATATTCATGTTCACCCGGCCCGTGGCTTTTGGTTCCGGCAATCAACGCGACCCGGGTTTTGGCGGGTTCGATGGTTCGGAGGGTGATTTTGCGAATTGCGGAAGCGGTCCCGTAGGCGGCAACACCAAGGGGTTTGGAGAGTTCGATTTCTCCAAAGCGGAGGCCGATTTTTCTGCCTTTGGTCTGAATACTGGCGTATTGCTCATCATCGATGAATGCCTGAATTGAATGGTCCGTGACGCGCACCTTGAACCGGTACCAACGGTCTTTTTCGAGTTTCATGTATTTGGTGGTTTCGTTTTCGCTGGCGTCCAATCCGTCAATGCTGGAGAGACCGACGACTGCCCCACCCCAACCGCCCGGGACGAAGGTGCAATGGGAATTGCCCACTGGAAAGGTGATGGCAGCAAAGAAATCCTGCCCTTCAATTTTGCGGGCCTCGACTTCCACTTCGTAATTGGATTTTGGGAGGTCAGCGATGTTGGTGTAATGAATGCCGGAAAGGGCCGCGCCCGCGTGCAGGATCAATTGCCCGTCCCGCAGCTCCTGCTCTCCATGTCCTGCAAAATCGGTGATGGCCCAGGCTGATCGATTGGTGCCATCGAACAGCAGTTTCTCAGCGGCCGTTGCAGGGAACTGTCCCCAAAAGATCAAAAGCAGAAGAGAGAGGAACCGGTTCATGGGAGGAGTTTAAAGAGAGGCGGCCCTTTAGGGAAGGGGGAACGCTTTTTAAAGTGGGATGCGATACCGGACATGATACTCAGGAAAACGAGTCAGCTCCAAGTTGTTCTTTGTAAGGATGTTACAGAATTTTCTTCATACTCTGCCGGGAATTGAAGTGGGAACAAGTGGGAAATGGTGGTCGCTGGCGTGGTGGGAATTGGGGGTTGCGGAAGGGTGAAACGTGCGGGAGAAAGTGGGAATAAGTGGGAAATGTAAGCAGGTATGTTCGCGGGAGATCGGGTGAAAGTTTCCATTTTAGAATAACGGGTCGCCATCACCTTGCTGAGGAGGGTCAGCCAATGGGAAGGAGAGCGGCGGGACTGCCGGGTGTGTCTTACGAATCTGAATAGGTTAATTTCTCTCCTTTTGGATCCCTGTTCACCCAGCGGTGCCATTGGGGGGCGTAGAAGCGGTAGTCGTAATGACGGTAAAGCAGGTTCCCCGCCGAATCATAATCATACCCCAGCTTCTCATGCTCAGAACTCTAGAAGCCATCTCATAAATGTCCAAGCAGCGCCTTGCGGGGATTTTAACCGGCTGCTTCGTTGTTCCTCAGTTACAGATCGCTGCGGATATGCTCCTTCGTCGCGCCTCGCATCCGGCTAAAATCCCTGGCGATTCGCAAGTTGTCCATTGATGAGATGACTTCTAATCGCACATTCCGCAATTTTCTTCCAGTTGCTGAAACGTAACATATATTTCGTTGACCAAAAGACACCGTAAGCATTTACTGAGCACAGCTAGGACGGACAATAAAATCGCGGGCACCACTCTTCCTCTGGCCGTATTATGCCTTGAAATGGAGTGTCTCTACGTGCATCCGGCTTCTACTGCTCTTCCTTAAAAGTGGCTCAACGCAATTTATATGAAACACTTTCTATTCGCCTGCGCGCTTGGCATCTCGTCCTTCGCTGCATCCACTCCAGAGTATCACGTCGCTGACAAAGGCCCGCACCATCGAACGATGCGAGCCACTAATGAGGTGGGTGAGGTCGTTTCTCAATATGTGCATTTAGGCACGGGACTTAATTACTGGTCAGAGGAAGAAGGGAAGTGGCTCGAATCAGACAATGAAATCGAGTTGGCCGAAAATGGCGCAGTGTTTCGAAAGGGGCCTTTTAACATTATTTTTAATGCCAACGTGAACGATGTGGGTGGAACGTTTGACCTACTCCTTCCGGGAAACCAGCGCGTCGTGATCCAGTGTATTGGCTTGGCATATACTGAAGCGGATACGGGTCGAAGCGTATTCATTGCAGAACTTAAAGATACCCAAGGTGAATTGGTTGCCCGTAACACGGTGCTTTACCCCAACTGCTTTGAAGGTGTAAACGCCGACATTCGCGCCAGTGTTCGGGTGGGAGCGTTTGAGTCTGATGTCATTCTACGGGAGCAATTACCAAGTCCAGACACGTTCGGATTGAACCCGGCCACCACACGCCTGGAAGTGTGGCATCAGGTGTTAGAAAATCCTAACCCACCGACAACAACGAGGGTTATTGCGCGAAATGATGGGTCTGAAGATATAGACCACTCAGTGTGGTTTGGATCGATGTTCATTGGGCCTGGAAAGGCGTTTACTCTGGAACAGGCAGAAGCACCTCTTGGAATGGAAAAGGGACTTCTGGTGGCAAAGGAATGGGTGGGAATTGAAGGAATGACCTTCCTCATCGAAAGCCTGCCAATTGCCGAGGCCGTAGCCGAATTGAACGGATTGCCAGAGCCTGAACAGGCCCGGAATGTGGACAGGAAAGCGGTTGAGACCCAATGGGCTTCGATGAAGAAGGGTAATCGGAGTAAGCCGCTTTCCCTTGGCAACGTTCCTGCCACGAAAAAAGCAAAGACTTTTGCGAGCATTAACCGAGGCGTGGAACCTTCCAGCCCTGGCTACCTCATTGATTACGTGCTCTTGTCTTCCGCCACCAATTTCACATTCAAGGGCGGAACAACCTACCATGTAACAGGCGAAGTTTCGCTGACTCAAACCACAACAATTGAAGGCGGGACAGTGGTGAAGTTCACGAACTATGCGAGCTTCAACCCCCAAATCAAAATTCATGGGGCAGTCGTCTGCAATACACAACCTTACCATCCGGCGGTCTTCACGTCAGAGGATGACGATTCTGTGGGGGAAATTATTTCGGGCAGCACCGGTGCACCGAGCGGCTACTATGCCTATTACAACCTGCTCGTGATGGGGCCTGGTACGAATGCGGTGGAACTGCATGATATCCGAACCAAATATGCTCATAACGGTATCGGGATTGAACGCGCAGGAACGCACCGGCTCTGGAACATTCAGTCGTTAAGCAACTCGAAAGGGATTCATGGGGCAAGCACTGACATCCATGCGCATAACGTGCTGCTCTATAGCAATTACTACGGTTTCGAGGGCGGGGCATCGACGACCTTTCATGCAGAGCATGTGACAGGGCATAAGCTGGCGTATGTGTTTTTTCCCAACAGTCACACCAATTCGTTTCTTTACCTGACGAATTCACTTCTTGTCCAGATTACCAACTCAAGCGTTCAGGTCTTCAGCAACTACGTGCAAACAGCGAGCAGCGGAACGGGGGTTTTTCAAGAGACGCTTGCAGGAGGACATTATCTTGCGGAAAGCAGCACTCATCGCAATGCAGGCACAACAAACATTACCACGTATGCTTCGGCATTGATCCAAACCAATAC
Source organism: Verrucomicrobiota bacterium (assembly GCA_033762115.1). Classification (GTDB taxonomy): domain Bacteria; phylum Verrucomicrobiota; class Verrucomicrobiia; order Limisphaerales; family SXQI01; genus JANRLX01. The sequence continues at coordinate 10,839 of JANRLX010000063.1, forward strand.
CACTTATCCGCCGATCATCATCACAGCTGATTTTACTGCTGATACGACATTGGCACCGCAGGCGCAACGCGACACAGATACCCCTGACCTCGGGTACCATTATTATCCCCTGGATTACGTGGCAGGCAATCGAACATTGACCAATACCCTTACCATGAACAGCGGAGTGGCAGTAGGACTTTACGAGGAACATGGGATCAAGCTGGAGAAAGATGGAATCGTCTCCATCCGGGGAACTCCGGCTAATCCCGTGAGGCTTGCCGGTTACAATTGTGTGCAGGAACTTCTCACACATATTTCGACCAACGGTCATGCATCCTTGATAAGCAGTCTTGGCGGTACTGCGACTCTCCCCCAGGTCGGGTTTAATCTCCGATTTGCCAAACTGTTCGCGTTACCTGGTGTTTCTGGCGGGTTACCCACACGACACCTGGGAGGTGGTAATTCACCAAGCAGCTATTCACTCCTGCGTGACTGTGAATTTTACGGAGGCGGGTTACGCCACACCAAAGACACTACAGTGCAGATGAATAATTGCCTTTTTGAGAACTCGAACGTGAGTTTCAGTTCTGAAGATGGCAGTGTCTATGTGTACAGCTACAACTGCCTGTTCTGGAATGGCACATTCTCCATGGATGACGCCAACAGCGATTGGATTTTTCGTGACAATCTTTGGGTGAGTTCAACTATCGGCGGTTACTCCTCATCCACCAACAACACGCATAATGGCTACACAAGTGGGCTTTCGCTCATTCCAGGCAGCCCAGGTGGGACGGACAAGACCAATCTTGTTGCCACATTTGAAACCGGGACTCTCGGGCGGTATTATTACCCTGCCACGGGGACCTCAACCAGCCTGACCAATCTTGTGAATACCGGAAGCCGCACTGCTGCGGCTGCTGGTTTGTATCACTTCACTACGCAAACAAACCAAACCAAAGAGGCAGCCACCCAGGTGGACATCGGCTATCACTACGTTGCATGGAACAGCACGAACAACATCCCCTTCGATACCGATGGAGACGGCATTCCCGATTACCAGGAGGATCGAAATGGGAATGGCGAGTATGACGTCGGGGAAACCGATTGGGAGGATTACAACTCGCTCAATGGCTTAACAGGCAATCCTGGGCTCGAAGTGTTCACTCCGCTGCAATAGTCAGATGTTTAAAGGCAATATGATTACCATTGTAGACTTTCTGAAGAAGTCGGTTTTAGTCGTGCTGCTCCTCTCGCAAGTCGCGGCTGTTGTAAACGCTCAATTCGTTGAGCCATGGCAAAAATGGGCGCAACAACCTGCGACCGCTCCATTATTAGTTCGAGCGAGGATCATGGGAGCAGACCTAACCCCTGTAACATTTAATCTAGCTGAGAAAAGCGAGGATTTTGACGGAGAAGGATGTGGAGTGACCGCGACTGTCACGAATTTGTTCAGGGCAACTTTGCGTCCGCATCAACCTTACACACTCACGATTAGCGGTGCCGAACTTGAACAAGTCGATCTTTCGCTTCAGGGGTTCGTCAACGATCACTTATCCCGCCTCAGTAAAAAACTTGCTTATCCATATCTTGTTTATGTGGATGGTGTTTTAACAAATGCCATTTCTCACAACTTTGGATCTTGTGGAAATCACAGCAAGACTTGGGAAATTGAGATTCGGCCTGATCGAGGTTTTCGTCCGGTAAGCTGGCGAGGGATCGAGGAGAACTGGCGACGTGATGAGGACAACGTTTCGCCAAACCGAGTGATCGGTGACGCGATGATGCCAGACATTGGCCCTGGGAAAGATACGAGCGCCACAAACACAGAAATCCGGTGGTCGGTCTATTTGGGTAAACTTTGGAACGGCCAGTCGGCAGGGTTGATTAAATTCGCAGAACGGAATCTCGCAAGCAACAGTTTTACTGAAAATACTTTATGGTATTCTCAACCTTCCACCAATCGAAGCGAAGTAGATGTCATCCAAACGGGCGCAGGGAGTTTGCGCCAGGTTAAAGTACCACACGGCTTTCTTGATATCAGCTCTACCAACGGAGTGATGGATCTGAAATTCTATCACCTGGTTAATGTTTCCTCCTCGACCAACACCAACGGGATTTACACCATTTTGACGAACAGTCCATTTGTGACTTGGAAGATCATGAATCCAGACGGAACAAATCAGTGGAAGGCAATGAACTTCGTTGAAGAACGCGCTGCCTGGACGAACATCTACGCAATTTCCTACAGTAGCACCAATACATCATGGACGCTGGCCAGCGGCTCAGGCGCCGATGCTCGAACTGAAAAGAGAACGTTGAATATTTCGGGGCCCTCACGAGCGGAAACCGTTGAAATTCACGGGGGCACTAACCTCACTTACAAGGCCATTGAAAACTATCACAAGTTCGCCTGGGGCTGGGAATTGACCAATGTGGTGACCAACCCAGGTTCCAACGGACTCACCAATTCATGGGAATACTTCACGGATTCGAATGATGATTTTTATCAGCAGCTAAAGCTGTATCGAAAGCCGGACGGAGGATGGGAACGATGGACCTATGACGCCTATAATCAAAACCATACCGGTAACGCCAAGCTGACCCCGTGGAAGGATTCACCCGCTAACCCCGATGACGCGACGGACGAGAACGCGTGGCATACTTTTATGTGGCAAAGCGACGAGGGTTACGGCGTGGCGCACAATCAAACTTCGGAAACCTTCGGGGGAACCAATCTTGATTCTCAGGTCATCTATCATAAATGGGGACGTGAAGATTGGGTTTCTGAAACCGGTCGCGAAATTCGGACAGAAACCATGAGCAGCCCTCTTGAAGCCGGTAAATCAACGCGCGTCCGAGCATGGACGCCAAATGGAGACAACTTATCTGACCTCACCTTGGATGTATCTCACGAAGATGAGCGAAGGGCTTTCTACTACTATGATTTCGGAGGATATGATGTCGCTACAGAAACCTTTTTGACTAACAACGCTGCAACAGGATTGAAGCGAACAGTAATCAACAGCAGCTGGAATTCGGCGGGTGGCGTGTATGGACAGTCAGGTGAATACGATGCGCCAATCGATTTTCTTCTGAGCACTCGAGAGGAGCATTTTTTTACAAATGGCCTTCCCATTCGCAAGAACACTTATGTGTATAAAGGCCTAAATGAGACCCTGGACGCGCTCATTATCCAACCGCTTGAGTATCGGAAACTCACTTACGACTCCCTCGGTCATCTGACCAACGAAACGGTGATCGATCCGAATAACTCCAACCACGTGAGAGTTGTTTACTCAGCCTCGTGGCGTGATGCCGCAGGCAAGGATGCAAACCGGTTGCTTTTTGAGATTGGCGAATCGGGCGCTCGCAAGAATTATTTTTACGACTCCCTGGGTCGGGTCACAAACATTACGGTTGTCGGCGTGGGGGTGGTTGATGGATTTGCCAGTCAGTCGGATGTGGTGGCTACTCTTCGCTACGATGCCCTCAACCGAACCCTAAGCCATGTCACGACCTCCAGTTCACTTAGCCTGACGAATCTTACGAGCTACGATACAGCCGGGCGCGTTACCTCAATGACTGGCGTCGATGGTCTGACTACCAACATTGCATATACCGTCGGCAGTAGCACACGAACCGAACTGCTTCCTGGCGGCAGGAGTAATGTGTTCATGTTTTACCTGGACGGAAGACCAAAAAGCGTAACTGGAAATGCCCAGGTCAGCCAGTTCTTCGATTACTCCACTGTCGGAGGAGAACTTGAGGTGGAGTGGGATTGGGACCATGCCAAGAACGTCTCTCACGTAACGTATGGAAACGAATCTGCTCTGCGATGGATGGAGCAAGTGACCGGCCTGGGAAGGCAGCTTAAACAGGAGCGAGCCCCAAGCCTGTATGCAGATCAAACGAATATCACTCACTACACATGGTGGCTTGGACAAATTGAAAGTATCGATAAGCCTCCAATTGAAACCGCGACCGGCTCTCAGGATATTAGTGTGCTTTACCAGTATGACGGCTACGGCAATGTTTATGTCGAACGGGAATTTGCAGTGGGGAATAGGGATAAGGTATTCGAGACGCTTTATGAAACCGACGGCACTAACTGGTTTCGGGTCACCACTAATTCGATAGCGGGAATCAGTGGTCCTTTAAATGTTAAGAAGGAACGCCTCACCGGGTTTACCGCCACGAATGTCCTTTCTGACGTTCTGGAGATTGATCGAGAAGGAAATGAGACGCGAACTATTACCTATGTTGACCTGACAAATAAAAAGGTGACGAGCATCACAACAAATTCCGCTTCTGCCCTCAGCGCCACCAATATTGTCATCAATGGTCGATTAATGCAGGCTGGTTCAACAACTGTAGCCACCCCTTCTTATTTCACGTATGATGCCTTGGGACGTCAACTTTCAGAAAAGAACTCCCTTGGGTTCACCAGGACAAATGCCTACGACGCTTTTGGTCGGGTAACAGTGGAAAAAGATTTCACCGGGCAGAGAACGGAATATTCCTATTACCCGAACACTCACGCCAGTGCGGGGTTGCTCTACTGCAAGACCAACGCAAAAGGGAAAAAAACCTATTACGAATACAGCTTGAGGGGTGAATTGGTGCGCACCTGGGGCGATGAAGTTTATCCTGAAGAGCGGGTTTATGATCAATTCGGCGATTTAACCGAATTGCATACTTATCAAGGGGGCAGCGGATGGGCTGGAACCAACTGGCCTGCCACTGTTGGGACGACCAACATCACCCGCTGGACCTACCATGAACCTACCGGGTTGCTTTTGAGCAAGACTGATGCTGTTGGCAATTCAGTCACCAACAATTACTTCACCAACAACATGCTCTGGACCAAAACATGGTCCCGGGTAGCAGCAGGGATAACCAATCGCCTGACGATTACCAATGTGTATTTTGGGCATGGTGATCTGGAACGGCAGGATTACTCCGATGGCACTCCCAGCACGTTTTATACATTCTGGGATGCCGAAGGAAAGCCTGGCGCTGTGGTTCATGACGGCACCCAAACCACCTTTACCTATGATGCCCAGGGGCGGACAACCTATGAAGAAATCGATTGGGAGTCCGATGCGGTGCAGGATGTGGTGTTGAACCGAAACTATGACCCGGTTTACGGCCTGACAAATATCACCTTAACGGTTGGCACAAACGCCCCGCTTCAAGTCTTTTACGGATACGACTCCCAGGGCCGCATGAGTCGTGTGACGAATGGGGCGAGCGTGACAGCCTACAGCTATCTGACCAACAGCGACCTTGTTTCTATGATCCAGTTCAGCCACAGCAACAGTTTGGTCCTGACCAGCGCAAAGAGTTGGGAATATGGCTCGCGTCTAAAATCAATCCAGCACAGCACGGCGAGTGGGTTGGTGGATGATGTGAGTTACAGTTACGATGCGTTGAACCGGCGTGAGCGGGCATTAAAACAGGATGGCAGCCAATGGCGCTTTGGTTACAATGACCGGAACGAAGTGGTGAAAGGGAAGCGGTACTGGGAAGATTTCATGCCGGTGGCCGGGCAACAGTTTGAGTATGCCTACGACACGATTGGAAACCGGAGCAGCGCCAAGGTGGGCGGAGACGAGCACGGGGCAAACTTGCGCACCATCAGTTACGGGGTGAATGCGCTCAATCAATATACGAACGTGGTCACGCCGATGAAGGTGGAGATCATCGGTGCGGCAAAGGCCACTGCCAGCGTGAGCGTGAACGGTTCCACGAACCTTGACCGGCGGGTCGAATATTTCCGCAAGGAACTGGACATCTCCGGCACAAACGCCGTTCACCAAGCCGTGACGATCATTGCCAGCGAAGGGGCGGGCAGCGTGACCAATGAGCTTCCCGCCGGGATCACTGTTCCCCCTCTTACCGTAAGCCCAACCTACGATGCGGATGGTAATCTCCTGGGCGACGGCCTCTGGCATTACAAATGGGATGGGGAGAACCGGCTGCTTCAGATGACGAACACGACCACTCTCGCGAGCAGCGCCCGGCAAAAGCTGGAGTTCAAGTATGACCAGATGGGCCGTCGTAAGCTCAAGAGTGTTTACTATTGGAACAGCACCAACTGGTTCAGTAACCCATCTGAACAAACTTACTTTGTTTACGACGGCTGGCTGCTCCTGGCGGAGTTGAATACGCTCAGTGGTGCGTTGCTGCGGAGCCATACATGGGGACTGGATATGAGCGGGAGCCGAGAAGGAGCGGCGGGGATCGGTGGGCTGCTCATGACGAGCCATCATGGGTCAACGAACGTGACGAATGCCTTTGTCTGCTTCGAAGGGAATGGTAATGTCAAAGCGTTGGTGCGACAGGACGGCACGGTGGTGGCGAGATATGAGCATGGCCCCTTCGGTGAAGTCATTCGCCAGAGCGGTGCATGGGCCGAAGCCAACCCGATCACTTTCAGTACGAAGTATCGGGATCATCAGACAGGGCTGTTCTATTACGGCTACCGTTACTACAGCCCCACCCTCGGCAGATGGATCAGCAGGGACCCGATTGAGGAGGGGGATGGAAATCTATTATATGGCTTTGTGCGGAATAATCCTGGAAGTTTTTGGGATCCCACAGGATTAAGCGTTGGAGAAGTCGTAGCTTCTACGGGAATCAGAGCGGGATTAATGGGAGCAGTGGTTTCGGTGACTGTGGGTAAATTCGCGGCTCCTGCGGGGAGTTATAGTTGGCAGCAGGCAGGAAAAGATGCTGCAATGGGATTTTTAGGTGGCTGGGTAGGCGGGTTTGCTGCAAAAGGGGCTAGTGCATTTTTACCACAAGCTGGCTCTGTTGGGTTTAAGCGAGGAGCTGCGGCATCCGCAGTATTCGGTGCTTCGGTTGGAGAATTAACTTTGCTTGCCGTTAATTACGATCTCGACAGGCTAAAAACCACCGCGGGTAAGGCCCAGTTTGTGGCGACGATCATGTTTGCGGGAGCAGTTTCTGCTGGTGGTGCTCACTTGATTGAAGAGAGCGTAGACAATCTTTTATTTGACGTGGTATTGGAACTTGGTGCAACTGTGGGTGTTGGGGTAGCAAACGGCGTTTGGTCCGTGGGTGAAGACGCTCAGGCAATTATCCGGCCTTACGTTAATGAGATCGAACAAAAAGCAAAATGAAATGGATATCAAACCGATCTTAAAAAGAAAAATCCCACGTCTGGAAAATGAGCTTACTTTAGGGCTTGTAAGCATTCCGATTTGTTTTATACCATTGGGAGATGTTTATAAATGGCTACTCGGTGGGCGCGGCGCTTCTAAATTAGAACTGTATATTATGTTAGTTTTAATAAGTGGAGCTTGGGTGGCATTTCTCAGCATTTGGTCGCGACGGGTTCGAAAGCTGCTTTATTGTCCTCAATGTAGGCAATCCTTTTCATTTTCAGAGGCCAAAGCGCTGATAAAGGGGAACATGCTGCATTCTTGCGGTGAATTTACGGAAAACGAGAAAAGGCGGTGACGATCACCAACACTTACGATGATCTTGGCCGGATCAAGAGCAGCACCAGTGTGGGTGCAGGAACGGTGACCTACAATTACACTGCTCGCGGCATCACCAATGTGGTTGATGCGCTCGGAAAAACCAATTGGTTTGTGTTTAATGAATTGGAGCGAAAAACGTCCGAAACCAACGCGATTGGAGAGCGGATTGAGTATAGTTACAATGAAGCTGGTGATTTGCGGACGCTCAAGGATGGGAAAGACCAGCTTACCTCCTGGGGTTACGATTCCGAAGGACGGGTGACGAGCAAGACCAATGCGGCCAGTGTGGAAATCTTCCGTTACAAATATGATGCCAACGGGCAGTTGACCAATCGTTGGACTGCGGCGAAGGGGGACACCTGGTACACTGTCAATGCCGGTGGGAACATCACCCTGGTCAATTATACGAACAGCACGGACATTCAGATGGGGTATGACGCGCTGAATCGTTTGACCAACATGGTCGATGCGGTGGGGACAAGCGTT
>JANRLX010000064.1:0-8945 GCA_033762115.1 Verrucomicrobiota bacterium
CGCTTTGCAATGCCAACCCCTCCTACCCCGTGGAAGGGGCCGAGGAAGGGGGCACCGTGGCCTTAAGGCCAAGCTTTAACCATTGGAATCGCGTCGACATCAGGAGAAAAAGGTTCGAAGATGGTCAAGGACAGTGCACCATTTCCGTCAACTTCTGTAACAATCCCCGATTTTTAAACGTCTCAAAATGGAATGAGACCTTTTTGCATCATTCTTGCGACCGCAGTGCTGACGAGTTCTGCGGGAATCTGGATTTCAAAAACGCAGAAGGATTCTGCGAACAAGCGGTTGGAAGCCGCCCGCACGGAATGGGCCAGGGAACGGTCAGAGCTTGAATCCGCCCTTGCCCGGGCCAGGCAAACGAGCCCGAGTGTGGTGATGACAGCGCCGCAGCTGCCTGAAACGGTTTCCTATCAGGGGCCGACACCGGAGGAGATCATCGAAAAATTGAAAGCAATCCGGGTTGGGGTGGGGAACAGCAACAAACGGGCGAACCGGCTGGTGATTCATTATTTGGAAACGCTGGTTGACATGGGGCCGAGAGCAGTGGAACCGATCCGGGCCTTTTTGGGACGGTTTGAGGATATCGATTATGTCATTGATAACGAGGAGCGTGGGGATCGAGGGGGGGAGGATGGCCGGCCGGACCGTGGAATGCGGGATTTCATGAGAAATCGTGGGAGGGCACCGCGCCTGACGTTCGATTTTCCGCCATCACTCCGGATGGGTTTGGCGGAGACGTTGAAGCAGATCGGTACGCCTGAAGCGGAAGGGGTGTTGAGGGAGATGCTTGAAACCACGGCACGAGGGATTGAAGTGGCTTACGTAACGACGCTGCTCCAGGAAATGACTCCAAACAAATACAAGGATGTGGCGCTGGCTTCCGCGCGTGATCTGTTATCGAACCCTCCAGTGATCGAGAAACCGAATCGTTATGACCAGCGAGCGACGGAGTATTTGTATCATGTGCTGACGATGTATGGGGATACGAGCTACGCGACAGGCGCTGAACGGACCCTGGTGTCAGCGAATGGAACGATCAATCGTGAGGCGTTGAATTATTTGACGGCGACATTGAAGGAATCGTCCGTGCCATTGCTGGAGGCAGCGTACAAAGACCCGAGAGTCACCAATATGTGGGACAAGGCGGCGGTGATGAGCATGGCGTTGCAGTATGTGGGGGCGAACCAGACAGCCAACAGCATGTTGAATGAGGTGATCAGCAATGCAGAGGTGCCAGGGCCGATGAAGATGATGGCAGTGAGCGGATTGACCCGGGGTGAACAGACTCCGGAACTGGCGAAGGCGCGTCAGCCTGTGGTGGAAGCGTTAAAGGGAAGCACCGATGATGAACGGATGTTAAGGGTGTTGGATGCGACCTCCAAGAACTTGCAGAATATTGTCGAAGGGAAGCCTGTGGAGGAGAATCTGTTTCGCTTCCGGGACAACGCAGGAGGGGGAAGAAGGCGCGGAAATGAAGGGCCCCCGGGTTTACCGTTTGAGTAAGCGTTGACGCTGGGTTACGAGGACTGCCCTGGTTTGCCAGGCCAGACTGTAGAGGAGGAGAAGGATGAGGATTGCTGAAATCCAGGCGACAATAAAGTATCGGGCAAAATAAAGAATCCCGATGGAATCAGTGAGTCGCCAGTGTGGGCCTGTGGCGTTTTGAATGCCGCAAAACGTGGCGATGAGGATTGCGAGGAGCAGCAGGAGGCGCCTGGTTTGTTTCGTCAGTTTCACAGGTAATTCAGGCTGTGGAGATTTTTTTGGCGCGATCCATTTTCGATAGCTTATGAGCAGGTAAATCCCACCGAGGAAGGTGCTGAGGTGTTGCAGGATGTTGGTGGGGCGAATGGTCCATTTCGAGATGCTGAAAAGAGGTTCTGCCATAAAGGGCATGTAGCGCATGGTGAACGGGTGGACATGAGTGATGCCATCCCAGAGGATGTGGGACCAGGCCCCGAGGAGGATGCAAAGGGGAACGAGAAGAAGCTGGGGAATTGACCAGGAAAATTTCTGGTTGAGCAGGGCGGCCTGATGGCTTTCAGGAAAGAGGGAAACCAGAGGCAATCTGCAGAAGTAATTAAAGAGGAGGAAGAAAAGAATCCCGACTGGCAGATCGAATTGAAAGAGTCCGGGGATGGTGTGACCAAAGTTTGCGCCGGTATTCAGGTAAATGAAGTAGAGCATGTCCGGCATGATGCTTCCGATGACCAGGGGAGAAAGGGGAAGTCCCCAGCGGGCCAGCGGGAGAACAATGGCGGGATGTGACGGAGTAAACGGCACGGGACTATTGAGAACCGAAGGGTGGCTGAGTGTCCAGTTCTGAGACGTGTCCCATGAAGAGGTCTGGCGATGGTGAGACAAAAGGATGAGGAGGGGGAAATTTTCGCGGTTTTGAGAGGGGTAAATGGATGGCATGAAAGGTGCATCAGCTTATCCCTGATGACATGGAAAGATGTGATGGGAGTTCTGGCAAAGGAGTTTCAAATGCTCCGGGCGATGCCTGTTCCGCACAACAGCTTTGCGAACGCGCCAGCGGGCACGGCTGAGAAGCTGCATTTGACCGAGCAGGATTGCGCGGTGCGAGTGGAGGGGATGATCCGCCATTTCGCCGAGGCTGGCGAGTGGATGGAGATGAGTGACAAGGAACGATTTTTCCTGCGGGAACGGATTCGTTTTGCGCATGAGTTTGCTTCCATTTCTTCCATCTCGACCAAGAGCCCGTGGGCAATTGTGCCGAAGCCGATCAGTGGCAGGCAGGAAACACGGGTATTGGAATGGTTGTTGATTGATGTGTGGCATCGATCCGGTAGAAAGAATTGGATCACGCCTGTTTACCGGCTTGCGGAAGTGGACCGCCGATACTCTCCATCCAAAGCCCAGATCAGTTTTTCAGAATAGGCCGTGGATTAGTCCTCGCAGAAGAGTTGCTGCAATTTATTGAGATCGTGGCGAGTTGAAAAACTCTGGAACGATTCCCCCCCTTCCCGATGCTTGAGATAAGCCTTGAGCATTTTCTCAAGCGTGGGTTTTAACTGGTCGAAGGAGATTCCCTGGAAGACCTGACGGCCAATGGCACGTTTTTCACCGAAGCCGCCACCCACAAAGACGTGGTATCCTTCGACGCTTTCACCTGAGACTTTGACTTTTGTGCCGAGGAGGCCGATATCGCCGATGTAATGCTGGGCGCAGGAATTCGGGCAGCCGGTCAGATGAATGTTAATAGGCTGATCAAGGGATAATTTTTTATCGAGGTAATGGGAAAGTTCGAGGGCATGGCCCTTGGTATTGGCCGAGGCAAACTTACAATAGGAGTTGCCGGTGCAGGCAATGATGCCGCTGCGAAGATTGGATTGCTTCCAATCCAGCCCCATTTTCACAATGGCTTTTTTGGCGCTCTCGACATAGGCATCCGGGACATTCGGGAGGATGATGTTTTGCCAGACAGTGAGGCGCAATTCACCGGAGCCGTAAAGATCGGCAATTTCGGCAAGGCGGATCATTTGTTTTGGGGTGATCTGACCGACAGGAAGAGCGATGCCGATGTAGTTCAGGCCGGGTTGCTTTTGCGGAAAAATTCCAACATGGGAATGGGGCACTGGTTGGGCTGGAGGGATGGGGGGAGCGGGCGAACGATCCAGTGACCAGCCGAGAAGTTTTTCAGTTTCAGCGAGGTAGCGTTCCAGGCTCCAGGATTCAAGGAGATGCTTGAGGCGCGCTTTTTTTCTGTCGGTGCGGTTGCCGTTGGCGATGTAAACCTGGACAAGCGCCTTGATGACGGAAAGTAGTTTTGCAGGAGGAACAGTAACGCCCAGGTCATTGGCAAAAGCTTTGTGGCCGGTGGCTCCGCCGAGGGCGATCCGGAATTGAACAGTGGGATTGCCCTGGGCATCGGTGACCCGGACGGCTCTTGCGCCGATGTCATTGGTATCTTCCACACTGCCGATGAGGCCGCCCCCATCGAAGGCGATATTGAATTTGCGAGGAAGATCGTAAAAGGCACGGTCATTGAGGATCATCTGACCGAGTTGATGTGAAAGCGGCAGAGTATCGATGAGTTCATGCGGGTCGATGCCTGCTGTGGGATTGCAGGTGATGTTGCGGATATTATCGGCACCGGAGCCGCGGGTGTGGAGACCAACGCTTTGGACGCGGCGCAAAAATTCAGGGGTGTCCCTGGGTTGAATCAGGCGGAGTTGAAGGTTGGAGCGGGTGGTGACCTGGACGTAGCCGGTGGTGAGGTCTTTGGCAATGCTGGCAAGCTCGCGAACTTGAAAAGTTTTGAGCTGGCCGCCGGGGATGCGAAGGCGGGCCATGTATGCCTCTTTTGCGGGAGTGAGGAAAAAGAGACCGTGCCATTTAAAACGGAAAAGTGTTTCCTTGTCGGGGGCTTTGTTGGCCTCGGCGTGCTCGAGGAGTTGATGGTAAGCATCAAGGGGATGCAGTTCCCGCTTCACTCGTTCTTCAAGGATGAGACTGTCCAGGTCTGGAGTGGAAGCGGGCTGTGGGGAAGGCTCGACATCGGTGAATTTAAAGCCGCGATCAGCGAGGCCGCTGACGAGGCCGTTAAGCCACGATTTTTGTTCGACACTGAGCTGTTCTCCCTCGATTTCCTTAAGTGACAGCAGTTGTTTCATGGATCAGTAGACATCGCGGAGATAACGCTTGTCGGATTTTAACTGGTTGACGTAGGCGGCTGCGGCTTCAGGGGAACGGGAGCCGACTTTTTCGATAATTTGATGCAGGGTAGCGTCAACGTCCCTGGCCATCCGTTTGGCATCGCCGCAGACGTAAAGAAAAGCGCCCTGCTCAAGCCAGGCAAAGAATTCTTCGGCCTGCTCAAGCATGCGGTTCTGGACGTAAATTTTTTCTTTTTGGTCTCGGGAAAACGCCAGGTCCAGGCGAGTGAGCACTCCTTCCTTCTGGAAATGGGAGATTTCCTCTTCGTAAAGGAAATCGTTGGCGCGTTGCTGATCGCCGAAGAAGAGCCAGTTTTTTCCTTTTGCCCCGGTGGCGTGACGTTCCTGGAGAAATGCGCGAAAGGGGGCGATGCCGGTGCCGGGCCCTATCATGATGACGGGCAGGTCGTGGTCCCTGGGCAGGCGAAAATGGGGAGAGGTCTGGACATAAACCTGCACTTCCCCTTCCGGTTCGACACGTTCGGCAAGGAACGTGGAGCAGACCCCTTTTTTTGCGCGTAGACGGCCCTGATACCGAACGACGCCGACGGTGAGGTGGACTTCGGCAGGAGTGACCAGCGGTGAGGAAGAAATGGAGTAGAGGCGTGGAGGAAGTTTCCGCAGAGCCGCGATAAAGGGACGGGGCTCGAGTCGAATCGAGTGCTCCTGAATGAGGTCAAGGATATCGCGTCCATGACAGTACTGATCGCAGGCTTCCTTGTTTTCGGGAATCAGAAGGGTTGCGAGGGAAGAGGCAGTGGGGGCGGCAAGTTCGATCAGTGATTTGGGAATTTTGTGGATTTCGCAACGGTAAAGAAGGGCAAACCGGAGGGAGGTTTCCTCACCATCCGGAGCAATCACGGCTTCCTCGCCATCGCATCCCAGAGCGGAAACAATTTCCTGAACGAGGGAGGGGCAATTGGAAGGGAGGACGCCGAGGGCATCGCCTGCCTCGTAGCGGAGGCCTGTCCCTTCCAGGGAAAAGGCAAAGTGCCGGGTGTCCTTGGAGGAGGCTGGTTTGTTCAGGCGCCTGTTCTGGATGAGCCGGGCTTTTGGGTATTCCTTCTTTTTTGCGAGTGGCGCAGCTGTGGGAGTGGTGGTTGGCGGCGGGGTCGCAGGGCCGCCTGCGAACGCCTTGAGAACAGCGGCAAACCATTCCTGGGCAGGGGAGTCATAATCGAGATCACAATCCTTGCGGGGAACGACACGTTTGGCGTTGAGTTCCGAGAGGCGTTCATCAAATTTTTTACCTGCCCCGCAGAAGTTGGAGTAGTTGGAATCCCCCAAGGCCAGAATGCTGTAGGAAAGATGTGGCAGTGGCGGTGCTTCGGCGGATTGGAGGAAAGTCCAGAAGGTGGCAGCGTTGTCAGGCGGATCGCCATCACCCCAGGTGCTGGTCACGATAAGAGCTTTGCTGGAGGCGGCGAGAATGGCAGGGGAGCAGGCGTTTAGTTCGAGAATTTGAGGGAGAAAACCTTGAGTTGCGGCGGCTTTTGCAAATTTTTTGGCGAGCGCTTCTGCGGTGCCGGTCTGGCTTCCGTAAAGAAGGAGGAGCGGTTCTGCCGGTTTTGCAGGGGCAGGGGCGGGAGCGCCTTCGCTGGAGCTGAGGAGGCCAACGAGATAGCCGTTAAGCCATGCGCGTTGCCTCTCGCTGAACGGGGCAGTTGGCGGGACAAAAGGTAAACCGTGCATTGACATGATCGTTTTAGCAGCGGTGGTGCCAGTCAATCATGAGGGCTCGAGAAATGGATGAATCGTTCACTGCTGGTAAATGAGTGTTTTTCATGGAGAGAGATTTTTATGCGAAATCATGGTGTGTTTGAGGGGAACACACTCGCTGGTTCAGGCAGATGAACAGGAGGTCGTGATGGGAATGTGTGGGCTCATTTTGATCAAAAAGCGACAGGGCCGTTTGCGGCTGGATAGATTCGGACAGCCGAATATTTATAAGAGGGCTGGCGGGAGTGAGGATCGAAGGAGGCGCAGGTCAACAGATTGGTGGTGGCGTAATGCATGGGCATAAATATCTGGCCGGGTTGGAGATTGCTGGTGACAAGGGCGGCGGCATTGAGCTTGCCACGGGATGATTCAATGGTGACGAGATCACCGGAATTGATCCGGTAGCGACGTGCATCCTCGGGATGGAGTTCAAAATAGGGATCAGCGGGGTAGAGTTTTCGCAGGATGGCGGATTTTCCTGTGCGTGTTTGAGTGTGCCATTGGGCGGAACTTCCCCGGCCGGTGAGGAGAATAAAGGGAAACTCTCGCGTGCAAAGTTCAACGGGCGGACGGGGCCGATCAAAAAGGAAACGGGCCTTCCGGTCGGAATGGTAGAAATGGCCATCTTCAAAAAGGCTGCGATGCACAGGGGGATCGTTGTGCGGATCGGCCCAGGGCCATTGAACGCCACGGAGGCGGTCGAGATGACGGTAATCCTCAATCCCCGAGATGTCGCAGGGTTGATCCTTGCTTAGTCTTTTAAGGATTTGAAAGACGGCCTGGGGGGAGGACCAGCTGGAGAAGAGTTGACCGCAGCCCCAGTATTGGGAGACGAGACGGAAGATATTGAAATCGCTAAGGGCCTGACCGGGAGCTTTCCGGACTTTTTTGGTGAGGCCGATCCTTCGTTCTGAATTGATGAAAGTACCTTCTTTTTCACCCCAGCCAGCGGCTGGCAGGATCATGTGAGCGAGGGCGGCGGTCTCGGTGCTGTGGTAAAGATCCTGGACCACGAGGAAATCCAGTTTGCTCAATGTTTTTTTAGCGGCCTGCTGGTCGATCCAGGAATGGGCGGTGTTGGTGGCAATGATCCAGAGTCCCTTGATCTCGCCTGCATCAATGGCGTCCATGATCTGGTCGTAAGCGTATCCCGGCTGGGTCTGGATGAGGGTTTGTTCAATTCCAAGGATTTTTGAAACGGCGGAGCGGTCCTCTGCGGAGGCGAAATTCCTGCCACCCAAAAGGGAGGAGGTATTGCTGAAGAGGCGTGACCCCATGGCATTGCATTGGCCAGTGATGGAATTTGCCCCAGTGCCGGGTTTTCCGATATTGCCGGTCATCAAGGCGAGATTGATGATCGATTGGGCCAGGCGGGTGCCTTCATGGCTTTGGTTGACGCCCATGGTCCACCAGTAGGAAACGCGGTTGCCGGGGGCGAGCAGGTGGATAAAACTGCTGAATTGTTCACGGGTCAGGCCGGTTTCGGCGGAGACTCGCGAGATGGAAAATTCGGAAACATGCTCTGCAAATGCAGGATAATTTACGGTATGCCGGGCGATGAACGATTGGTCGAGCCATTGCCGTTCAATCAGGGCGTTGGCCACGCCATAAAAAAATGTCAGGTCAGACTTAGGACGAATGGGCAGGTGATGAGTGGCGGCAAGGGCGGTTTCGGTGGCGCGGGGATCAATGACGACGATGCGCGGTTTGCGTTTATTTTGTAAAATCCGCTGCCAAAGGATGGGGTGAGCGATGCAGACGTTGGAACCGACGAGAACGATCACATCCGATTCCTCGAAATCTGCGTAGCTGAAGGGTGGGGCATCAAAACCAAAGCTTTGCTTGTAGGCAGTGGCTGCTGTGGCCATGCATTGACGGGTGTTGCCATCACCATGAAGCATGCCCATACCAAATTTGGCGAGAGCGCCAAGAAAGGCCATTTCTTCCGTGACGATCTGGCCCGTGCTGATGAAGGCAATGGAGGCTGGTCCCCACTTGTCCTGGATGGCCTTGAAACGAAGGGTGAAAACCTGCATGGCCGAGTCCCAGTCAATGGAGCGAACGATGCCGCTGCCGCGGAGCAATGGCGTGACCACACGGTCCTGGGCAGCCAGGGGAGTCAAAGCTTCCCAGCCTTTTGGGCAGGCCATGCCAAGATTGACGGGGTAATCAGTGGCAGGAGTGAGATTGATCGCTTCAGATTGCCTGAGATGAACATTGAGGCCACAGCCTGTGGAACAAAAGCCACAAACGGTGGTGGTGGTGGCGTCAGGTTGTGAATGTTTGGGAACCTGGCCGAGACCGAACTGGCCGGGAGCCAGCACAAGGTCCCTGGTGAGAGGGCCATCGAATTTGCGAAGAAAATTATGATTAATGTTCACGAAACCCCCGGCATGGCTGGTTGTGATTCAGCCCGGAAAAAGAGATGGCGTTCCAAAGTTTCCGAGATGAAGAGAAGGAGAAAAGCGGCCACGGCAAAGGCTGCCTTATAGGGAACAGCAGGGATGGCGACCATTGCTGTGGAAAAAATACCCAGGGCAGTGC
>JANRLX010000065.1:0-19587 GCA_033762115.1 Verrucomicrobiota bacterium
AAACCCCTGCACCACGGTAAAGAATGGACTCTCCCACAGAAGCGTTCCGGGCATGATATAATCATTCCCAAGTCTTGGGCCGTCATTGGCATAAAATCGGACCCGGGCGCTTTCATCCCCCTGAAAGGACTGTATCTGCGCATAAAAACGAAAAGAAAAATCGGTCAGTGTCCGCGCCACCCCGCCCAAATTGATTTCATCCCCATACTCAAGACGTTCCGTTTCAAACTTTCCCAGGTTGTTCGAGGAGTTGTCGTAAACGATTTCTGCCGTAGTTTGGAATGCGCTGCTGAATAGCAGGATCGCAGTCAGGGCTTTAGCAAAGTGACGCACCAAAAAAGAAT
Source organism: Verrucomicrobiota bacterium (assembly GCA_033762115.1). Classification (GTDB taxonomy): domain Bacteria; phylum Verrucomicrobiota; class Verrucomicrobiia; order Limisphaerales; family SXQI01; genus JANRLX01. The sequence continues at coordinate 345 of JANRLX010000065.1, forward strand.
CTCAGGAGATCAAATGGGTGGCGAGGAGAAAATCAGGCCTGCTGATGAATTTCGATCATCCTCATAATGAAACGGAAACCTCCAAAATCACGGATTGGAATATCGGATTAACTTTCCCCCGCTCAACACCTTGAACTTTGTTCCGCGCCAGATCACGCTATTCCCAAGAAATGCCATCGCCCAGGTCGCCAGTTGAAACAGATCTTTTAACAGTGGCAGAACGAAAGATCGCGCCGGTGTCTGCCGTTCCAGCTTCGCCTGGCAATGCCAGGCGGAAACGCAACGCAGTCCAGCGGCTGCTATCCAAAGCCCAAAAGTCAGCGGAACCGGTTTTAACAAAACCGCCAGCGTGCTCCAGAACGTCACATTGTTCAGGACGCTCAAAAAATAGGGAACAGGCTGGCAGAAACGGATCGTCCGCGCCCAACGCAATTGATGCTCCCAAACCTCTTTCGCGGACATCGCATGTGCCGCGGATTGCACCACCAGCGGCGAAAGCGTGACTTTCCAGCCATTCGCAGCGACCCGGTTGCCCAATTGATAATCATCCGCAAGGTAATCCAGCAACGATTCGAATCCTCCGATACCAGAGATCGCTTTTTTCCTCATTCCCATCACCGCTCCCAATGCAAAATCCATTCGTTTGAGTGAAATTCCCTGAAGCACCTGCGGCCAGAAATCCGCATTGACCGCCATCGCCTCCAAACGCATCGCAACATTCACCGGATGGCTCAGCTGATAAAAGCAATTGGCAAGTCCCACCCTGTCGCAATCGAACTCCGCCACAAACGATTTGAGAAATCCGCCTTCCACCAGCACATCCGCATCACTGATTACGATCAGTTCGTGGCCGCTCTTTTTATACAGATGGACAAGCGTGGAAACTTTCGCGTTCGCCCCCAGGACAGGATCGCAAATCACCAATTCCGCTTCTTGCGCCGGATATTCCGCCATCAATCTTCGAACCAGAACACAAACCGGATCATCGGAGGAAGCGACGCCAAAAAGAAGCTGGATTGACCCCGGATACTCCTGTGTGAACCAGCTTCGCAGACAATCCTCCGTATGTTCATCGGTTCCTTTCAGCGGCTTCAGAATGCTGACCGTGGGGAATTCACGACTCATCTTTTCCTGGTGAAGTGGAAAGCGGATGGCCACCATCCATTGCCATAAACAGAGGAAAATACTCAGCAGAGTGACCAAAATCAGGATACTGGTCAGCACGTTACCTCGAACGTTTGGAACCCTGCGCGAGATCAGTCTCACCTGCCGAAACCGAAGCTGCTGCCTTCGCCGGAAACGGCCATGTCACCGAGGGACTCAGGTTCGCGCAGCGGTCCACCGCGGTCAGGTGAACAGCTTCCGGCATCTGTGCCGCAGGAAATTGCAGACCGGTCACGCGGCCCGGGTAAATTTCCGTCCGCCAGCTTTTTCCATACCGGCTCTGCACCACCCATACCCAGACCTTTTCCGCTCCGGCAGGATTCGCCCACTTGAGAAAGAGTCCATTCGTCAAACTGGCTGAGTTCGTCATGAGTGGCTTTACTGGAGGTTTGCCATCGATCCAGGGCCACGCCGGGGGCAGGGCCACCTCGGAATAAACATTGGTTCGCAGCAGGTCCGCCAGGCCATTCTTGTTCCGTTCAAGGCTGCCGATATGGTAAAGCACATGCCCCGGAGTCGATGATGCCTTCCGGGAAAGTTCGATCTGCCCCAGAACTTCATCAGCCTGCCACGCGCTCCCGAATTTCGTCAGGTCATTCCCCGGCCAGACATGACGTTGACGCTGATTTTCCTTCAGCCACCAATCCAGAAGCACCGGATAACTCTGGGCAGGCTTGTCGATGGACCAATAAAGTTGCGGCACAAAATAATCAGCCCAGCCTTTGTTCAACCACAGTTTCGCATCCGCATAAAGCTGATCGTAGGCGTCAAGACCCCGTATCTGTTCCGGGTAACCGGGACGCCAAATCCCAAACGGGCTGATCCCGAACTTCACCCATGACTTCGTTTTTTTGATGTCACGGCTCAACCGCTCCACGAACTGATTCACATTTCGTCGTCGCCAATCGGCCCGTTCCAGCTTGCCTCCGGAATTTTTGTAAGCTTTGAAACTTTGATAATCCGGAAAATCAATCTGCCCTCCCGTGCCGTTCGGTTCCTTGTACGGATAAAAATAATCATCCAGGTGAACCCCATCAATATCATACCGTTTCACCACATCCAGAATGACCCGCAGGCTATGCTCCTGGGCGGCTTTCATCCCCGGATCAAGCCAAAGATGAGAGCCATATTTTTTCACCAGTGACGGCTCCTTCACACTGATATGCTTTTTGGAAAAACCATTCTTCTTTGGAAGCAGCGCCGCCCTGAACGGATTAAACCAGGCGTGCAATTCCAGCCCCCGCGCATGGGCCTCCTCAACCGCGAACTTTAACGGATCATAATAAGGCTGTGGTGCAATCCCCATCTTCCCGCTCAAATGCTCACTCCACGGTTCGAACGGGGAATCGTAAAGTGCATCACAGGCAGGCCGCACCTGCAAAATCACCACGTTCAGTTTCAGTTCCACCGCCTTGTCGAGGATGCGGAGAAGCTCCGCTTTTTGTTCGCTTACAGCCAGGCCGGGAGCTGACGGCCAGTTAATGTTTTTAAAAGTGGCAATCCAGCTTCCTCGAAACTCCCGCTGGATCGGGGGAGGTTGATTATTTGTGGACGCAAAGACAGTGGCGCAGCAAAGCAACAACAGAGCTAAAAAACTTCTAGGCACGCGCACTGTCCTCCGGGCTGACCCCCGTTTTCTTTTCCAGCTCCGCAACTCTCCGCAGCAGGTCCGGCAACTGATGCAGCGCAAGCAACTGCCGTTTCATTTTTCGATCCGGTTGCGCTGGGCTCCCAAACCACTTTTCACCTTCAGGAATGTCATGCATCACCCCCGATTGGGCGGCCACTGTCGCTTTGTTCCCGATTTTCAAATGCCCGGCGACGCCTACCTGCCCGGCAATCGTCACCAGATTGCCCAGCTTGGTGCTTCCGGCAATTCCCGCCTGGGCCACCACAAGACTGTGCTCGCCGATCACCACATTATGCGCAATCTGGACCAGGTTATCGATCTTCGTTCCCTTGCCGATCACAGTAGGCCCCAGTGCCCCGCGATCAATCGTCACATTCGCGCCAATCTCCACATCATCCTGCAAAACCACATACCCGACCTGCGGAACTTTTCGGTGCGCTTCCTGGTCGTAAACATATCCAAAACCATCCGAGCCGATCACCGTGCCTGAATGGATCCGTACCCGCGCCCCAAGCTGACTCCTTGGATACAACGTCACATTAGGAAAAAGATGAACGCCCTCCCCCAGCGTTGAACGATCGCTGATGAAATCAAGTCCCTGAAGAACCACCCCCGGCCCAATCACACAATGCTCACCAATCACACAACCCGGCCCAATATGTGCCGTTGGATCAATCTGCGCGGTCGTTGCGACAGTCGCGGTCCTGTGAATTCCCGGCGGAAAATCCGGCTCCGGAAAAAAGAGCGCCAGCGCTTTGGCAAAGGCAATCCTCGCGTTCGGCACCCGGATCAAAACCTTTTGGCTGGAACTGAATTCCTGGTCAATCAGCACAGCCGAGGCCGAACTTCCCTCCGCACGGCTGAAATAAGCGCTGTTCTCTGCAAATGTCAGGTCACCGGCACGAGCTGTCGTCGCCGGGGCAAAACCAGTCAGCCGCACTGAGGCATCACCCCGGACCACGCCCCCGATCAGGGCGGCGATTTCGCCTGCGGAAAAACCGGTTCCTGTGGCATTTTCAGATCCCGCGTTCATTCACGATTTTGTTCTCTTCCCCAAGGACGATCACGCGCGGCTTCCAATTCACCGCTTCTTCTGCGGAAAGCATGGTGAACGACATGATCGTCAGCCGGTCACCAATTTTCCCCAGGTGCGCTGTCGCCCCATTCAAAACAATCACACCCGCCCCCGACTCACCCGCGATCACATACGTTTCAAAACGATGGCCGTTTGCCAGGTTGCTGCAAAGAATTTTTTCGTATGGAAGCAACCCCACCTTCTCCATTAAATCCCGCGCAATCGTCATGCTCCCCTCATAATTCAGGCTCGCCCCTGTTACCTGGGCGCGATGAATTTTCGACTTCAGTAAATGAACTTCCATACATTTGCTACTCGGCACCTGCGTAAATCATAACCGGCGCTCTGTCGCGGGGGTTGTGAAGCCAGCAGAGAAGTCGTTCGTTGACTTCAAATTCGAACATTACTATAAGATGCGCAGCACCTAATTCAACATCATCTTTACTTTTGCGTATGGCGAAAACTTTACGGGTTGGCATGATCGGTTACCGCTTTATGGGCAAGGCCCACTCCAATGCCTGGCGGCAGGCTCCCCATTTCTTTGATCTTCCTGCAGAAGTCGAATTACACACCATTGCCGGACGCGACCCCAAAGCCCTCGAGACAGCCAGAAAACAACTCGGCTGGCAAAATGCCTCCACCGACTGGAAAGCCGTCGTCAACTCCCCTGACATCGACATCATCGATATCAATACCCCCAACGACTCACACGCTGAAATCGCCATTGCCGCCGCAAAAGCCGGCAAACATATCCTTTGCGAAAAACCGCTCGCCTTGAACGTCGCCCAATGCAGGGAAATGCTCGACGCTGTCAAGAAGGCCAAAGTCGTCCACATGGTTTGCCACAACTACCGCCGCATCCCCGCCATCGCCCTCGCCAAAAAAATGATCGAGGAAGGGGCCATCGGTGAAATTTACCATTACTACGCACGCTACGCTCAGGACTGGATTGTCGATCCCGAGTTCCCTCTCGTCTGGCGCTTGCAAAAGGGAGTCAGCGGCAGCGGAACCCATGGCGACATCAACGCCCACATCATCGATATCGCCCGCTACCTCGTTGGTGAGTTCAAGGAAGTCTGCGGATTGATGCACACCTTCATCAAGGAACGCCCCCTCATGGATGAGAGCGGCAAAGGCTCCGGCCTCGGCGGCAAAGCCGGTCGCAAACTTGGCAAAGTCACCGTCGATGACGCCGCCATGTTCATCGGTCGCTTCCAGAACGGCGCCCTCGCAAACCTCGAGGCCACCCGTTTCGCCCTCGGACGCAAAAATCACATCGAAGTCGAAATCAACGGCTCAAAAGGCTCCCTCCATTTCGATTTTGAAGACATGAACCGCCTAAAATTTTTCGACAACACCAACCCTGCAGACCGCCAGGGTTTCCGCGATATTCTCGTCACCCAACCCGGTGGCGCTCATCCTTTCGTCGGCAACTGGTGGCCGCCCGGACATATCATCGGTTACGAACACACCTTCGTTCATACCATTGCCGATTTCGTCAAGGCCGTCGTCAATGGAAAACCGGTGCAGCCCACCTTCGAGGATGGCCTGCGCAACGAACGCGTTCTCGAAGCTGTGGAGGAATCAGCCAAAACCCGTCAATGGGTCAAGGTCTGATCCCTTGGATGTAACCTTGCCAGGGCGACATCGCTTCTACTTTTTCCTTCGGCACAGGCAACGAATTGCCGGGGGAACAGTCTAAGCCACATGCAATTGCTCCCAGTTGTCGCTCGGGAATTGTTGGTCGCCTCAAGGCATGATGCGGTGTGGAAGAGCCGTCTCGCTGCCGTCTCCCTCGCATTGCTTGTCCTGTTTGGCGTCTTCATCATGACTGCGGTTCAGCTGGCTCCGCACACACAGGGACGGCTGCTCTTTAAAATTCTCTCCACCGGCGCCATGATCTATTGCATGTTCACCGGAATCCGTTGGACAAGCGATTGCCTCTCCTCCGAAAAGCGGGAAGGAACCTTGGGTTTGCTTTTCCTCACCAATCTCCGTGGATATGACGTCATCCTTGGCAAGCTGGTTTCCTCCTCCCTCCACGCCGTTTATGCCCTCTTCTCCATCCTTCCTGTCCTCAGCCTCGCCTTGCTTTTCGGCGGGGTTTCGCTCCTGGAATTCGCAAGGGTTTCACTCGTCCTCCTCGTCACGCTGATGCTTTCGCTCAGCGCAGGCATGCTCATTTCCACCTTTGTTGCCCACGAACGAAAGGCGATGCTCTTCACGGGCGTCCTCCTCTTTCTCCTCATTGCCGGGCCGTACCTCCTCGCCTATTACTTTACTTACGACAGCTTCGATGGTTCGAACCTCGAGTTCGCCACTGAGTTTTTACCTCCAAGCATTCTCCATGCATTAACCCTCTCGGAACCGAAGCTGGCAAACCTCAACAACAACCACGCTTTCATCTCATCCCTCTGCATCAATGCCTTCCTCGCCGTCGCATTTCTTGTGATTGCTTCCATTTTTTTGCCTTACCAATCCCGCCTGGAAGGGCAGGGGAAGATTGCCGCACTTTATCAAAAAATTTCTCATTGGTGGGTTTACGGGAATGCCGATCAAAAAACCAAACGACGGCAGAAATTGCTCAATCTAAATCCTTACGCATGGCTGGCCAGCCGGGAACGAACCAAACAAAGCTACGGTCTCGGCGTGGCTTTTTTCTTCGGCGCACTCTGGATTCTTGGGTATTTGCAATTTCCTGAAGTCCTCGCCGAATGGGGATTCAGCCTCGCGTTCATCCATTTTCTTCATCTCTTGATTCGTTTGTGGATCATTTCAGAAATTTGCTCCCGCATGGTCGAGGACCGCCGGGGCGGAGCGCTTGAACTCCTTTTAGCGACGCCCCTCAACGAGCGCGAAATCAGCCGCGGCATCTCAATTTCCATACGGAAAAATTTCGGTGTAATCATCGGGAAAATGCTGCTCGTCGATGCAGCCTTGATGATTTTAGCCCTCAATTCAAACTCTCAAGGTCAGAGTGACCGTGCCATCATATTTTTCTTTTTCGCGGCGGTGACTCGATTCCTTGTTGATCTGCCAGCCTTGAAATGGACTTCAATATGGCTTTCCCAGTTCCACTTGAGTTCCAACAGGGCCTTGCTCCAAGTCGCCAGCCACCTCTTTTTTAGGCCGTTCATTCTCTGGCTGCTTTTATGCGGTCTCTTCGAAGCGTATGAATTTTTCACACAATACGTTTTCCCCGAGGGTTTCTACCACCTCTGCTGGTTTCTGATCAGCCTGATCAACTCGGCGTTCCTAACTCTCCTCAATCGAAAAAGATTTCTCAACAGGTTCAGGGAACAAGCCACCCAGCGATTTGATGCAAAGCCTCCCAAACGAAAACGGAATCTCAAAGCGCTCTTCACCCCGGCAATCCAAACCCATTCAGCTGTGGAATCCTCAGCTTCCGCACGCCCTCGCCCTCTCTTCCGACGCTACAAACTTTTGGGAACAGTCGCCCTGGTCCTGCTCATCTCAATCACAGCCTTGTTTATCAATCGTTGGCGGTGGGACCGCCAGGTGCAAAGCCGCATCGCCGAACTCCGCAACAACGGCACTCCCACCACCATTCCAGAACTCATGACTTCCCTGCCTGTGGCTCCAAAAGGATCAAATGCCGCTCCCCTCGTCATGACCGCTGCATCTCTTTTGCACGGACGAACTTTGGAATGGCCCGGGCCAAGCCAATTGCCGGAAGACTGGAATCAACATCTCAGAAAAGATCCCAATCAGCTGAAACTCTATCTCGAAAAAAAAGTTCGTGTGCTCCCGCTGCTCGAGCAGGCAATCACTTTTCCCGTGATTTACCATCCTCCTGACATGGATGATAATTTCGTTTCCTCTTCGCACATCGCCTCACGCGATTTGTCCAAATTTTTGCGCTATTCCACTGCCTACAACGCCCGGACCAACAGGAAAGCAGCTGTCACCAGCATTGTCGCCTTGCTCCTTCTGGCCGAAGGAAAGGCTAATGATATTTCCACAACTTCCCCTACTTTCACTTTTGTCTATATCAATCACGCCTTTCAAGGCATGGAGTACCTTTTTAACCAGGCCCCTCCAACTCAAACAGAACTCGAACAACTGCTTCAGGCTTTCTCGAGGACCCGCTCAAACCTTAAACTGGGCACAACCATCAATGCTGAGAGGTGCCGCGCCATTTCCTTCTTTGATGTGTCTCTGGGTGAGAGGATAAGCAAGACCACACCCGGGGCCCCCTTAGGCACAAAAATCTTTGCCGGTCTAAAATTTAAGGCGGACACTTTTTCAGGAACATTTCAAAAAGAATATTTAAAATTTTTCGACGATGCAGAGAAATACCTCGCCTTCAGCGAACGTCCCTATACTGAACAAATGGAGTTAATCTCCCCCTCACTCGACAAAATGGATAACGAAAGTAACTGGGTCTTCCTGCTTCCCCGGCTCGACAAGATTCTCATGCAACACGCCAAAAGCCTGGCCTTGCTGGACGTCGCCCGTCAGGCAATCCATATGGAAATGGATCATCTCGCAGCGCTCCAGCCCAACAGTCATCTGGCGGATGAATCCTTCCAATATCATCTGCAAGTCAAGGTTCCGAAACAGTTCATCTTTCCCTCGACAATCCATAAAAAAGCCACCAACACAGTTGACTTCACCGTCAGGAGACCGCGCTGAATCGTCCATACGCCAGCTGTCCGATCCATACCCCGGCCAGGCAAAGGAGAACCGAACCAACCGCATAGCCAGCAGCGATCACATACCGTCCTTCCTCCAAAAGGCTGAATGTTTGCAGGCTGAAAGCTGAAAAAGTGGTGTAACCACCGAGAAATCCTGTGACAAGCAACGACCGCCACTGCTCGGAATTTGAAAATCGTCCTTGCGGTTCCAACAGTGCGGCACAGAATCCAATTGCCAATGCGCCGGTGGCATTCACCAGCAGCGTTCCTGTGGGAAAATTCCCCGCAAAGCGGGCTGTCATCCATGTGGTCACGACTGCGCGGCTGATCCCCCCCAGCGCGCTGCCCAGTCCAATCAACAGGTAGGTGGCTGTCATTGGTCCAGTTTGCACGATTTTATCAGCAGGAACAGATTGAAGAACATGCGCACATATCAAAATTACATCGGCGGTGAGTGGAAGAGTGGAACGTCAGGCAAAACGTTCCAAAATCATAACCCCGCCGATTCTCGTGAAATCGTCGCCGAATACCCTTTGGCAGGACGTGACGATGCGCTGATGGCTATCGATGCCGCACGGGCTGCGTTCCCCGCCTGGAGCGGATTGACCCCAGTCGCTCGCGGTCGCTTTCTCAGCAAAATGTCCCAGATCATCGAGGGCCGAAAAGCCGAGCTTTCCGAACTCCTCACCCGTGAAGAGGGAAAGACACTCGCCGAAGCGCAGGGCGAGGTGCAACGCGCCGTTGATATCTTTCGCTTTTTTGGCGGGTTGAGCTACACCCTCGGCGGCCAAACCATTCCGCACGATCTTCCGGGGAACCTTCTTTATACCGTCCGGCAACCGCTCGGCGTTGTCGGTTTGATCACTCCCTGGAATTTTCCCATTGCCATCCCTGCCTGGAAACTCGCTCCCGCTCTCGTCTCAGGGAACACAGTCATCATCAAGCCAGCCACCCAGGCTCCCGCCATGACACTCGAACTCGCACGCGCAGCCCATGAGGCGGGAATGCCGAAGGGCGTTTTCAATGCAGTCGTGGGGGAGGGCAGGGCAGTCGGCGGTGAGTTGTCTTCCACTCCAGCCGTGGTCGCTCTTTCCTTCACCGGCTCAACCGCAGTTGGGCAGCAGATTTATCAACAGCTTGCCCCTCGCATGGCCCGCGCCCAAATGGAAATGGGCGGAAAAAACCCCACCATCGTCCTCGCTGATGGCGATCTCGATCTTGCTGCCAACTTGATCACACGCGCCGGTTTCGGGCTGACCGGCCAGGCCTGCACCGCCACCAGCCGCGTGATTGTGGAAAAATCCGTCGCCGAGACATTGACTGAAAAGCTCGTTGCCAAAGCCCGCTCCATCAAGGTGGGGAACGGATTGCAACCCGGCATCGATATGGGTCCGGCTGTGAACAAACAGGAACTCGATGGCAACTTTGAACATCTCGAAACCGCCTTAAAGGAAGGAGCAAAGCTCGTCGCGGGCGGCAATCGTCTCACCAGCGGCGACCTTGCCCACGGCTATTTCATGGAGCCAACGCTGCTCACAAACGTCACCCCCCAAATGCGAATCGCCCGCGAAGAGGTTTTTGGGCCCGTGATTGCGATCATCGCCGTCGAAAATTTTGAAGAGGCATTGTCCGTCGCCAATGGCGTGGATGTGGGGCTTTCCGCTTCGATTGTCACGCGCGACATTAAAAAGGCGATGCAGTACACTGAGCGGATTGAAGCTGGAGTGGTCAAGGTCAACCAGATTTCAACCGGCCTGGCTTTGCAGGCCCCCTTCGGCGGCGTCAAGAAATCCAGCTCCGATTCCTTCAAGGAACAGGGTGCCTCCGCGGTTGATTTTTACAGCAGGGTAAAAACGGTTTATCTCGATTACTCAGCCTAGTCCCAGCAAGGGTTAACCGATTCCCAGCGCGTCTCCCATTCGGGCATACAGCTCGCGCTGGACAGCCGTGTTCTCCAATAGATCAGCGGCCAGCCGGACCCGTCCCGGTTCAAATAGCGTGATCGTCAATGATCCGCCGAATTTGAAATAACCCTTCTCATCCCCTTTTCGCACCGCCTGCCCCGCCGCATAAGTATAAATAAAACGCCCCACACAAGTCGCTCCCACCTCGAACATTGCCACCGCACCAAATTCCGGCGAATCAATCTCGCACCAGGCCCGCCGATTCTCCGTCAGGATTCGAATATTCTGGCGCAACGCAATCGGGTTCACCGAAAAAAGCGGCCCCCCAATCAACCTCGTTTCTCCGGGCACACCGCCGACGGGAAAATGAAACCGATGGTAATCCACCGGGCATAGTCGGGAAATGACCATGCTGCCCTGCGCATATTTCTTCGCGAGTTGCTCGCTTTGAAAAAGGTCGTTCAGGTTGAAGAAAGCCCCTTTCACAAAAATGCCGGAAATTTTTGAAACATCCTGGAATCCGAGGTGCCTGCCATCCGCCGGAAAAACAGGGGCCCTGGGGTCGGCGGCGATCTCCCTCGCCCCCTGTTTCAGTTTCCGATAAAAAAACTCGTTAAACGTCTTGAATTGTTCGGGCGCTTCCGCGAATTCCCCCACATTAAGCCCATATTTCGAAATGAATGGCAGCACCCGTGCCTTGCTCCCGGGCGAATCCATCTGTTTTCCGTACCATTGCGAAAAGAGCGATTTTTTAACCAGCGCGTGAAGCGCCAGTTTTCCAAGCGGATTGCCATAGACCCATCGCAGGAAACGGTCCCCATACACCTCCTCGGTTTCCACCTTCCCTGAGTAACGATTAAAATAATGGATCGGTTGCAATGGATTTATTTAATGATGACATGCTCCCACTATAAGCTGCATCACCGGAAAATGAAAAGGCCGGGCTTGCGGCCCGGCCTTTTGGATTAAAATTCAGATCAGGCGTAGGATGCCTGAACTCCTTTGATTGAACGCTTTTGCATCCACGGCATCAGGGAACGAAGACGCGCCCCGACTTTTTCGATCGAGTGCTTTTCTCCCGCCTTGAGCAGTGCATTGTACTTCTTGTAACCACTTTCATACTCCGCCACCCATCCCTTGGCGAACTTGCCGCTCTGGATATCCTTCAAAGCCGCTTTCATCCGCTTCTTCACCCCTGCATCGACAATCTTAGGCCCCACGCTGACATCTCCCCACTTCGCCGTTTCGGAAATCGAGAATCGCATCCCGCTCACACCCGCTTCGTTCATCAGGTCGACAATCAACTTCAGCTCATGCAGGCATTCGAAATAAGCCATCTCCGGCTGGTAACCTGCTTCAACAAGGGTTTCGTAACCGGCCAGGACCAGCGCGCTTAAACCCCCGCAAAGAACCGTTTGTTCCCCGAACAAATCAGTTTCTGTTTCCTCCTTGAATGTCGTTTCGATCACCCCGGCGCGTGTGCCTCCCACACCCTTCGCCCAGGCCAGCGCATGCTTTTTCGCCTGTTTGCTTGGATTTTGATACACCGCGATCAACGCCGGCACCCCTTTGCCTTCCGTGAACTGGCGGCGGACGATATGCCCCGGGCCTTTTGGCGCCACCAGGATCACATCCACTTCTTTTGGTGGAACGATGGTTTTGAAATGGATTGAGAACCCGTGGGAGAACAGGAGTGTTTTCCCTTTGGTCAGGTTCGGCTCAATATCTTTTTTGTATGCGGCAGGCTGCTTTGTGTCCGGCAACGCAACGAAGATGATATCAGCGCGGCGCACCGCTTCGGCAGTCGGATAAACCTGGAATCCCTTTTCCTTTGCGACAGGAATGGATTTGCTCCCCTCGTACAGGCCGATGATCACATTGCATCCGCTCTCCTTCAAATTGAGCGCGTGCGCATGGCCCTGGGAACCGAAACCGAGGACTGCAAGGGTTTTTCCTTTAAACACGGACAAATCCGCGTCCTTATCTGTATAGACTTTAGCTGGCATGTTTATATTTGGGTAAAAAAGACCGATTTTATTTGCGTGGCAGGGCGATCTTGCCCGAACGGGTCAGTTCAAGGATGCCGAATCCTTTCATCAATTCCAAAAACTTCTCCACCTTGCTCTCGTTCCCGGTGATTTCAATCGTCAGGCTCTTCGGTTGCACATCCACAATTTTCGCGCGGAAAATGTCCGTGATCTGCATGATTTCGGCGCGGCTCCTCGAATCGACCCCCACCTTCACCAGGACCAGTTCACGGTCGATATATTCCCCCTCCCGAAAATCGATCACCTTCAACACATCCACCAGCTTGTTCAGTTGCTTGACGATTTGTTCCACAGTGGCGTCATCGCCACGAGTGACAATTGTCATCCGTGAAGTGTTGGCATCATGGGTCGGGCCCACAGTGAGCGTATCAATGTTATCGCCGCGGCCACTGAACAGACCAGCGATGCGCGTGAGCACACCGAACTTGTTCTCCACTAAAACCGAGATTGTATGTCGCATATGATGAGTGTTTGGTTTTCCCGCCTTTGCGGACGTTGGAAACCAAAGCCCGCAAAAATCAAAAACCCGCGTTCCGGGGGAACGGCGGGCGACCTGCGAGCAATTGACCAAAGCCACGCCAGGTCGCGTCAGTCTACTACGACTACGCGGACACTGCGGCGGACCGTGACCAATTCGTTCATTGTGCGTGTAAACTACCAATCGCGAAAATCGGGTCAATCACGAATTTATCCGCAATTCCGACACGCGCCATCAACCAGGAAAAAAATGAAAAACCAAAGCGCCGTCGGGCCCTGCTGGGGCCCGCCCTGTCAAAAGAAAATTAATTCCCGCTCCCTTTAAATTTTGCCTCCCAAAAAGCCAGCTTGTGGTCCACGTAAAGCGGGCCGAACGGGAGGAGCGCAGCGACAAAAACCATCGCTGCCCGCGAGAACGGCCATTTCGCCACGATCCAGGTCTGAAGCAGTGAAAAGCAGAGCAGAACGAAAAGTCCTCCATGCAGCGCGCCAACGATTTTAACGGCCCCTGGCATTCCCCAGATATATTTGAGCGGCATTGCCACCCCAAGCAGCAGCAGGTAGGAAACGCCCTCGAAAAACGAAATTTTCCGAAGCAACGTAATTGGGTTCTTCATCAAGGCACCGTTGCAAAAGTAAATTGAGTGCTGCTTTTAAACGGTTTTCCAGGCCGCACCACAGGGGATGGAAACGCAGTTTGATTGGCCGAATCAGGATAATGCTGCGTTTCAAGGCAGACCGCGCGATGATTCACATGGTTGCCTGTATAAATCTGGATTCCCGGTTCAGTCGTTTGCACTTCCATTACCCGGCCACTCTTCGGATCAACCAGCTTTCCTGCAGCTTTCATTTTCCCATCCTCACCCAGGACAAAATTATGGTCGTAGCCATTGATCTTCGGCAGGAATGCCTTGATCCCATCACCGAGCCTTTTGCCTTTGGTAAAATCCAGCGCTGTTCCCTTGACCGGCGCGATTTCACCGGTGGGAATCAATCCATCATCAGCAGGGGTATAACTTTCCGCGGTGAGGAACAATTGATGATCGAGAATGTCCCCCTCGCCAGCGAGGTTGAAGTAGGCGTGGTTGGTCAGGTTCACCACGGTGGCCTTGTCCGTGGACGCTTCATAATCCAGCCGCAGCTCATTCTTTTCCGTCAGCGTGTAAGTCACGGAAACTTCGAGATTTCCGGGATATCCTTCCTCTCCATCCTTGCTGAAATAAGTGAAGCGAACCGCTGAGCCATCCTTTGAGTCGATTACTTTTCCTTTCCAAAGCACCTGGGCAAATCCCTTGCGACCTCCGTGAAGATGGTTCGGCCCGTTGTTCTTTGCCAGGTGATATTCCACCCCATCCAGCTTGAACACCCCTTTTGCGATTCGGTTGGCAAACCTGCCAATCACCGCTGCCGAGGCCGGGTAACCGTTCAGGTACGTCTGAAAATCATTCGTGCCCAGCAGCACGTTGACAAATTTCCCGTTTCGGTCGGCTGCCTGGATTTCGGTGATGATCGCGCCAAGTTCCATGATGCTGACAACCATCCCGCGGGAATTTCGCAGCGTGAACAGCTGAACGGCGCCGCCGTCCGGTTGTTTTCCAAATTCCTTCACCGTAACATTTTTCATTCCTTCCGCACTCATCACAACTCCATTAAGCATCAGGGCCCAGGCTGAACAAAAAATTAAAATCGTTCTCCTCATCCACCGTTTGTATCAGGTGAAAAGTTTCCCCGAAAGCAAATTGAAAGGAAGCAGGCTGCTACCAGCCGGTCTTTTTTGCCGGAGCTTCCTTTTCGGGCGTCAAATGGTCACGAATGATTTCCCGCCAGATTGCGTAACCGTTTTCGTTCATGTGCAGGCGGTCCTCGACAAAAATCTCCGGTTTTGGTTCCCCCTGTTCGTTCATCATGGCTGAATGAGTGTCGATGAAACCGACATTTCTTTCCCACCGCGCAAATTCCCGGACTACTCGGTTGGCTTTTCTCACTTCATTAATTTCTCCCCAGCGGGAGGGATTGCCGGCAATGGAAATAAAATCGACCCGCGTTCCCGGCAAAAAACGTTTTGTCTTCTCGACGAACAGCTTGAAATCCGCGAGCACCTGCTCCCCCTTTTTTCCCGCATGAATATCATTGGCGCCGGCATAGATCAGGATCTGCCGCGGTTTGCAGGGGAGAACAATCCGATCAAAATAGTAAACTGAATCAATCATCTGTGACCCGCCAAATCCGCGATTGATCACCCGATGATTCGGGAAATCCGATTCCAACGTTTTCCAAAGCCGGATGCTTGAACTTCCGATAAATAAAATGCCGCCAGTGGGGGGAGGGGTGGTCCGGCCAATTGCCTCAAATGCCGCAATTTCCTTTTCCCAATCAACCCGCGTGGGAACGAGCAACGAACTGCGCGGAGCCATGCAACCTGCAACAAAAATTGCGAAGAGGGCAACTGCCCTGCAAAGGATCGCCTGGGTCAAACGAAGCCTTTAACTCTCGCGGCGGGCCGCATCAATTTTGCCCAGGAGATCGTCCCGTTGGGAGGAATCACCGCTGGAGCAGGGAGTTGCGCCATTGGCGATTGCCCGGGGTGAATTGATCGCTGCCTTGGCTTCCGCGAGGTGCCCTTTGCCAATGGAAAATCCGTTAAAGGCATTGACCTTCCGCCCCTCAACGAACGGTTTCGGTTTTGCGCCGAAATTGTAGGCGATATTTTTCCAGGTGTCGCCCGGCCTGGCGTTCGTGCCCAGGGCACCGCTGGGATCGTAGCCGCAATGGACCATGCAGTTTTCGCAACGTGAGTCGCGCGCCACTCCATCGACCACCCCGTATTTGCTCCAATCGACCTTTTCCAGCATCTCCTGGTAATGAGGATAATGGCCGTCAGTCATCAGGTAACAGGGGGCTTTCCAGCCACGAACGTTGCGGGTGGGGATGGCCCAGGCGGTGCAGGTCAATTCCCGTTTTCCAGCGAGAAATTCCTGGTAAACAGGGGTGCCAAAAATTGTAAAGCGCTTGCCCCATTCCTGGATTCGGGCGAATTTCGCACGGGTCATCTGCCGTGTGAGAAAGAAATCCTCCGGTTTTCGGCCGAGTCGTTTGACCATGTCCTTCTTGGCGGCGTCATAATCGTAACCGGGGGAAATGGTATGGCCATCCACTTCCATGGAGGAGAAAAACTCGAACATTCGTTCCAGTTCCTGCACATCCGTTTCCTTGTAAACAGTTGTGTTGGTGGCGACTTGATAGCCAAGCGCTTTTGCCATCCGGATAGCCTCGACGCATTCCTTGAAAACACCTTCCCGCTCCACAATTAAATCATGGGTGTATTCGAGGCCGTCAATATGCACATTCCAGTACATCCACTTGCTGGGGCGGATCACCGGGCGTCCATCATTTTTCCCTTTGCGGATGGTTTCGACGTCTTTCTCTGAAATCAACTTTTCCGCGAGCAGTTCCTGAAGCTTCGGATCGAGCGAGGGGGCATAGGTGGCGGCGAGGTAATCCTTCATTTTTTTCCGCATGAACATTCCGTTCGTGCAGATGTAAACGATGCGGCCCTGGTCAAGGAGGCCAGCGACCAGTTCCTCGATTTTTGGGTAGATCAGCGGTTCTCCTCCGCAAATCGAAACCATCGGCGCATCACATTCCTGAGCTGAGTCGAGGCAATCCTCCAGGCTCATCATGTCCTTGAGACTGGTGGAATATTCCCGGATACGGCCGCAACCGGTACAGGTCAGGTTGCAGGTATGCAGCGGTTCAAGTTGAAGGACGAGGGCAAATTTCGGGGTGCGAGCGACCTTATGCTTGATAATGTGACGCGCAATTTTTGCGGTCAACGCCAGGGGAAATCGCATAAATTATGGTTGAGACTCGGCGAGCAGTGAAAGAGAATGAGTAGTATGGGAACTGGACACCATCACATCTGTCGTGGGGTGGGGTGGGGTGGCGGGCGCGGAATGGCCCAACCCCGGGAGGAGAAAAGTCGCCGGAGAGACCCCGTGCGTGGCGTTGATTCCGCTGCAGCCAATCGACAGCAAAATCAGGAACGAGCCAGCCGCAAGGCGCACCATGTTCCAATTCAATTTCACTTTAGCAGTATAAAGTGGCCGGTGATGGTGGCAACACTTATTTCCATTTTCAGCCGCCTGTGGCTGAGGGCTTTTCGCTTTCTTTTGGCCGGGGTTCTGATTCTGCAATTTAATCCCATTCCGGAGGTTTTTGCGTCGAGCCAGGGTGCTGAACTTGCGGAACTCACTTTCCAGGAGACGCGCGCGCTGTATCTGGTCTCGACCACAAATGAACTTTTTGCCACCCGCTTTGCCAAAGCGGCGTTCGATTGGGCGGAGTTTGCCACCCGCGATCGCGAACGGGAACAGATCGCCCAGCAGGGAATCGAAGCTGCCCGGAATGTCCTTCGCAGCAATAATAAAGCAGCGGCAGGGCATTACTGGCTGGCAATGAACCTGGGGCAACTGGCCCGCACCAAATCAATCGGAGCCTTGCCGCTGGTAAGCCAAATGGAAAAGGAGTTCCTTCGCGCAATTGAACTGGATGAAAAGCTGGATTTCGCAGGGCCGCATCGTTGCCTGGGAATTCTTTACCTGGAAGCGCCCGGCTGGCCGACGAGCATTGGAAATCGAAAAAAAGCGCGGAAACATCTGGAACGTTCGGTGGTTGTGGCACCGGAGTATCCAGATAACCACCTCAGCCTGCTGGAAGCTTACGTGAAATGGAAAGAGAGCGAGAGGATCTACAGCGCGATGGCGTCCTACCGCAAAATCGTCCCGGGAGCACGTGAAACGTTCAAAGAAGATTTCTGGGCGATTCCCTGGGCGGACTGGGAACGTCGCTGGGGTAATATCCAGAGCGCAGCGATTGAAATGGAGTGAGACAGGTGATCGGGCGACCATTGAACTGTTGAGATTGGCGGTCCTTCGCTTGATTGACTTTGAATGGAAGGGGGGCAACACTTTGCATTGTTTTATGCGTTGTTTGCCCTGGGTGGTCGCTCTTCTCCTCGCGGTTGGTTGCGCCAGTTCCAATTCCCAAAAGGAAGCGGAAATACGGCCACGCACCATTAAAGTCGAAGTGGCCCCTGACCCGGCAGCCATTCGACCAGCCAATCCACTGTCAGGGCGGATTGTTTCAGTGAATAATAAACTTCGTTTCGTGGTGATCGATTTTGCGAACAGCCGCCTTCCGGAGATTGACCAAAAACTGAGCGTCTATCGCAATGGGCAGAAACTTTCCGAAATCCGGATCACCGGGCCCTTTCGCAGCACCACCGTGGCGGCTGACATCCTAGTGGGAGAACCGCGGTTTGGGGATGATGTAAGACTCGATTAGGGGTCATTTCCGACCTAATCCATCCATTGACAAACTGTCATTCAATAAGGCGACCTGGGCAGTTTCAGGCAGCGATTGGAGCGGGTGGGGTGTAAAATGAACGTAAAATGCTCAAGTGGGAGGTAAAGCGTGGAGATTACAACAATCACATTTAGGAAAGTTGAAGGTAGAGACCCTGACAAAATGAATTCATTGGCAACGAGGTTCAATGGCCCATGGGTGCTCAGTATACCGTTTGAAACGCCGGAACATATTAAAATGGGAGCTTTCGACAGGGAGGTTTGTATCTATGGAGTAAAGCGGCCTATTAAACTGCAATTTCATGGAGAGAACAATTTGCGACGATTGCAAGCCATTGGCTTTGAAACTCATGACGAGGCAGAAAACCATTATCCTGTTTTTGAGGAACTCCTCATGAAACTAATGGTGGTAAAGCAGATTCCTATCAGAATCGCGGTTGAGGGTTCTGTGCAGTATTTCGATGATCCTTATGCAGCAACTAAAGCAGCAAGGACATCTAGGCTGGCCGGGCTTTTAGAACACCCAGAGGCAAGGATTGATGGTTTCATGGATCCAGACACCTGCAACGTTTATCCAGAGGATAGCCAGTTACGCAGAACCAGAGTCGGGAGATGTTCAGTATCCGTAGGGTATGAAGGCCGGGATATTGCCGAGACGTTCAATACGAGATCACTGGAAAGGGGCGAAAAATTGTCCTATAAACTGCGTTTAGCTCTCGGATTGTGGCATTCTGTCCTTACGGCGCCTACTGACAGCTCGCGGCTGCTTTTTGCCTGTATGGCCCTAGCAGCCTGTTGAAAAACGCCGCTGCGCCGATGCGCACGATTTAAGAAATTGGCACGAGTCGTGGTAACAGATTCACCGTGTTCGCCAAGAAACAAAAAGCCGCGCAGAGTGAGTTCTGGATCGCCACTCATCAGCTT
>JANRLX010000066.1:0-40976 GCA_033762115.1 Verrucomicrobiota bacterium
TTCTCGCTGGTGTCGCCCGCGCCAATGACCATGACATGATGATCATCCAGTTGCGTGAAAATTTTTTCCGCGAGCTCCACAGCCACTGATCCCACCGAAACACTGCCGCGCTGGATGTTCGTTTCGGTGCGAATCTGCTTGGCCACATTGAATGCGCGCTGGAATGCCTTGTTTAATTCCCTGCCTGTGAACCGATGGGCCAGGGCAAGGTCATAAGCTTTCTTTAACTGGCCGAGGATTTCCGTCTCGCCGAGAACCATTGAATCGAGGCCGGAAGCCACCTGGAAGAGATGCTCAACGCTGCGCGGTTCTGCCATCGTGACGAGTTCACCGTTGAGGGTTTCCCGGTAATTGTGGTATTCGAGCAAAAACTGCTCGAGGCTTTTCAGCATGTCAGAAGCCGGTCTTTCTCCCGCCGCATAGATTTCCACCCGGTTGCACGTAGAGAGGATGACAGCTTCCTCGGCGATACCTTTGCCACGTATTTGTTCAAGGGCCGAAGGAATGGCGTGTTCACTAAAAGCAAATCGTTCCCTGACCGTGACAGGAGAGTTATGATGATTTAGACCAAGAACAACGATGGGCATGACTAGGGATTATGAACGGTGGAAAGAAGGTTAAACCCCCAGAAAGTCAACAGGACGAAGGAAAACCCGCCGACAGTACCCCAGGCGAACCTGCGTCCGCCCTGGGCAAACCAGCGGCGCATCACCAGGAGTGTGAGATAAAGAGCCCAGACAAAAATGGACCAGATGATCTTTGGGTCACTTTTGAAATATACCCCATAAGCTTCTTTCATTAACCGTGGCGCCATTAACAATCCGATAGTCAAAAGGACGAAGCCCACGATCAATAACCTGTTCATTGTCAGTTCCAACCGCTGAATTGGCGGCAGCAATGAAAGGACGGCCCGGAGCTTGTCAAACTTCAAATTATGTTCCTGGGTCAAATACATCAACCCTGCAATTGAAGCGAGGCCGAACGCTCCATAGGAAAGGAGAATAAGTGTGGCATGCAGGCTGGTCCAGCCATTGACGAAGGCAGGTTGTGCGCTGTGAACATCAAGACCGGGCATTAACGCAAAGATCCCTGTGCCGAAGAGAACAGGAGAGGCAAATGCGCCAAGAAACCGCAAGCGTGACCATAGGCCGATCACGAGGTAGCTTGCCACGATGGTCCAGCCGATAAAGGCCATCGCCTCATAAAGGTTGTTGACCGGGCAGCGGGAAAAAGAGAAACCGCGACTGACCAGCGCCATGGTGTGGAACAAGGCGCTGCCAAGCAACAGGATGTAATTAAGGCGATTATCCTCCCGAAATCCTTTTCGCCACAAAAAGATGGAATACACCGAACTGATTCCATAAAGAATCACGGCGCATAGAAAATATTGGCGGTCTGTCAGCAGAGGCTCTGTCAAACAGCATCAGGTTAACTCCAAAGCGGGGAGTCGCAAGGGCAAGTTGCTCCAGTAACGGGGGAATGGAATGGTGGTCCATGTGAGTTGCCCCGCCAAACTCCTTGCAAGGCGATCAGCTCCCATCTAGAGATGACAACGTTCAATCGATTCAAATGATTACAGAAGCGCAAGTGAGGGAGACGTTAAAGGGGGTCAAATATCCTGGATATTCCCGGGACATTCTCTCTTTCGGGTTGGTCAAGCAGGTGCTGGTGAACGGGGGAGCCATTTCCGTTTCCATTCAACTGACCGCTCCCCAACCGGAAGTGGCCGGCCAGATTAAACGGGAGTGTGAGGAGGCGCTTAAATCCCTTTCGGGAGGAGGTCCGGTGATTGTGGAAGTGCAGCTTCCTTCAGGTCCCGCTGCCGCTGCTCCGAATCCATGGTCACATCAGAAGAAAGTTGCGGGGTTGAATCGAATTGTGGCGATTGCCAGCGGCAAGGGAGGAGTGGGTAAATCAACTGCCTCTGTCAATTTAGCGTGTGCATTGCATCTGCTTGGGGCTCGGGTGGGGTTGCTGGATTGCGATATTTACGGGCCGAGCATTCCGCTGATGATGGGGGTAAATCGAAAACCGACGCTTGATTCTGAAGAGAAACTGGTTCCGCTGGAGCAGCATGGGGTCAAATTGATGAGCATGGGTTTTTTGATTGAAGGAGACGCGCCGGTGATTTGGCGAGGTCCGATGATTGTTAAAACGATCCAGCAATTTTTTCAGGACGTCGCCTGGGGTGACCTGGATTATCTTCTGGTTGATTTACCGCCGGGAACCGGAGATGCACAGTTAACCTTATGCCAGACGGTTCCGCTTGATGGTGGAGTGATTGTAACGACTCCGCAGGAAGCCTCCCTTGGTGTGGTGCGAAAGGGAATTGGAATGTTCAACAAGGTCAATGTGCCAATTTTGGGGATTGTGGAAAACATGAGCTATTACACAACTCCCGGCGGCGAGAGGATTGAAATATTCGGGCATGGGGGAGGTTCCTCCGAAGCTGCGCGACAGGGAGTGCCATTCCTGGGTGAAGTGCCGTTGATGGTTGAAATTCGGGAAGGCGGGGACAGGGGTGTTCCGGTGACGGTGACTGCGCCGAAATCTCCTGCCGGGGCTGCTTTTGTAACAATAGCGCAAAGCTTGCGAAACAAGCTTGGTTAAGCTAGGCTGCGGCATTATGAATGGTATGGGGACGAACTCCTCTGCCGACGCGTCAACACCCGCGCCGACAAATTCTTCCGTTTCCGAGCAGGAGGTCTGGGACCGGCTGCGGCATTGTTACGATCCTGAAATTCCCCTGAACATCGTGGATTTGGGGCTTGTTTATGATGTGATCGTCAATGGCAGCCGTGTGGATGTGAAGATGACTTTAACGGCCCCGGGATGTCACATGGGAGGGCAGATCGCGGGCGATGCTCAATCTAAAATCCTTGACTTGGAACATGTTGAAGAAGCCAACGTGGAACTGATCTGGGATCCGCCATGGCATCAGAGCATGATTTCCGCAGAGGGCAGGCGGAAACTGGGATTGGACCCATCTTAGTATGCGGAAAAGAAAATTCTTTCCTTTGCCTGGTTCGCTTTGTTACATTTCTGTCACCCTTTCCGATACGCTGATATGACAACCGACGTGAACAAGGCGACTGAGTTTGTGAAGAAATCGTCCCTTTACCGTGAGTTCCAGGCGGAACGTGAAGAAATCCTGAAGCATAAATGGATCGAATCTGAAAAAGCAGGTCGAGACATTGGTTTTGAGCAGGCATTGACAGATTGGATTTTAAAGCACCGAAGCAAATGGCGGAAGTCGCGGCAGGGTGGCAGCCAGAACCCTTCGGAATAGTTAATTGCGGTTAAGATTTGTCCTTTAAGGCCAATCCTGTGAGGTTGGGAAGGAAAGCATGGAAATCGCCGAACATTTTATAAGCCGGTCCCTCGTTGGACTGGCTTTTTTATTTTCCAATGGCTGAGCCAAGAACTTTATTTACAAGCGCGCTGGTGGAGCGAACGCTGGTGAGGATCGCTCATGAAATTTCTGAGCGGAACGAAAACAGCAGGGAGGTGGTGTTGGTGGGGATTCATCGTGGTGGGGTGCATTTGGCCAACCGGTTGAAAGTCACTTTGGAAAGTATATGGCAGCATCGGGTTCCGACCGGTGAGCTGGATGTGACGATGCACCGGGATGACCTGGACAAGCATCCTGCGCCTGAAATGCGTGTGACATCCATTCCTTTTGATATCACGGGCAAAGTGGTGGTGCTGGTGGATGACGTGCTGTTTAGTGGAAGAACCACTCGGGCGGCCCTTGATGCGTTAAACGATTTCGGTCGCCCGGAAGTGGTGCAATTGGCTGTCCTGATTGATCGAGGGCACCGGCAGTTGCCGATCAGGGCGGACTTTATTGGCAAAAATGTTCCCACTTCTCTTCAAGAACGGATCCAGGTTTCGCTGCGGGAGGATGGTTTGGAGGATTCGGTAACCATTGAAAAATTGTGAGTTGGACACGCAAACATTTGTTGGACATCCAGTCGCTGAGCGCCGAGGAAATCAGGACTGTGCTGGACACCGCCAGGGCATTTAAAGCGGTGGGGGAACGCGCGATTAAGAAAGTTCCCGCGTTGCGAGGGAAGACGGTAGTCAACCTGTTTGTGGAACCTTCCACACGGACGCGCATCAGTTTTGAGCTGGCTGCGCAACGGTTGACTGCGGATGTGATCAATTTCACTGCGGAAGCATCCTCGCTTAAGAAGGGGGAAACGCTCAAGGACACTGCCCGGAACCTTGAGGCGTTGAATGCGGATATCATTATCATGAGGCATAGCGCGACCGGAGCGCCGCATTTTCTTTCCCGCTTCCTGAACGCGAGTGTGGTGAATGCGGGAGATGGTGCACATGAGCATCCCACCCAGGCATTACTGGATGTGTTCACCATTCTGGAAAAGAAAGGGAAGCTGGAGGATTTGAAGGTCACGATTTTGGGGGACATTCTCTACAGCCGTGTGGCTCGGTCCAACATCTGGGCATTGCTCAAACTGGGGGCGAAAGTCACGTTATGCGGGCCTTCGACGCTCGTGCCAAAAGTGTTCGAGCAAATGGGTTGTCGAGTGACCTATGATATTCGGGAGGCAATCGAGCAGGCGGATGTGATCAATCTTCTCCGCATCCAGCATGAACGGCAACGTGCCTCGATGTTCCCAAGTATCGGCGAGTACAGTTCATTATTCAGCCTGAATAAAACGAGGCTTGCCTGGATGAAGCCGGACGCGCTGATCATGCATCCGGGGCCGATCAATCGTGGCGTGGAAATCGACAGCGAGATTGCCGATTCGAACCGCTCGGTGATTCTTCAGCAGGTGACCAATGGGCTGGCGGTGCGGATGGCTGTGCTCTTTCTCATCAACGGCGGCAAAGGCCCGCAGGAGATTGCCGCTTAAGGTGCTTACAGTTCAGCCCAGGAGGCAACCCGGAAACGTGTTGGTCCGCCCTGGCGTCCCAGTTTTTCGTCATAATGGAAATTGAAATGCCCGTTCATTGCGACTGTCGAGGTAACTGTTGCTCCGACACAATCATAAACATTGTTGCCGCCGCCATGCAGGTGAAGGTGAGCATTCGGGGCGTAAATTGTCCCGGTGAAGGCTGCATTGCCACCAATGGAAATTGAGGTATTGGAAGGGAGTCCGAAGTAAGAAAATTTTGTGGCATCGGCATTCAGGTTCATCACACCGTTCCCTGCGAGATTGGCCGAGCCTGCGACATAGATTTTCAAACTCGCGCCTGGCAGGATGATGATTTGGGACTGTCCGGTCATGGAGACATTTCCAGTGACGTAAAGAACGGCCTCACCTCGAATCAACATCTTGCTTTGCCCGCTCAGGGAAAGCGAGGTGGTTTCGTAATTGGCGCTGTCCAGTACGTAATCGTAGGTTTCGGTTGTCGTCGTCGAGTTGGTGGTGACTGTATTATAGGTGTAAGTGGTGGTGGTGTAGGTATAGCCGGTGATTTTTTGATAATCATACCAGGTGCCACGTCCGCTGCGGGGACCCGAAGTGACAATGCGCGTGACAACATTTCCGACGTAGGACCCGGCCGTGGGATAAGATTGGGAGCTAAAAGCGGAAGTATTGGTGGTGACCGGTCCTGCAAATCCGATGGGATAGCTGGTGGTGGTAATTGGGGCGACATTGGTGGTGACACCACTTGCTGGTTCCGGAGAAGGATAAGTGGCGCTCGTCGTTGCGGTGGTGGCGTAGGTAAAATTTGTGGTCGTGACGGTCACGTTTTGCGGAGGGGAATAGGCTCCGCCCGACCAGGGTGCGGGCACATCGGGAAAAGACATGCTCAGGTCATTTTGATAATGCCCGGACTGGATGCCGGAATTCGAACTCAGCCAGGAGAGTGTGCCGACGTTGCCAGAGGCTGAGCCTGTGGGGCCTGTGCCCACAGTCCCGTAAATTTTTCCTCCACCTGTAACGACATTTGCATGAACAGAGCCGACAAAGGTTCCATCTTTACGTTTCGCACTGTCATAGCGGCCATTGGTGCTGTGATTTGGGTCTTCGGAATCAAAACTGTCAGCCTCACAATTCCCGTTCATGGTGATGTTGCCCTTGGCCACCATCCCGCGCATTCCAGCGCTGAAGCGGGTTGTTTGAACATGAACCACACGGGAGATTTCCCGGTTTTCCGTCGCCACTTTGACAAACCCGGTGGAGGTGATGCTGGGCTGGTTGGAACTGGAAATTGCCACGGCGTAGCGGATATCTCCGATAGTCCTGGAAAGGACAAATTGGCCGTTATCGGCGGTCCAGCCATTCTGCGCACGATTATCATCTCCGACAATATTGAGATGGGTGAGGGCTTCTTCGATTCCCGCTTCGGCAGCAGGAATGGCCGAGTTCCAAACCTGGGAACTCATGACGGAACGGTTTTGGGCCTGGACCAGTTTAAGATAGCTCGCCAGTCCAATTCCAAGGGTTCCGGCCGTCACGAGCGTCAGCATCAGCACGCTCCCGTGTTCTTTGGAAATTCTAATTTTCATGGTGTTATTGTTTGCGGATGACAATTTTTGCGGATTGCACGCTTTCAGTGTTTACAAGACTGCCGACAAGCGTGCGGGAACAAATCCAGGTGACCTGCACCATTTTCCCGGCGCTTTCGATGAGCGTGGCAGGGTACTGGTCATATGTGCCGTTGACAGGGTTTCGCTGAAACAATTCAAATGTCAACGAATCACAGCCTTCAAGCAGCGTGGTGGTGCCGTTGGTATATGTTTGAGTCAAGATCCTGGTATTGGGATTGTAGGTGTAAGTCAGGTTATTGGCGTGATAACTGACCACCAGTTCATTGGTCGAACAGCTGATGACTCCGTCCGATTCGCGGATCATCTGACTCATCCGGTCCAGTGCAAAACGACTGTCCTTGTCGAGATCAACGTAGTTGGAAATGGCGCCAAAACTCCGGACGGTGTAAACCGTCAGCATGGCAATTGCAGCAAGCACAATCCCCCCGATGCTGACGCCGATCATGAATTCAACCAGGGTCGTGGCTGACTGACGGCGAAGCGAGCGGGCCTTAGTAGATGTAATTTTGCATTCCATGTTCGGAAACGAGTGTTTGCATTGAACGGGTCCTGGCTGTTCCGGAGTTGGTCCAGAGCACAGTGACCGTTACTAAACGCATGTTGTTGGAATAAGCAGATGCGACAGGGGCATTTTCGATTGTGACATTGCCATAATAAACAAAACTTGAGTTGGTGTTATTGGTTTCACCGGCGACGGGAGGATGAAATGGGGCAGTAAAGGTTGGAGGAATGAAACCGTTTGAATTAATTTGCTCCCAGGTATAAAGCCGAATGGTTTCCATTTTTTCGAGGGCAATCTGATTGGCGCGGAGATTTTCGCGTGCGAGGTTGACCACGCCAAAACCTGAAGCAATGCCAACGTAAAAAGAGACGAAAAGGATGCCAATAATCGCCACGGAAACCAGCATTTCCATCAACGTAAAGGCATAGCTTGATATTTTATTGGCCCTTTTTTTCGTTAGGTGCATACTTGATGGTGATTTTTCCTAGATTTCGTTCCAGGAAGTAACAGTGTACCCGCGACGAGGACCAATCTTACCAAGAGCCTCGTCATAATGGAAGTGAAAATGTCCATTCATTTGAACGGTGCTCGTCACACTTGCTCCAACAAAGTCATAATTGTTGTTGCCGCCACCGCCCAAGGTAAAGGCTGCGGAAGGAGCGTAGATTGTCCCGGTAAAGGCGGCGTTGCCTGCAAAGGAGAGTGAAGTGTTCGAAGGCAAACCGAAGTAAGAGAAATTCAAAGCGCTTCCATTATTGATGATGCCATTTCCTCCGAGCGAAGCCGTTGGCCCGGCGACATACATCCTCAGAGTTGCGCCAGGAGCGAGGATGATCTGGGATTGACCTGACATGCTGGCGTTGCCGGTGATGTAGAGAACCGAATTCCCGGTTACGAGCATTTTTTGCTGGCCAGACATACTGAGGCTGCTCATTTGATAATTACCGCCCGCAAGAATGTGCTGGAAATTGGTCCCCCCGACATTACCTGAGGCAGGAGTGAAACCGCCGCCGGTAAAGGGCACTTTGACATCCGGAAATGCCACGTTCATGTCATCGGTAGTCCATCCTGGTTGAATTCCATTATGACCGCCGTCAACCCATGCCTTGCTTCCAACAGAACCATTTGAGCCTACCGAAACACTTCCACCGGGACCGGTGGAAGCTTTTCCTTTAATGTTTGCGTTTCCTACGTTCAATGAATTGATCAGCCCGGAATTGGTGGCCACGTCACCGTTGTCCTTTGATTTGGATGCGACGTATTTGCCATTTGTGGAGTAATTTGTGTCAGTCGAATCGAAACTGTCCGTTTCAATATTGTTACCGTTGAGATCAATCACCCCTTTTGCCACCATGCCCTTGGCGAAGAGAGCATCGTTTGTGGTGGTAACGCGGACGGTGCGCGGTGGCTCGATAAACGCATTGTTTTTTGGATCAAGAATATAAGCCTGCGCCAGAATGGTGGGTGGATTGGTGACGCTCATGCGGACCTGCACCTTGCTGGTGCCGATCATGCGCTCCTTGTAAAAAGAGCCATTGGTCAGGGTCCATCCATATTGCGCTAGGTTGGTGTCTGCCCATGCGAGATGGGTCAATGCTTCTTCCACGCCGGCTTCAGCGACGGGAAGTCCGGTGTTCCAGTAAAGAGAGCGCATGTTGCTTTGGTTCTGGTATTTCACCATTCCAAGATAACTGGCGAGGGTGGTGCCGATCACGACAGCTGTGACAAGAGTGACCAGGAGTGCGCTACCGCGTTTCGAATGGAATTTGGATGTGATTTGCATAAGGTTCAGTGTCACTGTTTACGAATCACGATTCGGGCAGATTGAACACTTTCAGTGTTGAATCGGGAGTAAATATTATCGCGAGAACAGGTCCAGCGCAGTTGAACCAGTTTGCAGGTCGCCGCATTGGCAGTGGGATACTGGTTATAAGTGCCGTTGATGGGATTACGTTGAAAAATATTAAATTCCAGGTTGTCACACCCGGTCAGCAATACTTTGTCCGGCTGCCCGGTTTTTTGACGGATCAAGGTACGATTGGTGGGATTATAAACGTAGGTAAGGTTTGAGCCATCATGGTCCAAAAAAACAAGTTTCTGGCTGGTGGCTGAGAGAAGCTTTGTGGTTTGGCGGATTTGCTGGGACATCTGGTCAAGTGTACCGCGGCTGTGCTGATCCAGTTCAATGTAGTTAGCCATGGAGGCAAAACTGCGGCCCGTATAAAAGGTCAGCATCGCGACCGCTGAAAGAAGAATGGCGGCGATGGAGCCGCTGATCATGAACTCCACCAGAGTCATGCCCGCCCTGCGGTTGCGGTTAATAGATGTAATTTTGCAATCCATAGCGGGAGACAAAAGTAATCATTTCACGGTTGCGCAGAATGCCAGCGGATTCCCATTGAACTTTCATTGTCACCTGACGCAGATCATTGCTGTAGGCTTCTGTGATTGGGCAGGCTGCAATGGTGACCGAACCGGTATAGACGACACCACTGTTTGCATTGGTGGTGGCATAGAAATCCTCGAGAAAATTAGTCGGTATGAAGTTGGGTGTATTTAACTGTTCCCAGGTGTAGAGGCGAATCGTCTCCATTTTTTCCTGAAGGATCTGGGTGGCGCGGAGATTTTCCCGGGCAAGTTGAACAACGGCGAAACCTGAAGAAAATCCGGAATAGAGGGACACAAACATGATCCCGATAATCCCGACAGCAACCAACACCTCGACCATTGAGAAGGCCTGCCGAAAGCGCCGTCCATTTTTGAAATTAAAAGTCATCACATTCACCCACTATCTGGACATATAGCAATTCGATTGCCGAAATCATATTTGAGAGAAAAGCGGAATAGCGGCTGATGAAAGTGTAGATTATGCGGAAGTGCACCGTTATCAAGCGTGTTTTGGGTATTCCTACCCAGGATTTAACACAAGCCACGTTACAAATTGCGGTCTCGACAGGACAGTTGTCCTGCCACTGTCCAGCAACGAGACAAGCTCAGAATCAACTACTTGAGTTTATTGAGTTCCGCCTCGGTCCATGCCTCTTCACGCTGGGCGGTGGAGTCGCGAATTTTTTTTACGAAATCCACAGAGACTGGCGAAGCGGTGTGCCCCCATTCACGCCGGATATAGGTGAGAAGAGAGGCAATTTGCTCATCCTCAAGAACATTGAGAGGAGGCATCTCCATTTCATAGACTTTTCCACGAACTGTCATGGGCCCCCGAACGCCGTGTAAAACAATCCGCACCAAACGTTCCGGCGAGCCGGTTGTCCACTCTGAATCCGCCAGTGGAGGAGCAAGACCTTCCTGTCCCTGGCCATGTGGCTGGTGACAAGCGCCGCAAGTAAAAGTGTAAAGTTCCTTTCCGGCGGTGAAGAGCTTTTGTTCGTCGGCTGTGAGTTCAACGGGTTTGACCGTTTTCGTTTCTCCCGGTTTGCCGGGCCAGGAAAGAAGTGATTCAACCTTTGCAAACAGCTCCGGTTCGGTGTGCGGTTGCAATTTGAGCAACGCGCTCGGCGCATGCTGGAAAAGAACAGTTTTTATCTTGGGTTCAGGTTTTTCTTTTTGAACGGGAGGCAAATGAGATGCCAGGCCGCTGAGCAGGGCGGTTGAACGCCACACATTTTTCTGCACTGTATTCGAAGAGTCCAGAACTGTTCCGGCCAGTTGCGAAGCGGCCAGTTCAAGAATGCCTGCGGTGGAACTTTCAGTGAGATCGGAGGTTGCTGAACGGGACAAAGCAGTGATGATCTCGGAACGGGCGGGGGAGGCAACATTCCACTCAGGCAAACGGAACAAAGCATCGAGCAGCAGCAGTTCCTTGTTATTAACTCCGGAAATTACTGCATCACGGAACAGAGGGTTTGCCCCGTTTTTTTCAAGCAGCCTGGCGAGAGCCTCGTAAGCTGGCCTGGTATTCACTTCACCCAGCGTTAACGCCAGTTGCAGGCGGAGGTGGAAATCCGGGTCGTTCTCCAGGGTCAGCAGATTCGGCAGGATATGGTCTGGATCCTTGCCAAGTGCGTTTTCCAGCAGCCGCACTGCAGATTTCCGAACCTTTGCGTCCCGGGCAGTCAATAGATTCAGGAGCAGAGATTGATTCAGTTCTCCCCTTCCTTCCAGCACCCAGAGCGCATGCAAGGCGGCAGGGCTCTCCCGGTCTGTGACAATTTTTTCCAGTTTCTTTTTGAGCCCTGAGTTTTTGCTTTCCACCAAAAGGCGCTGGGCGGTATCGCGCGCCCAGCCATTCGTTGCTCCGAGCGCGTTGACCCGGTCCTCTTCGGTAGTGAGAGTGATTTTTGAGCGAGGTTTTGCCTTGCTAATGACTCGGTAAATGCGTCCCAAATTGAGCGGTTTGTCCAACCCGCGTTCAAGCGCCTGTTTGCGCAGATAAGTGGTTAAATAAATCCGGTGCTGAAGCACTCCGCGATACATATCCACTATGTACAACGCACCATCAGGTCCATTGAACAGATTGACCGGGCGAAACCGTTCATCTGTGGATGCGAGAAACTCTCGTTTATCAAATAGATTGACTGCCGAGAGGATGCCCTCTTTCTCAATCAATTTGTTGCAACGAACCACATTCGCGGTGGGTTCACAGAGGAAAACTGTTCCATAATATTCATCCGGAAAATTGTCGCCGCGATAAACACAAGGACCGCAAGCACCCGTAAAGGTGGCCAGGGTGCCATCCTCGCGTAACTGGCCTTTTTGATAGCCACGATTCACACCTGGATTGACGCGGATTGGCCATACCGCCTGATCTTTCACTAATTGAACATTCCCGCCAAAACTTTTGTATCCCGGGTTTCTCAACAGATATTCCGCGGGAAGCAGATCGCCGCGGAGCTGGTCGCTATTCGAATTATAAAACAATCGTCCATGATCATCCTGAGTAATACCCCATTGACCTCGGAATATGGTCGGTTCCTCCTTTAAATTCCCATTGATGAATCGATGGCGCGATGTGTGGTTGGCGCTATAAATCCAATTGTCCAATCCCCAGAGCAGCCCGTTGGAGGTGTGTTCTGGATTTACCTGGCTTCCGTAGTTCGTTGAGAGAAGCAGTTTGCCGTCGGATTTGAGATCACCGTTACTGTCCTTGAAAAACCAGAGATTGGGAGGTTCGGCAATCAGGCAACCTCCCGAGACGAGCGCAATCGCGCGTGGCATAACCAAGCCGTCTGCAAAAACTGTGGATTTTTCCACCCGACCATCCCCATCTTCATCGAGCAGAACGGACACTCGGCCGATTGGGTTCTCCTCACCCAATCCATCCACGTTCGGCATGAAGCCGCGCATTTCCACGACCCATATCCGTCCCTGCGGGTCAAAACTCATTGCCACTGGAGCTTCGATTAATGGTTCACTGGCCACGATTTCAATCGAGAACCCTTCCGGGAGGGTGAAACTTTTGAGAGCTTCCTCAGGCGAGAGGGGAGGCGCAGGAGGAATTTTGATTGCAGCGGGCGGCGGCTCCTGGATTTCTCCCGGCTTGTCCCCATTCTGAGCCAGGAGCGCCAGTGTTGCGCACAGGGGAAGGAACAGCGAGATCAGCAGGCGGCGCAATGGAGCATGGATGTCAATTAACATGTTTAGTTGGAGGATTTTTTTAACAACTTTTGCATCAAAATGTAAGTGGGAGTTTGGAACCCTTCATGGAAACAATCTTCCAGCCACGTAAAACCGAGCCGTTCGTAATATGCCCGAGTTGCTGGAAGGGCGATCCGGACTCCCAGGCGCACTGCGCTATAGCCTTCCCTGATAGCGAGTTGCTCAACCGCACGGATCAAAGAGCTTCCTACTCCCTGCCTCCGAAATTTCTGCAGAACCGAAAGTCGATCCAGATACATATGATCTGATTTACGCAGGTAAAAGACGCATCCGGCAGGCTCGTTGGAAACAGAGCAGATGAACGCCTGAAATGCTGCGAGTTTTTGGGTGATTGAGGCGAGGGACTCTGCATGAGCGCTTGAAGGGGGAATCAGGCGATGACGGTACTGTTCAAAAGCAGCATGAACCATGGCTAGCAGCAAGGGTGCATCCGATAATGTGGCTGCCCGGATTGAAAAGTGATCGCTGCTCACTCCTGCTGCGGTCTTGATTTCATGAATTCCCGAAGCACGGCAGGCTTTTTTTCCAAAAACGACGCAAGATCAGCCAGGCAGGAAACCGTTGCCGGGCTAAGATGATGCTCGATCCCTTCGATGTCCCGTTGCTGGGTGACCTGATCGAGACCGAGGATGGAAAAAAAACGGGTCAAGGTTTCGTGCCGTTGCTGGACTTTCCGGGCGACTTCGCGACCTTTGTCGGTCAGGATCAGGCCGCGATATTTTTCGTAATTCACATAACCCAGTTCCCCAAGTTTCTGTACCATGCTGGTTACCGAGGCCTGCTTCACGCTTAAAGAATTAGCGATATCCACGACACGGGCGTAGCCCTTTTCCTCGATCAACTCGTGGATACGCTCCAGGTAATCTTCGGCGCTTTGACTTGGAGAACCAGTTGACATTCAGGTTACTAAACACACGCTCCAGCGGCAACGCAAGCGCGGCATTTCTCAATTGCTTCATTGAAAGCTTACTCTGCCTGCGAGCGGGCGAGTTTACCTTCCAAGCTGAACGTTCCTCAGGTTTGTCCTGACCGAACAAGCCTTGGCTGGCCGTATGGTCGTTTCTCTCCTTGATCGGCATTCTTATTCCTGCTGACGGAAAACCATAAAGGAGGTCAGCAGGGAACTGGATTAATCGAATTAGAGACTGGAACGATGAAAAAAGGACGACCACAGTGGGCCTGGCTCCAATCATGGGCGATTATCTGTTCAATATTTTTTCTGCTCGGTTGCGGGGGTGGTGGGGGAGGAGATAATAATTCCAGCACTCCGGCCCCAAACCCGCAGAATCCCGGGAATTCCGGCCCTAATCTGGCCCCGCAATCAGTGGGAGGACAAACATTCAAACTGCAAAGCGGCAATGGCCTGCGCGAATTGCAGTTCAACACGGACAACACATGGACAGAAAATGGCACGGCTGGAAATTACAATTATCAGCGACTCAACGGAACTTCTGCAACGGTGACTCTCAATGGTGGCAGTCAATCCAGCCAGTTGAGCCTGACATTCGCGAATAATAATGCAGGCAGTTATTCGCTCACCGGCTCGAATCCCGAGAATGGAACATTCATGATGCAGGCCACTCCGGTTAATCCGGGAGGGGGGACGAATACCCCCCCAAACGAAGGGCTGGCCCCAACATCAATCGTAAACCTCAGGATGTTCGGCACTCGAGTTTCCACGTCGACAGGGCCTAATGGTCAGACCCACGTCTATGATTTTAGCGCCACGCGGTTCCATGACTCTGACCCGCCAGAGGAAAGCGATGGCAATTACACATGGAGTCCAATGGGTGATGAAGCACGCCTACTGCTCCAGTATACCGATCCGCAGGATTTTAACGGGGACCAGCACGATTTGCAGATGTCATTTGATACAGAAACAACCGGGACTTTCACTTCGACTTACAACCGCCGTGACGGTGTAATTATCAGTATCCAGGGGACGTTCAGGTTCGAGTGATGGTTGTTCATTCGAATTCGAATGCTTGTTTCAGGATTGCGCTCGTTTGCATATTCTCCCATTTAGTTGGAATGCAAACGAATTTCATCCGCGCTCTTTTTGGAAGAGTCCTGCGCCGTTTGTATCGTTCACCCCTGCTGTCCTGCATGCAGACCTTTGCCATTGTTTCATTATGTTCAGTGCAGGTTATGGCGGGGGAAATCACGGTTTTTGCCGCTGCCAGCCTCACCGATGCCTTGCGCGAGATAGGGAAGGAATTTGAAAAAGAAAAGGGCGTCATTGTTCATTTCAGCTTTGGCGCCTCTTCCATCCTGGCCCGCCAAATCCAGGAGGGAGGGAGGGCAGATATTTTCTTTTCGGCGGATGAGGAGAAAATGGCGCTGCTTTCAAAAGCGAAATTGCTGGATGAATCCAGGAGAAGAGGGATTCTCGAGAACACCCTTGTGATCGTGACTCCGGAGAAGAGCCCTTTTCCAATTTCCTCTCCGAACGATTTGCTTAAATGCAAACGGCTGGCGCTCGCCGAAACCAGGACTGTTCCCGCCGGTATTTACGCCCGGCAGTTTTTGGAAAGAGAAAAGCTTTGGCGGGAACTCGAATCGAGAGTTATTAACGCTGAAAATGTTCGCGCTGCCCTCGCTGCCGTTGAATCCGGGAATGTCGAGGCGGGAATCGTTTACAAAACTGACGCAGCGATATCAAAGCATGTCCAGGTGGCTTATGAAATCCAGGGCTCCTCGGCACCTCAGATCAGCTACCCGGCGGCAGTCCTTGCGGAGGCTCGGAACTCCAAAGGAGCGGAGGAATTTTTCAATTACCTTCAATCCAAAAAGTCCGTGCAGGTTTTTGAAAAATTCGGATTCCTCGTTAAAGGAGTCGAATGAGTCCGGCCGAGTGGCAGGTCATCTCGTTCACTCTTGGCATGTCCCTGCTGGCCACGCTATTGATGACACCTTTCGGAATTGCCACTGGCTGGCTGCTCGCACGTAAAAACTGGATCGGCAAGAGCATCGTTGAAACGATTCTTTCCCTGCCCCTGGTCATTCCACCTGTGGCCACCGGGTTGATCCTGCTTAAATTATTTGGACGACGAGGCCCGGTTGGAAAATTTATCGAGGAGCATTTGGGCCTTGAAATCGTCTTTACCTGGAAAGGTGTCCTGATCGCTTTGGCGGTGATGTCATTCCCTCTGCTCGTGCGGACTTGTCGTGTTGGATTTGAGCAGGTGAACCCACGTTTTGAAGCGATTGCACGGTCCCTTGGCGCTTCACGCATGCGTACTTTTTTTACAATTACATTGCCTCTTGCGCGAAACGCCATTATCGCTGGCATGGCCCTCGCATTCGCCCGGGCGCTTGGTGAATTTGGCGCCACCATCCTCGTTGCTGGCGCGATTGAAGGGCAAACCATGACCATGTCCGTCTCAATCTTCAATTCCATCCAACTCGGTCGTGACGACCTGGCAATTCGCATGATTGGCATTTCACTGGTGCTTGCTTTTCTCGCGCTTTGGCTCAGCGAATATTTCCTCAGGAGGAGGCCACAGTGACAATGGTTGCATTTGAGTCCGTGAGGCTTTCGCTGGGGAAAATGAACTTCAGCGCGAATTTTTCCTGCACATGCCAAAGGACTGGAGTTTTCGGTCCTTCAGGCAGTGGCAAAACCACATTGCTCGAAATCATTGCTGGTCTCGTTAAGCCGGACACTGGAAGCGTGAGTATAATGTCGCAGCTATTATGTAATGCGGCAGAGAAAATTTTTGTTCCTCCTGAGAAACGGCGGATCGGATATGTGCCTCAGGATCTTGCCCTTTTTCCTCACTTAACCGTGCGAAAAAATCTTCACTTTGCTTGCGCCAATGCTCCGGACCATCACCTGTTCGACAAGTTGGCTGGCATTCTCGAGATTACTGAAATGCTCGACCGGGTTCCGGGGACTCTTTCGGGAGGTGAGCAGCAGCGTGTGGCGATTGGCCGTGCGCTTATGAGTGTGCCGCAACTCCTTTTACTCGATGAACCGCTCAGCCATCTCGATGCTCACTTGAAACAGCGCAGCCTCATAATGCTCAGGGAAATTCAGCAGGAATTTCGGATCCCGATTCTTTATGTGAGCCACGACTCCAACGAGATTCGATCCTTTTGCGACGAAGTGTTGATCCTGCAGAACGGATCAGTCACTGCACAACGGCCAGCGCAGGAGCTTTAAATTAAAGCCAGATTATTCACGCCCTGAGGCAGCGATGAATGGCTTCAATTCTTCCATCAATTTTGTGAAACCTTCGAGCGTCACCTGCTGGGCACCATCGCTCCACGCTTCCGCCGGGTTCGGATGCACTTCAATAATCAATGAATCCGCCCCCATTGCCACTGCACCTTTGCACATTGCTGTGACCAGATCGGCGCGTCCCGCTCCCTGGCTTGGGTCAATCACAATTGGGCAGTGCGATTCTTTTTTGATGATCGGCACGGCCGTGAGATCGAGGGTGTTGCGAGTATAGGTTTCGAAAGTCCGAATCCCCCGTTCACAGAAGAGGAGGTTCGGATTTTCGTTTGAGAGAATGTACTCACCAGCCAGCAACCATTCTTCAATCCGCATGGAAAGGCCACGTTTAAGCATGACAGGTCGACCTGTTTTTGCCGCGGCGATCAATAATTGGAAGTTTTGGGCATTTCGTGCGCCGATCTGGAGGATATCTGCGTATTCCGCCACCATTTCAGCGTGGTCTTCGGAAAGCAATTCCGTGATGACAGCCAGACCGGTTTCACGGCGGGCCTTTGCCAGCAATTTCAATCCTTTCTCACCGAGACCCTGAAACTCATAGGGTGAAGTGCGTGGCTTGAAAGCGCCGCCGCGCAGAATCACCGCACCCGCTTCCCTGACCGCGTGGGCGGTGGTCATGAGCTGTTTTTCGCTTTCGACGGAGCAGGGTCCTGCCATCATCACGAACTTTTTTCCGCCGATGGTCACATCCTTGTTAATCTTGACTGTCGAATTGGACTTGTGTGCTTCACGGCTTACCAGTTTGAAGCGCTTTTGCACCGGCATCACTTTTTCCACCTGACTCCAGGCAGTGAGCGTCTCAAGGGTGTTGTGGGTCCGTTCGTCGCCAATCGCCCCGATTACAGTCCGTTCCACT
The DNA here is from genome assembly GCA_033762115.1 of Verrucomicrobiota bacterium. Lineage (GTDB taxonomy): Bacteria > Verrucomicrobiota > Verrucomicrobiia > Limisphaerales > SXQI01 > JANRLX01. Next base: position 17,741 of record JANRLX010000066.1, read on the forward strand.
CCGCGCATGACGTGTGGTTTGTAGCCGAGTTTTCGGATTTCCTTGAGGATTTCCAACTCTTCGCGTTTCGAGATATTCGGTTTAAGAACAACGATCATATTTCTTTCTGGCAGACGGGCGCCCTGCGACTTAACAAAAAAGCCGCAGGCGATCACCTGCGGCTCGGGTTAAATATTTGCACTTAATGCAGCCCGAAACGCAGGATTACAGGACTAAAGTAGTAGTCCTGCAAAAGGCTGCTAAATCGGCTGCTGAAATTCATCAGCGCGAACTTAACAAAATCCTTTCCATCGTCAATTGCCGTTTTCCATTTGAAAGGTTGAAGAAGGATCAGGAGGGTTGATTCCGGTGACCTGAGACAGGGTTGGCCTGGAAGGCTGGGGGAGGAAACATGGGATCAGGATTACCCCGATATTCGCTTGCGTGCGCAGGCGGCTTCTCTATAGCTTGGCCGCATGGCCAAAGTTCTTCTGGTGGATGATGAGATGACCATGGTCCAGATGGTGACAGAATTGTTACGCGCGGAGGGACATGAAGTTTTTCCATTTAATACCTGCAATGCGGCGTTGGAGGGGCTCGAAACAATCCAGCCGGAATTAGTCATTACAGACCTTTACCTGGACAAGACCAGGGCGCATGGGCTGGAAATTCTGCAAAAGGCCCGAGCGCTTAATCCCCCAGCTGTCGTGATTATGATCACAGGTTTTGGAACCATCGAAACCGCTGTGGAGGCGATGAAGAAGGGGGCCTATGATTATCTTGAAAAGCCATTCAAGCTGGATGAGCTGCGATTGTGTGTTCAGAGGGCCTTAAATTACAGCGACGCGGTTTCAGAGAATGTTTATCTGAAGAAGCAGCTGCGGAAGAAATACCAGTTTAACCAGATCATCGGTACTTCGCAGAAGATGCAGGATTTATTCAAGATGGTGGAACGGGTGGCAGACACGGATTCCACAATATTGATTCTGGGTGAGAGCGGGACAGGGAAGGAACTGGTGGCCCGGGCATTGCATTTCAACAGTCGAAGGCAGTTTGCTCCGTTCGTGCCGATTAATTGCAGTGCTTTGCCGGAGAACCTCCTGGAATCCGAGTTGTTCGGTCATCGGAAAGGAGCATTTACCGGGGCAATTAACGATAAGAAGGGATTGTTTGCGGAGGCGGATGGGGGAACAATTTTTCTCGACGAAGTGGGGACAATGCCTCCGGTATTGCAAAGCCGGTTGTTGCGAGTGTTGCAGGAAAAGGAAGTGCGCCGGGTGGGGGACAATACCCCGATTTATGTGAATGTGCGGGTATTGGCGGCAACAAATGAACCGCTCGAAGAGCGGATCAAGGATGGCACTTTCCGCGAGGATTTGTATTACCGGCTGAATGTGATCGCGATCAATCTGCCAAGCTTGAAAGAGCGGCCTGATGATATTCCATTGCTGGTGGCACATTTTTTAAAGAACAAGGTCGATCCACGCACAGGGAAACCATTTCAACTGACACGCAGGGCGATGGACACTTTGCTGAGGCATGATTGGCCGGGAAATGTGCGGGAGCTGGAAAATGCCATCGAACGGGCCTGTGTCTTGTGCGAGAACAATCTGATCCGTGTCAGTGATTTGCCGCCTGGTGTGCAAAAGCATGCGCCGGAGGGGAGCGACACCTCTGTTTTCGAGCAATCGGAAGTGCCGCAGGGGACTTCCGGGTTGCCATTGTCGAGCATGGTGGGGCATCACCACACACATTCGACTCCAGCTCCAGCAGCTGTGCTGGAGCAACCTTCGACACAGCCATTCATTTCGAATGTTTCAGGGATGGCCAATCTGGGCCCACTCAAGAATTTCATGCGGGACCAGGAAATTGCCTATTTGAATCGAGCGCTGGCGATGACGGGAGGGGACAAGGACAAAGCCGCGCAACTGCTCGGGATCAGCCTTGCGACGTTGTATCGAAAACTTTCCGAAGTCGAGGAAGGTTGACTCCGGTCGGGAACTTCAAAAATTTTGGTTGTCATTTTTTTCGCGGCGTTCTTAGGATGCGCACCTGTTCGCCTCCTTCGGGAAGTGATATCATGATGAATTTATGCCACTGACACACACAAAAGATTTGTTCGCCAAAGCATTGAAGGGAAAATATGCCCTGGGCGCTTTCAACGTGAACAACATGGAATTGTTGCAGGCGATTATCGAAGCCTGTGAGGAGGAAAAAGCCCCTGTAATGCTGCAGATTTCAAAGGGGGCACGGCAATATGCCAACCCCGTTTACCTGAAGAAACTGATCGAAGCGGCTGTGAGCCTGTCCACAATTCCGATTGCAGTTCACCTTGATCATGGGGACACATTCGAGCTTTGCAAGGAATGCATCGATGAAGGTTTTACCAGCGTGATGATCGATGGGAGCCATCTGCCATTCGACAAGAATGTCGAGATCTGCCGGAAAGTGGTGGATTACGCACACAAGCATAATTGCGTGGTGGAGGGAGAACTCGGGGAGTTGGTGGGCGCGCAATTTGATGAAGGTGAAGAAGGTGGTGGCTACTCCGAAGGTGGTCATTACACGCACCCGGATGAAGCGGTCCAGTTCGTCAAGGCGACCGGGGTGGATTCGCTTGCCATTGCAATTGGAAATTCACACGGCGCTTATAAATTCAAGGGAGAGCAGCATCTGGACCTTGAACGACTGAAAGCGATCAAGAAATCATTGATGGATGCCGGAATGGGGGATTATCCATTGGTATTGCACGGGGCATCGAGCGTCCCCAAGGACCTGGCAGTTGAAATCAATAAGTACGGGGGTAAACTGGGTGAAGATACCGCCGGGGTGCCGGAAGCTGATATTGAAGTGGCACGGCGCGTCGGCTGCACGAAAGTGAACATTGATACCGATCTTCGCCTGGCAATGACAGCTGCGATTCGCAAGGTTCTCTATGAGAATCCAAAAGAATTTGATCCTCGTAAATACCTTGCTCCTGCACGCACCAAGGTAAAGGAATTGGTCCGTCATAAAGTGCGTAATGTGCTCTGCAGCGCCGGACATGCTTTCGACTAGAAGTCGAACCGAATAGTGGGGAAACTGATTGGGGGTGGCGCAAGGTGCCATCCCCTTTTGCTTGGCAAAGCACCTTGTCTTTGGAACTCGCCGATGATATGGTGGGCTCCTGATGCGGCGGCGTTTGATTTGTGAGTAATTTAAAGAGCATTGCTCTCTCTCAGTCATGGGCGGTTTTGTTCTTTTGCCTGGTCAATGTTGGATTCGCGCAAGAGGGGCAAGCTCCGCTTTCCCTGGCCATTACCCCGCAGGAGAACGGGGTTTTTACCTTCAAAATTGGAGAAGAGGCAGCCAGAAAGCTCGAAGGTGCTGTTTTTGAAAATTTTTCCGTGCAACAGCAGGAGGGAACCTTCCGGTTTCTTGCCACCAAATCTGCTTTGCGATTAACCTTTGGCTCTGTTCGTAACCTTTCCATATCCATTCCCAAAGCATCGAGCCTGAGCTTTCGGATGAACCGTGAATTGGGAATCACCGATTTTGAAGTTGGAAAAGATTCCGGAAACCCGGTCCTTTTTCAATTACCGGACGGATCTTCATCAGGGCTAAATGCCGAGGCCCGAGCGCAATTGGAATTGATGAAAGATCAGACCTTTATTTTTACGGGGCGGGGAAATGGTGCCGTGACCAATGCGGATGGGGCCGCCTTCCCGTTTTCGCCGCTGCTGCCGCCATTATTCGGTGGAGAGCGCGTCATGAGCCAGGACACAAACGGCGTTCCAAGGATGCAGAAAAGTACACCTGTGACACAAATTACTGTCTTTGGTTCGCCCGAAAGTGAAGTGAACCTGCTGGTCGGAAACAAGCCTGTGATTTTGCGGCCCGGGCAGAAAGAATCAGTCCAGGGACAGAACGGGAGCCTGATCACCTTTTCATTGAACGGCTCACGCAAGTTGTTGGAATGGCAGGCGGAAAAGGGAGCGTTTCGCTTTGATATCAGCGGATTTGAATGCTGGCATGGCCTTGGGCTGACCGGACAAAAGGGGGCCTTGCAATGGAATCTCACCGGAGGAGTCGTGCAGTTGATGAACCAATCCTCTGCCGGGGCATTTGCCGAAAACCTGTTGGTAAATCTTTCCCCGCAAATCAATGTCAGCCTTGGTTCAGGCGCGACGTTCCTTTATGGCAACGCGCAGGACTGTGGCACGTTCGCAACTTCGGCTTATGGAGGGGAAACGATCCTGTTCAATGCCAACAGCGGACAGTTCACACGTTTGGATGAGGAGAATGTGCGGGTCATAGGAGGGTTACCCAGTTCAACGATTGCCAGCGTCTCACCGCAAGGATCAAGGACCCCGGTTGCTGTGGTTTGGGATGGTATCAATCCGGCGGAGTTGTTCGGTGGAGGCATGCGAAATAAAATCATCGATGGCGCACCGTCAGAACTGAGGACAGCCGGGGGTGGGGTATTAAGCGGGGCAATGGCGGAAACGGGTAAACTGGAGATCAAGGCGCTGCAGGACAGTTTCCTCGTGGAACCGGAACTTTTAAGGAAACTGAGCATTGAATTGCCAGCCCAGCATGGTTTAACCTTAAGCTTTGATGTTGCCCAGACAATGCTGAGCGTGCAGGCGGATGCGCAGAACACAGTGCAGTTGGTCGTGAACACGCCGGCAGGATTTGCTCCCTTGTTGCCGCCGGGTGCGAAATTAAATTTTGTGCTCGGACGAAACAGTTTTCTGCTGGCCTCCGGGCAGGACGGCACATTGACCTTCACGGAAGCTGCCGGTTCTGACAATGTGAACCCATTCAGCCTCGTGCCTGTTTCACGAGCGTCTCCGACAGGGCGACGGAATACGTTTGATTCAGTGAATGATTTTTTAGATACCAGCCGGGTTTTCCAGCCACCTGTGAGCACGTTCGAGTGAATGCGCCATCGCCAGCGAAATACCTGATCGATGAAATTTCCCGCCAGATTGTTTGCTGCGTTTTTAGGCGGGGCGATGCTCCCAATTACAGGGAGCCTGACAAGGGCCCAAAATGACCCGAACTATCTGATGCGAACTCCCCCTTACCAGGTCTACCAAACTCCTGAACCAAGGGATTACAACCTGAAATGGGGGCGTGTAACTGGCAGGTTGCATGGGTCATTGCAAACGGAATTCAACGACAATATCAATCTTGTCGATGAACGGCCTGAGTCAGATTTGATTTTTTTTCCGCATATCGGGATTGGATTTTTCTGGCCGCTTAGCGAAGTCAACCGATTGCAGCTGGATCTTGGGTTTGGTTATCGTGCTTATCTGGATCACAGCGAACTGGATTCAGTGCAGGTTTCACCCGATTCCCAGTTTAACTACCAGATCACGGTTGGCAAAGTGCGGGTCCTTTTCCGGGACAATTTTCATATCCAGGTGGATCCGACCACGCAGGGACAAATCAGCGGAACTGAAGGGAATATCATCAACTTCAGACGGCTTTACAATGATGCGGGACTTTTGGGTGAATGGGAGACCTTTCGTGATGTCACATTCATCACAGCTTACGATTATGTCATCGATCGTTCATTGTCTGACCAGTTTCAGGAGTTTGATCGACAGGATCATACAGTTGCCCTGGCGGCGCTTTATAACGTCACTCCACGCTTTGCTGCGGGGTTGAACAGTTCTCTGACCTTTTCGGACTATGACGAGGATTTCCAAAACGATGGAATGATTTACAGCATCGGTCCGCAAGTGACTTTAAGGCCAACTCAATTTATTACGCTGGAAGGAAACGTCAGTTATACCGTTTCAGATTTTGATGAATCTGGCCGGGTGAACGATCAATCTGATTACTCAGGGCTCAATTATGGAGCGGGGATTCGGCATATCATGAACAGTCGAATAACCCATTACTTGAGAGTGAGCAAATACCTCCTGCCTGGTTATGGCAGCAACTATGCAGATGTGTTAAATTTGCAATATGGATTGTCATGGCGATTGAATGCCAGCATCACTTTAAACAGCAGTTTGGCTTATGAAAACCTGATTGCTTCCATCGAAAACGGAGAAAAAGCCGACCGCTATTTGTTTTACATGGGAACTGGCCTGAGAATTTCCCAACAATGGCATGCTGGAGTGGGCTACAGTTTCAGTTGGAAAAACTCCAATGTCAGCGGTAGAGACTATACGCAAAACCGAATTACCCTGGATATACGTCATGAATTTTGAAATGCGCTTAATTCTGATGATACTCCTCTTTGGCCAGATGCGTTTTGTATCCGCGCAGGAAGGAACGGCTGCTTACCAATTGGCGCCCATGGACAAGCTCTCAATCCTGATCCAGGAAGATCCTGCTCCGGGAAAAGCCACTGAACTGAGCGTCTCTGCCCTGGGAGACATTGTGGTGCCAATCAGCCGCTGCTGTGAGGAAAGTATTAACCTGAATGTCCGGGGAAAAACGGTAGAGCAAGTCCAAAAGGAATTAACCGCAGAGCTCGAAAAGCAATATTATGCCAAGGCGACGGTGCAGTTGAAACTGGTCGATCCGAATCGGAAAAAGGGGCAGGCACTTTTTCGGGGCGCGGTCCGCGGGAATATCGTGCAACTGGAACAAGGAAGCCGAAAAACATTGTGGGAGGCACTGACCGAAGTAGGCACCACTGAGTTTGCTGATTTGCGAAAGGTTAAATTGGACAGGGTTGATCCTTCGACCGGCCAAAACAGCATTACTTATCATGACATGGAAGCAGTGAACAAGGGCGCTCGTGACAAGGATGTGGAATTGAAGGATGGGGATCGAATTACGGTGAAGGAAAAGTTCTTCAACTGGCGCTGACATGGGTGAACCAGCCAACAATCCGTCTCTGCCATTGCGAGCCACAAGCCTGGTGGACCGAATGAACATTGGCATTCATACCCGCCGCTATTTCAAACTGATTTCCCGCCGCTGGTGGATATTGCTTCTCTTCACGCTGATTGGGACGGGAATAGCCGCCTACAAGGCGTTTACCTTGCCGGACATGTACCGTGCAGTCACCAAAATCGGGGTGGCGCCGCGCCTTCGCACTGTTTATGAGAACCGCGTTCAATATGAGGAGGCGCTGGATAATTTTTACACCGAGAACATCAACCTGATCAAAGGGGTGGTGGAAGCGCGGGTCCGAAACCGTGCCTCACAGGCGAGTTCATTGGACAAAGGCCCCCTGTTGGTGACGGATGCACAGCATGTGGCTTCCTCGTTTTATTTATTTGCTGATAGCACGGAACTGAGTTTCGCCAGAAATTACCTGACAAACTGGGCAAGGGAATTCATCGCCTATAAAAATGAGATGAAGGACAACACCGTGGCTCGTGAAGCGGCCCGGACAGCGGATGAGATTGCCCGCTTTAGCAAAAGACTGGAGGAGGCGCGTTCGGCCAAGGACGCATTTTTACGAACCAATAAAATTGGCAGTCCCCAGGAAACGGGACGGGCAGCGCAGAAGCGTTACGAAGAGGCAATTGACCAATTGCGCCGAGTTCAAACCGCCCTTGCGCTGGAGAAACAGAGAAGTCCCCAGGACATTGCCGAAGGAGCGACAGGCAGCGCCGGCAGGCCTTCATCAGATGGCGACCGAACTTCTCAATTAGCAAATGAAGAGAATGGTGATCCATTGGCGCGGTTCGCCGCCGAATCGAAGTACAGCGAATTGAAGCTGCGGTTACGTGCTGAGCAGGCTGAAATCGACCGCCTTTCAGGATCATTGAGAACCAACCATCCGTACATGCGCCAGTTGCTTGGAAAAATTGATCTGCTTAAAGAAGGGTTGGCTCATCAATTGGATTTGATCCAGGAAAAACGGGATGCCCGCATCAAATTTCTGGACCAGCAGGAAGCCAGTTTCAGCCGTCTGGTCGCAGAGCTGCTCAAGGATGTCCAGGCGAAGAGTTCAATCCAATATGAGCATGAACGATTGTTGAAAGAGGAAGCCACGATTGAAAAGCACCTCGAGGATTTGAGGAAGCAGTTGCTCTCTTTTGATCCTTCGGCAATTGATGAAAGTCAGTTTAATATCATTGAAGAAGGGGTCCAGCAACGATCCCCTCTGGATCCTAATCGCCGCAAGCTGCTGTTGCAGGGATTGTTCTTTGGATTAATTTCGGGGTTGGGATTGGTTTACCTCCTGCATCGCCTGGATGATCGCCTTGAACTGGCGCAGGACATTGAGAAGGCGTTACAGGAGCCGGTTTTGGGCCAGATTCCAGAGATTGCGGATTCACCAGGTCACCCGTTGTTGTTAACGGAAATGGATCAGTACAGCCTCTTTGCGGAATCGATCCGCGGGGTGCGTTCGGCTATCCTTTTGGGAAGTGGTGGCGCGAAAAAACAAGTGCTGTTGGTGACCAGCGCGGTCCCGGGGGATGGCAAAACAACATTCACGGTGAATTTTGCCGTGACCCTGGCTTTGGCTGGAAACAAGGTTTTACTGGTTGATTCGGATTTGCGGAGGGGCACCGCACACCAATTTTTTAAACAGGAGAGACAGAACGGTTTATCAGACGTACTCGCCGGGGAACTTCACTGGCATGATGTGGTGGCGGAAACATCTGTCGCGGGCTTAAGCATCATCCGGACTGGCCGATTGCCAGCAAATCCTGGAGAACTGCTGATCAGCCCAATTACACGGGAGTTCATTGAGCAATCCCGCGCGGAATACGATTACATTATTTTTGATTGTCCGCCGCTGACCGCCATTGATGACACTTTTTCACTGGTCTCACTTGCGGACGGATTGCTCTTTGTGGTCCGGGCAGGGCAAACTTCAATTCGCTTTGCCCGAAATGCCCTGGCGGCCGTGCGCCATCGAGGGGCAAAGGTGTTGGGAATTGTCCTGAATGGAATCACCGCAGACAACCCGTATTACTATTATAACTCTTATTACCATTCTTATTACAAGCGCACTGATCAGCAGTCTGCCACCCTGACCGCTGCTGCGCCCGGCACAAAAATGGCTGAAGCGCGCAAGTCTCGTTTGCATCCGCATTCAATTGCCGCAGAAGCCCAAGTTTTATCGGGCAATTCGACTCCTGCTGCGGAGGTGGAACTCTCGAAAACAGAACAGTACAGAGCTCTCCGGGCACAACGATTGATTCCTCCCGGAGGACACGTGGTACGTCCTTCAGTCTCAGAGACTTCCGAAGATATTGAGGCTGGCAACGGTTCCTGACTTTTAATTTCTCCTGTTTGTCACGTAGTGTTCACCTTTTTGTAATGGAGGTGACCGAACGTCTCCGCTCACATGATAAAACATTCAATTACATGCGTCCTGGCGGCGTTGTCTATCACTGCTCCTTCCTTCGCAGGAAAAAAGGAAATTACTTTAACCCAGATCGGTCGTTATACGACCGGAGTTTTCGCAGCAGGAGCGTGCGAAATTGCCGCTCATGATCCTAAAACCCAACGGTTGTTTGTGGTGAATGCAGCTTCTTCCTCAGTGGAAGTTATCGATATTAATAACCCTGCTGCCCCCACATTGGTTAAGGTGATTGATCTGACACCTTACGGCGACCAGGCCAACAGCGTTGATTTTCATCATGGAGTCCTGGCCACCGCAGTGCAGGCGGAAGTGAAAACCAATCCCGGAAAAGTCGTCTTTTTCGATGCAGACGGCAATTTCATCAATTCAGTGGAAGTGGGCGCCCTTCCGGACATGCTGACTTATACTCCTGATGGACGTTATGTTTTGGTTGCCAATGAAGGGGAACCAGCCAGTGATTACTCCATTGATCCGGAAGGATCAATCAGCGTCATTGATTTGAAGCGTGGCGCTGACCGCGTCACGCAGGCTGATGTGGCCACAGCCGGATTTGGTTCTTTTAACCTCGGAACGCTGGATTCTTCAGTAAGGATTTTTGGGCCCGGCGCAACTGTTGCTCAAGATTTGGAACCTGAGTATATCACTGTTTCACACGATTCCAAAACAGCCTGGGTGACGCTCCAGGAAAACAATGCACTGGCGATTGTGGACATCCGTTCGGGCGAAGTCCTGGATATCGTCGGACTCGGTTTCAAGGATCATTCTCTGCCTGGAAATGCGTTCGATCCGAGCGACCGGGACTCAGCAGTCAACGGCGGAATCAACATCGCGAACTGGCCTGTTTATGGAATGTACCTTCCTGACGCGATTGCATCCTTCCGGGCCAAGGGGCGCACATATCTTATTACAGCCAACGAAGGGGATGCCCGTGATTACAGCGCATTTGCTGAAGAAGCCCGCGTCAGTTCTTTGTCCCTTGACCCGACGGCGTTTCCTAATGGTGCATTCTTGAAAAACAATGCGAGATTGGGTCGGTTGAGTGTCACAAAGACATTAGGTGACAGTGATGGAGATGGTGATTATGACGCGCTGTATTCCTTTGGCGGTCGCTCCTTCTCCATCTGGAATGCGGATGGTTCGTTGGTTTTTGACAGCGGTGATGACCTCGAACAGTTGACGGCGGCTTTGCTTCCTTCAGTTTTCAATTCCGACCACGAATCCAATGGCAGCCGCGATACTCGCAGCGACAATAAAGGACCTGAGCCGGAAGCTGTGACTGTTGGAGAAGTGAAAGGTGAAACCTACGCCTTCATCGGTTTGGAAAGAATGAGCGGTATCGTGGTTTACAATGTGTCAAACCCGGCTGCACCAGAGTTCGTCCAGTATGTCAATCCACGCGATTTCGCTGGAAATGCAGCTGCCGGAACTGCGGGCGACCTTGGACCTGAAGGGTTGCATTTCATTCCAAACTCCGAAAGTCCAACCGGAGATGCGTTGCTGGTCGTCGCCAATGAAATCAGTGGATCAGTCAGTATTTATTCGATTTCAAAGGTGAAGTAATACTTCGAATATATTTCACACCCCGCTTCAGAAAAGAGGCGGGGTTTTTTATTATCAGGCGGGTGCCTGCAATTCGTAGTTCAGGACTGAGAGAGCGTAAATGGCGGCGGTTTCGCTTCGCAATACGAGTTGGCCCAGACTGATGGGCAGTGCTCCGGCATTTCGAATGGAATTGATTTCAGCTGGAGTGAAGTCACCTTCCGGCCCGATCCAGATGTAAATGGATTTGGGAAGCCGCTTTTTCTCGGCTTGAAATTCCCGAATGAATGTTCGTGGATGTCGCGCATCGGATTGAAGGGTGGCGATGAACGCAATTTCAGCACGGTCCCCGGACCCAAGATAAGCATTCGGGGTGGTGGGAAGTTCAATTTTAGGAATCCATGCGGAACCGCATTGCTTGATTGATTCGACCGCAATGGCGTTCCATTTTTCCAGCTTGCCACTGGCGCTTTCCTCCTCGATTTGCGAAACGGTGCGATCCGAGACAATTGGAATGATTCTGTGCGTTCCGAGCTCGGTTGCTTTCTGGACGATAATATCCATGTTTTTCCCCTTTGGGATGGCCTGGACGAGTGTCAATTGGTAGGGCAGGGGAGGAATGTTGTTTTTCTGATAAACCTTAAGACTGACTGATTCGGCCTCGGCTTGCTGCACTTCGCAAAGCAACTCCAGGCCAACGCCGTCTAGGACGACGACACGTTCACCTTCACGAATTCTCAGGACTTTGACGGCATGATGGGATTCACGTTCAGAAAGGGTGATCACCGGTTTCTGACTTTGGGCAGGCTCAATGTAAAAACGATGCATTTATCGGAAAAGACTTTTGGCTTTCTCAAAAAATCCGCGACTGATCGGGTTGGTGTTGGAATCGCACAATTCGGCGAATTCCTGAAGTTTGGCGCGTTGTTCGCCATTCAATTTGGCGGGCACTTCAACCACCACCCGTACATGGAGATCTCCCGTGCCGTAGCCCTGTACATTTTTGATTCCCTTGCCTTTCAATCTAAAAACGGTGCCATTCTGCGTGCCGGGGGGAATATGGACAGTGGCTTTGCCCTGGAGCGTGGGGACTTCCACTTCCGCCCCCAACGCGGCCTGGACAAATTGAATTGGAACTTCGCAGATCAGGTCATCTTCCTGCCGCTGGAAAATATCGTGCGCTTTGACATGGAGCACTACATACAGATCACCGCTTGGGCCGCCGCGAAGACCACCTTCACCATGGCCTGTGGAGCGCAGGCGTGTGCCGGTATCGACGCCAGCGGGGATTTTAAGTGGTATTTTGGAGAGTTTTTCCTTGCGGCCTTCGCCCCCGCAACTTTTGCACGGTTTTTCAATAATCATTCCTGCCCCGTGGCAACGTGAACAGGTTTGAGCGATGCTAAAAATGCCGCGTGAGGTGATGACCTGGCCACGTCCATTGCAGGTGGGACAACTTTTTCGGCTGGAACCGCTCTCGGCCCCGGATCCTCGACAAACGTCGCAAGTTTCAAGCTTGGTTACGGAAATTTCCTTTTGGGTTCCTAGTGCGGCCTCCTCAAACGTGATTTCCATGTCGTAGCGCAGGTCCGCCCCACGTTGAGGGCCGGTGGGGTCCTGTCGCCCGCCACCAAACAGGTCCTCAAAAATACTCCCGCCGCCACCTCCTCCTCCGCCAAAAACCTCCCGAAAAATATCAAATGGATCGTGGAACCCACCGCCGCGCCCACCGGCGCGATTTCTCGGGTCGAAAGCGGCATGACCGTACTGGTCATAGGCGGCCTTCTTTTGAGGATCACTTAAGGCTTCGTAAGCTTCCCCCAGTTCCTTGAATTTCTCCTCAGCGGCTTTATCGCCTGGATTTTTATCCGGATGATATTTGACCGCCAATTTGCGGTAAGCTTTTTTGATATCATCAGCCGTCGCCCCTCGTTCGATGCCGAGGATTTCATAATAGTCCCGCTTTGCCATAGGGTGGTTTAGGAGCTTCCCTTCTTGGAAACAATCACCGTAGCTGGACGAATCAAGCGATCCCGCAGTTTATAGCCTTTTCGAAGCTGTTGCGCGACATACCCTTCCGGGACGTCAGCGTTTTCCTGTTGAGAAACCGCCTCATGAAAGTTTGGGTCAAATGGCTTTCCGGCGGCATCAATTTCCTCAAGCCCGGCATCCTGCAAAGCAGAGCGGAGTTGGGAGGAAATCATAGAAACACCGGTTTTCAAGGCATCAGCACTGTTTGCCTGTGGATTGTTGGCCGCGAGCATTGCCATTTCAAAGTTGTCGAGCACAGGGATCAATTTTTCCAGGAGCGATTCGTTGGCATATTTGATTGCTTCCTGTTTTTCACGAACGGCCCTCTTTTTATAATTGTCAAAATCGGCGTTCAAGCGAACAAGGCGTTCCCAATTTTCATCGGCTTTGGCAGCTTTGGCCAAAATTTCATTCAATTGGGCTTCGGTTAGTTCCTGACCTTCCGGAGAACCTGGCACGGCTCCGCCGTTCGATTCGTTCTCCGTATTTCTTTCCTGATTTTGTTCAGATTGTTCCATGTCCAATATAAGGGGCAAAAAGATACACAAACAGTTCCCCAAGAGCAACCAGCCAACGAGTGGGAAGATTCCCATTCTGGAATGAGTTCAAAGCGGGAGAAAGTGGGAATTACTGGGAAGAGCGAGAAGGAGCCCTTTATGCATCAAAAAATTCGTATTCATTTATTAGTTTAATGAAAAATCAAGTTTAAATTTTCTTGTTTTGGTAAAATCAGCCCGCTATCCTCCGGGTAACCAACCAACCCGCTTTGCCTATGTACTTTGGCGTCGATTATCATCCAGAGCATTGGGTCTATCCTTACGCTGGCACTCCTGAAGAACCTGAATCCCGCTGGGCACGTGATGCTGAACTCATGGCCGAGGCAGGAATGAATGTTGTTCGAATGGGGGAATTCTCCTGGGGCTTGTGTGAACCGGAGGAGGGGAAATTTGATTTTAGCTGGCTTCGCCGGGCAATGGATATCATGCAGGCGAAAGGGATCAAGGTGGTGCTGGGCACTCCCACAGCGGCTCCACCATTGTGGCTTACGCGCAAACATCCGGAAATTCTCCCCGTTGATGAACATGGGCTGAAGCTTTATGAGGGGACCCGACATGCCTACTGCCTGAACAGTGATATTTACTGGGAATATTCGAAAAAAATCGTCAGGGCCATGGCTCTTGCCCTGGGGGAGCACCCACAATTGATTGCCTGGCAGCTGGACAATGGGATCGGGGGGCATAAAACCGAGTTTTCGTTTAATGAAGAATCGCGACATGACTGGCATGCGTGGCTGCGGGCGAAGTACGAAACAATTGAAAATCTGAACCAGTATATGGGAACACGTTTCTGGGCGCAGACTGTCTTGGACTGGTCACAGGTGCCGATGCCAATGGCTGCCCCCACTGTGCATAACCCTGCACTGGTGCTGGACTGGATGCGTTTTGCAAGTGACACCTGCATTGCGTTTATTCGCTGCCAGGCTGATCTGCTCCATGAATTGACCCCGAATATTCCAGTCACCACAAACCTGAGAGCGTTGACTCGCCATTTCGATCATTTTGACATGGCGGACGTGCTCGACTTTGTCAGTGTGGATAGCAACGCCACGATCAAAACCAGGTCTGCGGAGAATGCATGTGACATAGACATGTTGCGTTCGTTAAAGAAGCAGAATATCCGCACTCCTGATGGAGACCAGGGGTTCTGGGTCATCGAACAAAAGGCGGGCCATGTTAATTGGCAGGAAGTTAATTCACTGGTGCGGCCTGGAGTGGTGCGATTGTTTACCTATCAATTACTTTCGCGGGGGGCCTGCGGAGTTCTCTATTTTTTCTGGCGTCAACCACGCATTGGTTCAGAGCAATTTTATGGTGGGGTGTTGACGCATGATGGCCGGGCGGATAATCGAGTTTTTCATGAGATCAAACAGATCGGGGAGGAGATCAAGCTGCTTGCGCCAGCGTTATGCAATACCGCTGTGGTTGCGGAGACCTGCATTCTTTTTCATCACGAATCGGCCTGGAGCCTGAACCAGCCGATGCAACCCACCAAACATTTCAGGTACCGCGAGCATATTCAACTTTTTCATACCGCATTGCATGATCGCAATATTCCGGTGGACTTTGCCCGTCCCACCGAAGACCTCTCGAAGTACAAAATTGTTTTTGCACCATCCTTGCGCATGCTTTCCGCCGCAGAGGCAGATATGCTGAAGCTTTACGTCCAGAATGGGGGGACGCTTGTGAGCACATTTAACACGAGCCTCGTGGATGAGCATCATATTGCGCCGGACAGCGGGTTTCCGGCCAACCTGACAGACCTTTTCGGAATGGAAGTCCTTGAGTTTGACCCTTTGCCGGATGGGGAGGAGAACCACATAGTTTTTAAGGGAAGCTTTCCGGCCACGCATCTGCATCCAGGCCGGGTTTGGTGCGATGTGATTGAACCGAAGGAATGCCAGGTGGTCGCCACATATGCAAAGGATTTCTATGCCGGACGACCAGCGATTACAATGAACAGCTTCGGGCTTGGGAAGGCGATCTACATAGGAACGCAGAGTCATCAGCCCTTTTATTACGACCTGGTCACCTGGTTGAGGCAATTGTGCAATCTCTTCCCCTTGCTCAAGGTGCCGGACACAATCGAGGTGAGCATGCGTCAGAAGGATGACACGCGGATTTATTTTCTATTGAATCATCAGAACTCGCCGGTACGGTTGCATTTTTACAAACCGATGCATGATTTTTTGACGGGGCAGACCTTTTCGGGAAATTACGATTTGCCACCTCATGGAGTTTTGGTCCTGGATGAGCATGCTGCTGAACATTCCCAGGAAAAAGAATCATCACCTGTGAGTGAACCTGTGTCAGCCTGAAACTAATCAGCTTTCATTTAATTGAGAAAAGGTTGATCATTTTTGGATGCAACGGGGTCGATACAGGAAGAATTATCATGCCGGTGAAGCCAAAGCGAAGGTGCTTGCCTCATGGAGAGGGATCGATATGCGACCGTTGGAGACAGCGGCCGCAGACACGGTGCGCCCGATCAAAGAGGTAATGCCTGGATTGCTCAAGGAAATTGGTCTGGAGCGAAGGCAAAGTGACCTGGAAATTTTGAAAGTGTGGAATAATTCCCTTGATCCGGTGATTACCCAACATGCGCAACCGGTGAACCTTGTTAAGGGGACCCTGTTTGTCAAAGTGGACAGCAGCGTGTGGCTGCATGAAATCCTGCGCTACCGAAACAAGGAAATACTCCAACGTCTCAAGCATAGCTTCGGCCCGGACCTGATCAGTCGAATTTCATATAGGGCTTAATCATGCTTTCGGCAAACGTTCTCTCCTTGATTCCAAAGGCAGACTTTTCCAAACTTTTGCATACATGACCGTCCTTCTGCTTTTCTTTTGCTCGGGAGCGACTGCCCTCGTTTACGAAGTTCTTTGGTCCAAATATCTCGCTCTGATGTTTGGAAGCACGATCCAGGCGCAGACCGTCATTCTTGCGGTATTCATGGGAGGACTTGCGGTGGGAAATCGCTTATTTGGAAAGGTGGCTGACAAGCTGCGTGATCCTTTGGCGGTTTACGGTTATCTGGAAGGGATTATCGGCCTCTACGGATTCTTTTTCGCGAAAATCCATTCGGTCGCGGACTTCTTATTTGTCTGGGCAGGTTCATCGATCGTGGAAAATGGCAGCTTGTTGCTAGGCTTAAAAATGGTGATCAGCATTTTGCTGCTGGCAATTCCCACGATCCTTATGGGTGGAACATTGCCGCTGATAGCTGCATGGTTGAAGCGGAGGGACGCGGAGGCAAGTCGTGTTTCAGCTCGATTTTATGCGGTGAACAGCCTCGGAGCAGTCACAGGCGCTGCGCTTGCAGGATTTGTGATGGTCACTTCGTTCGGGATGGTAGCGAGCCTTCAGCTGACAGGAATGCTAAACGTTCTGATTGCGCTGGCGGCAATTGTGATCGCAAGAAGAAGCGTGTTTGATTTGAGAGCACCAACACCTGCGCCAGTTTCTCCTCCAGAGCGTGCCAGCGGGGTTGCGACATTGCCTGTTATGAATCTTTCATTGCTGGTGGCGTTGACGGGTGGGATTTCGATGGGAATGGAAGTGCTGGCTTCACGCACAATTGGATTAATTGTGGGTGGATCGCTGCAGGCATTCGCGCTGGTATTGATTTCATTTATTTTGGGGATTGGCCTCGGAAGCATTTTTGTCTCAACGAAAATGGCATCATGGATTGCACCGGTCCGGCTGATTTTCGGTTTTCTTTTTGGAGCGGCGGCGCTGTTGATGATCTTCATCGATAATATTGAGCAATGGGTGATCTTCTATTCGCAAACCCGGTTTGCCCTGGCATCCAATTCCTCTGGTTACGTGCTGCATCAATTGCTGATTATTTTCCTGAGCATCATCATTTTGGGAATTCCAGCGGCATTGTTGGGTTCCGTGTTGCCGCTTTCGATCCGGGTTGCAGGAAATGATTCTGAAAAGCTCGGGGACCTTGTGGGAAAACTGCTGACATGGAACACCCTTGGGGCAGTGGTCGGAGTTCTTGTGACCGGATTCATTTTAATGCCTGTTTTTGGAATTCGCTCTGCAATAGCGATTCTGGCGCTGATGATGTGCGGCAGCGCCTTGTTTCTCGCGCTGCGTTCACAATTTCAGAAAGGGGCGATTGCGGCGGGAATTCTCGCAGGGATTCTTTGTTATTTGCTTGTCGGAAGCGGCAGCCAGAAATGGAAACAGATTGTCGGTTCGGGAATTTTTCGGCTTCGTAGCGCCCCGCTTTCAAGTGACATGATACGGGACCGGGGGCAACGGGTGAAACTCCTCTTTTACAGGGATGCAGCTGATGCGACTGTCAGCGTGGAAACCGGTACTGCGGAATCGTACGGTGACCAACGTGTGCTGCGGATCAATGGGAAGGCCGATGCTTCCACACAGGGGGATCTTTCCACTCAATATTTGTTAGGGCACCTGCCATTCTTTGCCAGGCCGGACAGCAAGGAAGTTTTTATTCTCGGATTTGGGAGCGGGATTACAGCTGGCGCTGTATTGGGACATCCCATTGACCGTGTAACAATCGCGGAGAACTGTCGCCCGGTTCTGGAAGCAGCACGATTTTTTGAGCGATGGAACCGTGGTGTCCTGACGAATTCGCGCACGCGGATTTTCCGGGAAGATGCACGGACAATTCTAAAACTGAGCCCTGACAAATATGACATCATTATCAGTGAGCCATCCAACCCATGGGTTGCAGGAATCGGGAGTGTTTTCAGCAAGGAATTTTATGAAATTGCCTCCAATCGGCTCAAGGATGGGGGAGTCATGGCGCAATGGTTTCATATTTATGAAATGCATGACGGGATCGTGTCACTGGTAATCAGGACATTCAGTTCAGTCTTTCCGCATGTGGAAATCTGGGACACGGAAGATGGTGATATTGTACTTCTGGGTTCACACAAACCGTGGGAAACCGGGCCTGCTCAATATCAGAAGGTTTATGAAAGGAATCGCCCCAGATTGGATCTGGAAGAAATCGGGTTGAAGACGCCATTGTCTGTGTGGGCAAGGCAGATAGCATCGCAGAATACTGCCTATGCGATTCCAGGGAACGGCCCGATCCAAACCGATGAATTTCCTGTGCTGGAATATTCTGCCCCGGAAGCTTTCTTCATTGGGCGTCCGGCGGAAGAACTCTTCAGGTACGATGAGCGGATCAGGCAGTCATTTTTAGCAGACCCCAAAAAAAGTACGGTCTTGAGGGCGCTGCCTGAAGCTGTTTTCAGTGGTATCTTTCAGGAGTTCACGACGAGCAACATGGAGTTGCTCAATTATTATGCCTGGCGCGTCGCTCGAATGGGGGGAGGGGAGGAGCACCCCGTGTATGGAACTTCACCATTATTGCCGATTATTTTTCGCCCACCTGTTTCTTACCCGGAACAAGTGACTCTTCCACCCACAGCATCCAGCAATCGGGTGGCGGTGGCGAAGCATGAACTGAATTTATTGAGGAACCCGCAGGATTGGGACAAAAGCATTGCTGGAATCGAGCAACAGATCGCGACGATCAATACAAATGTGGATGGTATTCTCGATTGGGATGTGGCCTATTATTCCACATTGGCAACCAAAGTGCCGATTGCCCACAAGCAGTATGACCGGGCATTTCGAAACCTTGTCAAAGGGCGCAGTTTTTTTCCTGCAAACCCGGAACTGCTTTATCTTGAGCGAGTCCTACAGAGGCACCTTCCTGAACCGCCGAAAGAAGTTTCGGAGAAAAACAGCGGAGAAAATAACCTTGCCGAGGCGCGGAATTAACCTGCAACGGAAGTAGGATTGATGGAAAATCGCCGCGTGTTAATCCGCTGAAGGAGTAATGATCCGGTAATAGCGCTCAAAACGGGTGGCGGCATTTGTGTCGGCAATTTCGACAAGGCGATTGCTGCTTTCGGCCGGAATGTCTTTTAATTTTTTCCAATCGAATCCTGCCAGGTTCGTGGTCAGGGTATTCAAATATTGAATGGAATAGCTTTTGTTGGCCACCGCAGTAAACCGGAGAAGGAAAGGCTGGTTTGTATTGGCGAAGCCCTGCCATTGCTGAAGTTTCAACACGCTGTTCACATCACGCGGATTGGTGCCTGCCACGTATTCCTTCAGGTTGCTGTGGGAATCCTGGTCTGTGTCGAGAGCGGCATCAGAAGAGTTGTTGGGATTGAATTGGTTGGCGATTTCCCATTCGTCCGGCACGCCATCAGAATCGGAATCTGCAACAGCACTGGAATTGGCTTTTCCAGCTGTCGAAGCGGCAGCTTCCCAGGAAAGTGGATCGTTCCCGAATGCTAAACTATTTTTGCGTTGCAGGGAGTTGCCGGTGCCATCAGCGCCAGTTGGCCAAGGGGCTGCATCATCATAGTTTAGTTTGTCGACGCGAATATGGGGTATGAAACCGGCATCCGGCTGCCCGGGCGCCTGGGGCGGATCGGGCTTGTACAATTCGATCTCTTCCCCACCATCACTTAATGAGCCGGAATAAGGGCCAAGAATCTGTACTCCATCTGGAATTCCGTATTTGCTGCGAAATTGTGAGGTAAACGTGGCATTTGTGGAGGGATTGAACGACACCACGAGCAAATAGCTCAAGGGGTTGATTGTGGTGAAAGGAGGAAAAGTAAATTCCACGCCATTCTGCAAGCGCCAGGAATTTGCGGGATTCAACGGGTCGTAAAGCGCCACAGAAGACGCAGTAAGATTGTAAAGCTCGATGAATTCATCGGTGACATTATTCACCCCAGCGGACCCAGGAGGTCTGTACATGATTTCATTGAGAATAACAGGGCCTACACGTGGCGCACTGTTCGGAGCTCCTGTGCCAAGCCGAAATTCCGCGACACTGCTTGGCGAGGAAACTCCGAACGTTGGCTGAGCCATTGCCACGAATTTATAATCGCCGGGGAGGCTTGTCTGGTGTCGGCCAAATGAAACACCATTTTCGGCGGCTTCGAAGGTTTCGGAGACTAGCTGCCCCGTGAGATGGCCATTGACAACTTCGGACAAATAAACCTGGTCTCCGTGGGCAGAATTAAATGTGAACGGCACCAGAGCAGAGGCACCGTTAAATGCGCCTTCATAGATCACAGCGTAACCGTTTGGCGGGACAATGGTGCCTTGGGGAATAACGTAGCGTTTTAAATCATCATCGCTATTACTGAGATACCAGCCACTGATGTCGATAGCATGGGCAGTGGTGTTGAAAAACTCGACGGCATCTTCCAGCGGTGGATCGGTGTGGCTCAAGATTTCGCTAACTACGAGGCCTGTATGAGTAATGAAGTTTGATTTTGCAGGGCTTTCAGTATTTGGCATTGGGCGAATGGTCCCGGAACCATCCGGAAGGCGACCTTCGGAAATGCCGGCGGATTGAGCGCCAAAAGTGACAGTATCAATCGGTCCTCTGGCAGAAAAAAGACCAATGGAATCGCCGCCAGCACCAAGCTTGAAATTTACATGCGTTGGGCCTTTGTTCGTTTCCTCGCTGGCAAAAAATTGAAGATAAGCCCCGGGACCGGTGCCGATGTACGAAAGAGAAGGGATGGTGAACAAACGGAGATCAAGTTTGTCAGACAAGCTAAGACCTCCAAGAGCTACAGGCTGATTGCCGGGATTATAAAGTTCAAACCAATCATCCCCGCTGGACGGGCTGGCCATCCATTCGTTTATTTTTATTCCGTCACTTGATCCACCTGGCTGGGAAACGTTGACTGCTCCTGGAGTGGGGAGGTTCAACCCCCAGGTTCCACCAGCAGCAGCCCGTCCAATCGAAAAATCCAAAGCTTGAGCGCCGAAAATAACTGAATCAATCAGATCATTCCCGATATTATGAAGATAAAGGCGATCTCCGGAAGCTTTGAGACCGAAGCCACTGTTGAGCTGGCCATTGGCAGAAGTGCTTGCAGGTTGCCCAGCATCCATCAAAACCAGAAGAAAGCCTCCTGGTGCAATGGCAGTGCCGCCGGGGAAAGTCCATCTTCGGGGGAAAAGCGGATCATCGCTGAGCCCGGCACCCGACAGATTTACGGCAAGGCTCCCGGGGTTATGGATTTCAACCCAGTCTGTGGAAAAACCGCCCACGGGATAAGAACGGTTATTCGCCAGAACTTCATTGATCACAATAGGTTGCGCGGATGCCGTAAACGGGAAAAAAGCAATGCCACACAGGAGCAGGAGACTGAATGATTTCCTCATAGGGATTGGGGAAAGTTACACGTTCGTAACGTTTTGACAACCTGCACGACTCTCTCCACAAGGTAAATCCACTAAACAGTTGACGCCATTTGGTCGATAAGAATAGCGTGATGGCGCGCAGGCAGAATCTTTTCCCCTGCTGCCGCTCTACTCTGATGAACTTATTACGAAATTTAATTTCAGGGCTGTTGTGTGTCTTTTTACTGCAGCCACTTGCTGTTTTTTCCCAGCCGAACAGTCCCGATGGTCTCACCTACAAATCCGGGTATTCAAGCATGATGAAGCTTGGAAAGGACCTTTACGATCGCCTGGAAGGGAAGCAGCGGGATATGATCAGCTCCCAGCCCATTTCCATTGAAACGGAAATGACTCCTTTTGTGAGATTGCTTTATTACCCAGATGAACCGAAAGCCATACGCGGTGTCTGGGTGTCAGCAGGTTTCATCGATTTGGTGAATCATGTCGCCCATGCCAAGGCGATCGATATCAAGGAGAAGGGATACTTCAATAAATATATCCAGATTCTTGCCAAAGAAAGCGGGGAGAGGGAATTGCAGCCACTTCCCAATGATCAGAACCCAAAATATTGGACAGATGAAATGCTCAATGAACAGCTGAGCAACTTTAATTCAATCGTTGGAATTGTGGTTGGGATCAAGCTCGCGCACCATTACCTTGGCCATTACGACAAATATAAGGAGCGATTAACAGATGCCAAAGGTAATGTCACTCCGATAAACAATGTGATTACGGAGAAAGAATGGGATGAAGCTTTTGAACAGGGTGTTCGGAATGCCCTGGGTGCCGGATGTTTTACTGAAGGGGTCATCCCGTTTTTCGAGGCGTTTGACAAAATGGAGCAACGTCCGGCCTGGGTTGCTTATTTTTTGCCACCGCACGCCAAATTCGCCAAGCTCAAGAAACGGATGGAAAAAATCCAGAGCGATTATCTTGCTGGCAACTAATCAGTTCCGGGAGCATCAGACATCGATCACAGGGCCGCCCCCGGTAGAGGGAGATGGAGTGGGGGTCGATTTGTTTTTGGGATTTTCCTGGGGTTTTCCAAAAATTCCGTTGGCGAGGAAGGAAACGATACTGATAACGATAGCTCCTTTGACTGCTGCCCAAAAGCCATCCACATAAAACGGTTTCACCATCCAATCAACCAATTCAAGCAGCAGGGCATTGATGATAATGGTAAAAAGCCCGAGCGTCACGAGTAGCAAAGGCAGGGTAAGCAGCAGCATGATGGGTCGAAGAAACGCATTCAGCACACCGAGCAACAGGGCGACCAAGGCCATGGCGGGATAATTGTCGGCGCGAATCCCATCAACAATGGAAGTGGCGACAAACACCGCAAGCGCCATGATCATCCATCGCTGTAAAAAACTTTTCACTTTTTCAAGGGTTAACCTTGAGCAGGGAAATTGGCAAGTCAGGTTGCTTGCTATTTAGGGGGTCACCAGTTTTGCCAGTCCGAGAAAAAAGAAGAATCCAGCCACATCCGTGACCGTTGTGACCATGATGCTGGAAGCCAGGGCGGGATCGATTCGTAATGCGCGCAAAGAGAGAGGCACCAGCACACCGGCAACAGTCGCTGCGATCATGTTCAGGAGCATCGCCACTCCAACAATGACGCCAAGAAGGGCGCTTCCCTTC
>JANRLX010000067.1:0-97188 GCA_033762115.1 Verrucomicrobiota bacterium
GCCATTGGTGGATGTCGCCCAATCGACAGCAATTTTGCCATAACTCCCAGACGGCCTGATGATCGTGATTTGAATACCCTCCGGCTCTTCATCCCACCGGCCATCAATTATGTATTCATCATGATAGGCGGTGTAGGTAGAGAGGTTGAATTGGACGGTTCCTGCACCTCCGGTATCGACTGTGTCATCATCGAAGATCGTCAGAACAGCAGTGGATGGATTGCCCAAGGTGGTGCCGGAAAAGCTTTGTGGATTGGATAGCTGCAAGTTGACAGTGCGGTTGGGATCGACAGTGGAGTTGTCGAAAACGATAACAAAGAAGGATGCGAACTGTTCTCCAGGAAAGAAGGTCAAAGTACCTGGGGTGGGGATATAATCCACACCAGTGACAGCAGTGCCGTCGGTCATATTGTAATCAACGGTGACCAATTCATCCAATGAACCAGTCCGCTCAACGATGATTGTGGCAAAGAAGAAGCTTTCGGCAGTTTGGTAAGTAGCGGAACTGAATTGCACCACACTATTGGTCGTTTGGGCGTGGACGCTATTTAACGCGACCAATGTGAAAGCCACTGCGATCAAGGCAGCGGAAACGACTCGCCTGCCCGAACAATAGAGCTGCGAGATAAACGATCTAGTAACACTGAACATAACTTAAAACTCCTATAACTATGGGACGAGCATGACGCGATAGAATTTGTGCGTTCCAATGGCGCCTATGGTTTCCGAGAACGTTGTGGTAGAGCCTGTGCCGGAGACTGGCTGGATTGTTGTCCATTGCTCAAGATCGGTCGAGCCCTGGATTTGGTAGTTTTTGCCAGTTTCGGTTAAAAAGCCAAATGAGATTGCACCTTGAGCAGTGATGACCACGTTTGTGATGGTGATTTCAGTGTGGGCAGGATCAAGATCGCCATTCAAGCGGCCAATACCGGGGCTGGGGAATCCATTAAGTGTGAAAAACGCGCCTGCGACGAGAATTTGGCGGTCTGCCTGCACATGGATATCCAAAACTGAATCGTCAGCGCCTGATCCAGGATCGAAAGTGGTGTCCAAAGCTCCAGTATTAAGCAAACGAGCAATGCGGGTCCGGTTAGTCCCTGTAACGGAACTGAATTCGCCACCGAGTAATACTTTGCCATCCTGTTGAACCGCCACGGCGAGTACCGTTCCATTAGGGCCTGCAGCTGGAGTAAAGGTGGTATCGACAGCGCCGTTTTGCTCCAGACGGGCAACCCTGTTTCGTGGGGTCCCGTTGACGGAGGTGAACTCGCCCGCAAGCAAGATATTGCCACCTTCTGTCCGGGCGATATCAAATACTGTTCCGTTGGCTCCGCTGCCGGTAGCAAACACCGGATCAATACGACCTGAAGATAGAAGTCGGGCAAATCCGCGGCGAGTGGTTCCAGCAATATTCGTAAATGATCCGCCGACGAGGATTTTTCCGTCGGGCTGGAGGAGGAGTGATCGAACTGCTCCTTTAGCACCACCTTCGACATCAAAGCTGACATCATGTGAACCATCAACATTAAGTCTGATCAGGTTTGGAGATGGATTGGAGAACGATCCGCCGACAATGATCTGTCCATCTGGCTGAACAGCGACGGCGTATACAGGGCCGTTAATACCGGCTGATTTGAAGAATGCAGGATCCAGAAAGCCATTGGTGCTAAGCAGGGATACTCGATTTCTAACCGCGCCATCAAAGGTGGTGAAGCCACCTCCCACAGCCACCTTGCCGTCCGGTGCAGTATCCACTGTAAAGACCGATCCTGCCGCGCCTCCGCCAGCAAGGAATGAATTGTCAATTGAACCATTGGGGAGAAGGCGGGCCACACCTGGGGCAGAAAAGCCGTTAAAAGCATCGAAATCGCCCCCGATCACGAGCTTGCCATCCGGCTGAATTTTGACGGCTGCAATAGCCCCATCAGCGCCGTTACCGATATTGAAGGTCTGGTCAAAGCTGCCGGCACCGAAATCATCGTCCACAATTGTGACCAAAAGGACGGAATTGCCCAACATGGCTCCGCCTGTGGGATTGGTGAGTTCCACGAGAAAGCTTTCGTTTCCTTCCGGAGCAGAGTCGCCAGTAATTTGAACTGGGATCGATTGGGAAGCCTGTCCGTCAATCAAAGTTAAAGTCCCTGAACTTGCTGAAAAATCGTCAGTGGAAGCGGTAAGCGGTGTAATTATATAATCAACTGATACCGCGCCTGTCACGCCGCTTTCCCGGCGGACAACAACGGATGCAGTTCCAGATCCTTCGCTAATGAGCAAGCCATTTTCGAATGAAAGGACACCTGGCGCAAAATCATCATCATAAATGGTGAGAGTAGCAGTCCTTAATCCGAGGCTACCATTACCTATCACCTCATCCAGACGCAAAGTCACTGATTCATTTCCTTCAACCGATTCGTCTCCAAGAATATTAACGGTGAAGAATTGATTTTCCTGATTCGGCTGGAAGGTTAAAGTGCCGGTCTGAGAGACATAGTCGACTCCTGCAGTCGCAGAACCGCCCACCGTAGAATAGACCACGGTAACTGGTTCGAGTGTTTTGCCGGTTCTTACAACACGAATGGTGATGAAATTACCTAGAGCACCTTCACTGGCAGAGTACTGGGTTTGGGCAAAACTGACGAGGCTGTCATCACTGACGATGATAACCCGGGTAAACGGTTGTCGTGGGCTAATGATCGAAGCCCCTGCGGCGTTAGTCAAAGTGACTAAAAAGCTCTCGTCCTGTTCGGCAATATTATCATCAAGCAGGAGCAGGTTAATTGTTTTGCTGGCTTCACCTGAGAGGAATTCAACAGTTGCGTTTGTTTCAATATAGTCGCTGCCTGGGAAGGCGCTTTCTCCAGAGAGAACATAGCTTACCGAGGCGTTGCCTTCAGTGCCGCCCCGACGGCGAATGGTCACTATTGCGTTTGTTCCCGACTCATTCACATTAATGGTGGGCAGGGCCATTTCGAATTCGCCTGAGCCAGAGATGGAACCACCGAACAACCTGGCGAAATGGCTGCGAGGAATATCATTAATTTTGGTAAAGTTTCCTCCGACGATAATTCTTCGATCAGATTGGATTTTGACAGCAGCGATGAAGCCGTTAGCACCAGATCCAAAATTGATGGATGTATCCAGAGTTCCGTTCGGATTAAGGCGCAGGATACGATTTTGGCTGGCTTCACCGAATTTGGTGAAATCTCCTGCAACGATGATTTTTCCGTCTGGTTGTAAATCCAAGGCATAAACAGGCCCATCGACCCCGGGTCCTGGATTGAAGGTTGAATCCAAAGCGCCAGTAGATTCCAAGCGAGCAATTGAGTTGAATGGAACATCGCTTACTGAATTAAATAAACCGCCAATCAGAATCTTGCCATCTGGCTGAAGTTTGATGGCTCGGACAGTACCGGCGACACCCAATCCGGCATTAAAATTGGTGTCGATAGTCCCATTGGAGTTTAACCGTGCGATTCCGCTTTGTGGAGTACCTCCCACACTTGTGAAATCACCGCCGATGATAATTTTTCCATCCGGCTGGACAGCAAGAGCAAATACAGTTCCCTGAACTCCGGAACCTGGATTGAAAGTGAGGTCAACGGTGCCATCCTCATTCAAGAGGGCAATACCAGCTCGTTGTATCGAATTAATGGACAAGAAACCACCTCCAACCACAACTTTTGAGATTAAGGGGTTAGTGGAGATCACGAGTTCCCCGAGAGTATAAACAGGCCCGTCTGCCCCTGCCCCAATGCTGAAAGTTGAGTCAACAGCACCTGAACGGGTAACCCTGGCCATGGAACGTCTGGGCAGTCCATCCACATTTTCAAAAGCACCAGCAACAATAATTCTATTGGTACCCTGGAACAGCATCGCCCGGATTGGGCCGTCGAAATCGATGTCTCTGGCAAAGGTTGAATCCAGGGAGCCGTCATCATTGATGCGGGCCAGACCCCTTCGGGATTGGTTCTCAACGGTCCTAAATTGACCGCCAAGAATTATTTTTCTCGCCTCGCCGGGACCGTTCTCACCCTCAATAAGAAGACTATAAACAATATCATCAACATCAGCAGCAAAATCGAATTCGACATCACCTGCCGGGATGTTCAGTTGTTCATCATCGAGAATCGTCAAGAGAGCGTTCGTCAAAGCTCCCAATGTTCCAGTGACCGGGTTGCGCAATTGCAAATTAACAGTTCTATTGGAATCAGAAACCGAGTCATTCAAGATTGGAACATAAACGATTTTGCTTACCTCGCCGGGCTGGAATGTCAGGAGATTTGTGACTGGGACGAAATCAATATTCGGCAACGCAGTTCCAGGTTGTGCTTGAAAGGTGACAGCAGCCTCTCCAGAAGTGCCGTTGCGGCGAATGACCATGATCCCTGCTGAAGTTCCATTTTCGTCTGCAATGTAACGATCCACTCCAAACGAAAATTGGCCATAGCCATCATCTTCAAGAATCGTGACTGTTGAGTTGGAGCGACTTCCTAAAGCATCAGGCTGAGAAGGGTTAAAGAGAATTAATGAAAATTGCTCTGAAGTTTCCACGATTGAATCATTGGAAATTGGAATTTGAATGGTCTTGGGAGTGGTTTCCTGATCGTTCCAAACCAAAACGCCTGCTGTTTCCGTATAATCGAAAGGCACGGAGGTGCCCGTTGGAAAAGGACCATCCTCAGTCCGATACTCGACCGAGAGAACTCCGACACTGCCGCCGCTTCGGCGAACCTGAACAGTTGCGAAGCCATTGTTCTCCGCCACGTTAAAGTTGGTTGATGCAAAGTTGATGCGCCCGGGAAGGTAATCGTTATCAATAATTGTCACGAGAGCGACTGAATTAGTTCCCAGGATGAAGCCTGAAGATGGATTAAAAATTTCGACTCGAAAAGTTTCGTCTGGTTCAACGAATTCATCGTTTCGAATTTGAAGAGTAAAGGTCCGACTGGTTTGTCCCGGGGCAAATGAGCTTACCAAATTAATAGCGACAAAGTCTGATCCGGACGCCGCCCCATTGGGGCTGGTTGTCACGGTGCGAATAGCGACCTGACCGCTCGTCCCTGTATTCCCGGACCTTGTCACGCGGATAGTAACGGTACCTGAGGATTCATCTGTATCGATTTCGGTTTCGGCGATATTCAGCACCGCGGGGCTTTGATCGTCCTCCACAATAGTGACGATTGCTTCTGAGTTTCTCCCAAAGCCGGGAGCGCTCAGAATGACCTGTCCACCGAGCGTAAATCCGCCAAGCAGTGAATCCAATTCGACTCCGAAGGTTTCATTTCCCTCAATCTCCTCGTCATCGAAAATTGGAATGAATAATGTTTGAGCGTTGCTATCATCAAATCGGATCAGAGAATTGGTAACAGGAGTGTAATCCCGTCCAATGGTAGCGGAACCTTCGAAAGTGGAACCATAAACTAGAATGGAACCAGTAATACCAAGAGTTCGGATCACCGGTGCACCCAGGTCACCGCCCGCTTCATCGCTTCCGAACTCAGCACTGGCAAATTCAACAAGCCCAGGGCTGTAAATTGTAGAGGCAGCGTCCGATAACCGGGCAAAATTCTGCCGTGAATGAACCTCTTCCCGAAAAAAGCCACCGCCAACCCGTCTGAAAAAGCCGCCTACCAACAAACCCGTGCGATCATGATTGATGGCTCGAATCGATCCATCAAAAACGGTGGGGGCAACGCCGTTCGGCAGGGGGAATCCTGCATATGCATTTTGAATTGTATCAAGGAAAGTTGGATCAACGGAGCCATTGCTCAAAAGACGGGCCAAATAAAGTCGATGGCTGCCGTTGTAAACGGTAAATGTCCCTCCAATATAAAGCTCATCACGACCTGCAATGTATTTAACTGTTTGAATAATTCCATCGACTCCTGATCCTGATGAAAACGTTTCGTCCAAAGACCCATCAGCGTTTAAGCGGGCCAACGAATTTGCAGATTTCGAATTTACCTCGGTAAAATCACCACCAATTATAATTCTATTTGCGGAATCCAAAGAGACGCTTAAGACCTGACCATGCACTCCAAGTCCGGGATCGAAGGTCGGATCGGGAGTTCCATTGGCCAATAACCGGGCGATCGATTGCTGAACCTGACCATCTACGGAAGTGAAGTCTCCGCCCACGATTATACGGCCATTTGCAGCAGGTGAGATGGAGGCCTGAATATTCCAGTTCGCCGTTTCATTTGTGTTGGAGACTACGAATCTTAATTGAGTGGAAGAGCCGGGGCCGAAAAACAGATTTGTGGTAATGAAAGTATTGGTTTCATAAGTGGTTTGATCGGCGTTGGTAACCGTGATGATGGTGTTGGTAATTCCCGTGTCGAACACCAGAGTGTTACCTTGAAAAATCTGGAATCGATCCAGGTCGTCAAATAGATTGTATCGAATCGTAATTTGACCGCCCACTGCGCCTATGTCCACGAGTTGATTGAGTGTTGTGTTATTTGTCCCTGAGGCAGAATTGGTGTAGGTAATGGAAGAGGCCCTCTCGGCATCCAAGGCGAATACCGGGCCATCAAAGCCAAATCCCGGGTTGAAACTGAGGTCAAGTGTCCCGTTCGAAAAAAGACGAGCAATCCCGGGAGCCGCTATCCCATCAATTTCTGTAAAATCGCCGCCTACCAGGATCGAGAAATCTCCAAGAATTTTGACGGCGTATATAGGACCATTGGCCCCACTTCCCGGATTGAAGGTGAGATCTGTTTGACCATTCGAAAGCAATCGAGCGATGCCTCCCCGGCCATGTCCATTGACTGATGAGAAACCGCCTCCGATCAAAACCCTTCCAGCCAGTGGGCCAAAGGTATAAACATCCACGGAACTGACAAAGTTATCAGCACCTGTGGAAGGGGAGAAAGTTGTATCCAAAGAACCGTCTGGACGCATTTTTGCAATCCTGTTCCGAGGCACAGAGTTCATGGCGGTGAATTCACCGCCGACAAAGGTCGATCCATCCGGCATTGTGGCGATGGAGAGCACTGTTCCGTTGGCGCCGGGGTTCAGGAGAAAAGAAGGAGAAGCATTATCCGGATTGTAAGTAATATCCACCGCCCCACCAGGAAGTGCAACATTGGTTCCATTTTGCGCCAGCAAGGTGACGATGGTAGCCGATATTTCTCCTAGAGAATAATTTATGGTTGTTTGTTCGTTCGCGGCATTGGTCGTGGTCACTGAACCTTGCGGATTGGACAGACGCACAGCGAAATCTTCATTAAATTCATATTCAGTAAGGTTGGTTTTAATCAATGGGATGGTGATCGTTTGCTCTCGTTGTCCCGGTTCGAAGGTTAGGGTACCAGAGGTCGGACTATAATCAGTGTTCTCGTTTGCTATATCGGAGCCAGGGCGAATTCCAGAGTCTAACGGCTCTCCTGAGTCATCCACGAGAGTTGATAGATCCACAAGCTCGTAATCGACGCTCACGCCAGATACACCATCTGGAACTGGCGATAAGAGCACGACCTTAATGCTTATATCGCCTGGCCGATCAGGAAAGTTGTAGTAGCTCTTTTCAAAAATGAACTGAAAATTTGTAAAGGCTGGGATGGTCAGGAAAAACGAATTCGTCTCCAGCGTTGGAGTAAAACGGGGGTTCTCGTTGGTGGCAACGCGAGGATTGATCAATTTGAAAGCTGCAGTTTGACTATTTGTGGATGGCCTCGCTGAAATCTGGATAAGGTAGTTCGTTCCGGATTGGTGGTCCCGCATTGCAACTTTGTTCGTGAAAGAGGAAAGAAACGTAACATTGGTTGGCGCCACCATATCAAAGTTGATCAAGCCATTGGCTGGCAAACGAGTGAGCCCAACTTCATATTGAGTATCATAAGGGCTGAGAAACCATTCGGAATGCGTGAATGCAACGATGTTTTCGTCCTGCGCCTTGGATACGGAGATTGAAATCAGCAAAAATGCCAGCAGGAAAACCGCTCGCAGAAAGGTCATTTTAAAGGTTCGGACTAGCATAAACAATTTTCAAAAATGGGCCTGCAAAATAAGCACAGGTCGTACCGGGTTTTCCAAAATTGAGCGGCTTAAATAAGGCGAAAATCCGAGCTCAATTGCAAGCTGTAATTGCCTGTTTTCCAAAGGGTAGGACTGAAAAAAAGCAAAACCTCTCTTTGATCCCATGATTGTTTTGTGGGTGAACACAATGTAAAAGGCCAGTATCATATTAATCTGGAAGGCTTTGACAAGTCCTCAATCAGTTGTTTGGCCTGTTTTTTTTGAAGTTCTCTCCTCCCTTCCGTCCATATGACAAAATCAGAGCGTAAAATTTTTTCCTCGATTGGAAGTTGGGCGCTTATCCGTCCTGCAATGTGGGTTTTATTCCAACCTCTTTCCTCCAGGCGGCTCTGCTGAGTTTCCCGCGTGCAGGCCACGCAGATAACATGAGAAAATTCACCCTCCGCGCCGGTTTCGAAGAGCAATGGAATGATCACTGCAGCCATGGCATGCCGCTGCGTGGTCCATTGCTGAATTGTTTCCCGCCAGGATGAACGAATGGCTGGATGTAAAATGGTTTCGAGTTTAAGGCGAGCTGATGAATCGGAGAAAACAAGGGCGGCCAGAGCAGCCCGGTTCAAGGTAAAATCAGGATGGAAAACGAAATCTCCGAAGGTCTCATGAATTTTCTGCAACGATGGCGCACCGGGTTGGGTCAGGTTTCGGGCCAAATCATCGGTATCAATCAAAGGGATTCCAAAAGATCGCAATGTCTCTCCGACAGTGCTTTTTCCCATTCCGACTCCGCCTGTAATCCCAAAACAATTCATTCGATATAACCCAGGCGGTCTCGAAGAGAACTGAATCACTTCAAAGAAACAGCCGATCGTTGGGACGGCTGTTTCAGAGAAATCTGGTCGCTATTAAGGAGCGACTTTGACCCGATAATAACGCCCGGAACTGCTTGATTGAAGAGAGTGAGGCAAGGTGACGGCCTGACGTTGTCCACCTGAATGAGTATAGGTGGTGACATTATGCCAGAGAGTTCCTCCGTTGAGTTGCAGATTATCAGTATATTGCAAAATGTAAGTGATGGATGGGGAAGCACTGAAGGTGACCAGGGCAGTGGTCCCTGCGGATGTTTCCTCAAAGGCAACGCTCAACAAGCGAAGCTCGGTGAGTTGATTGTCGAGAGGAAAGTCATCCAAACCATTGGCAATGCCATCCTGATCGGAATCAATGATGCGGCTTTCGCGAAGAGATCTGTTAAGGCGTTGGCTGGTTCCGTCAAGCCGTGCGACATCGACTGAACTGTTTGGGCCAACTGCTTCAGGAACCCAGATCAATCTGCCATTACCGAATTGTCTGCCGTTCAGAATTTCAGCAGTCACTCCCGGATTTGTGGAAACCAGATCAGCATAGTAGATGTCTATGTTGGCATCCAACGTGAGGCCCTGGTAAATGTTTGTAATCCTGAGGTTTCCAGTCAGATTGGTTGATTGAGCCAGCCATCCGGTGATCTGCAATAAATCAACGTAGATGGCTCGGTTCGGACCCGCTCCATGAAAAGCATATCTGGCCTGTTCCTCCCCACCTAAGATCAAATGGCCAATGGGCGTATTGGTTCGGAAAGCGCCTGGCAAAGGACCGACATCCGGCGCGGCCCAGGTATGGTGAGAAGTAAAGAACTTACGGCCCGCAGACTCAATGCGTGTACCCAGGAGTGTTCCCAAGGGAGCAACACGGGTCATGTTAAAACCATTGCTTGAGCGCCAGATATTGGGAGCGGCCAGTTCCAAATCCTGAATGGAACCAGTGACATCGATGTTAATGGCACCACCCGCCAAAATGCGGTGATTGGAAAATTTCAGCACGTTACCGGCGAGTTCAACATCTCCGCCAGTTGTGAAAATGCCATCTTCGATTTTGCCCACTTCCGCATTGATTCGAATTGGTCCAATGCTTGGAATGAATGCATTGGTAATAAAAAAGCCAAAACGGTTACTGAAGATGAGTGTTTCAGCCTGACCGGAACGAATGTCCCCCCGATTCTCGAAATATGAGCTGTTAATCAAATGGCTGAAGGCGGTCATGGTTCCGTCATTCACGAAATTTGTGTAGCGGATTCCATCCTGGTATCCGAAGTCGCCGAGCCCGCGAATAGCAAGAAACCCTTCCTCTGTAATAGTGAGACTTTTCAAGGTGGGCACGTTCGTGCGCCCCCAAGCGCTGGTGGAGAGGGTAATGTCACTATCAATGGTTACATTTTCACCTCGAAGTTCGAAGATGTTCGAAATGGACATGTTATTACGCAGGAAAATGTTTTCCGCCCTGGCAGTAAAACGGTCAATCACGACCGGCTTGAAGGTGATCAACCCCGCAGCGTCCACCAATGTGATGTGGTAGGCCACGTTGATTATATTGGTCACGAGGGTATTGGTCCCATTCACCACGTTGGTGACGATTTGCCCGGTTTGGTTTGTCCATGCACTGCTCCACAACTGAATTGCACCGTTGAGCCGCTCGACCGTTTCACGGGTCAGGTTTTCGACGCGTAATGGACGGTTATTGTCTGTTGAACCAAGCGCAAAACTTACATTTTCAACATCGATCACACTGTTGGAGTTCCCCAGAAGATTATCGGTATTGATCGAGACGAGCCCTTCACCTCGAATGCGAGTACGTGTGAGATCAAGATTTGTAGCGACAATTTCCACCCGGCCAGGGAAGTTGGTGACGGAGAGGCCTGGAACTGGTTGAACTCTTTGAGCCATGCTGTCGATTTCCGCTGCGTAGGCAGCGTAACTGGCATTGGTAATGACAATGTTCGACATTGAAGGATCAAAAAAGAATGTGGGGGTGAGGAGGGCGTTGGCTTCAAACCCAAAATCGTAAACACAAGGTTTGCTGCGAGCTATGACATAAGTGGCAGGCCTGAATCCAGCATACAAAACATTTGGGATGACATTGAAGTTGGTTCCTTCCGCCAGCTGGTCCACGATATAAAGCGTGTTCAACTCAGGTTCTTCGGTGATCGCATTGGTTAAGACAGCTGCAAGTTCAATCACAGGGGTTAGGAAGCCGTTATTGTTTGGTAAATCTCCATTCGGAAATGTCAGCGGGAGAAAACGGACATCAGGAAAGACCCTTGGGTCGCTGGTTTGCACAAACACAGCCTGGCGGATTACATTCGTCCCGTTAACGAGGTTGGTGAGAATAAAACCAACACCGTTTTGAATTTGAACAATTTGCCTGAAACCTCCCAGAGCATTTGTCACTGGGTGCGATGGCGATACCACTGAGGGAGAAAGGTCCTGCAGTAAGAAAGGAAGAACCAGGTTTGTTTCAGTCCCCATGCCCCAGAAAAGATCATAAACCCCGGTTTCCGGGAAAAAATTGGATTCACTGAGAAAAAAGGAATAAAGACCTGGATCACAATCAAAGAAAAATCCACCAAAGGTGCCAGCCCTTGCAGATCCAACGCGATCAACAACAATTTTGCTGTCCCGAAGCACCACGTTGTTTCCACGCAAGCGGATCAGCCCGGCGGGCCCTACAGCGATGGTGCCCTGATTTTCCAGCGTATCAGCATTGATTCGAACTCCGGAAAATTGCGATTGAAACGTGTTTACCAAAAATGCACCTGAGTCGCCACCGGTCCTTAAAATGGATCCAAAACTATCAAGGGATTCCAGAACTCCGATTTGAGTATTGATGAATCTTTGTGCGGGAGTCCGCATTCCGGTTTCTGGATCAACGGTGTCCAACTCGAACCCGATATTGGCCTGCATAAGACCGTTGTTGGTAAAAATTCGGGTATTTTGTGTGTCAAATGGAACTGTTGAGCTAGAAAGGATCGAAAAAAGGCCGTTGTTGACGAATACTTCCGCATCAACGTTCACATTGGTGGCGGTGCCGTTGTTTACATAAATCGGCGCGGGTTGAGCCAACAGTGGGAGGGATGCCAAAACCGAGAAAATAACTGTAATGACGCTCTTCATGTTTATCAGGGCCTTCACTGTTATGGATTCGCCACGGTATTTGTGAACACACGATTAGCCAAGTCCTGAAGTGAGAGGTCTTGAGGGTAAACTATAGGCGGTCTTGAACTTCCGTCAAATGACCCCCAGGTGAAAGTTCGCTGAGCATCTGCTTCAGTGATAAAGCCGGGAAAAATATTGAAATAGCCTGGTCCCACTTTGTTGAAGGTAATCGTGACTTGCGGGGTAATAATACCAGGTCCGGCCGCCTGTCCCCCTTGGCCTTGCGCGCCATTGTTAATCCACCCTGATGTGTCAGTGCGAGAAATAGAAACAGGCTGCGCGATATCAGTGAAAGTCCCCAAGTCACGTGCTGAGAATAAAATATCGGGGCCGGTGCTGACTCGCCGGAATCGTTGCGGCACAAAAGTTCCATTCGTCAGAATGGAAACGGTGTAATCATTGGTAATGGTGATAAAATTTTCATTCAAAATATCGTTGGTGTTAAACCGACGTAAGCGGATTGAGTCGATACCCGGTCTCAGCGCCAAGAGACTACCTGCCTGAAAGTTGATTGGAAATGCCTGACAAAACTCACTTTCGAATGGATAGATGATTTCCCGCCTGACGCCCTGCCCTGTAATGACGTTCGTCAGGTCTGAAATCACGTTCGTCAGGAAAACGATTGTTGAGAAACAATTCGTTGTGACAAACAGGTTGGGATCATTGATTGTAATTGTTCCCAGAGGAAATGGCGATGAAATGATCTGCGTTGTTACTATGGGAGCCCCAAGCAAACTGAACTCAATGGTCCGCAAAATCACGTCAGGATTTGGGCCTCCTGGCGGGAAATTTGTCGTCACATTTCCGAATTGATAACCAAACTGAACGACAAAGTTCGTTGTCAGGTTGGTGACCACAAAACTGGAATTGGCGTTCGCAATTTCAATGGGATAAGCCGCGTAAACGGTGTTTGTGAAGGTCAAAACCAAATCCTGTCGAACCAGATCACCTGTGATGCTGTTGGTGGTAAAGAAGAGAAAGTTGGTTGTTCGAACCAGATTTTGCAGAGTGAGGAGCGGGTTGCCAAACTGATCTGTGAAACTATAACCCACGAGGTTGGGGTTCTGGGTCCGATCAAAGATGTAAAAGCCGCCACTGGGGAAATTCGTCGGAATAAAAGTGCTGGTAATATTGGTCCTAAAAATCGTGAACGGAGGAGGGGGTCCCCAAGGTTCGGCAATTAAATTGGTGGTTAAAATTTCAAGGAAGGTCGTTGGAGAGACATAGTTCGTGACCAGATTTGCGTAAGTATAGGAGTAAAGAGTAATGATGTTGGTGACGTAATTGGTTACAAACCCGAAATTGGTTTGATTGGGTGGTCCCCAGGGATCAGGAGGGAGATTCGTTAAAACAATGCTGTCAACTGAAACCAATAATCCGGGTCGGGTGTTGGTGCTCGCAATTAACAGAGTGGGATAAAGAGCGCGCAACTGCGCTGGAGAACTGGTCAGGCTTTGCTGGGAAAAGAGGAAAAGATCAAGATTACTGATGATCTGGAGATTGGAGAAATTGGTAAATAATTCACCTTGAGCAATGTTCGTCACCACAATATTGGTGCTTACAATATTTGAAATAAATACATTACTGCTGATGATTGTGAGATTGGAGTAAAGAGCCAGTAATGCAGTGGGAGAACTCGTCAGGGTTTGACTGGAGAACAGGGCCAGATCAATGTTAGTGATGAAAAGAGGGTTCCCAAAGTTTGTGGAAGCAATTAATGTTCCTGGATAGACATCCTCCCGGTTAATGTTGTTCCGCTGGTAAATATATTTTAAACCTGCGACGTCGTCGCGAGTCAGCGCACTAAAGAATTCCCCAGTACCTAAATTGGCAGCGAAGAGGCCGTCAACTGTGCTGGAAACGGCAGTGAACGAGATGGCATTTGCATCAACAGGAAACTCAATTGCATCTGTAAAATCGGGTGCAGTAAAAAAGAAAAGCCCGTAAGTGTACCTAACATCATTGACATAATTGGTGGGCTCCGGATTGCCGAAAGGATCGAAATTCCGCTGAATTACAAAGTAATTAGTGGATGGGGCAGGATCAGTAATTTGATTTCTTAAGGTAAAAACATACCGCTCGGCTGAGGCGAGGCCGAACTCTTCCGTCAACGCTCCCATGGCCATTGATTTTAAATCGATCAAACCGAGCGCTTCAGCGGTGAAATTGACCCGCTTGGTACGGACAGGAAAATTACTGACGTCCAGTGCAGCCAGATTGGTCATTCGATTAAACTGGGCAATTGCCTTTTCAATTTCGGCAACTCCCTGAACACCGAAATAGTCAACGAATGCCTCGTCAAACCCGTAATAAATGACCGGCAAATTCCAGCGATATTCCTCACCCAGATTTTTGGGGCCACCAATATCTGTGTTATTAGGATTATAACCCAATGCAGGGGTTTGCCATGCTTCAAATGGTCCAAGCAGCGCGAAGCCATGCGCGGTGAGAGATGCACCGAAGACCAGGAGAGCAGCAACTAAATTTCTGAAACCTTGAAGCATATATTATCGGATGCGGATCACGCGGTAGTAGCCCAAGCTGGTCACACCAGTGGCAGGGATTGAATCAGTATGGCCAACGGCAAACCGTGGCAGGCCTACATTTTCCCAAACAGGCGTATTGAGGTTTTGATTGGATTGAACCTGGTAGAGCAATCCAGGCTGGGTGTTCCAAACCAATCGGAAACCTTGCTCAGTCAGCTGCATCTCCGCAGCAAGCACGCTTGCAGGATCTGTCGGGTTGGTCCCGGCAAGAAATTCCTTGTGGTTGGATGCGCCATCTCCATCAGAATCAGCAGTTGAAGATGGCCATTTTGCACTTTCCAAACCCCAATAAACCTGCTGCCAATCATCTGGAAGGAAATCATCATTCAAATCCTCACCCCAGGTTTTTCCCACGCCAGCGTCTGACATTGGCGAACGACGGCCATCGCTCAGCTGATAGAGCAACCGGAAGGAATGTTCACTGCCAGGAGCAAGGCCGGTGATCGTGCGGGTTTGGTTGGTCAAAAGAATTGGAGTTGCGCTGCCATCAACAAACAATTCAAAGTGGTCAATTTCCAACCCATCATAGACTGGCCATGTCACGCTGAGACGGCTCTGACTCAAGGCAGAAACGTACGGTGCCGAAGGGACAAGCAAGGGCACTTGGTCCAGCGTTTGATAGAAACGCTGAGCGGCGATATCAAAACCGGAATTCAAGCCACTGAATGTTGTCCACGCCACCACGAAGCGACCTGTTTCATCGCTCCCAACAGTTGGGTGCATTTGTTTGCTGATAACGGTTGTGTTGACGCGAAACTCGTCTCCGATAGGGTCGGCACTGGAATTCAGAAAACGGCCATAAACACCTTCCTGCGACCCATCCTGTTCAAAGCTCATCCAAGCCAGCAAAAGGTTTCCACCACTGTTGGCAATGGCGGGACTGATCTGGGCCATTGACCTGGTTTGATTAATCACGCGAGGGGGTGTGATGGCAGTGCCATTCAGGGAAAAAGAAGCTGCAACAATGTCCCAGGCATTGGCGTCACCACCTTCTTTGATCTCTGTCCAAGCCACCACGAAACGGTTGAGTCCAGTCGGGGCGATTTTTGGACTGGAAGCGAGATTATCCGTGCTGTTGAGCCTGAATTCATCGCTCAATGGATTACCGGCCTCATCAAAAAAACGGGCATAAATATCCACACTTTTTCCATGACGTTGTCCTTCACTGATCCATGAAACGAGAATGCGGCCATTCGGAAATGCGGCAACAGAGGCGGAACGTTGATTTAATAGGTAATGTTGATTGATGCGGAACTCGGGGCCGGATTTGATTCCTGTCGAGGAAATCAACTGAGCAAATACGCCGCTCATGCTTCCATCCTGTCCCCGCGCACTCCAAACGACGATTGCACCGCCATTGGGGAGACTTGCCAAAGAAGGTTCGATCTGTTCAATGGCAGCATTTCCACTGATCTGAAAATCCTGGGAGGTAAAAATCCCACCTGATCCAAGAATCCGGCCGAAAATTCGTTGCTGTCCAAATTCTCCACCCTGCCAGACGAAAAGTGTCGATCCATCCAACAATCTGGCTGCCTGTGGATTTTGCTGGTCCCCTTCTCCGATGCTGTTCACACGGAAAGAGGATTGACCCCCGGCAAAGGTTGGGGTCAAACGTCGAGCGCTGATCCCCATACCATCGCCATCAGCGACATTATCCTCGTATACCAGCACACCTCCGGTCACATCAAGGGCGAGCACGGGACGGACCTGATCGCCTTGTGAGGAGTTTCCAATGAAATATTCGGTCCCTTCCTTTAACAGTCCGGGACTCGCTGAAAACGCCAAAGGGGCGAGAGCGCATGTGATGGTTGCGCTGATAAAACAGCGTCCAATTTTGCGCCACTTATCTTTGGTCGTTAAGAAAAGGAAACTCATGTAACCTGTCGTAAATAATTAACGTGCAATGTAAACGCGACTCAGGGCTGACCAGGTTCGATTGGTTTCTGGGTTGGAACAGTGTTTGGGTCGTAAGGAAGATTATTTTCAGGGTGGACGCGGTTACCAGCTGGATCGATGATTGTTGGAGTGACAAAGACAACCAGGTTTTTCTTGCTGCTACTGGAGGATTCGCTGCGGAAAAAGCGGCCCAAAAGTGGAATATCTCCCAAAACAGGAACCTTGTCTTTGGTTTTGGTCACGTTTTCAGCAATCAATCCGCCCAAATAAATGGTCTGGCCGTCCCAAACGACTGCGGTAGTGGTCACTTGTCGAACACGGAAACGGGGTAACGGAGTTGCCTGAACTGGTTGGTTTCCGACAACAGTCTGGAATTGCCGAGCGGAGTCGGTGTCATACCCGAGGAATTCCGTCAAAGTCGGCACGATGCTCATCTGGATGGTATAGCCATCAGCAGAGACGTAGGGAATCACGTCCAGAACCGGACCAAAGGGAATTTGCGCAGGCACCGGAGTCACCGCTGGAATCACCTGGGGTTGTTGCACCACCTGAGCATGCAGAACAGTTGTAAGCACTGCTGCAAAGGCCAATTTGAAAATTTGACGCTTCATGGTTTAAATAAATTAGTTGCCTACACCAGTGACACCACCTGCAGCCACTGCACCACCGCCGCCACCAAGACCCTGAACACTCAAACCAACAATAATGGTCTGGGTGTCTTCAACGGCGATACGGGCTTGCCTCCCACTAACAGTTGTCACGCGAGGAGCGGAGAGAAGGTCAACCCCACCGCGTTGTTCCAATGCACGGATGACGACGCGAAATTGAGGATCGGTTAAAATGCCAGTGAGTGTTGCCACTTCAGGCGCGCTTTGCCGCAGGCCGGTGGTTAATAATTGATCTGAGGTTAAGCGGGTTGGCTGGGAAGGAACCCCAAAGGTTCCTGGGAAAACGCCGGACGGATTGGCAAAGGAGCTACTGTCACGGTATGAAGGAGCAGTGCCACCCTGGACTCCAATATCCCCGTTCCGCATCAATGTATTACCAAGGAACCAATCGAATCCGACTGCTTTGCTGTCATTTTGGCCGATTTCAGCAAATTTGGCCTCGATGGTGACCTGAGGAGGGGTAACATTGAGGGCCTGGATGGCTCCCTCAATAATATCCAGATCACGCAGCGTCGCACGAACGAAAAGCACCCCGGTACGGTCATTAAAAAAGAGGGCTTTTTGTGGTGGCGTAGGTTGACCCGTGAATCCAGCGCCTGCTGTGGTTGCGGTATTGTTGGTTGCAAAATCCACACCGGCTGCAATGAAGAAGTTCCTGACTTCATCCTGAATGTTGAACATTAAATTCGTGATCGTGACAGATGTGATTCCTCCGCCTGTTTGACCTCCGGCCCCTCCAGCACCACCGCCGCCACCCTGTTGGCCGTTAATTCCACCGCCGAAACTGAAGAGACCTCCGGGCCCTCCGCCTTGTCCATTCTGACCATTTTGCCCGCCACCTCCAACACCCCCGCCGCCGCCACCACCGCCTGCCCCGCCAGCTCCACCTTGCGCAGTCACAAAGCCCTGGAAAGGGTTAAACGTATAGCTCATACCCTCAAGACCCTGCTTGAATGTATTGGGATCAACCCGGAATGTGCGACTGTAAAGTTGATCCGGTTCAATCTGCCTTTGGCTGAACACGACTGCATATTCTTCAATGGAATATTTCAGCGCAATGTTCTGATTTTGACCTGAGCCAGGTTTAGCCACTCTGACTATTGCGTCCAGAACATCAGCCAGCCGGACATTCCGAAGTGGAGGATCCATCTTAACTGTAAAATCCTCAATGACAACAGGTTGATCCGACTGCGGCTGCTGTCCAAGCGGCTGCCCGGTGAGTGGATCAACAGCGCCGGGAAAACCGCCGGCCGCAGGGTTAAACAAGGCCGGGCCTGGTTTATCCAATTGCGAGCTGATAATAAAATTGATGCCGCGACGGTCTGGATCCCGTTTTCGAGCTTCGGCGCTCAATTCTTTAATGACTTCAATGAGAGGAATGTCTGAAGGCACCAGCCATTCATCGAGAATGATTCGGTCCAGCTTGGTGCTGATTGCCTGACGTCCCGGACTCGTATAAATGCGATTGGTGCGGGCATACGGATTGGCTTCAGGTAATAATTCCCGCTGAATGGGATTGTGCCATTTTTGTTCCACTTCGACCAGCATGTCCTTGGCAGCGATTTCCCGTTTACGGGCTTCCTGGGCGTAACGACGTTCCTTGATGAGATTCAGATAATAGAAGGCTGCACGATGTTCGGGATCCTCCTTGACGGCTTGACGCAGACGTTCTTCGGCTTCGTCCAATTTGCCAGTTTCCATCAAAAGGCGCGCATCCTGCACAAGGGTCGAAGTTTTCACGCGTTCCGCGCGAATTTCATCAACCCTTGCCAACTGCTCCCTGCTTGGAACGCGACCGGCTTGCTCGGAGATTTTTTTATCGAGAGCGGTCTTAAATTGTTGTGCTTCCAAATTTCTGGGATCGACCGTGAGAACTCGAGTTACCTGCTTGTCTGCTTCAGCCAAGTCCCCTCTTCGTTCTGCGCGGCGAGCGAGCTCCATTCGCGCTTCAGTCAATCCGGCCAGTGTTTCGGCACTTTCCTGGTCCACTCCCAAACCAATTCGCTGGACGAGAGTGTAGGCATCCTCAAATTGACGGGCTGCCTCAACAAGATCGTTCTTTTGCCGAGCTGCTGCCGCTTCCGCAAGTGTGCGCCTTAATTGAATTGTATTTGCCTGGCGTTTCGCAGCTTCTTCACTGGCAGCCTGGGAGGCCAACTCGGCCGCGGATTGAGCATTGGCTCGCGGGGCTGAACCGCAAAGGGCAATGGCAATCAATATGGTAGTAACTACTTTAATCATGGGCTTGGTTTTTTCGAAAACGAGGACTGAAATTACTTATTCATCGCCACATTCGCTTTGATTGTCGTCTGTTTCTGATTGGATTTGGCGGACAATACAACTTCGTTTTGGTTGATTGCAACGATATTGTAGGATTCACCCCCGAAGACAATTGCATCTTTGACCCGCATCCCTTTGCGGACGAGATTTTCCGGGTCATATTTGAGATCCGCTGAGTACCCAACAATTCTTCGATAAGGCTTTTCCTTGTTGATGATGATTGGTTCCACTTCATTGGGAAGCAGGATTACCAGTCCAGTGGGATTTTCGGGAGGCCCTTGAACCTGCTGGAGCGTGAAAATTGAGCTGTTTGAATTACCCGGTTGAACGAGCCGGGTCTGGGGCGTTGCAGGACGATCTGTTTCTTTCCGCAATGTAATTTTGTAACGGATATTGGCACCAGTGCCGCTGATTTCATCCAGAGACACAGTCATGTACAAAGGTTCAATGGCGGTGACATCCAGCGCACCGAGACCCACCTCATTTCCGGATGAAATCTTGATCAATCCTCCGTCGGGCCTTTTTTGCCAACGCACCGGATTAAAAAGATTGTGCGAACCGGCAAGTTCAAATTTAACCGGGCGTTCAGTTTTTTGAAGAACAAGGCGGTTGGAAGAGAGATCAATCGGTGGGAAAGGTTTCGGCTTTCCACCGATCAATTGATCTTTCCGAGCTTCTTCCTTTTGCCGTTCCTGCGAAACCTTGACGGGCATCAACGCAGCAGCAGCGGCAAGGCCGAGCAGAACCAGGCTGAGAATGAGCTTCTCGTAATGTTT
Source organism: Verrucomicrobiota bacterium (assembly GCA_033762115.1). Classification (GTDB taxonomy): domain Bacteria; phylum Verrucomicrobiota; class Verrucomicrobiia; order Limisphaerales; family SXQI01; genus JANRLX01. Next base: position 20,169 of record JANRLX010000067.1, read on the forward strand.
TTTAAGGAACTGCATTTAAATTCAGTAAAGGGTCAAGCGGTGCATCTTTCGGACGTAAGCGAACCGAATCAAACTGAAGAGTGAACCGAAGCTTATTCTCATCCAGAAATGTCTGCAAACCTCTTCCCGTTGGCTGCCTGTTGCCTCCGGGAGGTGGCATGACCGTTGGTTGAGGGCCACCATAACGGTTTGGAAAGGCTGGTCCATAGCGATTTGCCTGAGGATTGAGCATAGCAGCAATCGCAGCTGACGGGGCTGAAGGGGGAGCGGGGGCCTTATCCACCCCCACATTCTTTACAATAAAACATTGCTTACTGTTGCAAAAGCCTTCCATGACACGGGCCAATTCAGAACTAAATCCCTGAAACGTCACTTCGTACGGAGTGACGATGGCGTAATTGTTTGTGACGGCTTTGCGTTCTGTAATGAATTCGCCACCCACATCTTCGGGGGCCACAGGCACGCGACGCAGTTTAATTAACGCATGAATTTTGGCATCGTACAAAATTCTCATGATGGTCCGAATATCACCCAACTGCGCAGCCAACCCTTGTAATTCCTTGAATTCGACTGCGGTTTTTTGAGCGCCAAATGTAAACCAATAGTCGGGCTCAGGTAAGCTGATACCCATCAGCTCCGCTTCACGCCGCATTTCGGTGACCGAACGATCCAGCAAAGCGCGAAATTCCTTTTGAGTAATATTTGTGGGAATTTCCGGGCCCTCGAGGTGTTTTCGGAGTTCGTCTCGAAACTTCTCAAGCTTCTTATGTTCTTCGGAAGCAAGTTCAACGTTGTTGACCCGATCTGTCCCTGGGTGAATCGGACGATTCAGGAGTTCCTGAAATGAAGCTGTCTGGGCATCCAACTCACCCGTGACAATTTCATCTTCCTTGATTTTTCCGTAAAGGAAGTAACCCGCAAAGCCGAGGAGACCCAGAGCGACAACGCCGGTAATTACGAGACCTAAATTCCGTTTCAGCCAGACCATATCCAGTTATAGCTTCATGGGAGACTTCAGTTTGAGCGTCATGCCAAACGTAAACGTCTCAGCAGAACTATCAACCTGTTCCAAATCACCAGAAAGTTTCGTGCCATCTGAATCAAATAATGTGCTCTCCTTGAATTCCTCCTGAACTAAAAAAGCGAGATTTCCATTCGCGGAACTGTCTCCACCCTTATTCAGGTTCACCGCACGAAGCTTCATGTTAATCGTGACCAGATTGGTATTCGCCGGGCCTTTAGGTTTCACTGGGGCCGCGGCCGATTCTCCTGTAGTGCCACCCGAGCTTCCACCGGGTATCAAGCCGTATCGTTTCGCCAACTCTGGATTTTGCAGCATGTACATCAAGGCCTGTGCTGAGAAAGTTGGGCCTGAAGAAACCTGTTCCTCTTCAGTGGGGATATCATCTTGGGCAACGGTACCAAATGTCTCAACCCATACTCCGACTTCACGGCCAGGCCCTGTGGCTTTATTTTCCACATTCACGAGCAGCTTACGCATTTCAGCCAATGCTTCGGCCCAAAAGAACCGATCGTTCAGGTATTGTGCCAGTTGATCCACTTCAGCCTGGGTCTGATTTATTTTTCCTTGCTGGGCGTCCAATTGTTCCGCTTTTTGCTGCAACGGCTGGAGCTTCTCGGAAAGAGACGCAAGAGAGGCTTGTTTAACGGCGATTACTTTTCCATAAAACCAACCGTAGGCGAATACAACCAGAATCAAGCTGGCTATTGCAGCAATAAAATAAGGCTTTTTCTGGTCAAAAGCCTGTTTTTGACGAATGCTTTTCGGGACGAGGTTTAACTCCACCGGACATTGCGCCATGTTGCGCAATCCCAAACCGACCACTTCACCGAAACCGTGTGCCACTTTGGCCAGTTCTTCGATATCAATAGAAGGATCCAATTGAACGTTTCGGAAGGGATTAAAATATTCCACTTCAACATTCAATTTCTCCTGGAAAAATTGCTGAGTGTAAGCCATGACCGACCCGCCACCAGCGAGGAAAACCCGTTGCGGGACAGAGCCACCCTGCTGCTTGAAATATTGGATGGTTTGATTGACCTGGATGTGAAGCCGGGTCAACACCTGCCGGGCGATTTTGGAAATGGCTGCCTGGTGTGGGTTTTCCGGCTCTTCGTAAGCACCGCCCAAACTGACAAAGCCCTCATTTATCTTGAGTTCCTCAGCCTTTGCCCAAGCCATTTTGGCTTCCGCGACAAAGTCCTGGGTAATTGCGTTTGCCCCGATGTTGATGCTGCGCGCGTAAACTTTTCCCTTTTCAAAAAAGAGGATATTGCTGGTTTTTGCCCCGATATCCAGGAGCATCGCACAACCTTCCAAATCCCCGTAATTGAACCGGAAAGAATTGCATAACGCAGCAGGAGAAGCATCCACTAGTTGAACTCGCAAGCCAGCAGCGTCTGCAGTGCGGAACAAGCTCTCTACCACGTCCGATTTGATGGCCACAAGCAGAACTTCAAGTTCACCACTGGAGGTGCTGCCCATGATCTGGTAATCCCAAACGACCTCTTCCAATGGAAAAGGCACGTTTTGCTGCGCCTCATATTGAATGATCTGGGTAACTTTTGAAGTATCGACTGGAGGAAGCTTTACGAATTTGGAAAAAACATGAAATCCAGGGGCGCAGATATTGATCTGCTTTCCTTTAAATCCCCTTGTGGAGAGCAGTTCCTGGATGGCTTTCAGCAAGGCTGCTTCACGTTTGGATTCCTGAGATCCCTCAATTCCCAGGGATTTGATGCCGTATTGGCGGAGTACAAGCGCCGCTTCGGTTGCTTCGAATTCGGCAACTTTTACACTCCCGGCCCCTAAATCGAGGCACAAAAATGATTTGTTACTTAACATTTACTTATTTGACCCTCTCAAGACGCAAAACGTTCTAGCTCGTGGTCCAAACCAGAGTTTTGAGTGCTGAGAAAGTCGCGGTGGTGGTTACTTGAAATACAGGGCACGGTCAAACACAAACTTCTGTTTCGGGCTTGGGATAAGCTACTGGACAACAGGTTTTTTAGCAACTTTCCCGCGGAAATATTCGATAGTTTTTTTCAAGCCCTCCTCAAGGGGAACTTTTGGTTCCCATTTCAACAATGCTTTGGCGCGGGAAATGTCTGGCCTGCGTTGTTTTGGATCATCCTGGGGCAAAGGCTTGAATACAATTTTGTTTTTTGCTCCGGTTGCAGCGCGAATGGCCTCGGCAAATTCTATCATGGTCATTTCGCGAGGGTTCCCAATGTTTACAGGCAATTGGGTGTCACTCATCATAAGGCGGTAAATTCCCTCAATCAGGTCAGAACAATAACAAAAGCTCCTGGTTTGGGTGCCTTTCCCAAAAACTGTCATCGGTTTGTTTTCAAGAGCCTGGCCAATGAATGCTGGCACCACCCGTCCATCATTCAGGCGCATGCGGGGGCCGTAAGTATTAAAAATTCGAACGATCCGGGTTTCCATCTGGTGCTCACGATGATAGGCCATGGCCAGTGCTTCAGCGAAGCGTTTTGATTCATCGTAACAGCCACGCGGTCCAATTGTATTTACGTTACCCCAGTACTCTTCAGTTTGAGGATGAATCAAAGGATCGCCGTAAATCTCCGAAGTTGACGCCAGGAGAAAGCGGGCTCCTTTGTTTCGAGCCAGGCCCAATGCCTTGTGGGTCCCGAGTGAACCTACTTTCAAGGTCTGGATCGGGAGTTCAAGATAATCGATGGGGCTTGCTGGCGAGGCCAAATGCCAGACATAATCCACTGGCGAATCCAGGAACAGAAATTCTGTAACATCTTGCTGGATAAAGCGGAAATTGGAGTTCCCGGCCAGATGAGAAATGTTATCGATGGACCCGGTCACTAAATTATCGATCCCGATGACTCGGTGTCCCCGGGCCAAAAGGTAGTCTGTCAAATGGGACCCAAGAAATCCTGCCGCTCCAGTGACCACTGAAATTGGCTGCTTATTTTTCGAACTCACCGCCCGCTTTCCCGATGAACGCTTCATCATGAAACCAGTTTTGAGAGAAATCGTTCCCAAACAAAAGATAAATGTGCACTTGGCATCTTGAATGTCCGAAAGCTGCGTTATCCTGAAACTATCGCGTGACTTTCACGCGAGTTGCGCAAAACTTTGGCTCCATGGGTTCAGAACCGCTCGATATTCTGGTGACTGGAGCTTCGGGTGCGCTGGGAAAGCCAGTCATTGCGCGATTGGCGAACAGTCCCCGGAAATTGCGCTTTGCCACAGCGGGTCGTTCAATCGCTTCGCCACATCACGTCGACGTGGACTTGGTAGAGCCGATCAGATCCAATCTTCGACCTCAGACGATAATTCACCTTGCGGGAGAAAAGAGGGATTTATCGAAGATGTGGGAGGTCAACCTGGGCGGAACAGAGAATCTGTTAAACTGGGGCCTTGCCGCAGGGACTCAGCATTTCGTTTATGTCAGTAGTGTGGGGGTTTATGGTTCCGATAAGGAGCAGGAACAGGTCGTCACGCCCTCCACTCCGCACAATCCAAAGAATGAGTACGAAAAAAGCAAATCTGCGGCAGAAAAGCTGGTTCTGCAGTTTTGCGCAAAGAATCAGATCGGCTGCACTATTCTTCAACCAAGCACCGTTATTGCATTATCCGATGACAGGCAACGGCCTTTGCTTAGTTTGATCCGGTCCATTCAAAGAGGCCATTTCTTCTTTTTGGGAAAAGGGGATGGCTGGTTTAACTACATTGGAGCCGGAGATGTAGCCGCGGCGATTTGTGCAGCCGCAGATTTCCCTTCGGCGAATAAAACTTATATCCTGAATACTTCGATCAGGCTTTCCGAAGCTGTTGGCACGATAGCACAGTTCCTTGGAGTGCCCATTCCCAAAAAGAGGTTGCCGCACCTTTTTACAAGTTTACTCGCACAAGTTGCTGCCGGGATTGAGATGGTTGCAGGACGACGCATGCCGTTTGATCGGAGACGGCTTGCTGAGTTGAATAACCAAGTGGTTTATGATGGGCAATTTATCGAACAAGATACAGGTTTCAACTACCCGGAAGGAATCAGGAAAACGTTGCAAAACCTGATCGCAACTTATCGGGGGGAGGGATTAGTCTAGATAGCCAATCCTTGGCAAATTATAAATGGATTGCGCCAGGGGTTTAATAAAGGCAGTATACCTGATACCTAATGGTCCATCAGCAACAGCAGTTGCGGGTTCTGGTCGTTGACGATTCCGCCGACGACGCCTTCATTTTACTTAATGAATTAAAACGGGGTGGGTTTGAAGTTGTGGGACATCGAACCAGTCGTTTGGCAGACGCTCTCAATCTCCTTGCGCAGCAACCATATGATCTTGTGCTGACAGACTTTGATCTGCAGGGAGAGGTGGGGCTTGAGGTTATCAAAGGAATTCGGGAACGGTTCGCGGATATTCCAATCATCATGCTGTCCGGCACTGTAAACGAGCAAACCGGGATTATCGCACTTGAGCAAGGGGCTCAGGATTATGTGGGAAAAGATCACCTGGAGCGGCTGGTGCCAGCCGTGGAACGAGAGTTAAAGGTACGCAAAAAAATCAAGCATCAGGAGGTGACATTGCTCCAAACCCAGGAGCGGTATATGCACATGGTGGAAAACTCCAGCGATCTTGTCGCAGAAATCGATGAGTCTGGAGTTATTCTGGCAGCCAGTCCGACCCACAAAACTTTGATCGGTTTTGATCCAGCCGATTTGGTTGGAAAATCTGTTTTTGAACTAATCCACCCTGAAGATTTGGAATTGGTAAGAAAAGCGCTCCAGGAACGGGCGGCGCGGGTCACTTTCAGACTTATCTGTGCCGATAAGAGTTATCGATGGTTTGAATCTTCCAGGCAGCTTTTCCGAACCTCCTCGGGCGAGGAGCGGGCAGTGGTGATCTCGCGAGACATGACAGAAATGCGGCAGGCCCATGAACGACTTGCTACCAGCGAAGCCAAATTCAGGGCCATTTTTGAATCTGCCGCGCTTGGAATGATGGTGGTGGACAATCATGGAAGCATTTTACAGGTGAATGGTGCAATTGAGAGGGTTTTGGGATACGGCGAAGAGGAACTGATCGGAAAATGCTTTCTCGATTTGTCTCTTTCTCCAGAAGAAGCCGGGGAGGACCAGCTTTTCCAGGAACTGACTCATGCCGGTTTTAGCAGCTATACCGTTGAGAAACGATATCGCCGTAAGGATGGAGCCATTATCTGGGTCAATCTTTCAGCCTCATTTTTCCAGGTCAGCCAGGATTCCCAACCTCAATTTATCCTGATGTTTGAGGACACCACCGAACGAAAACAGTATGCGCAACGTATCAGTGAGCAGGCTGAGTTGCTGGACCTTGCCCAGGATGCAATTATTGTGCGTGATTTAAATGATCGGATCAAGTTCTGGAATAAAGGGGCAGAAAGAGTCTACGGCTTTCGAAGTGATGAAGCCATTGGTCACCATTAGCTGAATTACTGCAGCCTGACATTTCAACTTATGGCAAGGCACATGAGGAACTTCGTCGCGCCGGTAGTTGGAATGGTGAGTTGGTTAATTTCAGCAAAGACCAGAAGCAACGAACGATTTCGACTTTATGGACGTTGGTCAAAGGTGAAAATGAGCAACCGACCCGGATTCTGACGATTGATACCGACATCACGGAACGCAAATTGTTGGAACAACAATTCCGTCATGCCCAGCGTCTTGAAAGCATCGGAACTCTTGCCAGTGGCATTGCCCATGACCTCAACAATGTGCTGGCCCCTATTCTAATGGGTGCGGAAGTGCTGAAAAGTGGCTGTGAACCGGCAGATGTCAATTTGCTGGTGGATACCATTCAAACCAGCGCGCAACGTGGAGCAGAAATCGTCAAGCAGGTATTAACTTTTGCGCGTGGAATTGAGGGGCAACGCATCCCTCTGCAAGCGAGGCACCTGTTGCGAGAGGTCGCCAATATCGCGAGGCAAACATTTCCCAAAAGCATCCAAATCAAAATCAACGTGCCGCATGACCTATGGCAACTCATCGGGGATGCCACGCAGTTACACCAGGTGCTGCTGAATCTTGCCGTCAATGCGCGCGATGCGATGCCGAAGGGCGGGGTCCTTAGTTTTCGCGCTGAGAATGTGACTGTGGATCAGACATTCGCGGAGATGACCGGCCTTTCGCAGGCGGGGAATTATGTCTTAATTGAAGTGGCAGATACGGGTACTGGAATTCCCCCTGAAATTCAGGACAAAATTTTTGATCCATTTTTTTCGACGAAACCAAAAAATCAGGGGACTGGTCTTGGACTCTCAACTGTGCTTGGCATCGTAAAAAGTCATGGGGGGTCGATTCGCATGCAAACCCAGGTAGGTGTTGGCAGCGCTTTTACTCTGCACCTTCCATCCAGCCAGGTGGTGGAAACTGTTCCAGCATCCGGGGCGAACGAAATTCCGCAGGGAAATGGGGAACTGATTCTTTTGGTGGACGATGAAATCAATGTTCGCGAGGTGACCAGCCAGGTGCTTGCCCGGCATCATTATCGAGTGCTGCTTGCCTCGGACGGGCCAGAGGCCATTGTCACCCTGGCCCAGCAAATGGACACCATTGACCTGGTCATCACGGATATTCATATGCCATTCATGGATGGATTGGCTTTTATCAGGGCAGCTCGCAGGATAAAGCCGCAGATCAAGGTCATTGCATGTAGCGGGTTGCCGCACGATATTCCCTCAAAGCAACTCGAGGAGTTGGGAGTGCGTGCTTTCATTCAGAAGCCGTTTAATACTGACCAGCTTCTCCATGCAGTGCACAAGGAGTTAAAGACAAACTCAAGTTAGGAGGAGGAGTATGAGTTTTACAAAAGCGTTCCAGGGATTTGTCAGCAGCGCCAAGGATGCTGGAACCAATGCAATGGCAGGAAGGATGATTCGCCGTTACATTGAAAAATATGGGGAGTTGCAGGCGTTTGAAATCAACTCAGCCCAAAAATGGATTGACGTGGAGCTTCTTCTGAAAGGGGAGAGTGGTCCCGTTCGAGTCACAATTGAAAATTACGAACTGGCCAGAAAGGGGGAAAAATTGTTTCTCCGTCTCAATCGCTTAAAAGCGTCCAGAGAATGGTTGCATCTGGTTCTTCAGGATTATGGAGCAGGCAGGGAGATTGAAATTCCCGCCCAATACTCCTCCGCGATAGAAATGGCTTTGTAGGTTTCTATCCAACGATTTGATAGGGCTCGAATTTTCCATTGAGAATCGGGTCGCTTTTTGCAGAGAGCCATTGCTCAAGGATACCAGCGTAAACAGATCGGAAGTCCACGTTGAATTTCAGGTCGCCATTGTGCAAATTCTTCGTTACCAGACTGGGAAACTTCCCGTTAATGCCTGCCTTTACCTTGTTGCCGAATAAAAACAGGGGGGCCGCCGCCCCATGGTCGGTTCCCTTGTTTGCATTTTGCGCCACCCGTCGCCCAAATTCACTGAAGGTCATGAGAAGAACACGGTCCCCGTTTTTTTGTAATTTGATCTCTGACATGAAAGCATTTACAGCCCCTGCCAAATCTTTCAGCAATCGTTCATGAGAAAGCGCCTGATTTGTATGTGTGTCGTATCCCCCGTGAGAAACATAAAAGACACGGGTTGAAATTCCGCCGCCAATCAGCCTGGCTACCAGTTTAAGAGAATTAGCCAGTTGCGAGGGAGGATAGGTCACTTCATTTTTGCTGGAACGGGAAATTTTCAGAATCAGTTCCGAACTGATCTGGGCATCCAGAGCTACGCGTTCCAGATAATCAAGAGATCTGCTTTCAGGAGGGGTTTCCCCACTTAATGAACTGATGGATGAACCGGAGTTAAGTTCATCACCGTTCTCATCCATTTCATTCATTTTTTCAAACATGGAATCTTTGCCCTCCATCTCCCCTTCTCCTCTCGAACCAGAGTTGCTGATCCTGTATTTTTCCGGGTTTTCCAGGCTGATCCCAACCGGTTTACCGCTGGCGAATGCTTGGGGCATTTGTTTTCCAATGTTAATGCCGACCGTGGGGTCAGCTCCCTTGCAGGCATTATCGAAATAGCGGCCAAGCCATCCGTGACGTTCATACTTGTTTGAATCGCTTGCTGTTTGCCAAATCTCAGTTGAGCGGAAATGGGAGCGATTCGGGTTTGGGTAACCGACTCCATGGATAATTCCCATCTGCCCTGCGTCGTATAATTCCTTGAATCCGCTCATTGCTGGATGGAGCCCAAACTCATCATTCAATTTAAGCACTTTGCCTTGTGGAATCGCAATGGAAGGCCGGGCTTTATAGTATAGATCGTTGTTAAAAGGAACGATTGTATTCAACCCATCATTACCTCCGGCAAGCTGCAGAACAACAAGGATCGGTGAATCCTTGCCAGTTGAAGGTTGTGTTTTGTTTGCTGCTTCTGTCGCAAGAGAATTGAAGGTCCTTGCGAGAAATGAAGGAACAGTCCAACCAAGCGCACCACCCAAAACGCCGGTTTTCAAAAATTGCCTGCGAGTTTTAAAAGTAGGTTCCATACAACTTAAATTAATTGGTAATCCGGCGTGGACATGATCAGTCGAATGCCATTTAGGATATCTTCACTTTCGAGTTCTTTTTGGGCAGCAAGGTACTCTTTCAGAGTCATCTTTTGTCTGGGCTTTAATGTGCCGTAGGTAAATCTAAAATCCAGTGCGGCCAGCAGCTTATCAACAGATTTTATCTCCTCCTCCTGAAATAACGATTCCACCCTGACTGGACCTTGAACTTTTCTCGGCCGAGTTCGTTTCTCCTTGTTAGTCATGACATTTTTCTCACCAAAAATGAGCGCTGCGGAGAAGTTATAACGGTTTAATAAATGATTCGTGTTGATCCAGCTTAGTCCACCATCCCAGCCTTTGACATTGGGAGGTTGGAACAAATCCTGACCGAGAGTGCGAAGCATCTGGGTGGACACCTGCGAGGAAGGTAGTTCACGATCAAGCAACCGCACTGTTCCAACGAGCCATTGCACCGGGCTTTTCACCTGGTTGTTCAGGTTTTTGTCAGCATAGAACTCTTCTGCCCTGAAGATAGCCTTCAGCAACGGGCGGAACTCCTGACCAGCTTGTGAAAATTGATGCGCAAGGTTTTGCAATGTTTCCTTCTCAGGAGGAGTTCCTGCAAAAAACTCCCATAACTTTGCGCAAATAAAAGTGTTGGACTGAGGCTTTTTAAGAATGATCTCAAGCACATCCTCACCTTTCCAATTGCCAGTTTCGCCAAGGATTGTTTTTGAATTTGGATCATGCCAGTTGGCCCGATTTACAAATTGCTGAGTCCCTCTCTCAAGCGACCAGCCCGTCAATGCCCTGGCTGCTTCAGTGACATCTTTTTCGGAGTAATTGCCCTCACCGAGAGTAAACAATTCCATGACTTCCCGGGCAAAATTTTCGTTGGGGTGGTCCTTTTTGCTTTGTGCCTGGTCCAGCCAGATCAACATTGCCGGATCTTTGGAAACAGCAGTAAGAAGTTCGATCCACCTGCCCGCTCCCTTTTTGCGGAAAATGTCATTCTGTTGCCACATCAGGAAAGCGCTTTTCACTTTTTGAATGCTGGTCGCAAAATGGCCATGCCAAAAAAGCGCGAGTTTTTCCTGAAGGGGAAAAGGAGAAGTTCTCATCAGTTCCAACCACCATTGTCGCAACTCGATGAGCTGATCACGTTGGTGCTGGCGTTCAAGCTTCTGCATAGCCTGACGTTCTTCCGGCGAAGCGTTCTTGTATTCCCGAAGCTTTTTGAATCTTTCAGGGTCCGGCTTCGCCCATTCTGGTATTTTGTAATCCACCGGAATTAAAGGAAAAGACAGCAGCCGATCCGCTGTTGCTTCCAATCCAGCTTTTCGAGCGGCAGCAACTTCCTGGGGAATAGCGCCGAATCCAGCGCGATTCAAAAGATGTGCGGCATAACGATCATTCCATTTAGCTGAAGAAAATTCCGGCATATCAATGTATTTATAGACGTCAACACCCGGAAAAGGTTGCGCCGGGTTTTCAACAGGCCCAACATTGACGGAACTGCAGCTGTTTGCTTATCTCCGCGGATGATCAAGGTAACTTATTTCCTCGAAGTGATTTCCTCCTGGTGTTATTGGGCAGAGCCAAACTGGGCGAAGCTTAAGGAACACTACGCAAATAGATGCACATTCGATTGGAAAATCGCGTTGATGGATGCCTCCGGACTGCCCTCCTCCCGTCAGCAGGCTGAATGGTTTTACCGCAGAAGCGGCACAATTGTGAATTCCCCTTTCATGCTCAATTCGGGGTGGTACCAGGACGAAGTGACAGAATACCTTGCCCCCAACCTGATCGCGGAGGCGGCGAAGGACTTCGGGTTTGTAGATGACAAGGTACGGTTGGCAATTGCAGACGCTGCGCTGCGAACGGGCGCAAAAGTGGGCGATTGGAAAGTGGCGGTATCGATTGCAGCTCAAGCGTCAGGCCTGGACGAAGCCTTGCTTTTGCAAAAAGCGCAATCAGCAGAAGTGGAAGCAAGGGCAAGAGCTTCCACAAACGAGTTTCACTCCTTGAAGGTTGCACAGCGCCCGACATTTGTGTTGGAAAGCGGGATCGGAGATCGTGCCGTTTTTTCCGGTCTTGCCAGCATTGAACCATTGATTGCAACGATTGAAGCGATGCTGCATGACGAAGCGGCCTATGAATCCTGGGCGGCACATTTCGGTCCGCCGCCTGTAAAATGATCTTAATGACCGGACGCGGTTCTGACTGAGGAAATAAAATCCCGCATTTTTGCCTGGTCCTTTTTTCCCGGGGCACTTTCCACTCCGCTGGAAACGTCCACGGCAAACGGCCGGACTTTTTGAACGGCCTCGCCGACATTCAAAGGGGTAAGTCCTCCTGCAAGGATGATCGGTTTTCCGTTTTGCTTTGCCTGAACCGCAAGATCCCAATTAAAAGTTGCCCCGGTTCCCCCCAATCGACCGGGAACATAGCTATCCAGTAGCAAGGCCGAAGCATTTGGAAATCGTTGTGTTTCCACAATGATTGATTCACTCTCCACCCGAAAGGCCTTGATGACAGGGAGAGGGATGTGGCTGCAGAAATCAGGAGCTTCTTCCCCATGCAGTTGCACTGTGTCTATTCCGGTTTTCGCAGCTATTTCCCGAATGCCAGTGATCGAAAGATTGACGAACACTCCCACTGAAGAAATGAACGGAGGGAGTTCTTTAATGATTGATCGAGCATCCGCGGGGTTAATATAACGAGAACTGCCTTCGTAAAACATGAACCCAAGCGCATCGGCACCGGCATCAATCGCAGCGACCGCATCCACCAGGGAAGTGATACCACAGACTTTGACTCGCACGATCATGGATCAGCAAAGTAGAGGCTGATCGCTTTTCCGTCAATTCAGCCAAAAACCTAATCGCCTGCTTTTTCGGCATTATTCCCTGAGAGAAACGATTCCACGTAAAGCAATCGGTCTTCGCCAGCTCGCTGTACCATCTTGAGAAGATTGTCCATGCTGGAAACCTCTTCCAACTGTTCAGTAAGGAACCATGAAAGAAACGCCTGAGTAATGTGGTCTGATTCCTGAATAGCCAAAGCTACCAGCTTGTTGATCTGCTGTGTCACCAATTGCTCCTGGTGGAGCGAAAGCTCGACCGCTTGTTCAGCGGTCTTAAACGTGGCTGTGGGCGAAGCAATGGAGGGGATTTCAACCACTCCTCCTGCATCCACGATATACTTCACAAACTTCATCGCATGCTCCCGTTCCTCAGCGGATTGCTTGAAAAAATGGCGCGCAAAAACAGGCAGGCCTTCCGATGAAAAATGCGCTGCAATAGAAACGTATTGAAGTGAAGCCGCGAACTCATTGCCAATCTGCTGGTTCAACGCCGCGTTCATTGCCTTGCTAATAAGCATAATTCCTTTGTCTCCCTTTATTTACTATGGTGGATGGAAGCTCCCTCCGCAAGGCCTTGAACACTCGAGGTCAACTCTTTTCGAATATGAGCTCATCCCCTTGCGCGGTCACCCGGATCCGGTCGCCTGGCTTAAATTCACCGTTCAGCAACCGGGTGGCCAACGGATCAAGCAATAACTCCTGGATGCTGCGCTTCAAGGGCCTGGCCCCAAATTGTGGGTCATAACCCTCCTTGGCAAGCAGACGTTTTGCCTCCTTGTCCACGGTCAAGGCAAGGTTTTGCTGCTGCAATCGTTGTTCAACACGCTGCAACTGGACATCCACAATCGCTGATATTTGTTTTTCGTCCAATCGATGAAACACGATGATATCGTCCACGCGGTTGAGGAATTCCGGACGAAAATGACCCCGCAATTCCATTTTCACCCGCTCTTCCATTTCAGCCCGGTCCTTGGCTGCTAATTTCCCTTCATTGAAATATTCCTGGATAATCGGCGAACCAATATTACTCGTCATGATGATTACGGTATTTTTGAAATCCACCGTTCTGCCCTGGCCATCAGTCAAGCGTCCATCATCAAGGACTTGAAGCAGGACGTTAAAGACATCGTGGTGGGCTTTTTCGATTTCGTCGAAAAGAACGACAGAGTAAGGGCGTCGGCGCACGGATTCACTTAACTGTCCTCCTTCCTCGTACCCAACATATCCTGGAGGGGCGCCAATAAGTCTGGCGACAGTATGTTTCTCCATGTATTCGCTCATATCGATTCGCGCCATGGCGCTCTCATCATCGAATAAAAATTCCGCCAGCGCCCTTGCGAGTTCCGTTTTGCCGACGCCAGTTGGCCCAAGAAATATAAACGAACCAATCGGGCGGTTGGGATCCTGCAATCCACTTCGGGCTCGCCGGACGGCATTGGATATTGCTGTCAATGCCTCCTCCTGCCCGATGACTCTTCGGGCCAGGCGCTCCTCCATTGTCACCAGTTTCTGCCGCTCTCCCTCCAACATCCTTGTGACAGGGACATGAGTCCACGATGAAACCACCTCGGCAATATGTTCTTCGGTCACCTCTTCATTCAGAAGCCGTTGTTGATTTGCATGTGACTCTGTCTGAGTGCTGGCAAGCTTTCTTTGCAATTCTGGAATCCGCCCATACTGAATCTCCGCAGCCAGATTCAAGTTGCCGGTTCGTTGCGCTTTTTCCAAATCCTGCTTGGCTTGTTCCAGTTGAGAATTAACGTCACTCACCGCGTTGATTGCCGCTTTTTCATTCTGCCATTGGGCTTTCAACTGGCTGGACTGTTCCTTCAGATCGGCGAGTTCCTTCTCCAGCTTTTTAAGCCGCTCACGCGATCCTTCATCTTTTTCCTTGCGCAATGCATTTTGCTCGATTTCAAGCTGCATGATGCGACGTTCCAACTGGTCGATCTCAGTTGGCATTGAATCCAATTCCATTCGAAGCCGCGAGGCTGCCTCATCCATCAGGTCCACTGCTTTGTCAGGAAGAAAGCGGTCTGTGATGTAACGGTGGGAGAGGGTTGCAGCCGCCACTAGGGCAGCGTCCTGAATGCGGATTCCGTGATGCACTTCATATCTTTCCTTAAGCCCTCGAAGGATCGCAATGGTTGCCTCCACTGAAGGTTCCTCAACCATCACAGGCTGAAACCGTCTCTCGAGCGCAGGATCTTTCTCAATATGTTTACGATATTCATCCAGGGTCGTCGCGCCGATACACCTGAGTTCTCCCCGGGCCAATTGCGGTTTGAGCATATTGGCGGCATCAGCAGCCCCTTCGGCTTTTCCCGCACCCACCAGCGTATGCAATTCATCAATGAACAAAATGATCCGCCCCTCGCTGGAGGTAATTTCCTTAAGAAACGCTTTCAGCCGATCCTCGAATTCCCCTCTATACTTGGCTCCTGCAATCATTGCTCCCAAGTCCATTGCGATCAGCCGTTTATTTTTTAGTGATTCCGGGACATCTCCGCTGATTATTCGACGCGCCAAACCTTCGGCAATCGCCGTTTTACCCACGCCTGGCTCGCCAATCAAAACCGGATTATTCTTCGTTCGACGGGTCAACACCTGCATTACGCGACGGATTTCATTGTCGCGTCCAATAACAGGATCGATCTTTCCTGAGCGGGCCATTGCAGTCAGATCCCGACCATATTTCTCAAGGGATTGAAACTTATCTTCCGGGTTCTGGTCTGTGACACGTTGATTGCCACGAAGCTCAGCCATGGCTTTCAGAATGTCGTCCCGTTTTATTCGATGCGTCTGAAAAAGCCGTTGCAGTGCGGTACCACCATCCTTCACCAATCCAAGTAACAGATGCTCGGTGCTGATGTATTCGTCCTTGAGCCTGGTCGCTTCAGCTTCCGCCGTATCAAGAGCCCGTTTCAGGTCACTGGATAGAAACACATCTCGAGAGCTGCTTCCGCTGACTTTAACACGACGATTAAGGGCTTCCCTTAAATCCGAGGTCAATTGGGGCAGATTGACTCCGATTTTTTGCAGCAGCGGAGGAATGAGGCTTTCTTCCTGCTCAATCAACGCGAGCAATAGATGCTCCCCATCGATCTCCTGGTGTGAATAATTGTGTGCGATACCCTGCGCGGCTTGAAGAGCCGCTCCGGTCTTCATGGTGAATTTGTCCGCTTGCATATATTTCCCTTTATCTTTGAATCCGCAGCCTAAGGAAACCCGATATCTGTTCTATAGTAGCCTTAAATTGTCAGCATTTTTGTAAAGCTCAAGTCACAGATTGCTTGGAAAGACACTTGCAATACACACAAGGATTATCCCAATCTTGGCTTTCAAATATGCAGAATCCGGAAAACGGGAATCGCTTTGTTCAGCGAACCTTGCCTTGGCTGATAGCGGCTGGAATACTCGTTCTTTATTTGATCACCCTTAATCGGTGGGTGAATATCCGCAGTTTGTCGGTTGTGGCAAAAGTCAGTGGATGGGATTGGACAACGCCTGCGCAATGGCCCCTCTTCTTTGGCATTACTTACCCTTTACGCTTTCTTCCTCAGGCATGGCAACCGGTTTTGCTTAATCTCTTTTCAGCAATCTGTGCTGCCGGGGCCATTGGTCTGCTGGCCCGTTCCGTGGCTTTACTGCCGCATGACCGTACCCACGAACAACGCGTCCGGGAACGGAGTGAATACTCACTGCTATCAATTCCTTTTGCATGGGTCCCGCCGCTCCTTGCCACTCTGGTATGTGCCCTGGAACTTTCGATGTGGGAACACTCGACGACTGTAACAGGCGAATCGCTTGATCTTCTCATTTTCGCGTACCTGATCCGTTCCTTGCTCGAGTATCGGATCGATCACAAGAATGGCTGGCTTTACAGGTTTGCATTCATCTATGGCCTGGGCGTGACAAACAACTGGGCTTTGATCAGTTTCTTTCCTGCGTTCCTCGTGGCGTTCTTTTGGATCAAGGGATTGAGTGCTTTTAAATTCAGCTTCCTGTCCCGAATCCTTGGTTGCGGCATACTTGGTCTTTCGCTTTACCTGCTCCTGCCCCTGGTCTGGATGATCAAGGGAAACTCAGATTATTCATTCGGTGACGTGCTGAAGGCCAATTTAGTCCAACAAAAGCTGTTGATTTTTGATGTTTCGGCATTGCGTTCCCGCGTTCTCCTGCTTTCCCTGACCTCGATTTTACCTGTCCTGATTATCGGGATTCGATGGCCATCAAGTTTTGGTGACACCAGCGCGGCTGGGGCAAGCCTGACCAATATCATGTTTCGCGTGATTCACATCCTCTTTTTCCTGGCATGCCTGTTTGTGGCCTTTAACCAAAAGTTCAGCCCTCGTGAATTGGGATATGGCCTGCCGTTCCTGACTTTTTATTATCTCGGAGCACTCGCAATCGGTTATGTCAGCGGTTACATGCTGCTGGTTTTTACCGATCCTCCCCGGAAAAGCTGGCGTCAGCAAAATCCTCTTCTGAAATTGATCAATCCTCTGGTGCGCGGTTTGGTTTTGCTGGCGCTGGTAGCGGTTCCGGCAGCATTGCTTTATCTGAATTTTCCAAAAATTCGAGCGAACGATGGCCATTTTCTCAAAGCTTTTGCCAAAAGCATGAGGGATCGCTTGCCTGAACAGGGAGCTGTTTTGTTGAGTGAAGATCCTTATCAGATTCTTCTCTTGCAAGGTGAAATGACTACCTCTGGACTGGCCAGGAAGCATCTCCTGGTAAATACGCGCTCCCTGGAATACCCCACCTATCACGACGAGCTCAAAAAGCAGTATCCAGATCGTTGGCCGGACCTGGGTGCATCTTATGAGCTGGGGGCGAGAATCAATCATCTTACTTTACAAAGAATGATCTCGGAATTGGCACGCACAAACCTTGTTTATTATCTGCATCCAAGTTACGGCTACTTCTTTGAAAAAGTTTACCTTCTTCCAAATGGAACCATTTACAAGGTCGAGAATTTTCCAACCAATACCGCACTACTTCCTCCACTGCCTCCGGATGTGATGGAGCAAAATAAAACCTTCTGGAGCAATCTGGAACCTGACCTGGATCGCATCGTCAAAGCCCCGAAAACAGTGTCGGACAGTGCATATGTGGCTGCCTATTATTCACGAGCCTTGAACACCTGGGGAATCGAAGTTCAACGAACAAGCCAGATCAAGGAAGCAGGAGAAGTCTTCAGGCAGGCGCTCAATCTCAATACCAATAATTACGCAGCCTATATCAACCATGAATTCAACAAATCTCTTCAATCTGGCGAACGTGTCAGCACTGAGGTGTCCCGCACTGTTGAGGATCTTTTCGGAAAGCATCGCTCCTGGAATACGTTATTGGCGGAAAATGGGCTATTCGATGAACCTAATTTCTGCTTTCGTTTAGGGCAAACCCTCCAGCAGCAGGCATTATTCAGGCAAGCGGCTTATCAATTCAACCGCACACGAAAGCTTGATCCGCAACGCACTGACGCTGCCATTGAACTTGCCAGCAGCCTTGTGGCTGCGCGCTTCCCAAATGAAAGCCTGCAAATTCTGAATGATCTCGAAACTACCGGTCGCATTGGCCCTAGCAACAAAGTGGATGTCGTTAGCATCCGGGCCAGCGCATTATTTGCCCAGGGAAACCGATCTGGCGCTGAAGAAGTACTTCAACGCGCGTCTCAGGAAATGCCCACTCAAAATGGATTGAAAGATGCCCTGTTTGAGCTATATCGCAGCACAAGTGAGCTGGAAAAAGCTTTGTCCCTGCTGGATCGCCGCCTCGCCAGTGGCACCAATGCCGCTCTGTTGCTGCAAAAAGCTGACTTATTGATCCAAAAAGGGGATTACTCGACCGCAAACGCCACCCTCGATCAACTCCTTCAGATCGCACCCGGTGTTTCGCAGGCGGTTATCTATAAAGTATTCGTTGCCAAGCAAAACAAGGATTACAAAACAGGTCTGGAATTGGTTGAGCAGATTTTGGAACAGGATCCAAAACATATACAGGCGTTGACTTACAAAGGAATCATCCAGATGGAGACTCAGGAGTTTCAAAAAGCGCGCGAAACCTTCAATGAAATTCTTGATATCGAAGAAGGAAGTATTTCTGCTTTGCACAACCGTGCGATTGTTAACCTGAAACTGGATCGTCTTGAGGATGCAGAGAAAGATTATACCCTGCTGCAGAAAAATGTACCGACTGAGCCAACCATCTATTATGGTTTGGGAGAAATTGCCTATCGGCAAAAGAACATGGCTGATGCGATTCGCTTTTTTTCTCTTTACATGAAGTATGCCGAAAAGGACAAAACCGGCATCCTGGAAGAGGAGAAAAAGCAAGTCCTGACGCGATTGCAAGAGCTTCAAGCCGGGACGAAGTAGCCGCTGCGCTCATCACATGCGCGTCACTCATGTCATCACCCGGTTGATTCTGGGAGGTGCGCAGGAAAATACCGTCGCGACTGTTCTGGGACTTCACAACAAACCACCTTTCCAGGTCTCTCTTTTAAGTGGTCCCACGCAAGGGCGTGAAGGTACCCTTGAACATTATTTCCACGATAATCCACAGCTGCTTCAGGTGGTCCCTAATCTCGTTCGGGAAATTAACCCATGGAAGGACTTTTGGGCTTACCGAGACTTGTTACTTCGTTTTCGAAAAGATGCTCCCAATATTGTTCATACTCACAGCGGCAAGGCTGGGATTCTGGGGCGGCTGGCCGCTGCAAAAGCCGCAGTTCCCCTTATTATTCATACGATTCATGGGCCCTCATTCGGTCCCTTTCAGGGGGCAATTCCGAATGCAATTTATCGGCAGGCAGAGGTGACCGCCGCAAAGAAAACGACTCACTTCATTTCCGTCGCCCAGGCAATGACGGATCAATACCTGGCAGCGGGCATTGGGACATCCAGACAATATTCATTGATCTACAGCGGATTTCCTTTGGGACCGTACCTCCAGACCACCAATGATCCTGGATTAAGGAAACAACTTGGTCTTGAGCCAGAGGATTTCGTGATTGGAAAAGTTGCCCGTTTGTTTGAGTTAAAAGGGCATGATGATCTGTTGCATGCTGCTCAGGAAATCGTGCAAAAGTTTCCACGTGCGCGTTTCCTGTTCGTCGGCGATGGTCCCTGGCGAAATCGATTTGAGCGAATGGTCCGCGAACAGGGACTCACCGGAAAGGTAATCTTTACCGGGCTCGTGCCTCCAGAACAAATTCCCTCTCTTTTGGGAGTCATGGATATGCTGGTTCACTTGTCGCGCCGTGAAGGACTTCCTCGCGCGTTGTCTCAGGCACTTGCAGCAGGGAAGCCAGTGCTGGCTTATGATTGCGATGGTGCCCGCGAAGTCTGCCTTGATAATATTACCGGGGTTCTGCTGAAGCCCGGTGATGTTTCTGGCGTGGCCGCTGGGATTTTGAAAATTGCCCGGAATCCCGCTCTGGCAAATCAGTTCGGGACAGCTGGGCGCAACCTCGTTCGTGAAAAGTTTTCAGTGGAAGGGATGGTTCAAAGTATTGGTGATCTTTATCTTCGTCTGGCTCGTGAACAGAACCTGTTACCGTGACGCAATTTCCTTTTAATATTTACCTGGCTGGTTTTGCATCAGCTTTTCTCGCAGGGACAATAGGAATGCTTCTTTGGAGACGCCTTGGTTATCTTTATGGATGGGTTGATGCACCAGGTGAACGAAAAATCCATTCCGTCCCCATCGCCTTGACTGGCGGCATGGGCGTCATCACCGGGATTTTATTTCCGATCGTTGGAGGAATTATCGCGCTGTTTCTCTGGCCCGGGCTAAATGAGTTATTAGGAATCACGACCGGGCTGAAGGATCTTTTTATTTACGGATTCCAAAGACGAGGTGGGCAGCTTGGAGTCGTCCTGCTCGGAGCAATCGGAATGCTTCTGCTAGGCTGGGTGGATGATCGTATTGAACTGAAACCGGGCGCAAAATTCTGTGGTCAACTCCTGATTGCTGCAACTGTCGCTGCAGCAGGCGTGCGTATCACATTGTTTGTTCCAAACCTGCTATTCAGCTACCTGGTAACTATCCTCTGGATTTTAACGATCACGAATGCGTTTAATTTCATGGATAATATGAACGGTTTATGTGCCGGACTTGGGGTGGTCGCCTTATGGAGTTGCGCCTGGGCAGCAGCAGTTAATGGCCAGTTCCTCGTCGCAACGTTCGCCTTTCTTCTTTGTGGAGCACTGTTTTCTTTTATTCCCTTCAATTTCCCGAGTGCTTCAATTTTTCTCGGGGACTCAGGCAGTCATCTCACGGGATTCCTTGCAGCTGTCATGTCAATTCTCCCCAGTTTCTATTCGGCTGAAGTGACGCATCGCCTGACTGTGGTCACTCCGCTGCTGCTATTGTTTATTCCATTGTTGGACCTTGTTTCAGTCGTAATTATCCGCTGGAAGAACGGGAAAGCGTTTTACATAGGCGATAACAATCATTTGTCTCACC
Source organism: Verrucomicrobiota bacterium (assembly GCA_033762115.1). Taxonomy (GTDB): domain Bacteria; phylum Verrucomicrobiota; class Verrucomicrobiia; order Limisphaerales; family SXQI01; genus JANRLX01. The sequence goes on from JANRLX010000067.1 coordinate 41,038, forward strand.
GTCTCGTGAGACATGGATACTCAAAAAGCTTCGCTGTGTTGATTCTCCTGCTGTGCAGTGCTTTCCTATCTGCCGCAAGTTTCCTTCTTCGGTAAATGCAAAAGCTTGTTCAACGGCAATGCCCCGTCTGCAAAAGCAGCAACTATTTGCCGTATCTTTCCAAGGAATCCTTGCAGTTGGTGAAGTGTCTTGAGTGCGGGATGACATTCTCGAATCCTGTAGCAGAGGAATTTATCACCGGCAGCTATTATAATGATTCAAGCAGTTATTACCTCTCCGAAGCGAAACTCGCCGGGGATTACTCGCCAGTCCGCTTCAGCAGGGAACTAGCTATTTTTCGGCGTTTTTCCCAGCGGGGACGCCTGCTTGATGTCGGCTGTTCCACTGGTGCATTTTTGTACCAGGTGGGGCAACGGTGGCCGGGTGATTACGAGATGCTCGGCACAGATGTGGCGGGTCCTGCTTTGGATTTTGCAAGAGCCAAAGGTGTCAACGTAACCAGCGCCCACTTGTTCGATGAAGAATGTGATTGGGGCAAATTTGACGCCATTACTTATTGGGCTGTGCTTGAGCATTTACCTGATCCTTCAATGTTTCTCAAACGCTCCTCTGAACTTCTGAAACCAAACGGACATTGTTTTGTTTTGGTCCCTAATTTCAATGCACTTGCAGTCAAACTTTTAGGTGCCCGTTATCGCTATATTCTTCCCCAGCATTTGAATTATTTTACCCGTCATACATTGCGCAGGCTGGCAGATGAACATTTCACGATCCTTTACGAGGGTAATTCTCATTTTAATCCAGCTGTCATTTACCAGGATTGGAAACGTTCCGGAAGAACTGCCAGTGACCAGGAAAGGGCCGCTCTGCTTGCAAAAACAACACTCCTGAAAAACAATCGATGGCTGCTTCCGTTACGTGAGGGCTACAAGGTTGCGGAAAGGGTATTGGCCCTTTTGAATCTTGCCGACAATCTCGTGCTGGTTTTGAGGAAACGCTGAAATCGACTTTGAGGCCATTTCCCGCAAGTCATTCAGGCAACTAACTACCTGCGGGTCCACTGCTCGCCCGAACAACAAGTTCAGCTTCCAGCCGTCGCGAATCCGCAGGTTCACCCGCGAGCAATTTTTTCATCGCTTCCATTGCTGCCACTCCAAGCCGAAACTTCGGCTGTCTCACGGTCGTCAAAGGAACGCGAAAATATTCGCTCACCAGAACATTCCCATATCCTGCAATGGAAATATCCTGTGGAATCCTCAATCCCTGTTGCAGCAGGACACTGGCGGTCCCAATTGCTATCAAATCATTCGCCAGCTGAATTGCGGTGACGTTAATTCCTTCATTTAAAAACTGGAGCGCTGCTTTTTCTCCATCTTCAATCGTCGTCCCGGCATTGAAAACGAGTCGGTCATCCTGTTCAAGATGTGCTTCACGCAATGCCTTGCGATATCCCTCCAGCCGTTCACGAGCCCAGGGGGAAGCGCTCGGTCCGGCAAAAAAGGCAATCCGTTTATGGCCAAGGGAAATCAGGTGCTCAGTTACTGATGCGCTTGCGAGGACATCCTCCGTTTCGACATTGACAAACCCGGCACAAAACGGCGCACGATGACCCAAGATCACTGTTGGTGTCGCTCGTTGGAAAAGTTCCTCGTAGGCAGGAGCATTGGGAGCGAGACGATAAACAGGCACGATAAACATCCCATCGACTCGCCGGGCCAGAAGCCTACGGATCGCGATCTCCTCCCGTTGTGGATCATTTAATGTATGTGCCAGGACGATCTCATAACCGGCTTCATGTGCCCCCTCCTCAATACCCATCATCATCCGGGCAAAAATCGGATTCGTCACACTCGAGATCACGAGGCCAAGCAATCGAGTCGTGCGTGTTCGGAGACCTTGCGCCATTGCATCCGGAACGTAGCCCATTTGCTGGGCAAGACGTTTGATTCGAGTTTTGGTGGCGCTCGAAATGTCCGGGGCGTCCCTCAATACCTTCGAGACTGTCATTACTGAAACTCCGGCAGCCAGCGCAATGTCTTTAAGGCGGACCATATATTTAGAGATTCGATCCGCTCCAGTTTAGTTTTTGACGCAATGTGTTAAAAAAAGAGGAACCTGGAAGGCGCACCAACCGAATGGATTGCCTGCTCTGACGCAAAGTGATCAGGTCGTCCCGTTGCAATGGCACCTGCACCTGTCCATCCGCCGTCAAAAAAACTTCCAGCTTTTCTGACAAAACCTTTACCTGAACAATTGAATCAAGGCTTACAATCACTGAACGTGCTGACAACGTGTGGGGACAAACCGGAGTGATGGTAAATACCGGGGTCGTGGGACTCACCACCGCCCCACCTGCCGCGAGGGAATAAGCAGTCGATCCAGTGGGTGAACTCACAATCAAACCATCGCACCGGTACCGGGTCAGCACTTCCTGATCTACTAATACCTCCAATTCGATCAACCGAGAAGCCACTCCTCTGCTAAAAACAAAATCGTTCAGGGCAGTCTGGTAAATCTGGGCCCCCGCCGCGTTTCCTGAAGCCTCAATCAAGGAACGTGATTCCAAGGAGAACACACGGTCCTGAATAGCTGCCAGCGCATCCTCTAATTGGTGCCGCTGAATGGCCGTTAAGAAACCCAAGCCACCGACGTTTACCCCCAGGATCGGTGTGGAAGCTCCCTCCATCTGTCTGGCCACTCCAAGCATTGTTCCATCCCCGCCAAAAACGATGAGCATCTCAACATCCTTAGCAAGAGAAGTAATGTCCTGGTGGGTTGCGGAAGTATCCACAAGCGCAGCGGTTTTTGGTTCCAGAAGCACTTCTCCCCCTTGATCCTGGATCAGATGCACCGCTTCCTGCACAATGCTTCGGGAGGCGTTCTTCTCAGGATTTGCAATCAGGCCAATTCGTTGCATGGCTAAAGCTTTTGAATGAGAGCCAGGAATTCCTTGTTCCCTGCAGGACCGATCAGCGGCGATTCAACATCTCGAACCCACCTTAAGCTCCCGATTTGTTCCACAAAATTCCTTAATTTTTCCAATACTCGTTGATGAATGGCCGGATCGGTAATGACCCCCTCTCCACGATCCACTTCTGCTTTGCCTGCTTCAAATTGCGGTTTGACCAGCGCCACGAGTGTACCGCCTGAACGAAGCAATGCAACGGCGGCGGGCAAGATTTTTTCCAGGGAAATAAATGAACAATCAATCACCACCAGATCCAGCGCGGTAAACGGTTGAGGCATTCTTTGAGGAATCAAATCACGGGCATTCGTCCGCTCCATCACGATTACTCTTGGATCCTGCCTTAATTTCCAGGAAAGCTGCCCTTGTCCGACATCGACTGCATAAACCTTTTTTGCTCCATGCTGGAGCAGGCAATCCGTGAATCCTCCAGTGGAGGCTCCCAAATCTGCGGCAATGGAATCCTGGACATTTACCCCAAACAGGGAAATAGCGTGTTCCAATTTGTATCCCCCGCGGCTAACATACCGTTCCGGTTGCTGAAGGGTGATGATATCCGTGGACTTGACCTTGTCGCTTGCCTTCTGCGCAACCTGCTCATTGATGCGGATCATGCCTGCCAGAATTGCCCGTTTCGCCCTTTCCCGGCTCTCGCACAGCCCTCTTTCGACCAACGCCTGGTCCAGCCGTGTCATTACGAATCAAATTCCGGGAACAGGCTCGACACTGCAAGCTTTCAAATCATTTCCCCTGCGAAATCCTGATTTGTGTGTCGCGATAGACATTCAAAAACAAGTTATTGTCAGATACCACTCGCTGGATAATCTGGGGCATGCTGGGCAAATCCATCGGATTGACCACTGCATGCACACTCTGCACGAAGGCCTGCATAGGATTAAGCGTTTCAAACGAATCTCCAATCATGATGACTGAGGCATGGCGCCGCAGGTTCATCGGTGCAATCTGCATATATGAAAGACTTTCATTTTCAGAAAGGGAGGTCGCGGCGAACAGTTCCGATATGATCACCACCTGATACTGGATGCTGGTAAAACGCTTGATAAATTCCTGGTGATCTGTCGCGGTATGGACCTTAAAACCGAGTTCCTGTAGGACGGTTCGATTGAAGTCACGCACTTCGGGTGAGCTGACCGCTATCAGCGCGGGTTTATCCGTCGGGCTTATGATTTCCAGATCAATGGCCATAATTATTTTAATTTCAATACCGGCGGAGGAGTGCTCATGGGAATTTTCTCCGAAGTTCCATCTTTTTTCATTTGCAACCCGCTCAGACTGGTGGTCATTTCCCCACGCCGCTTTTTGATATTATCAATACCGCGTGTCACTGGTCCTTTTTTCGTGCAATATAACAAGGCCGTCTCCTCACTGATAACGCCATTATCGTAAGCCTCCAAACAGGCCTGGTCGAAGGTCCTCCAGCCGAAGGTATAGCTGGATTCTATGATTTCGAAGAAACTGCGTCCCTCCCCCTCTCCCTGCACAATGCTGTCCTTGATTCGCAGATTGGATCCCATGATTTCCAGGAGTGCATGACGTCCCCCACCCTCCTTAGGCGCAAGCCGCTGGCTGATCACCCACCTCAACGTGTCCGCGAGGCGCAACCGTAACTGCTCCTGCTCTTCCTGCTCGAACATACCCAGGATACGGTTAATTGTCTGCCCTGCGTCGATTGTGTGCAGCGTGCTGACCACGAGGTGTCCCGTTTCTGCCGCGCTTAAACCGATCTCGACTGTCTGGCGATCACGCATTTCCCCGACGAGAATTACTTTTGGAGCCTGGCGTAACGCCGCCCGCAATCCTGAGGAAAAGGAATCGAAATCCGTTCCCATTTCACGCTGGTTAAAAGTTGCTTTCTTCTGGGAATGCACAAACTCGACAGGATCCTCCAAGGTAATGATATGGATCGATTTATTCTCGTTAATATCATTCAGCAACGCTGCCAAAGTAGTTGATTTACCGGAACCTGTTGCACCCGTCACAAGGATCAATCCTGTTTTCTCTTTGGCTACCTGATGGAAAATTTCAGGAAGTTTAAGGTCGGCCAATGATGGAATTTTTGTATTAAGTTTGCGGAGAACGACTGAGTAATTCCCGCGCTGGGAAAAAATATTAACACGAAAACGCGCTTTTCCCGTTAACGAATAGGAAGAGTCGCATGAACCAGTCCGTAAAAGATCCTCGGTTAATCGACGGTTCCCCGCCACAAGATTCAACGCCAGCATTTCCGTTTGATATGGTGTCAGCTTGCTGATCGGCGGTTCAACCGCCACAGGAACCAGTTGTCCCGAACTCTCAACCTGTAGCGGTTTGTCCACAGTGATGTTCAAGTCCGACACATCCTTGTTGGACTCAAGCATTGTTCCGAGTATGTAATCCAGTTCGTTGCGGCGCATGGCAGTGGCTTAGGAGTTATTCCTCATCCTCCGGAGGCGTTTTCAGGAATGGACGGAATTTTTTTCGATCCAGGCATTTATCGTAAGCTTCTTCAGGGGCAATCCGACCCATTTTCAAATGATCAAGGATCGCATCATCAAGCGGTTGATTTCCCAGGCGTTTTCCGACCTGGATCATACCAGGAATCTGGTGAGTTTTGCCTTCGCGGACCAGGTTCGCAATGGCCGTGGTAAAGACCAGGATTTCCAATGCTGCGACGCGACCTTTCTTATCAATTCGTTTAAATAAATTCTGCGCCACAACCCCCCGAAGGGCTTCGGATAAAGTCGCCCGAATTTTGTTCTGCTGCTCGCCAGGAAACACGTCGATAATACGATCAACGGTTTTGGCAGCACTTGGTGTGTGCAACGTGCCGAAGACCAAATGCCCTGTGCTTGCGGCGGTCAATGCGAGTTCAATAGTTTCCAGGTCGCGCAACTCACCCACCAAGATAATGTCCGGGTCTTCACGCAAAGCTCCACGCAAAGCGGACGCAAAGGATTTGGTGTGGACACCCACTTCGCGGTGGTTGATCAGCGAATTTTTGCTTTCATGCACAAACTCAATCGGGTCCTCAACAGTCAGGATATGGTCACGCCGATTCTTGTTTGCGTAATCAATCATTGCTGCAAGGGTCGTGGATTTGCCCGAACCGGTTGGCCCGGTCACAACCACCAATCCCTTGTGCAACATGGCAAATTTCTTCAGGACGGCAGGCAAGGGCGCACCAATCCCTTCAAAATCTTCGAACGACAGGACCTTCGAGGGGATTTGTCGGAATACGGCCGCACAGCCATATTTTTGGTTGAAAAAATTGGCACGGAAACGGGACACGTTCGGAATTTCATAGCCGAAATCCACATCCCCGGTTTCCTCGTAAACCTTTACCTTGTACTCCGGCGTGATTTCATAGAGCATCGATTTCAGCTCGTCACTTTCCAGCGGGGGATAGTCTACCCGATGTAACTCGCCGTTGATCCGGAGAATTGGAGGGTTCCCTGAGGAGAGGTGCAGGTCCGAAGCTTTTTGCTCGAACATCAGGTTAAAGAAGGCATCGATCTTTGCCATACTTGATCAAGTGTTGTGATTTCTAGAGCATTGCGCAGAATCCTGCAAGCGGATGAATCAGCTTCAAGCCGAAATTGCACAGGAAATTACCCGGGCCGGTCCCATGAACATGGCCCGCTTTATGGAGCTTGCATTGTATCATCCTGCGCTGGGTTACTATCGTTCGCCGAATTTAATCATCGGCAAATCGGGAGATTTCTACACCAGCGTCAGCGTGGGCTCCTGTTTCGGGGAACTCCTTGCGCGACGCTTTATCTGTTGGGCAACTGCACTCCAGCATGGTTCATTCCAGATTGTTGAATTAGCTGCTCATAACGGGCAATTAGCCAGCGATATTCTTCATTTTCTCCGCACGACCGCTCCTTCCTTTTACGAACAGGTCACCTATACAATCTGCGAGCCGCGGGAAAATTACCGCATTGTTCAAAGGCAAACTCTCGCTGAATTTTCCCGAAAGGTGGAATGGCATACCATCGAAACTCTCCCTCAGATTCGGGGGGTAATCTTCTCCAATGAATTGTTTGATGCCCTGCCTGCCCGTCTTTTTCGCTATTTTAAGCAGGAAAGACTGTTCCGCGAAATCGGCGTCGGCCTTTCTTCTGAAGGAAAACTGGATTTCGTTACTCTATCGAAAACTTGTGCTGTGCGTCCGCCGTTTGATCGGGAAGTTCCTGATCAACTGCCAGATGGATTTTTTTTCGAAATTTCTGAAACCGGTAATGCGCTGTATGAAAATCTTTCGCAAAAGCTCAAGTATGGCTATCTCCTCACGATTGATTATGGATTCTTGCAGGAGGAAATCCAACAGATGGGGAAATTGACCCTTCGTGCTTACCACAATCACCATTTAACCTCCGATATCCTCGCCAACCCCGGCGAACAGGACATCACCCGTACGATTAACTTTACTGAACTTCTGCAGATCGGTGAACGTGACGGACTTAAAACTGAATTTTTTACCTCCCAGGAGCGTTTCCTGATGGATACTTTAACTCTTTCCCAAAGCATCAATCTTTTGTTGCCGGAAGGGCCGTCCTTAATTGGGCAACTCAAAACATTGACAAATCCTCAGCACCTTGGGTCCAAGTTCCGGGTCCTTCTGCAATCCCGTTTCTGACAAATACCAACCGGAAAACCGTGATTTACGCTGGCTGGAGCGAACTCCCTTTGTGTGCCGCCTTTTTGCCAGATTTGGTGCTCTTGACCAGATATTGGGGAGAAGTTTTCGAGGCTGCGATACGATGACCTTTGATACGAGTTGGTTTGGTCAGACGTTTCTCGACCACTCCCACGGTGCTTCCTTGCGGCGTGTTCCATCTCACCTTCCTTTTTGGATGAATGCTGCTTTCTTTCACCCGGAAAGTTAACCTTTTATCCTGCCGATTTCCATGGATACGTGTCTATGGAGAAAGCCGGTCGATTCGCCAGTCGCCCGATGAACGGGTGTAAAGAAATCGATCGTGCAGCCGACTTGGGCGTCCTTGCCAAAACTCAATCGCTTCAGGACACAGCAGGTACCCTCCCCAATAGGGGGGCAATGGAACATTTTCCCCATACTGTGTCTGTAATTCCGAAAACCGTGTTTCGAGGAACTCTCTGCAGGTCACAACACTCGATTGTTTCGAAACCCAGGCTCCAATGCGACTTGCGAGCGGACGCACTTTAAAATAGGCCTCGGAATCAGAGCGTGGAAGCAGTTCGCAACGACCACGAATGCAAACCTGCCGCTCCAAAGGAGCCCAGAAAAAATTCAGGGCAGCCCGATTATTGACTGCCAATTCCTGGCCTTTGCGACTTTCATAATTCGTAAAAAAGCTGAATCCCCGTTCATCCACCGCTTTAAGCAAAACGATCCTGCTTGAAGGTTGCATTTGAGAATCGACCGTGGAAAGCGTCATCGCATTGGTTTCCAGGACCTCGCTTTTCAATGCCTGCTCAAACCATTTCCTGAACTGCATGATCGGATCAATTTCCAGGTCAGCCCGCCGCAATCCTTCACGGGTATACTCTTTACGCAATTCGGCAATGGTCATAATCAATAACGGGGCAGTGTGGGATCGACTTCGATTGACCATGCGTCAATTCCACCGCTTAGGTTTCTCAACTCTTTGAAGCCAGCCATTTGCAGGAAACCGATTGCATGAGCGCTACGGATTCCGTGATGACAATAAACAATTATGGATTCATTGATCCAATCCCGAAGTTCTTCAACGCGAGATTCCAATTCATGCAATGGAATCAATCGGCTGTTTGGCAGCGCTGCAAACTGATGTTCTTCGATTTGTCTGACATCCAATAGCCGAGGCGGCTTTTCTGAAGCCAGCATTTCGGCGAGTTCAGTGGCTGTCACCCTGTTCATTCCCTGGGCAAACCGCTCAGGAATCGTTCCGCATCGATGGCTGCGGCACACCCCATCCCAGCAGCAGTAATTGCTTGCCTGTAAACATGATCCGAGCAATCTCCAGCGACGAAAACCCCTTTGACATTGGTCAGACTGCCCTGAGTTGGAACGATATAGCCATTTTCGTCCATATCAATCTGTCCCTTGAAAATCTGGGTGTTTGGCACATGCCCGATCGCCACGAACACGCCGGCGCAATCGAGGATAGACTCATTTCCTGTTTTTAGATTTTTGAGACGAACTCCGGTAACTGTGTCCAATTTCACGTCCAAAATTTCAGTCACAACCGAATCCCAAACCGGCTTGATTTTAGGATTCGCAAGGGTTCGGTCTGCCATGACTCGCGATGCACGCAGTGAATCACGGCGATGAACCAGGTAAACCACTGAAGCAAAACGGGTCAGGTAAGTGGCTTCCTCGCAGGCGGAATCTCCTCCTCCCACAACCACCAAAGGCTTGTTCCGAAACATCGGCAATGCTCCATCACAAGTGGCGCAATAGGTCACTCCCTTTTTTTCAAGCAGATGCTCACTTTCCAACCCGAGATGACGATGCCCCGCGCCACTGGCAATGATCAAGGTTTGGGTTTGGAGTGGCTCGCCATCCACGGTCAAAGTGAACGGGTTTTTACCAAGGTCCACCGCTTCAACAGTCCCAAATTTTGTGCGCGCACCAAAGCGTTCCGCCTGTTTTTGCATCCGTGTCATTAATTCATACCCATCAATCCCCTCAGGAAATCCTGGAAAATTTTCCACTATGCTGGTGGTGGTAAGCAATCCGCCGGGCATGGTGCCAGTGAGAACGAGCGGGTTCAGATTGGCACGGGCAGTGTAAAGAGCGGCAGTTAACCCCGCGCAACCCGTTCCTATAATCACGACTTTTTCCATAAAGCGCGAACGTTAGCGATTGAGGATTGCAATAGCAAGCGACCCTCGTGGCAATATATTATAACAGAAAGAAGATGCCACTGATTCTGCTACTCACCCCGGACCAGGCACTGCTGATTGAATCAACTGATGAAGAGAGTGATAATTCACTGGCTTGGTGATGATCTGATTGATGTTCAGCGATTCGACCTCTGCATGAGAGAGTGACTCGAAAAATCCAGAGCAGATGATGATCTGGACAGACTTTGAAACCTCCCGAATGCCTCTGGCCAACTGCATTCCACTCATCCCTGGCATGGTCATATCTGTCACAATCACATCGAATGCCGAAGGATTGGCCAAAAAAATCTGCAACGCTTCGACTCCGCGGGAGGCACAAGTGACTTCGTAACCCATTTTACTAAGTTTTTGGGCAAAAATATCAGTGATCGCCGGTTCATCATCCACAAACAATACCCGCTGATAACCCGGTGGGAGTTCCGCGCGTTCAACCGGAGAAACCACCTGCCCCGTTGCGGCCAAAGGAAGATAAACTGTGAAAGTGGTGCCCTTTTCCGGGGTGCTGCGGACCTGGATGATGCCGCCGTGGCTGGTCACTATTCCATGAACGACCGCCAATCCCAACCCTGTTCCCTCCCCGACCGGTTTGGTCGTGAAAAACGGCTCGAAAATTCGTTCCAATACTTTGGGCGACATTCCATGACCTGTATCCGCCACTGCAACGCTGAGGAAATTTCCAGGTTTTAACTGAAATTGATCCGCTTCAGCCGGGGAAAATGCTTTGTGTTTGACGGTCACTTCAAGTTTTCCGGATGCATTGCGCATGGCATAACCGGCGTTTGCACAGAGGTTCATCAACACCTGATGAATCTGGCTGGGATCTCCAATGATCCGACTCTCAATGGTGTCCAATTTTAGGTTTACTTCAATTGAGGCAGGCAAAGTCGCCCGAATCAGCTTGAGTGTCTCCTTGACAATTGGCACCACCTCCATGCTTTGGCGTGAACTTTCAGTTTGTCTGCTGAAAGTCAGGATCTGCTTTACCAGGTCTTTGGCCCGATCTGCCGCACGCATCACTGCTTCCATGTTTCGGCGGCGTGGATTCTCAGCAGGCATGCCATCCAGAGCGAGATCAGTGTAACCAAGGATTGCGCTTAGGATGTTATTAAAATCATGCGCGATCCCGCCTGCCAACGTTCCCAACGCCTCCATTTTCTGCGCCTGACGCAGGCGGGCTTCCAATGCGGCATTCGCCTGCTCCGCTTCCTTCCGTTTTGTTATATCCTGGATTGTTCCCTCGTAAAAAACGGTTTCCCCTGCTCCGTTTCGGACTGCGCGGGCATGCTCCGAAATCCAAATAATTCTGCCATCCTTTCGCCGCACCTGATATTCCAGCCCGCTGATTTTTCCCTCTTGTTCGATGGCCCGTTGGAATTCGGAACGGATGGACGGATCAAGATAGATATCGGAGCTAATGTCATTCACCTCTGAAATCAGCTCTGCGGGACTTTCATAACCATACATGCGGGCCAATGCCGGGTTCACACTCAAGTACTGCCCCCCGGGAGTGCTTTGAAAAATTCCTTCAATGGCATTTTCGAAAATGCCTCGGAACTTGGATTCCGCCTCTCGCGCGAGTTCCTCAGCTAATTTCAGCCGGGTCAGTTGATCCTGCAGCACCTGGTTGGCCGAGCCGAGCTCCTCAGTCCGTTGTGCCACTGCAAGCTCCAGGTCATCCCTTGAACGTCGCAGATCCAGCTCGGCACGTTTTTGCTCCGTGATGTCGCCACAATAACAATGCACCACCCGCTGTTCAGGGATTGGAAAAAAAGACCATGAGATGACCCGCTCATGAATCGTTGTTTCAAACCGAAGCCTGGGCTGGCTGCTTTCAATTGTCTGTTGAATCATTCCTTTCGTTTCGGCGGGCAATATGTCCTCAACTCGCGTACAGCCGAATTGGGCGGCCATGATATTCGCTGCCGCATTCGCATAGGTCAGCGCACCCTCTTCTGAAAATTCGAGAACTGGATTGGGATTGAATCGCGGAAAACTCGCCAAACGTTGAATTTCCCGTTCAGCCCGACGAGCTTCCGTGACATCCCTGCCGCTCAGGAAGAAAGCTTTTCGATCCAGGCAGACTGTGGCATTCCAGGTGATCCATCGCTCATAACCATTCCCACTTTTCACCCGTGCAGAACAGCTTGAAGAGAAAAATGTTTCGCGCAATCCACACAGAAATGCGGTTAATGCCTCTCTGTCCTCCGACACAAAATGATCCAGAAAATTACTGTTACGCAATTCCGAGAGAGGAAGGCCCAGCAAAACTTCCCATGTGGGATTTACTCTCACGATCACACCTTCAAGCGAGAGAAGGCAAAGCAGATCCAGTGAGCCAAAGAAAAAATGTTTATTGGCCTGGTCCCAGGTTTCTTCGGAATTCAGATAACGCTCTCGAATCCGGTCGAAGTCAGAACTTACCACTTGCACAGAGTATAGGCAGGTGGGCTGTCGCGCAACTTAAGTCCTGCTTGGAAGCTGGATCAGTTGTCTAAACTTCATGTTGTGGCTGGCGGACAACCAGTTAATCTTGTCAAACAATCCCTTTGTTTTAGGCTGCTTTAATGGCTCGAAAAACATCTTCCGCTCCAACTGAAAGCCGTCCCAATGACGTGCTGGGGCTGGTGTTCCTTCTCTTTTCCACCCTTCTGCTGGTAGCATTACTGACTTACGATCGGAAAGACATCTCCACCACTACCCTGCCGGTTAACAGCCAGATCCATAATTGGATCGGCATTGCAGGGGCACGGGTCGCTTACGCTTTTTTCTTTGTCATGGGGGGCGCTGCGTATCTTGTTCCAGTAGCGCTGGCGTTCATTGGAATGGGCTACCTGATGGAGTTCCTGTTTTATTTTCAACGACGCTGGCTCTGGTCTGGGGTGTTGATCCTTTGTTGTATGGGCTTTCTGGATCTTCATGGTGAATATTTCACTTCCCTGACCCGGACATTGAATGCTCCCGGACCAGGCGGAATCGTCGGCCAGGCCATGAATTCCGTTTTGTTCAGCCATTTCGGCCGAGTGGGAGCTACCATCATCTTCCTCACTCTTTATCTGATCAGTCTCCTTTATCTGACGAATTTTAAATTGGGTGAATGGTGCAGGGCAGTTTGGCAACGTTATCTGGAAAGCCGCGAGGAAGCGAAAGCCCGTGCCAAAAATCCGAGCGCCACCCCTGAAGAGCGGGCTTTAGAAAAGAAAGCGCGTGAACTGGAGAAGCAAGCTCGCAGGTTAAAAGACGAAACAGCGGATGAAGAGGAGGAACGTTCCGGGCTGGGGGCCGACCTGCAACCAATTCCCGAACCGACAGTGCGCGATTTAAGCATTCCGCAAGCGCGAACCAGGACCTCCAAATCCGCTTTACCTCCTGAATCGGAAAAACCGGTTATGGAAGGGGATGTTATTAGCGCCAGGGAGATCGCTGCCGCATCCACAGCCGAGGTCCTCGGCAAAGCGGAACCTTCCGGCCGCACCCCTGGTGGCCCTGAAGAAATGCCGCTTAACGTCGTTCCCAAAAAACCTGCCGCCAAAAAAAGCAAGGCAATTACCGTCGCCTCCACCCCTCTTATCGGTAATTACAAATTACCGAGCATGGAGTTCCTGCACATGCCGGACATTTCGGTGAAGCCCACCGAATCCAAGGAGGAATTAATGTCGAATGCCAGACTGATGCAGAGCACCTTGGCCCAATTTGATATTGAAGTGGCCCTGGGGGACATTACAAAAGGCCCCACCATTACCCGTTACGAATTGCACCCGGCTCCCGGAGTTCGCCTCGAGAAAATCTCCGCCCTTGGCAACAACATTGCCGCAGCCCTCAAAGCTGAACGGATTAACATCCTTGCTCCTGTTCCCGGAAAAAGTTCGGTCGGTGTTGAGGTTCCCAATGCTGTGAAAACCAAGGTCATTATGCGCGACCTTCTTGAGTCAGAAGAGTGGCTGAATACCAAAGCGCGCATTCCCCTTGCCCTTGGAAAAGATGTCTATGGCCATCCGATCATTGCAGATTTGGCTGAGATGCCTCACCTGCTGATTGCTGGAAGCACCGGATCCGGAAAATCCGTCTGCATCAACTCAATTATCGCTTCGCTGCTTTATCGCTTTTCGCCGGACCAGCTTCGTTTCGTCATGATCGATCCCAAAGTGGTCGAGTTGCAACAATACAACAGCCTTCCGCACCTGGTCGTCCCGGTGGTCAACGATCCAAAAAAAGTCATCCTCGCCCTCCGTTGGGTGGTGAATGAAATGGAAAAGCGCTACCAGATTTTCGCGAAAGTCGGCGTTCGGAACATTAAATCATTCAACGAACGGCCCAAGGATAAACCGAAGGAATCAGACCAGCCTGAACTGCCACTCTCTTCCAAAAAAGAGAAAATCGAAACGAATGCCGAAGGAATGGCCGTGGAACTGGATGAGGAGATCGTGGTTCCCCGTGAGGATGAAATCGTCATTCCCGAAAAACTCAGTTACGTGGTCGTCATCATCGATGAATTGGCAGACCTGATGTTGGTTGCGCCAGCCGATGTCGAGATGGCCATTGCCCGTATTACTCAAATGGCCCGGGCCGCAGGGATTCATTGCATTGTTGCAACTCAAAGGCCGAGCGTTGATGTGATCACCGGGGTGATCAAAGCCAACATCCCCGCACGTATCGCTTTCCAGGTCGCCGCCAAGGTTGATTCACGAACAATCCTGGATGCAATGGGTGCGGACAAATTACTGGGAAAGGGTGACATGCTGTACCTCCCTCCCGGCGCTGCCAAATTGACTCGTGCCCAGGGGGTGCTTATTACCGACCAGGAAATCCAATCCGTGGTCGATTTCATTTCACAGCAGGGAAAACCAAGCTACGAGATGGAAATTCATCAACAGCTTTCCAAGCCGACCTCTGCTGGAGGCGATGGCGAGGAAGGGCTGGATGAGGACGAGGATTTAATCCAGCAATGTATTGAAGTTATTCGGAGCGAACAGAAAGCCAGTGTCTCTCTGATGCAACGTCGGCTTCGCCTCGGTTATACCCGTGCGGCCCGGATCATGGATGAACTCGAGAACCGCGGGATCGTGGGGCCTAGCAAAGGTGCAGAACCGCGCGATATTCTTATCGATTTGGATGCAGCCAGTACCGATGGCAGTTCACGGTAAAGCTTTTGCCCAATTTGGATGAAGGAAGATTACATTGCCCGCAAGGAACGTTGGGCCAGAAAAATGGCCGGTAAGGAAAGACCTGCCGTTCGCTCAGAGGACCGCCTTCCACCCGGCCAGCGACAAGTACACAATTTCCCAGTGCTCGATTTGGGAATTCGGCCGGATATTCCCCTTGATAAATGGCAGTTAAAAATCCATGGGAAAGTGGAAAACCCAGTCACTCTGAATTGGGATCAGTTCATGGCGTTGCCGCAGTTCAAGGATGT
Organism: Verrucomicrobiota bacterium; assembly: GCA_033762115.1. Classification (GTDB taxonomy): domain Bacteria; phylum Verrucomicrobiota; class Verrucomicrobiia; order Limisphaerales; family SXQI01; genus JANRLX01. The sequence continues at coordinate 56,283 of JANRLX010000067.1, forward strand.
CAGCGATTTCCATTGCGTCACCACCTGGAGCCAGTTCGATATGGAATGGCAGGGCGTGGCGTTCTTTACCATCACTGACCTCGTGAAACCGAAGCCCGAGGCAACCCACGTTTTTTTCAAAAGCTTTGATGGTTACTCAACCAATAACCCACTTGACGTCTGCCTTGATGACGATGTGCTAATCGCGCATACGTGGAACGGAAAACCGATCAGCCGGGAGCATGGCGGTCCAGCCAGAGTGATCATTCCGAAACGATACGCATGGAAAGGCGCGAAATTCATTCGTGAGATCACCTTTCTTGACCGGGACATCCTTGGTTTTTGGGAAGTGCGTGGATATTCCAACAGCGCCGATCCATGGTTGGAAGAACGCTTTTCTGAAGAGAAAGTTGGGCCACCCTGAACCTATCTCAATCGAATAAATGGCGGAAGGGGAGGGATTTGAACCCCCGGTAGGGTTGCCCCTACGCCTGATTTCGAGTCAGGTGCCTTAGACCACTCAGCCACCCTTCCGTCGCCAGTATTTTCAATGGTTTTGTGAGGTTTTGTTGCCTCTCGATTTGCAAATCTGATACAGCAATGTGATACTATATTCATGAATGCCGATCAATCGGAAGCAAAGGTTGACTCCGAAGACCAATCGCCATGGCAAAAAACACCTGTAGCGAATTTGGTCCGCTACATTCCATCTGGAATATATTTTGCACGCGGACACGTAAACGGCAAGTTGATTCGGAAATCGCTGAAGACAGATCGAATCAGCGTCGCGAAATTTCGGCTCAACGACCTGATCAAGGAGGAGCAACGGAAAGCGGAAGCAACAAAAGCCGTAGCAAAGGGCAAGATGCTTTTCAAGGACGCCCTTCACACGTATCGAGAACGCCTGAAGGCTGACCTTTCGTTAAAAGAACGGAGCAAGGTTTACCGCGAGGAGCGAATCACTGCCCTGCTGAAATCCTGGCCTGATTTGGAAAACTCAGATGTTTCGAAAATCACCAAAGCCGAGTGCCTCGAATGGGCGGGGCGATTCGGAAAAAAATCCAGCTCGACCGCTTTCAATAACACCGTCGGCACGCTTCGAATGATCCTTAACATCGGAGTTGAAGCGGGTGCTCGTTATGACAATCCAGCCAACGCAATCAAACGAATGCGAATTCGCCAGAAACAGGTCAAGCTTCCAAGCCACGATGATTTCCTGGCACTCGTTAAGACAATCCGGTCGAACGACGGCGGATGGAATCATCGTTGCGCGGATTTGGTCGAATTTCTCGCGTACTCAGGCTGCCGAAAAGGAGAAGCAGCTCGCGTCACGGGGCGAGACTGTGATCTGGACAAGGGTGAGATTACTGTTTTGGGCGATCCGGTGACAGGCACGAAGAATTGGGAAATCCGTCGCGTTCCGATAATTCCCGACATGAAACGATTGCTCGGACGACTTTGCGAAGAACGTGGCGAGCTGGAATTCCGAAGCAATCCGGTGATGCGCATCAAGGAGTGCCAAGGCGCAATTACCTCTGCCTGTCGAAAGCTCGGAATCGAGCGATTCACGCATCATGACCTTCGACATTTGTTTGCCACTCGCTGTATCGAATCCGGTGTGGACATCCCAACGGTCAGCCGATGGCTGGGGCACAAAGACGGGGGAGCCCTTGCGATGAAGACATATGGGCATTTGCGGGACCAACACTCCGCTAACATGGCGCAAAAAGTTGTGTTCTCAGAATTGGTGCCGAACGTTGTTCAATTCCCTCCTGGGTCGTTAGCGCAAAGCCCGCCACCCGGACAGTCGAACGTTGTGGAGAAAAAGACCGTCGCTCAAGCAAAGGCAAAGTACAATTATCCATGGTGGGCCTCGAAAAACCCTCTGGAAATGTTTTGGGGGCAGCTTAACGAAGAGGTTCAAATCGTTGCGCCTGAAAAATTTCATGAATGCGCCAAGCAAGCAATGAACCGGGAGGTTTTTGCAGACGAACTTGAAGACCGAGAACCATTGAAAGAGGAGTTGGCGGAACGGATTTCAAACACAGAGCTGGATAAACTCGCGAGCAAGATTCAAATGAAACGATCCGGTCCTGCTTTGAAAGTCGGTTGATGCCGTATTGGAATCGCTCCTACAGGCGTTTCGAGGATGCGCGCTGAATTTCATGGTCCAGCATCTCACGGAAGCGTTTGCAATTTGATGACGGAACCATATTTTTGGTTTTCGCGTCGAGTAGTTTTCTGCGAATGGCCTCGGCTCCGTCGACCGAATAAACCGCCTCGATCGATTGCTCGATATTTCTTGCGAGGGCCTGATCTGTCGCCAGCACGTCTATTGCCTGACTAAAACCTTTGCCGAAATGCGCGTTGTGGGGATCATTAGCATCTACCGCTTTGTAGCATTCCGCTCCTGTCCGCTTGATGATGCCGAGCACCAGCCCGACACACAGCAGACGCACAGGACGTAACGGGTCATGAGCGGATTCCGGCGAGAACGCAACAAGGAAGTCGTCCTCCGCAACAGCGACAATCATTGGGGAACGTTGCTCCGGTGTGAGGCTTTGAAATTGGCGCACTCCTTCGAGATATTCCGTTATTTCGGAGCAAGGCTCGAAACGTGATTCCGTCACGCAGACAAACTCATCGCTCCGTGGGTGATTGATCGTGCGAACAATCATGTCTTTGGAAATCCCAATAACGTCTTTGCAAACGGGGGCTGTTTCTCCCCCTTCCACCATCAAGAAGCGATGACGGATGCGCTGACGACCTGGTGTTGGACTGGCCGTAGCAAACTCGTGGGATTGCAGGTCAATTTGTTTGAGTAACAATTGCTTGTCGCCGTTACGTTGGCTGTAAAACTCGCCGAAGCTTTCTGGAAGTCTGACCTTCGACGCCACTTTTTCAGCTTGGTTGCGGATCGCTTCGGACAATGGTTGCTCCGCTTCGCGGGAGGCGATTGCTTGTCGGATTGATGCTTCGTTCAACACAACTTCATTCTCCACAATTCCAGCGATTTCACTCGGCAAGGGTAGCCCCTTGTTGCAGCCGGTAACGTTCTGCAATCGGTTGGTCGCATCAATTTTCAATCCTGCGTCGCTTGCCTCAGACGAAGTCACGCTTTTCGCATCGACATAATCACCCGACAATTGACTGAGTGATTTCGCGAGCGTTTCATAGCCTTCGGCTGCGGCGGAGCAGGCACCCTGCTCGAATCGAATTGCGGCTCGCTTTTCCAGCGCAGCAAGCCAGCGCGATGCGGCGACACGCGTGTACGCAGGAAACAGACGGCTCGGCCACCAACGGCGGGCGCGATCTTCAAACATGGCAGTTGCGTCTCGAACTTCGCGGTCTGCGCTTTCCACAGCTTTGCAGGCGTCTGTGTTGCGTCCTTGCGCGGTTTGTTGATACTCACGAACAGCCGACAGGGCTTCCGCATACGATTGTGCAATCTCATTGAGGCTGTGTCCCGCAGACAGCAGTTCGTTGGCCTGCTGATGGACTGTGGCCTGCGTCTGCATCGTCTGAGCCATTGCCAGTCCTCGACTTTCGTCGGCGGATGATTTTGCGGCTATCTTTTCCTCCGCTTGCGCGAAATACAAGACCGTTTGTTTGAGCACGCCATGATCGAATTCAAACAAACAATAAATGCTCGCAATGAAAGACCCAGCCGCCAGGATCGCTCCAATGCTTGCCCAAAGTCCTTCTGGAGCAAATATCGAACCTGCCAGTAACAGGCAAGCGAGCACCACAAGGGTTACTGCATGAAGTGTTTTACGCCACTTTCCTCCTGATGCGACTTTTGCGCGGGTCAGCAAGACCGCTTCGCGAAGTTTCGTCTTGCTCTGGTTCGGTGAAACGTTTGCCAGCAGCGTCTCGACTTCAGGGACTTGAATGTTTGTTCTCATAAAATAGATCGAATGGTTATTTGATGTGTGATGGTTAGTTATTGTCGCGGTTCAACATTCTTGAGATGGCAAGGATCGCGGCGTTAAAAGCAATCTCGCGGTTCAAATCACGGTCAATCGCAAATCTCGCCAAGCCGAGCCGACGAATACCGCGATAACCCAACGACGTGTCCAAGACAGTCTTTTGCGGGTCGCAAAACGCCGATTCGGAAAGCCCTCCCAATTGGCTGTGCGCCATGTAAAAAAGGAGAAGCCCGATGCTCGAAGCCACTTCATCACGGTCGCCTGCAACGAGATTGCCAGTTGAACATCCCCAGATTGTAAAAGTATCCAGCAGTTTCGAGCCGGGTTCGTGTGTAATTTTCGCGCCGGTGAACAATCCGAATTCAATTCGGGCAGCATCCGTCATCGCGACCAAAACCTCTTTGCATGTCGCGCCGAATGCGCCCCAGGCCGTGACCACATCGTGCGTCTTCGCCACGCTAGGACTTGTCAAGATGACGTGGACGCGGATTTTGAGCCCAAGCAATTTCGCAACATACCGGATGCGAGAGATGATGTAGAGCAAGAGTCCGGCAGCGGTTGATCCAAAACCCGACCCAAAGAGGTTTACGTCGAGAACATCACTGGCGAGAATCGACGTGCCCTGGTCGCACAATGCGCCGTATCGACAGCGATTCCTTTCAGTCGTAAAGAGATTGGAGAGGCTTTGAACAATCAAGGGATCTTCGGCCTTCCCAACATTCACCGCGAAAATCTTTTGCCCTCCAGCCCCTTCTTTCGATGTTGCAGGTGGAATCTTGTCGAGCTTTTCCGCATCGCGGCGCGTGCATGGATTCCGGCGGGCCATCGCAGCCAATTCTTGCGTGGTACGTTCATGCAGGATGATTACTTCTTCGTCTCCCAAGGAAACCGAACCTTTCGTTGGCCCCAACGTTACCGAGTAGTTTCGAGAGCTTTCCGCCGTGTCGATAACGAGCGTCGGAATGTGGGTCAATGGCTCATTGCCCATGAGCTTGGTTTCCCAGGCACGGTGATGTGTCCCAATGTATGTGCCCAATGTACCCAATCCGATATTAACACTTGGGTTGCGAACGCGGGGGGCGTTGTCAGTTGTGAATTTCATAATGATGTCCTATTCGTTTGGTTTCAGTTGTTAAATCGTTTCGGATTGCGGTTCGAGAGAGGGCATTTCTACTGCTGTCACACCTTGGAAAATCCAACCCGTGGCAGGAAATGATTCACTGGCTGCTATTTGATCACCTGGGCGTAAACGACGCCTACCCGCCACGCTGACTCCATTGAGCTTTATTCCGCCCAGCGCAACTAGGACAGGTCTGCCAAACCAGTCACGTGCAATAGCAGAGGCGGTTCCACACATATCAGCGGGAGCCGAATGCGGTGGATTGCTCAGAATCGCGACCTCTCCCGGACCCGCCACAATCACTCCGTGATTCTCGCCACTGGTCTGTTCGCTGAGTTCAATTTTCACCAAACGATTCCGGGCGTGGGTTGCAATACCAATGATGAATATCCCAGCAATTAGAATCAATCCGACCGCGCCGGCGGCGAGCTTTAAAGAAAGGCTCAATGGAGCAGGAGGCACTTTGGTGCGTCCTTCAACGGGAGGTAGAGCACGCTTTCCGTCCAGACCGACTGCCTCGGAATTTGTTGCAACCTTTTTGGAAGCGACATAAGGCGTGGCTGCGTTGGTTTGGAAAGTGCGGCCCGGCAGATTGGCTTGTGCAACTTGTAATGGCGCGGAATTGCTCAAAGACAGAATGGGTCTATCCACAAAGACCTTTTGGACGTTCGTCACATACTCGATCACCTTGTTTGTGACCACAGTGCGAGTCGTAATAGGAACCGACTTTTCAACGATGTTCGTTATGACGATGGGGGCTGGGGCAGGCATGGGCTTTTCAATCGTCCTGACAACTTCATTTGTAACGATGAGCGTCACGGGGGGTTGCACGGCGGGTTTTCGTCGCTCTGCCTCTTGGGCACTGCGAAGAGCAGTCAACTGGGTTTGCAATTCGCCTTGTTCGCGTGTTAGCCGTGCGACTTCGGCGGCAGTTTTCCCAACGTCTGGTGAGCTCGGCTCCATTTGTGGGACGGCCTTCACTTGAGCCAGTTGGCGAGTGCAATCATCCAAAACTGTTTTTACATCGGTGAGCCCAGCGCGAATGAGATTGCGGTATTCGCCCTGTTTGCTTTGGAAAACCTGAACGATGTTTGAGGTAGTGGCTCTTGTATTGAATTGCTTGTTCAAGCTGGCAACGCGCAGTTCAGCAGTTTGGAGCTGTTTGCGGAGGATCGCGTATACCGCGTTAAGTTTTCGCTGTTCCTCACCCCGGATATATCCAAGCGAGGATTTGAGTTGTGAAATTCTGTCTGCTTCACCTTCTAAACGAATTCCAACCAGGTCCGTGAGGAAGGACGCTCGGACCAATTGTTCAGGTGCTCCGGGAAGACCTGCATCAAGCAAGCGGGATGCGGACTCAAGGTTTCGCTCGATTTCCGAAAGCGATTCTTGAGATCTGCCTTGCTCGCTTTTCAAGAACTCACGAGTGTAAAACACACCGTTTTGTTGGGGCGCCGCTATCGCCGGCATGAACGCGAAGGCCACCAAAAACATCACGACCGCCAACGCACATCGACGATGAGCACATCCGGTTATTCTTCGCTTTGCGTCGGACTTCTCGAGCATCAGGGAAATTGGAGAAGAAAATTCCAAATTAAAGGTAGGGTCAACGCGGTGGGCACTAGTGGGTTTGGCCACTGTGGGTTCGACTGTCATATTAAGCTCCGTCCCGGGGTGTCTCTTTGTCGTCATATTCCTCATGCGTGACGGGAAATGTCGTCTCCATGACACGTTTGGAACGCCAGATCGTAGGATGCCAAGCGACTTTGAAGGCAGGTAAGCGTTAGCAGTTCGCACAGAACTATTGCGTGACTTCTTCTGGGGAGACCGTGACAGTATTCGGCTAGCCTAGAGCTATCCTGTAACTTGACTGGCCGATTAACCGGCGCGGAAAAATGCGACTAGAAGTTCCTGCGAAAGGAGGTTGCTACAACTCAACAACTCAAAAGGGCGTGACGAGATAACAAGAAAATGAATAGGTTCGAAACAACCGAAGATCGATAACTGATTGAGGATTGAAAATTGAACAAACTGAACTTCGAACTACGAAAAAAAAGGCTGCCCAAATTCGGCCGAGGAAGCCTCCTAATTTGGTTTCATGCTTCATACCGCCCACTCGATACCTGAGGGTGGGATGTAGCTCCATTTGGTTCCCAAAGGCATGATCTGTTGTTGAAGGTGGTCCGCAAATGCCGGAAATCCATTTTTTCGCAAATAATCACGCACGCGCTCCAAATACTTACGCGCTTTCACGGCCTCTGGTGAATCTGGTCTTTTGCTCCCCGGTCGTTTCGTAAAGTTGCCAGAGTCCCGCTGCATTCCATCTCCTAAAGACGCGTCAAGTGATGCCATTTCGTCGAAGTCATCAGGGTATGCTTCTTCAAATGGCGATTCGGCGCGGCCGGCCAAAAAATCCTCCAGTGGCTCCGCCAGCGGTCCAAGATTCTTTACCAATCGATCCAGCTCTTCTTCCTCGTTGGACGAGATATCGCTTTCCGCTTCGAGCGCCATCAGTTCTCTCATGCGTCTAATGGTTGGTGCAATGAACTGCAATTGTGCGAGCTTTTGCTCGTTGTCGAGCTTTTCCCAATTGACGCCCAATGGTTTGAAATAGGCCATTAAAGCATGATTAAGTTCGCATTTCACTTCATCTTCTTCAGCCTCGCTTTGGGAATTCGTCACCGTATCAGATTCTGAAACCAAGCGATTAAGAAAAGGCGCTTCGACTGGTTCAGCGGTTTTATCCAATCCAAGTAAATGATGAACGATCTCAAACCCTTTGCACCCTTCGACGGTCAAAAGCTCTCCACAGTTGAACCGCACCTGCCAACGAGTCACCTTGGCTGGTACAAGTTTCGATTTAGCCTTTCCTTCCTTTTGAGGCACAGGCACCCGTACCATTCCTTCTACTATCACGGGACGGAACACGTAACGTTGCTGACTGACAACTTGAAAAACCTGAACGATCTGATCCAGCTTATTCATCAGCTCACTTGTGGCGGCCGGAGCATCAGCTTCAACGCGGGCCTGTCTAGGCTTCTCGACGACCAAAAGTCGCTCCGGAAAGAAATTCTGATACGCTTCCCGCCGCAATTTTCGTCGGATTGCCTCTGCGTCTGACAGGCCTAACGTGCCATCCAGAGTACTGTCGGTCTCAACCCCCGTGAGAAGAACAACCATCCATGCTGAATTGTGTGCTTTGAGAACGCGCAGAACATCGAGGCCTGTGAGCACCCGACCCTTTTCAACCGAAGTGTCTCCTAAATTCACATCGAGGGAAACAAAGTCATAAGGCCTCCTGAGGGCCTTCCGCGCTCGTTCCTTGGCCTCATCGGCTGTCTTTGCGGTTTCGACTGTAACTGTCGCGTATCCCTGCGACTCGAACAATCGGCGGTAATGTCCCTCTAAAGTGCTCAACAAAGCGAGGTCATCCTCCACGATGAGGATACGAGCTTCGGTTCCTTTTGCGATTCCTGTATTCGTTTCCATCTACGGGTTACCTAAATTAAGTTCGGAGCAAAGGAATGAGCGCGCGCCCATCCTGAACGATATGCGTGACGCTTTCTGTCACATCGCGTTCAAGGGCAGTCGAGAGCCATTTTCTCCACTTTCGGCCATGTTCATGGCAATTCGGACGACAATAGCGATCCCATTCATGAGGGCATTCGGCAAACTGAACTCGAATCGCTGAAATAGCTGCCATCAACGCACGAGGATTAGTTGGCTCAACTTCAAGGGCCGCGCGCAAGGACCGTAAAGCGAGGAGGCCTCGGTCAACGCGTTGCAGCGCGTTCCACGTTATCAGGTCTGTTACATCTCCCGAGGAACGCATGTCTTTTAGCTTTTCTCGAAGAGCATCTATGGGCGCATCGGATGCCATTACAGCATAGCCTTTTTGATTACCCAGTTTGACGGATTCTGTCCCTGCATCAGAGAGAGACAACTGGCGAGCAACTTCGATTCGTTCAACCGAGGCTAGAATAATCCACGAAACCCGTTGTGCCTCATTTTTACCCCATTTTGACAGCCAATCCCATAAACGTCCGTGGCGCCAAAATACCAGGGCTTCCGAATCGTTTTGACCCCAGACAAGGACGATCCCTCGAACATTTCTTAACGGCGTTAAGCTAACATTCGTATATGCTTGCCACTGCATTTGATCCAATATCTCCAGCGATTTGTCCGAAGCTAAGATGGCGTTCGAGAGTTCTCCAACCAAGTCCTCAGGAAGCATTCCTCCACCCGAAATGCAAAAGTGAGGCGGATTGTTCAGCCAGTCGCCCAGACCGCTTTTCCCTAATTCAATATCGTTACGGAATCCCATAAATGGCGCACCGGCATTTAAGCAAAAAGCTGATTCAGTTCAGGACCGGCTATTTGTTCGCTCCACACTTGGGCGTTTCGACGCAAGAGAAGCGGACCCAGAGTTTCCAAACCAGAAACTCTACGAATAGCTTCGGCTCTATTCCCTTGATCCCAATCACGTGAAGCGACAATCCATCGAGTCAAGGCTGACAAATGAGTATCTTCTATCAAAAAGCCATTCCCAAACCACTCTTGAAGCGTTGCATTCGCGGTGATCCAACCGGGTTGATTTGCGATGAAATGTGTTATCCAGTCGGCTAGGTAGTGAATTTGATTTGGAAGGTGCTCCCGGTGATTCTTAAGAATCTCATTTGGTTGCCTCTTCTCCTTTGGCTTAGGTGCGACCAGTGTATGCCAATCATATTTCAAGATTCTTGCAACGGCACGCCCCACCGTCACCTTGTGAAAGAATCTTCCTCGTGATTCCAATACGTCATCCAGAAGAAAACGGCCTCCATCGGGACCAAGGCTAAAGAATGTAACCGCTCCACCGCCTCCGGATCCAATCAGGCCATATCTGCGTTTCACCCTTTCGGAATGCGCGATACTATCAATTGGATCGACAAACTCCTTCTGCTCATTCATTCGCGTTGCCCAGTCCAACGCCAAGATGCAGGGTTCGGCATTGAAGTGGTTGGTAAGTGTAGGCAGTTCAAAGAGTAGCAACTCCAGGCATTGTCGAAGTGCAATTTGAAAACGACTATCCAAACAATCGTTCCAGAATCTGTCCGCAGATCGTCGCTCCTGCGGACTAAATAATGAGTAGTTTGGAATTTCAGGCTGCCAGAGGCGGTTATTTTCGTTAGGCGGCACTTTCATTCCAAAAGCGAACATCTGAACATTCTGCGCTAACGCATGCACCTTTACAGCTTCGCACACCGCATTCATTTTGTTTTGAGCCGAAGCTAGATTTGCACTCTCGGAAAGAGCTTTGCCTTTTACCAACCGGTCGTTGTGAGAGGGAACGTCAGCTACAGGGAAAAGAAAGCCGCCGATCTGCCCTGTGGTCGGCTGCTGCAAAAGGTGATAGTGCGCATCTTCAACACCCCAGCTCTGATTAGCTAAGGCATGCACCAACCCATCGTGGAAAGGCAGCAATGTCTGATCACTGATTAAACCCAATCCGCCGACTACCATTTCGGCCCTGCTGTTAAACGACTCGTCGAAATATAGCTCGATGTGTTTCATAAGCCACTATGGTTTCATTTGCGTGAGTTGTCTTAAGGACTGCCTAACCTTCAAAATCCGTGTGGCTTTCTTCATTGAGCTACGAAAGCGGTGACGGATGTGATCGACGTATTCAGTTGCATCTCCCAGCACTGCGCGGAAAATCGGCTTCTGAAAATCGGTGATAATGTTACCGCATTTCTCCAAATCGGCGACGATTGACCTTTGGTTACTCGATGAAAAGATCACAATAGGCAAGGTAGGGTCAAAAAGGCTCAGAAGCCTCGGCAACAGCCCCAGTTCGTGAGCATCATGGGGAATCATCTCCCATGCTGGTTTAATTGAAGAGTTTAGAACACTATTTTCCAAATCTTTGGCGATAACACGCAACCGAGAGTGGTAAAGGGATGAATCTCCTGCTTGAGCACGGGTAAAGAACCGGAGGTCAAGAAAAAGGATGCAATCCAGTTTCGCGACTGTGTCGGGAGCGGTTGGTACAAAATCGCACAGTGTGAGAAATCTTCGTGTGTAAGGCTCTTCCGCAAAACATTCCAATCTGCTCACCAAATGCGATAACGCACCACTTCCTCCTCGAAGACCGGTTCCGGCGAGCGGAGCGTGAATATCATTAGGTCCCGTTAGAAGCGCGCCCTCCAAAAACGGTTTCCAAAGTTCCGACATATCATCTAATAGCAAATATTGATTTGTCGCGCCTGTCCACCATTGCTGCTTTGCGGATTTACTAAGACTTCCTTCCAAAAGGCAGGTTAATGCTTCCAGCAATCTCCAAATCGCCCATTCCACTGGATGTCCCACGGCAGTCTGGTAACTGTTTGCCAAATGTCGGAGGAATAACGCGCCCGCAATATTCGCTAACTCATGATGATTCTCGGGATCGCCATTTACGCCGCTTTGAAGGAGAGCACGCAAGGCGTCCAATTGGGCGTGTGTCGGTAAATTCACTGGGCCAACGATCCAGCCCTCAAAGAACGCAGTATTGTTTTCATCTGTGACTTGAAGCACGCCCGGTACAATTCCAGGCTGAATGACGTTGTGCTCCTCTCGGTCGAGCAGGGGAAGGACAAGTTTGGCTAATGTGAGCTCTTCTCCATTTACTGATTGGCTGACAATGATACCGGCTGTTCCTTTTGGAAAACGGAGTCTCCATACTGCTGCCCAGACAAGCGCGCTCAGGTAGCGGCGAGGCGAAACCCGATTGACGCTTTCAGGGGCTCCCGTCGGCAGCGCTTCGTCAACGATAAGGACGATGACCCTTGAGCCGGAATCGCCACTCCCAACGGTGACAGATTCTGAAACTCCATTCCCGAGATCAAATTCGGTAGAATTGCCAGATAGGGCTTGATTCCAAAGTGCAGCGAAGCAGTCTTGGTAGTCGAGCAAATAAACTGGAACGCCGCGAACCTTTCGTTTCTGAGCCTGAATGGAATTCATGAACGCAAAAATAAATTAAGCCGCCGTTAAGTGTTGGATTTCGATTGCTTTACGTAGGTTGAAAGGATTTCAAGCGAACTCACTAACTGCTCGATGGGCGGGAGATCGGACGTCAGGAGGGCCTCAAAAACTCTCTTTTGAGAATCTCCGTCGCTGCCGGTTGCGCGGTCCGCCATAAGTCTCTCCAGGACAAACCGTCGCGGCTCCATATTTAAGTCCTTGGCGCAGCGCAGAAGGCGGTTCTTGATTTTAACCCACTTCTCTGACGGTGGACTTTCCGTATCAAGCGTTTTCTTCCATGCATTGAGACAATCCTCGGGTGATGGGCAGAGAAGTCCCCACGGAAGATCAGAGAGATTCGAATATCCAGTAAGCTTTTGAAAAAACAAAGTCACCCGCTTCGACGTAGTAAAGGTCGCGCCCGCATTAAGTCCAAAGCCACAAACGTGAACCCTTTCTCCCGCACCATTCGGTAGCACGCTAGAGGGCGCACCAGCACTTAGGATTACCAGATGTCCGATGCCATTCTCGATCGAAAAGGCATCCACCCACGGCTTCTGCGTGATGGAATCACAGTGGAGGAATACAATCGATTGCGGGGCTGAGAGTTTGGCGGCCGTAGGTTCGGTTTGATTATTTTCGTTACCTTCGATCAATATAGTACCTTCCGGTAGCAACTTCTTTAGTGCATTCAACCAAAACTTGGTTCCCGATTCGTGATCGCGGAGGTGAAATGTCATGCCATCCGTCTTCTCCGCAGTTACCGAAGCAGACAATGTCCGAGAAATGGAAGCATTTTTTGATTCTTCTAAATTATCAGCTATCTGGCCCTCGACTAAAGTGCCATCTACGGGCAACCAGGCAAGACGGATGCCTGGTTGGCTGGCTTTGTGGCCTAATTCCAAGCGAAATTGACGCGTGCCCTGTTCGAGAATGCAAATCGTATTTGGACTGTGATCGTCGAAATGCGGCAATCCGGATTTCGGTTTTCGCCAGCCGGCTGGAGAGGCGTTATCGTTTGACCCAGTTGGATGAGAATCGACAAAACCCATGATCCTGGATGCAAGTTCAACAAAAGGGCTGTAAAAATCACCGATATTTGCTGATTCGATCCGCCAATCACGCGGCGAAGACAACACTTGATCATTAATCAGCCGCCGTAACCTTTCCACTTCCGCCAAAGGCCCTGCTTGACTGTAGAGATAGCTATCACGAAACCACACCTCGATGACAAACCGTCCATCCGGTGACGAATCATGGCTGGGCCACACTTTTATCGATGTAATCCTGTTTCTTTTATAGGCCACCGCCGATGATTTCAAAAGATAGTTTAGGACTGCGTGCCAAGCAACGGGCGTCCACTCTCTCGAAATGGTGAGCGCCGCTGCAATATCGGCCCAAGTTGCAATTGTGGGTCCATTTTCAACCCCTTCCGGCAGGGTGAGCTTCTTGTCGTCGGGCGCGAGGCGGTATCGCTCCAGGGCCAACAGAAGAGGTAAAATATGCCATTTGTCTTCACTAACCTTAAATGGCTTAAAAACAACCCATTTCAAAAACACCAGAAAATCCGTGACATCCTCCCTGTTCAGCGAGTCACTTAAACTTTCTGGTGCGCTTCTCCCATCCGGAGCACATAAATGGATCAAGTCGGCTTTCAATTCCTTAAAAGCGTCTCGCTTTTCATATTGCGCGATCAGATCCTTGGCGGTTAGCACGACGGACTCTTTGCTGCGACAAGTAGACAGTTCCCTTTCCTTCTCGATACCAAAGATGCGACATAAGGCCAGAGCCCATACTACACGACCGTCCAGTTGACTCCCGTAATCGTTACAGTTTGGCTCCTTGTACGAACAGTTGTGATTAAGCTTTATCCGTACGTCCGGTGATACTTGCAAAAACTCATTCTCTTCGAAGAGTCCGGAAAGGCTCTTGTGCGACTCAAATATCGCGCGTGCCGGGTCGTAAAGAATGGCCCGCAATTCTTGAGTATCACGTTGCATTGTACCAATGCTGCGCGATAATTCCTCCAGAGGTCTCTGGAGAAGTTGCATCATTTGTTCGTATTTCTTCAACTCGTCTATCTGAGAGTTATCGTAGACGAAGTTGAGCCCCTTATGGAGCCGGTGGCAACGAAGACGTAGGGCTTCAGAAATGGGAATATCAGCCTTAAAGAGGGTATCCCACTTGGGTTTAATGGTAATTACGAAATCCAGAGGCGTCTTGTGGTCTTTTTGTGACTTTCGCGGAAGCTTCAGTTCACTCGTTGCGGTGTCATCGAATTCCCATCCCTCTATTCGAGCCAAATAAATGGATTTAAATGCTACTTCAGGTTTTGGCCGCTCGGCTTTGGCATACCATGTGCCGTACTCACCCAAAACCTCATCGATACTGGCTTCCAAAACGCGGTCGGCGAAATGATTCACAGCGAATCGGAAGCTATTCCAGTGCGTTCCTAAATCGTTAGGCGGATCGGATGATAAAAAGCTGAACAATAACCACCCGAGAAACGCGCCAGAGAATTGATCCGGCCTCGTCTCTTCGTAGCAAGGGAATGCGAAGCCTGAAAACACTGCGCTACTTTCAGCGTAAGCCGGCGAACTTTTGTTCGGCGTATCACCCCGCAGCAATGGATTCAAAAATGTTCGGAACAAGGGATTCAAAAGCTCTTCCGATGCTCCGATATCTGTGTGAAAGGAAACCGGGTGAACGTTTGGGAGAATCTGAAGTGGTTCCTCTGTTTCAGTATTTAAACGTGGAAGTCGTCGAAAAGTGAACTCGGTTCCTTTGCCTGTAAACCAATAGCCATTGGGTACGGCATTTGCAGATAGCTTGAGTTGTTCATCAAAGGCGGTTGGGAGTTGCCCACGATACGGAATCGAAGATGCAGCTTGTATCAAAAGAGAATGCGCACGCTCGCGAAGGATCTCGTTTTCGGACCTGAACTCCTTCTGAAATGCCTCGAAACGGTTTCCTTCGCCGGAGACGACAGCGTGAGCCCTAAACAGTTCCTCCAGTTGATTTCGCGTAATTGACGACTCTCCGGCAGCATCGAGCGCATTGATCAATTCAGTTCGGATTCCACCTACGAGTTGGTACGTGGCACACAGATTTGCTTTGTAATAGCGCCCGGTGTCCGCTCTTGAATGTTTCCAGTCGCGTTGAACAAAGAAAACGGAGTGCAGCGAGTCCCGATAGTGGGGAAGCGTCGTTAGATCATTTTTAAGAAGATTCGCGAGCTGCTGAAAGCGAAATACGGTTCGGTCGCTCAGCTTCTGGCGATCGCTCGAAACGGACCAATTGTTCGAATCGGACATAAAAACCGTTGGCTCAGGAACCTACGAAACTTGGCGAGCCAATCGGCTCGCCAAAAAAACGGGACACACCGGACAATACACTGGCGTTTCGGATGGAGGCAAGCGGATCAACGCGTCCGTCGTTTTTCACGCGGAAGTGCGAAAAGCATGAAATCGATATTAGCATTGTTCTTGAACACGAAGCGATCCAAACAAACTCTCAAGTCAAAAACGCCCCGACTCCCACCTTTTCTTGAAGCCGGATGGGCGATTGCCGGACACGGCTCGCTACGTGTCGTAACTTTCATGCGCGAAAGCGACGAGGGCGACCGAGCTGAGAGGAGAGGCCACTGGTTAGTGAATATATTCCTAAAGCATAGCAAACGAGAAGCAACGTTGGCAGACCCGACAACCATGGGGCTGCGTCCCAGCGCCGTAAGCCGTCGTAAATCAGAGCACCGAGCGTTGCTTGAGGAGGTTGGGCGCCAAGGCCAAAGAGGCTCAACACTGCATCGATCCCAATAATTTCGGGAACCAGATATAAAAGGCTGATTGCAGCAGGAGCCGTGATCATTGGTAAAAGTGATCGCGTTAAAATTATTATTGGGGAGAACCCCAGCGCGCGCTCATACCGAACGAACGAGCCCGTGACAAGGCGCCTCGTTTCACTCCGGACTACGCGTGCCGGGGCTGCCCAGATAATACCGCCAATAATCCAAGGTAGGACAGTGAGGCCAGAACCAATTACGGCAGCCAGAGCGACAACGAGCAAAAAAAAGGGGGTTGTGTATATTACTGCGATCACCCAGCTAATCAAATGATCAGGCCAACGTCCCGCCCAAAAACCGGCACAAAGGCCAAGGATAAGACTGAGAGGCATTGCCACAGCGAGTGCTTTGCAAATAATTCCAACCGATAGCGCAAAACCAAGAACTGTTCGACTCCAAAGAGAGCGGCCGAGCGCATCGGTGCCAAACCACTCTGTGGAGGAAGGAGATTCGAGCGCGCGAGAAATGCGGATTTCATAAGCACTCGTCGGGTCCAGAAAAAGATGTAGAAAGGCTGGCAATACCAACAAAAGCACCACTAGAGTCAACATAATCCATAATCGCGTCACGCGAGGAATACGGCCCCAAGCGACGAGAGGGCTCATATGGGCACCTCTCTAAACTGTGATGATGTTCCTTTTGCTTGAAAAAAATGAACAACCAGAAAAAAAACTCCATTGAGCAGAAGAATGGCTGAGATGACTGGGAGGTCTTTTCCCTGAATAGAACGAACAAGCAGAGCGCCCAGGCCTCTGATCGAAAAAATTTGTTCTACAATAATCGTGGAGAAAAAGATAAGGCCGAGTTGGTTGACGCACAAGGTGGTTAACAGGGAGCGAGCATTGCTCAGCAATACCCGATTGAAGATATGAAATCGGCCGAATCCTAACGCCTCCGTAGCGCGAAATGCAGAGGATGCCTCAATCTGTGACAAACGATCAGATAAAAGGCTGGTGATAAGGCAACTGGTATAAAGTCCAGCCGAAACACCAGGGACAAAACTAAACTTCTCTATGGATAGGCCACTCGACCAACGGCTTGCCAGTAGGGCTCCGCCCATAGCCAATACTACACCGGGAATCGCCACTCCAAAGCGAGTAACGTTGACAATCCAACGGAGGTGAGGAATCCAAAAAAAGCAGGCGTTCAGAGCGATGGCAGTTCCGAGAGCGAATAGGACCGCCACGATACCGATCCTTATTGTCGGCCCTAGATGTTCTCCAATCTCGGCCAAGACCGGGCGGCGAGCAAGCCAGGAATTTCCCCAGCGACCAGAAAGCAATCGCCAACTGTAATCCGTAAACTGCCTCAATAACGGTCGGTCGAAGCCCATCTCACTTCGGAGAGCTTGTACGCTATCCTCTCGTGCATTTGCTCCCAGAATAATGCGGGCGGGATCACCTGGAGCGACGTGTGTCAAAAAGAATGCCAAAAAAAGCAAGCCGGCAAGCAATGACAAACCATACCCGACCGACGCACAGAATCCGTTGAACCAGCGTAACCGAACGTTCGGAGTCCCAGAAGGATTTAACATTCACTTCCAGCGGGCGACAGAAAGGTCAATGAAGTTGGCTGCGTTGCACGTCAAACCGATGAAGGCCGGGTCAATTAATAGAGTCTGGCTAGTTTGATAAAGAAAAACACCGGGAGCATCTTCGACCAGGTCTTTCTCGATCTTCGCGACTTGGTCAAGCTGGGATTGAGTGGGCGCATCCCTGAAAAGATTTGCAATCGCTTTGTCGTTAGCTGGATTTTTAAAATAGAAGACGTTGGGAAGGGGCACTGCAGCCGAGGTGTAAAAATTTTCCAGGATGAGCTGAGGCAGTCCATACTGGTATTCAAAACCAAGAACGGTTGCTTCAAAATCTCCCTTCCGAACTGCATCGAGAACAGCGTTGAAGCTCTGCTGAACAAGTTCCACATCTATGCCTAGAGGTTTAAGTTGAGATTGAACTACTTCACCGATGGGCACCGCCTGCGCTAGTTCATGAACCAAAAGCTTCATTTTGGGTGTGGCGCCGGGGCTATTCTGTTTATAGCGCTCTAATGCTTGCCGAGCTGCGTCAAGATCGCGTGAGGGCTTCACAAGGCTGTGGTAACTGGCACACGCAAGCGGAATAGGTCCTGCCGCCGGGATGCCGGTCGTTGGAACGGCAGCCGCGATGACTTCGTTACGATCCAAGGCGAGGGCAATTGCTCGGCGTAGATCAGAATTTACTTTGGGATAATTGAAGGCAATGAAATAGGAGTTGAAAATCGGAAATGTTTGTTGGCTAAATGTGCGAGCGGCGTCATCTGTCAGAGTCACCTGCTCATTCGTCCTCTTGACAAGACCTTGGAGCAATGCGGGAGTTCCATACAGAACAGTGACACGGCGTGCTTTAGCCTCTGCCAAACGGACGGCGTCTTCCTTAATAGTCCGGTAGATTACTTGTCGAGGCGCATCTTTAACGGTTGTTCCCCAATAGCCGGAGAAACGCTCCAGGACAATTTCATTGCCTCGCCGTTCTACGAAACGGAATGGACCTGTTCCAGAGTGGAGCTTTTGCCCAAAGTCAGCCCCATCGGCCTCCACAGCTTTACGACTTACAATGGCATAAGCTGGAGAGGAAATTCGTCCAGGAAAGAGACTGTCTGGCCGGGTAAGAGTGAATTCTACCTCAGAGGGCGAAATGACCCGAACCCCAGAAAGGTCTTCCGATTTTCCGTCCTGGACATCTTTCGCGCCGACTATGATGCCCGCCAACGGCCCTGCGGTGACCGCATCCTTGGCCAACATTCGCGTGAAACTAAAGATAACATCATTGACCGTGACTGCCTCCGATGGTCCTCCTGAGGCAGGATGTGGGTGAAAAGTGACTCCCTCGCGGAGATGAAAAGTCCATTTCGTAAAATCGGGGTTGCTCTCCCATTTGTCGGACACCGCACCAATAATCTCGTTTTGTTTACCAAGCTTTGTCAGCCCTTCAGCGATCTGATAGCCGACTCGGAGCCCAAAAACGTCCTGAAGGCGCGCCGGATCGATAGATGCGACATCATTCTCCAGAGCAATAACTACAGAACGCTCTGTTGATGGTGTTGGTGTTGGTGTTGGTGTGGGTGTGGGTGTGGAGCGCCGACTAAAAATTGCCCAGGAAAGCCCGGCGGCAACTAGGACGACGATGAGGACATGCGATTTCTTCATCAGGCAAAAATGTCAAAGCGTGTATTTTTATGCAGGCACCAGCGAATGCGTTTTACGAGCGCATCGGCCAAGATACGACGCTTTAAATAGAGGCAAAACCTCCGACTCAAAACGGTCGTCGAGCTGAGTCAAACGAGGATGCTGCGAAGCTGCCAAAATTAGTTGTCGATAATCGCAGCCGGATTCGCGGACATTTCCTACACGGTTTACGGAATAAAGACGAGGTTGAAGACTGTCTTCAACACAGACAAGTTCACCATCTACAGTCACGCGAGCTGTCTGTCTAAGGGATATTGGTGTGGGTACGAAGCGGAAATGAAGAGTAAGGCCATTTCCGAAATTGAAATGAGAATACAAAAAACCGCTCCAATCGACTTCCATGGATTCCAAACTAAACCATTCCGAACGCATGAATGCAGCAACAGTTGCTGGCGATATAATGCCAGCATCTACCTGCAAAGCCACCGGATGCGGCAATTGTAGTGAACCGAGTCCCCCGAGTGTGCGAAAAAAATAGTCGTAATCGTTCTCGGTCAAATCCAATTTGCGATCAGTGTAAGGCAGCGGGCAGTAGAAACTGGCACCGACGTTTTTCACCCCCAAGCCTGCAAATGCAATTAAGGCGTTTCCGAGATTTTTAAGATTGTGCTTTTGTACGGTCAGGGTGATAAAAAGTTTTTCAGCAAGGTGTCGTGCAGCCCATTCAACATTAGGGCGAACGGCTGCATAACTTCCAAGGCCCCGAATAGTATCGTGGTCTGATTCGTTGCCCTCCATGCTGAGGTCGACGTAGCAAAGTTGATGTGACTGCAACCGGTGTCGGTGTTGGTGAATGAGAGTGCCGTTAGTTATTACGCCAAGTCCTAAACCTGGAACCTCCCGGCGTCGTTTCGACAAATGATCCAATACGGCGGGGCCAATCTGTCCGAGGAACAATTCCTTGCCCACGACGACAAAATGCTGAACTCCGTCGGTAATCGCGGAATCGATGACGAGATTCCACTCATCAAGGCTCAAGCGTCTTTGAGATGGCTTGGGCAACTGCAGATAGCAATGACGACAGGCCAAGTTGCATTCATTATTCACCAAAAGCGTTAGTGAGCGTCGACGTGGTTGGACCTCTTCCATAGCGCGAATATCGCGGATGTTTGCCTTCCCTTCGAAGAGTCGTTGGATGAGATTTCTAAACGCTTGGCTCTCATGGGAGCCCAATGGGCCGCCATTCGTGCCGGAAATACTGATTGGTCCGTTCATAAATTTAAAATGGCAAAAAGCCTTGCTTCATAATGCAGGAGAATTCGCATAGTTCAAACCAGAAAACTCGTGAAGGCGGGCTGCCTCGATGAGACGCTTCGTATAGTTATTATCAGGATGTGACAGCACGTTGCTGGTGGTCCCAGATTCCATCACACAACCGTTATGCAAAACCGTTACGCGTTGACAGAGATGTGAAACGAGGCCGAGATCATGGGACACAAAAAGCAATGCCATATCAAGACGTTCGCGGATTTCCTGCAGTAAGCCTACGATCTCCGCCTGAGTGGTCACATCCAAGGAACTCGTGGCCTCGTCGGCGATTAACAACTTGGGCTTACAGGCAAGTGCCATCGCAATCACGACTCGCTGAGACATGCCCCCGCTCAATTCGTGGGGGTATGCCTTTGCACATCGATCCGGGTCTCGCAATTTAACTGATTCAAAAAGACGGAGCACCTCAGCTTTTGCTTCGCTTCCGACAATCCCAGCATGGAGTTTCAGAACCCACTCAACCTGCTTGCCGACAGCATAAACTGGGTTTAACGATGCTTGAGGGTCCTGAAAGATCACCGAAATCTCTTTGCCACGGATACGGCGAAGATCTGCTTCACGCAAGCCGATCAAATCGCGCCCAAGCCATTCAATGCAGCCGTTTGTTACCCTTCCATTGCCAGGCAGCAACCCGAGAATCGAGTGTGCCAGAACTGTTTTCCCGGAACCAGACTCGCCCACAAGTCCCACCGCCTCACCTTCAAAAATCGAAAGGTTTACCTGGTCTAGGGCGCGATGAGCCACTGACTTGTCCGCGTCAAAATCGACGGTCAAGCCCTTCACCTGAAGAAGGTTGTTCGCACGCGCTGCCACAAATTAAACCCAATTGGTTCTCTTTAACATATGCGTGACAAATTCCGTCACGGGACCCCGTTTTGGCGCAAGTGCCTGATTTAAAGCCAGTAACGTTCGGATGGGGAATCAATAAAACCGGTCGGAGTAGTTCCAAAAGGGGGGCCAGTAACCAGCGTTTTTCCCCTCGAAAAAAGAGGACAATTGGGGTTGAACCCGAGAAAAAGTTAAACTTCCATCGCTCAAAATGGTGGCCCTAGCGGTTTTGGATCGAATTCCGGGTTCCCGAAATTTCACTGAAATGTGACGCCATTTGTCTCCAGGGCACCGTGCATTGTCACGCAGGGATGATGATGCACAAACCATCCGCGAAATTGAGAATGACAACGAAAAACCGAATAATTGCGATTCTGTCGTTAGGCATTGTGATGTGTTGCGGTGGCTGCGATCGCTCTTTCGTCGTGAGAACTCCTCTCGATTCGTTGGAAACATTCTCAAAGAACGATGCCGTTCTCGTGGATGGAACTTTGGCGGGTCATGTAAAAAAAGTGACAGTTGAAGGCGACAAGCGTATTGCCGTTCTTGCAATAACGGAGGATTTCGCAAAACAAAAAATGCGAGCCGGAGTGGTGCGGGTCCCTGGCAAGGGAAAAATAAGCCTTCGGACGGATGGCGTGGAATCCCAATCGCCATTGCTTTCGACGGGCGCAATCATTCCTGTGATTTCCAAGACGGGGCTCGCGGTTCGCCAATTGACATCGAATCGAATGTTGACGGGGTTGATGGTTGGCTTGGGTATTATTGCTGTCTGCTTGCTCGTATTTCGCCGCTTGGTTCGCGGGTGGTTACTCGTTTTGACGTTGGTTTTATCCGCAACAATCGCCTGGATTGTATTGCCCTGGACAGCTAATGCGGTCTCAAGAGGGTTTGCACTCTTGCCCAGAATGGCCTCAAGCGCCAACCCCGCGCCCGCAACTCTCGGTACCTCCCAAAGTCTTTCCACCTTTTTCGAAAGTCCGCCCAATCCTCATATGGTGGCGTACGCTGGGGTATTCATTGCGGCATTTATCGTCCTGTCGGTCGTCTTGCGCGGTGCATTCAACCGTTTGGAGAATCGAGGATGATCATGACCCTTCAAATTGCCAAACAGGTCTTCGGTAAGATTGAAGACAGCCGAATTGCCGAATTGAAAATTGATCTGTATCGCGCAGCGGAAAAATATACGTGTTGTCGAACTGCATGGAGGCTGACGCCGCCAGAACATCGACATCTGATTGATGCGTCGCGAACACGATCACACAACGCGCTAATCGATGCGTTGAATACCTTAAGCCGGGAACAGGCGAACCTCGGCGAGGACAATTCATGGCGCGGCACGCTGGGAGACGACAGAAAAACTCTTGGTGACATAGCCGCATACATCGTTTTATTCCTCGCCCTCACAGCGAGATGATTCTCAAATGAATAAACATGCAATAACCATTTGTGCGTTACTTCTCGCGCTGGCGACCGGCGGCCTTGCTCTGGCGCTGATTCAGAAGAATGCAGCCTCGGGACCGCAGCAGCACAGTGTTCCCCGCCCAAAAATTCCAAAGGCAATCTCTTCCGAGAATTTTCAACGCCAGGCTGATCGGGATCTGATCGAGCGGTTGCGAAAGATAGAAGCAGCGGAAATCACGACAAAGCTGGATGCCGTTCTCGTAAAGCCTTTTGTTGATGATGTAAATACTCGGTCCCTCTGCGTCGAGGGTTTGGAAGTGAGCGAGAATCAATTTCCAATACTCCACTCAATCGTTTTAGATTGCGCCCGGATTCTTCGCGTCTCACCGGTGCCCCGTGTGTTCGTCTCAGAACGCCCCGAACTGTCAATTGCGATAGAAAATTTCTCCGAGCCGGTGATCGTCATACATAGCAGCCTCCTATGGCGTTTTCAGGATGGACGGGAGCAACGTTTCCTTATTGGCCGAGAGTTCGGACACATAATTGCCGGCCATGTGAGATGGCAAACGCTTTCGAGAAGCGCTCAATTATGTGTAAACCAAACCGGATTCGGAGCGGGCCCCCTCAAACTGCTGGTTCTTCCATTGCTTCAGTGGACTCGCGAAGCTGAAATGAGCGCGGACAATGCTGGGCTGATTTGCGCTCAAGACATCAAGATCGCGGAGCGAACGTTGGTTTCCTTGGCAACCGGTGTTCACGATTTTGCCCTGCATGAGATACATGTGGATGAATACCTCAAACAGGCCGGAGCGCAATCTCTCAGCGGTTTTTCTGAGGTTGCCCTGTTCTGGAAGGAGTTGCACAAACCAACACCATTCGCGCCCGAGCGAATTCGGCAATTACGCGAGTTTGAAGCTTCAGACCGCTATCGGCGCCTGTGGAATTGAAACAACATCATTAAAGCGAAGGCATCATCCGACTCAGCCGACCAAGATGCGCGGCGTGCGCGGGTTGGGCAAAAATGAATTCTTCTGGGGGGTGTGTTGAACTGGCGCATTGGATTAGGGATCATTTTTGGTCTGTTTCTCATCGGTTACGTGTTCAATTGTCTCAATAATGCCGCGGTCTTTATCCGCCAGTGGCTTGTATCGGTGGGGGCACTTTTTGAGCCACGCGACAGAAAGTGTCTGAAATGCCGCGACCAATTCGGTCAACGACTTACCTTTCACGGCGAATGTCTGAGACTTGAAGTGGAGGTGTAGAGTTTCTCGATCTCTCTCGCGCAGGAGTTTAGCGCTCTCGAAATATCCGTACGGCAGGATAAACTCTGTTTCGTCAGAAAGGAAAATTCGCAGACACAGCGGATTTTCGCTGGTCTGCCAGCATTTCAAATCTTCATTCCGTGTCGGTGGAACATCGTGGCGTTTGGGTCGAGCTTCCGTTTGCATATTACTCCTTCATCGGTTCGGATCGCTGAATTTCGTCGGGACTGAATCAGGTTTTCAACGTAACGCCGGATGACGCAGGGAGTGGTTCCTGAAGAATCTGATTTTGCCATTTCGATTGCCAGTTCCCGCTCGCCTGGACGGCAAACGTTTTCTCGCAGTTGATCCTTGTCCTGCGTGAAGATTTTTACCCCCCGTCGTCCTCTGGAAATGGAAACCAGCCATTGCTGATTGTTCGTTGCCGCCTTCACCATTGAGTCGGAGAATAGGACGTGATCCATGGTCTTGCCCTGAGATCCGTAAGACGTGACTGCATAGCCCCGAACGAATTGGCGAAAGTTGGACGGCAAAGTGCGTCCGTCGCCCAAGCGAATTCGTCCATCTCCAAAGATAGCCTCAATCGTGACCAATTCGCCGTTGACCACTTCCTTTCCGTCCGCGCTGTGACCGTTGGCTTTGAGTTGGAGACAATCGCCCTTCGCCAATTCCATTTCTTTCGGGCGACAGACTGCAATTTTGTCCACATGCTTGAAAGCGATTTTTCGAATGATATCCTCGGATTCGATAAGCAGATGGTTTGCCATGACTTTGAGCAACTTCGCGTTATCACCCTTTTTCAAACCCGCAACATTTCGATTGAAAACTAATACAGCACCGGGTTCATAAAACCGCTCATCCCGTTTTTGAGCATCTGTTAAGTCGATGCGCTCCAAAGCTGAAACCTTGAAGTCCTCTTTGCCAATCAACCCAGCGCTTCGAAGGCCAATGCGAATCCGCTCGTTCACCTCGTGAATTTCTCCCCAGGTTTGCGACACGACGACGGTCGATTGCTTTCGTTGAGCCAAATCGAGGTAAGCGGAGACGAGGCTCTCACGTTGTTCATCCCTCGATTTGCACTCGACGATTGCGCCAAGCCGTTCCAGGCGATCAAAGGAGCCAGCCAAATCCCCACCTTGAGCCTGCCTAACAGCAGACCGGTATTGCTTGATCCGCTTTCGCTCATGCTTCGTTTCACCGAGTTTTGGATTTTGGCGCCGTATTTTCACGAGGCGGGCTGGTGCCAATCCAGAATATCGTTCAATGGCGCGAAGCGCGTCTGAGGCTTCGACGGCTCCATGCTGGCGAGTGTCCCCGGAAAGAATCACACGGCCGCTGTTCGCCTTCACAAGACTCAAAAGGTCGTGCATCTGTTTGCCCCCGATTTGTCCGGCTTCGTCCACGATTATCACTGCACCCGGCTGAATCGAGCGTTTCGCGAGGAACTCGGAAACAGTCTGGGCCTGATCAAAAGATTTTCGTAAATCGATTGCTTGCTGGCGCTGAGGTGCAATTACGGATATCGAATGGCCACTCGCCTTCAGTGTTTTCCCAACTTCACTCAGCGCGTGGCTCTTGCCCGTACCCGCGCCGCCCGAAAACAAGGTTATGAAATCCCGAGAATGAAGGATCTGTTTCACAGCGGCACGCTGATCAGCCATCAAACTTTGTGGCGCTTCATAGTCAGAAACGAACGGGGCGAACGTTCGGGCGCCTTGTCGCGCCAAGCATACAATCTCCCATTCGCGTCGCAAGGCTTCCAGTGTCGTCAGCGTATCCGTCCGAATTTCATCGCGGACATATTCCCGCTTTTGCGTGAAATTCTTCAAATCAGATGCGGAAAAAGAATGGCCACGGCCGTGTTCCAAGGCAGAGCTCCACAAGTCCCGCTCACGCAAGACGGAACGGCGATCAAATAAGTGCTCTTCCGCCCAACCTACCGCTTCAGGCACCCCGATCGGTGAAGATTCATAGTGGTGAGATTTGCCCCTCGGCCAGATACCCGAAAGAGCTTTTTGTTCATCACGAGAGAGCTGGCCCTCCCAAAGTTTCTTGAGCACGGAAAGCTGAAGCCCCACGAGTTTTCGGGGTCGCTCCGCTTGGGCAATTTGCGCCCGGAGCTTTTTCACATTTCCGTTTGCAACCTCCGGATTATCGCGCACAAGCTCCTCGATCCGCTGATCAATCTGATGGTGGCGTTTTGCAAATCGGGAACAGATTTCGTTTGAAATACCACGAATCTCAAAATCGCCACGCGGCTTGTTTTCGATCTCGTACCCAAATTGGCGTAACTCGCGAGCCAATTCATGATAGTAAACATTTTCGGCAAATTTCTGAGCCCGTAACATTTCAAAATTGGAGAGTGCCTTCCATCGACCCTCCGATCCATCGTGCGTGGCGTTAAACACGATGCAGTGGGTGTGCAAATGCGGGTCGAGAGCGCGAGAGGTATCGTGACGGAAGAGGGCGCATACAATATTTCCTGTCAGCCGCTCGGAGGTTCGCAGCCCTGCATGAACTCGGGTGCCAGCAAAATGCTCAAGCTCCATCATCGCCATCTTCACCGCTCGATTGTGAGATTCAACGATCCGATTGTCGTTTCCAACGAGGGCCTGGACAGAGACCGATTTCGGTGGTGAGAAAGTGAAGTCGTACAGCACACGGCGATTGGCGACCTCCACGGATTTAGCATCATCCCATCGCGTTGTTTTCATCCGCTGCGTTAGGAGATTTCCGGTCGAGGGATTCTGATTCCTGCATAGCTTCAAAAAGTCATCCATTTTGACTGACGATGACAATCCAAGTTGCTGAGCGCCTTTGCCCATCCATTCGCCCAGAACCTGATTTTCAATGCTGTAATAATCCCCCACCAGGAGATGTTCTTTAAAATACTTCTCCGCATTTCCGAGATTGCATTGCGCCTTGATCGTGAGCACTGGTTTCACGATAGCACTCTCTCTCGAAAATCTTGTACCGGCAGCGTTACAGCTTTACGTAATGAGGGGACATTGAGGGCATGAACAGAACCGCAGCAGTTTTAACGAAACTTTCAAAAATGGCGGCCCTTTTTTGAGCCCTTCTTTGGTTGCAGATCCCCAGTTAGCACCCACTCTTGGCCAGATGATTCTATAACACTGAACTTTGGACGAACGGGGTTGCCCTGATTGTCTCGGTCCCAGTTGATATTATCAGCTGACTCCAGCCACGATTGCCGGACCTGCGCAGGGTCAGCCTTGCCCTTCATATTCGTAAAAAAATTGGGGCTCTGCCCATTGCTTCCCAAGTTGATATTCACAATTTCCCAGCCAGTGATGCCGATCCATCCAACGTAAACCGCCTGTTTGCCGAACAATTCCCGTATGGTTTTTACACGATTCTCATCTGAATGAATGTTACACCCTCCCCAGAAAACTGTTTTGGCATTGGCAGACTGTTTGAACCCTTCGCTTTTTTTCAGAATATGCTCCTGCTCATCATAAATCAATCGGACCTGCGATGACTCAAAATAGATATGGATCGTTTTAGCGTCATTGTAGAGGTGATCAGAAAAATGGCCACCAAAGAAAAGCCAATGGTCACTACGGGAGAAAAATTCTTTGAGTCGGGCCAATGACGGCCGAGGCTCGCGGATCTCGATGCCTCGCGTCACCTTAAGATTTGTGCGCATTCCATCAGCCCAAGTTTTGGCGTCATCGCGCGTGCCAAGGCTGAGCACAGCGTAAGTCTCCGAGGCGTGAACACTTGCGCTGACTGCGAAGGCCACAAGGCAAAACAGGAGCGTTTTCTTGGTCATAATCGATTGAAGACCAAATTGCATGAGAACGATTATGATATGGAGGATTAATTTTTCCAGAACAAAAAAAGATCGCCACTAAATGAATCTTCTCCTTAGGATCGCCACCATCCAGCACGATTTCCGAAGGGTGGTCTTTGTGTGGATTTACGGATTTGTATTGATTTGATCGCCGCGCCACCAAGCGATATAACGAAAATCCCCTTGCATTATGCCCGACATGCATTTTCTACAGTTAGTTTTCGGCGTCGGTAACGCCGGCGTCCAGCACATCACTTTCGATCCGAAAACTAAAGTTTTTGTCTCCAGTAAACAGCCGCCGGCTGATCAGTTTAGTTTCCTAAAGCTCAGCGCTGAGACAGAAACCGGCGAGGCCATCTCGTTGGAGATTCCTGGCTTGGAATTGTTATGGTGGTTTAACCTCAGCGACGCTGCAGAGCCACAGGTCGTTCCGCCCCGTTCAGTGTTTAACTCATCGCGGCGCAACAGCGGGAAAGGGCCAGTCGAGATTCCGATCAGGCAACATAAGGACCCGCAAAAAAAATTGCAGCCGACGCTGCGGCTGCACCTCTGGATTAAAGTTCCCAACTTCCTATTGCCGCTTCACATCAACGCCAGTCAGAGCGCGAACAATAAAGACGGGCATTTCGCTTGGTTGGCCCTGTCTGTTATGGCCAGCGAACGCGGCTTGCGCATTGGGCGGCTTGGCATGGCGGCAGGGAGCGACACGCGGGAACTTTTTTGGTTTAAAAAAATTCAGGGTTGGCGAGGTTCCCCGTGGGACGGACGACGACTTACCGAACGATTGACCTTCAGTGACCAGCCACCGGCAGCTGCATTGGGCTTCGTGCAACCTCGTTTCCGGCTAGAAGGTGCGAGCGAATCCATTCTCGGTTTGTCCGCTATTCGCTCGAAAAGACAGCGCACCAGCTTGGACGTGTGGTGGGAAAGCGATGATAGCAGGGTTTGGCGCCTCGTCTTTTCGCGCGCCCTTTACACTACGCCTTCGACCCGGCTGGTGGGCTCGGAACCGGGGTTGCGAATTGAACTGACTCAGTTGGCTCGGCCCTTGCAAGTCAGCCGCATCTCTCAAATGTGGACGTTGCGAGCGATCACCCAAGGCGAGCAGGCCATTCGAGGCTGGTGGAATCATCTGCTCTTCGGCGGAAAACCGGGCGGATTTCAGAGAAGCTTCGCCTTTGAATTGCTGGACCGTGAGCCACATGCCAGCTTCCCTTTCGATTACGACTTGATGCCCGAGCGGGACTCCGAGGGGGCATGGAGCTTCTCACTGCGGCCGCATTTGGTCCCATGGATCAAACGCCGAATGACGCTTCTTTTTCCGTTCGTTCGCGATCACCAGGGCGAGCCTCTCAAGCTCCAGGCATTTGTTGCCTGTTCGGTGGCAGGTGATGACGAAAAGATCACCCCCACTGTCAGGCTTGAGATCACCCCGGAGGCTGGCAATCAGGATCACCAACTTGTGCGGTTGGGCTCCCTGGATTTGCAAGTTGCTAACTGGCTTTTTCCGCCCGGCACGTTCAACAAAGACCAGGGCGCGACCCAGGTGCACCTGCACCTAGGTTTTTTGGCGAAAGCCCCGGGCGCAGGAGTCATCGCCCGTTGGGAAATCAGGAGCTTTCAAATCGGCGGCCAATCTGTTGATCCAGAACCGACGAATCTGCCCCAGGAACGCGCGCTGCGACTGCCTCTTTATTCAGCGTACCCGGGAGGAGTCGAGAAAAACGATCGCGCCAGTGAGTTGGAGGCGACCGGAGCCGGCATCATTCTACGAATGCAGGAGCCTCCGCAGATTACCGGAGAGCCGGACATGTTTTTGCTTATCTACGAACGGCGTGATTCCAGCAGCGGGGGCGGATTACAAATGCGCATCGTCCGGCGTAATCCACCAAGGGCGACTGTTGCAAGCGGTCAGACGGAGCGACTGCTATACCTCACCTGGCGGCCATTTCTCGTGGCAATGGTGCGCACGAATCGGCTGGAGGAATTTACCCCGCGAGACAATGCAAACGAGCTGGCCTTTTGGTCCACGCGAGGAGAGTACGCGGGATGGCAAGGCAAAGCAGCGGCGGAAATGGCCGAACTGGTCTTCCCCCCGCAGGCCCTTGGCGAAGAAATGGAGCGCCTGAAGGCGACAGTCGGCGAGGATATCAACCCGGGTGAACTCGTGGATTTTCGGCTTTCTCCGCCAACGATACTGCGGCTGGTCCTCAACGATCAATTACGGGATTACGCCCCGATGCCGTGGAACTTGCAGAGCCTGCTCGACAGGTTGACTACGCACCCTGCGACAGCCGGAGCCCGATTGCGTTCGGCGGACATCGAGTTGCTCTACGGAATCGGCTTGCACATCGCACCGCCTAAAACACTGGAACTGAGAGTGGCGGAAGTGTTCGCGCGCGCCGGCTGGCCACGGCGCATTCTGCCCGAGAGCCTCGGCGCGCGCGAGGGCTGGTTTTCAGAGACCGCTTACAATCACGTGCGAGCGGCGTGGACCCTTGAACTGGAAACATACCAAAAGCGCCTGGCCGTCTACGAATTGTTCGACACGGACGCACAGGATTTTAATGAAGAAGGCCAACCTGCGGGCCTGGATCTTTACGGACGGGGGTTGAACGCTCCGCTGCAAGCTTACCTCCGGAAGAACGCCGACTTAACCACCTCATTTGTGCCGTTCGATGAAATGAGAGGGTTGCGCGGAAGTTACGCATGGGCGTTTGAATCCAGGAACGTTTATGACGCGCTCTGGAGATCTGAGAACGATCCCGACCCGGAAACACCGCATATAGAAGCGACCGAGGCCACGCTGGCTCGCGTGTTTTTTTCGGCGCTCGGCGGCTGGGGCTCCCAACAGGCGCGGTTCGACCAGGATAAAACCACTATCGCAGCGCATGTGGAAATGGGTCGCGTATCCGAATTGCGCGTCGAACGGATCGGCCGCATCGGCATGTTCCTGAACCGTGCGCGCCATGTCATTATTTATCGACGCTCCACGTTGCCGACCGACCAATTCGAAGCCGCGCAAGATTATCATCCCGGTCGGCCAATATTGCGCAAGGCTGAGGAATATGTTGAATTCCTGGAACCGTTCCGCCGCTTTCCCGACAAGCTCGGAACCAAACCGGCTGCGCCCGGCTGCCTTTGTGGATGTTCCTGCTACGAGAAGGTTCGCGTGGACAGTGCGTGGGGCGAGGATGTATTCGCCGCGGACGGATCCCCAATGGGGTGGAAAGTCCCGCTGCGCAAGGCCGGTGTGTCCGAGGAAGTTTATCCGCCGCTCCATTGCGTCTGTCTCCACTGCCAAGGCGACAAGAAGAGCGATGCCCCGGAAGTGGCCGGTTCGATCGAGAACGCAGAAAACGTTTATTTCTGGACCGACACTCGCAGTGAGGTCAATGGCGTCCGCATCAACGCCAATACAGACCAATGGCCGCTGGTTCCGGACATTGACCTGGCGCGGTTCGGGAACGAGGACGAACCGCAAGGTGATTCACTCAAAGCGCAGTGGGGCAGTCCTGCCATCATGCGAGGCGCGGGGGCATTTACCTGGAAAATCAGGCCGCCGCTTCGCGAAGCCAACCTGGTCAGCCATTTGCCGCAAGGCGCGCAAATTGGATCGATACTCCGGACTATTACCGCAAGCCGCGGCGGCCTCCTCAACGCGGGCATGACTAACCTGGGCTATGGCACGCTAATCCGGGAACACATTGAAAATACTTTGACGCGACTGGAACAAATCAAAACCGAGCTGACACGCCTGCCGGACGGGGAACGAACAAGAGCCAAAGAGATTGTCGGAGGATTTTTTGACAGCCTTAAAGCCGGCCCGCGCCTGACCCGGGGAGGGGCTAACTTTGGATGGCCTGCGTTCCAAAATGATATCGCCTCTGTCGCGGCCGCATTCATAAAGCAAAGGGTCGCAAAGAACATTGATTGGGCGAACCAACAAATGTCCGCGCGGATCAAGGATATTTGTGAAACCCGCTTCGGTATGGTTGCAGCGACCCGGAAATTTCATGAAATGATCGAGGCGGCGCGGCAAGGCCAGGACCAGCTCAATGCTTTGGTCGATTACTATATTGCGCAGGCTCGCCTGGCGATTGAGGAACTCCCAGCGCAATTGGATTACACCATTGAGCGCCTATTTCGCCTTGCCAGGAGTTTGACCGACCAGCGGATCGCCGACGGCAAAAGAGCTGTGACCGATTTCGTCGCCGCTGTCAATACATCCAACCAGGAAGCCCTCAAACAGGCGCGCGAGCGACTGAGCGCATTCCTCAAGCCGATCCTTGAAAGCCAAGACCTCTGCTGGCGCGGCCTGGATTTAAAGATCGAGCTGCAGCCCTCCCCGGAGCAATTCCGCAGGGCCAAACAAATCATTGAGGCGACCCTCAACCCGAGCGACGCGCGCCTGGCCGAATTAGAGCAAATCTTCACAACCTTTCAAACCGCCAAGGTGCGCGAACTGGAAGCAAAAGCGCGCGAGGCGGCAGCGAACGCAGCGGCCCTTTTCAATGACCAATTCAGCGCTTTGCGCCAGGAGATGCAGGACGCTGCCATTCCAATCCCCGGTCGCATTGCGGCTTTCCAAAGCCGCATTGGCTCCCTTGCCACGGCCATGTCCGCAGGGCTGCAGGAGGAAATCAAAAAACTTGGCGAGCGCTTGAAAGCTGCCGACCTGGCAAACCTCTTCATCAAGGCGAATGACAAACTCAACGAAGCCTTCGGTTTATTCGACAAAGACGCCAGCCGGGAGCTGGCAGCATTCCTGGCCAAAGTCGAGAACGCCACGATGGGCGAACTGGCGGGCCAGTTTGACCAATTCATCGCGAAGTGTCGTGAAAGAGGAAGCCTCGCATCCCAGGCTATCGAACAGCTTGTGCCGCGAACGACTAAAGAAATGGAAGAGTTAGCCCAACTCGCCGGCGATGCTGCCCGCCGCCTGGGCGAGGACATCAACTCTGTGCACCAACAGTTTCAGCAGCTTCAAGAGCAAGTAAAAGGAGACTTCGGCGTTCGCCTGCAACGCGTGATGGGAAACGTTCCACGAGTCGAAGGCCTGGACTTTCAAAAGCTGGCCGGCGAACTGGAACAGGGCGTGGATGCTGTGGAAGCGAAGTTGCGAGGAGCCATCCGCACAGTCGGTTACAATTTTGCGGATGCGGCCAAGGTGCAAATGACCCGGGTGGAGGCGCTGGTGGACCGGCAGAGGGATGCGCTGGCCGGAGCGGTCAATCACGCGGCGCAGGAGATCAAACTAAAAGCCTCCAGCCTGGTGATGCCAGTGAAGGATCTGGTTGATCGGGTCGAAGCAGAAGTCGACCGCGTTAAGGAGGTGGGCCTGCAGAAGCTCATGCCCGATTTTGGTGGACTGCGGCTGGAAAAGCTCCTGGGGAATGTTCCGATCGACGAAGAACTCGCCGAACGCATTCGGCGGAGCGTCAAGATCAGCCATGGGTTCGACCCAAAGAACATGACCGCTTTTGTCCAGGCGGAAGTTGATGACCCCACCACGGAAAAGGACGGAATTGCAATCGGTCGGGATTTAACGCTGTTCAGCTTTGGACCATTCGAGTGCCGATTAAAAGAGGCGCGGCTGTATGCGTTTCAGCGAACGGAGATTGGAGCAACCGGCGCGCCCCGGAGGGAGGAGACAGGGCGAATCACCGCTGATTGGCAGATGCTCTTCCAGAGCGAGCCGCTCATCATGTTCAAGGAGGCCAGGCTCGAAAGCATTCAGGGCGAAGTTCGGATGGACCTGGACCCGAAGAAGTTGGTCATGTCCAAGGTGCTTAAGGCCATTTCTGACATCTGCAATAAATTTACCGGCGAAGACGGTTCGGCATCCGGCGTTAAAATCGATTTCCCAAGATCCATAGAAGCATTTTTTCGGATGAACATCGAACTCCCTCCCCTGGGCGGCGGGACGTTCTCACTCAGCAACCTGTGGATGGGTGGACACTTCGACCTGATCGTCAACAGCGAGGGGTTCGAAATTCGTTGTGGTCTAAATATTGCCAGCCGAGAAAAGCCGTTCACCGTCGTCATTTTCCTACTGGGCGGCGCTGGATGGTTCAATTTTAGCACGCGCTACATGGTCCCGTTCCAGGACGGAAAAAAACCGGAGTTGGAGGTGGCGCTGGATGTGGGCATCGGCGCGTCGGCAGGGCTAGCAATCAACCTAGGCTTCTTGCGCGGCTCAGTTTTGATCACCTTTGCGGTCAACCTGACGGTAAAGCTGTTGCGTTCGGAGAAGAAGGGCAACCGCAACTACCTCTCCTTCGCTTTCGTTCTTACTTTCAATGGTCATGTCAGCGTCCTCGGACTGATCTCCGTTGATCTCATGATCATGCTGGCCATCCGCTACGAATCGGGCGGCGGAATGGTTGGTGAAGGCAGGGTACGCCTGCGCATCAAGATTTGCTGGTGCTTTACGCTCAAGATCGACAAGGGATTTACGTACCGCTTCGGCAAAGCCAAATCCCGGGCAAGCCTCAATCAGCCATACAACCGCGCGCTCCACGCTCGGCGAACCGGACAGCCGGTCAGTTTCCGCGCTCTGCATGCGGCGATGCGTCGCGCTGAGCGTTGCGTTTGCTAACTAGCATTTGAAATTTTATGCCCACGATTATCTACCACGCCATCGCACAGGTCCTCCCCGGCGGCGCCACACAGGGGGAGTGTTCATTCCGAATCTTCACTGTCAGCGGTGATGCCACCGGCAACGAGCCAGAGCTTCCCAATGTCCATGCCTGGCAGCTCTTCACCTCGGAGAGCCAATGGTGGAGCGAACCCGACCCGGCTGACCCGAACGCCACGGGGCCCACTCTCGTCGCGGACGCCGAGACGCGCCCAGGTCCGGCGATTAACACCCATCTCGGCCGGAAATTTAGTGAGATCGCCCAAGGCTTGCCATTTAAAGCAACGCCGCAACCTGGGATGGTTGAGGAAATGGAGGTGACCGACGCTTCGACTGGCCCCATCGACACGGACAAGTCCTGGAGTTCAATTCTCGCGGGTATTTCGGACCATGGGTTTCCGATCGTTCAACTGCTCGGGCTTGGCTGCCGGGCCGGCGTTCGTCCACCCGCGGTTTTCAAAGCGTTCGTTCTTCCAAAGCTTACCCAATCGATTGGCTGGGAGTATATAAATAGTCCCGCGCCGCGAATCTTCCGGTTTCGGCCGGAGGTTGCCCCGGGCAATACAAGTTCATTCACAATTATTTTGGAAGTCGAATTGCAGGATCTTCCGAACGAAACTCCCTTTCTTCCAATATCCGGCGTTGCCGCCACCGAAGAAGAAATGCTGTCGCGCGGGGGAGGAGACTGGCGCGGGGAGTTGCCGCACACCGCGGGACGCGCGTTTGATTTGCTGAGACTGCTCGCCTCTGCCAACCCTCAAGAGAGCTTCAAAGGCGACGCGGCGTACACAGCGTTGCTTGCTTTGGTTAAGCGCCTTGGATGGCTCCGCGTCAACCTGGGGCTTACCGGCGCCGCCCTGGCCGAGCCCGGCAACTCCCCGGAATCGCCGTTTCCTTTGATGGCTGCCCAAATTTTATTCGGGCCATTTTGTGAAGATCAGGCGGAGCAAAACGCTGTGTCCAGACTGCCAAGCTTGCTTGCGGCGGCGAACGTCACGATCCCCGGGGAGGCTAAATGGTTGGAATGTTTTACGCGGGTCTTGAAACGCACGGTTAACTTGCAGTACGCCACGGTGAGCGATTTCCTGCAAGGCCAGGGAGCGTTCTCCACAAGGACCGCGGACAAACCTGGGAAAGGCGAACTGACTGAAGCGCTGAGCGCCATTCAAGCCGCTTTGTCGGACGATTCAGTTCTGGTCGAGATTTGGTTCGAACTTTGGTACGAGACGAGAGTTCCGAACATCGAAAACTTTCAGCCTGTGCATCGCCTTCTGGAATACAAAACGTCGCGAGACGCGCCGCTTCCGGACGCAACGCGGCAACATTTGCAGGACGCCCTGGCAGCCAGCGGACGCGGACTCTCGGCGCGCTTTGACGACGCGCTCGCCGGCAGTTACTGGCCGACGATTGTCCAGGCTTTGCTCAATGGCGAACGCGCCGCGGCCACAAATCCGGAAGCGCCGCGGGGGCTGCAGTTGCGCGCCCTGGCGCTGGCGTCCGGAGCCGCCAAATCTTTTCTCGACCTGCCGCTTTCTTTGCCCGCGGTGGGTGGGCTGCAGCCGTGGCTGGCGGATCCTCAAGCCGGCGAAGCGCAATTTGTGGCTGCTCTACGCGCGTGGATCGAAGCGGGGCATCCCGCCGCGCCCCCGCTTCCCGCGGAAGCGGAGCCGCCGCCGCCGATTCCGACCACCGAAGTTCCGCTACCTCTACAAATTGCTTTGGCGGACATTGAAATGCCTGGCGCGGGCGGGGGCCGATACAATCTGCGCGGCGTTCTGATATTTTGCCGGCGTTATCCGATTGGACAACTTTCAAAATGGAAAGCGATCAACCTGGGTCGGGTGTTCACGCAGTTGGACGGCCAGCCGGTAACTCTGGCCGGCCTGGCTGCCATTCCAGTTGGTGGAACGGTCGCTCACGATATTCCCGGGCGAGTCGTCGCTTACGTCGGATCGCCGCTCGGGGTCGACCTGCTGGAGAATGAGGATCTGGATGTGGCGGTGCTGCCGGCAAGAGGCAGTCTCCCTGCGCCCCAACCGGTCGAAATCCATCGCGAGCAATTGGCGAAACGGGGATATTTCAGCGGCTGGATTGACGAGTGGGATTCTGAGCCGGGGCTCGGGTACGGCTGGACCTATAGCTTTGTGCAGTCTCCCATTTATCGGGATGGATCATTGCACTATGAACTTCTGCGCGCCGAACCGTTTACCGCTCAAGACGGCATCCCTCTCAAGTCTGTGGATGCAGTGACCGCGTTAATCGACGAGCATCGGGCGCAAAACGAAAGTATTATACAGTCGCGTAATTGCTCCAGGACGGTCGGGATTGGCGAGTTGCGCCTTTTTCAGAAATGGGTTCTGGCTGGCTCGGCGGAAGCGGAAGCCGCAGGTATAGTGGGGGTTAGCGGCAGATTCATACCGTTCTTCGAGATCCCCAAGAATGACCCCAATCCCAATCTGATTCCGTTGAGTTCGGATGTCGCCCGCCAAGGTTACGCCGATCAAATGTTCGACAAACTCGATGTCCTTATCCTCCATGAGGGGATAGAACGATTCGAGTTCTTCGTCCGTCCTCCTGCCACGAGTTTTCTGGATTGGAAATCCTGGACCCGCCGCAAACTTCCCAACGATGACGAGTGGCATGACCACGAAGCGGAGATATCTCTGGCGAGAACGATTATCCGCGTCCTGGATGACCCGCAGGGATATTTGATGGACGACGACGAAGTCGATTTGAGCCGGGTTGCTAGCGAGCCCGACCTGTTGGACGATCGGGCCGCGATTCGATTCCTAGTGCGCGTTGAACTTCTCTACAGCGCCGAGGACGGCTTTATTCAGAAGGAAGTCTCCGCCATCCATGAATTTGACCAAACCATTAACGGTATCGCTGGGCTCGAAAGTTCGCGTCGCTTTTGCTCGCGCCCCATCGTCATCGAGCGTAATCACCGCGCTGCGCCGGTTGATTTGAACAAACTCAACCTCGGGCGTTTTGATGGAAGCACACTGGAAATCGGGCCCGGCGAAGTGTGGCGAATCTCAACGACGCCTTTGGTAAAACGCAGCGATATCGAATATTTTTCCAACTCGGTCCGGGGTCTGTTTGTCGATTTCGACGATGAATACAGCTCCGTTCCGGGTTCCACTTTCTCATTCCTGGCCGAGGCTGCGCATCCATCCAAGGCGGAGGCGCTCAGATTGGGGTCGGCGGAAACGACCGATCTCACCCGAAGGGCC
This sequence comes from Verrucomicrobiota bacterium, assembly GCA_033762115.1. Classification (GTDB taxonomy): domain Bacteria; phylum Verrucomicrobiota; class Verrucomicrobiia; order Limisphaerales; family SXQI01; genus JANRLX01. Next base: position 93,809 of record JANRLX010000067.1, read on the forward strand.
CTCGAGATTTTGCCTTCCAAGGAGCAAATCTTTGACTCTTTACTATTGCTGTCTTCGGCAGAGGGCGGCTGGCGGGTTAAAATCGCCGTTGATCCAACATTGAATTCGAGGCCCGACCGGGGTTGGGCGTTCGTCGGTCGCGTCGAGGCGAATCTTCAATCATGGCGCTGGAACGGCATCCCTCCGTGGAGCCCGCATATCCTCCTGGACGGGCCGGCTCCCAACCCCCAAATGCCAGCCGCCAAACCCACGAAGCACCCGGGACTTCGTTTGTTCATGGACAAGCCTGGCACAAACTTCAAAGCGCCTGCGACGCCAGAAGAGAAGGAATACGTTGCGGCAGAGAAAAGAATATTCGCCACGCGCGAACCTGAAAGTGGGAACGCTCACGCTAAACCACTCGGATGGCTTCCCGGGCGGGTCGCCGCTCCGAAAGTCAAAAACGCGGAAATTATACTGAATGAAGACAAAGGCAACGACGTGAAATTTCCCAACTTCCACAGATGTCAATTGGTCGTTCGCTCGCGATATCATAGCTTGCCCGGCTATGCCGATTTCGAACGGTTGGGCGCCAATTCAGTGGATGCTGAGCCATGGCGCCGACTCGCAACATTGGCCGCGGGACCAGATCCGTTGCGCGCCCCCCTGGTAAAAATGGTTATTCCTTTGTTCAACTCCATTGGCTCGAACCGGCCCGGCTTTTTGGTTCTCACGGGGGATACGTTGCCATCCCCTTTTCACACGCTGACAGCGACCATCGAAGTGGCGCGGGTCAAACGGCTCACTACCGGAGAAACAATTTGGGCTGCCGAGGCCGGGCCCGATCCGATTCTGGATACAGGCGCCGAACCCGCCGCCTCGAACAGCGATGGCTCTTGCGTTATCTCGCGGAGTAATCGCGCGGATGATCAACTGCCATCTTGGGCCACTGAACTTCTCGATGCAGACCCGCTCCTGGGACGCGCCGTGGGCCTGACATTCGAGCGCGAAGCGCTTGATCCAATGTACGCCAACTCGGTTTTCTTGTTTGATTCGCTGCCCCCTTCATTGGACAGCCGCCGGGATAGTGATTGGTTCCTTAAACTCACTTTCCGTTGGGAAACATCGGTTTCAGACGCCGCTCCCATTGCGCCCACTGGTGAATGGAATGGGAAATGGGCTCAAGTTGACAAAGACGCCGGCCCGCAATCGGGGCAGTGGCAGGTCCGAATCCTGGCGCCGTTCGACAAGCTGCCCTTTGACGATGCCGGAACGCCCGTCGCGATCAGTGACATCACCTTCGTCGAAGACGCGGCATCCAAACATGTGAAGTTCTTTGCCAAAGTGAGCGGGGATCAAGTTAAAGAGATAAGCGTTTATTCGCGTTCCAATCCGTGTCATCTCGCGCTTCTGTTCATTAGCTTCACTTCGGCGCCTGATTTTTTAAGCGATCGCCCCAGCCACGTGCCGCGCTCTCTGTACTTGCTTGCAAAAGACGGGCCCAAACTTGTTCACCGGTTCAATTCGCCCGCTGTGGCGCCCAAGTCGCAACCGATGCAAGGCGTCTTTTTGCGCGTCCTGGTTACCTCGCCGACCCCACCACCCCCGGGGAGCCCGCAGGCATCCGCCACCGATCGTTTGATGGCTGGAGTTATGAACCTCGATCAATTGATGGCGCGATTCTTCCCAGGCGCGGAAAAGAGTTTTAGCTCTCGTTTGGGCAGAGATCAGTCAGGCAATCCGGCGCCGTCGTCTGACGCGCAAGCTATGGTGATCCGCGCCTCGGCGCCGATTTCCGGCGCGGCTTAGACTACGCCATCACGCGGAAAATCTCAGAAGCGCACGCGCTTATCTGCCCGGCGTCGCCCCGCAAAGTTCGGCCGGATTGAAACGCCGCGTTGGCCGCGAGGCAGGCCCGAGCAGCGGGCGCCACCGTGGCGAAACTGGCTTTAGGCTCGCGTCCATGCGCGATCGCCTCCGCCAGGTCCGCCCAAGCCAGGCGAGCTAACCTCCGTTCAAAGCAGCCGTTCGGCGAGTTGCCGACCACCGAGCGGCCTCCATCGTTGGGAGTTGCCGCCCAGGCGCCAAACCAATCCAGATATACAGTTCCAGCGCTCCCCGTGAACACAACCTCGGCCCGCGAAACGCAGCCGGGCGGCAGTCTTTGCGCAAACAGTTCGACGTTCGTTTCGCCAAATTTGAATCGGGCCGTTTGGAGAGCAGGGCTCGAGCCGCTTCCAACATAAGACAAGCGATCACCGAATGAATTCACCTCGCTTAGCATATTGCCAGGCGGAAGCGACCCGCTGACAAAATCAATCAATCCCTCACCGAAATGGGCTAGTAACCCATTTGTTTTCGCGCCGTGTTGTTGCCACGCTTGTTCCAACGGGGCCGCCACCCTGCAGGTGACCGACTTAGTCTGGCCAATCCCGCCCGCTGCTAACAGCGTCGAAAGTTCAGCCAACTCCGGACGAAGGCGCCCTGGCAGAATCGTCTGCGTCGCCATCCGCATTTTGGCGGCGAGGTTTTGCAGTTGCTCCAATTCACCCATCCTCATGCAAATTGGAGCAGCCAGAAGAACAGCATGATCACTTTCGAGCGCCTGCACAGCGAGGTCACAGTGCGATTGATCGGGCGTTGCTATCGCCACAACGTCCGCGCGGGTCTTTGGCAAAGCCTCTTGGAAGGTTCCGAAACATGGAAAGGCGGCGTCCCGCTCAGCTTCGAGGGCGTGTTCGTCAACAATTCCAGCGCACATTCCGCCCAAGCTCTGAATTTCTTCGCGCAAGATTCGGCCGTAGCGTCCGTTGCCTACAAGTAAGAATCTAAGAGGCGGATTCGGCAGTCGAGGAGACGCAAGAGCTGCGGTGGACGTCAACAAAGCTGAAATCTTTAGAAACTCCCTCCGAGAGAAAACGGTACGAGTGGACATGGGTGAACGGTAACGAAATCCACAATTGTCGCAAGACTGGCGAGTTCAAGAAACAAAGTTTAGGAACGGGCTCAGGAAAGTGTTGTGGATTGTGAACGATAGTTTCATGATACTATTTTCCGTCCAAAAACTTGTACCGGCAGCGTTACAGCTTTACGCACGGGGGTGCCTAAATTTGGGGCGTGAACAGAACGGGAGAGAATGAGCGATTTAAAAGGGACGCTTTACCTCTAACTGTCGTTAGAAAGGTTGTCTCCGATGATAATCCGAAACTCATTCGTTTTCATGGCGAAAGCGTTCTGAGAACCATCCGATCCATTATCCGAAAAATATCCGATTTTTATCCGACGAATCATCGAAATATTGTTATTTCCCGCACGATTCTTGGCGCGAGCGCGTCCGACTTTTATCTGAATCAATTATGACTCCGGATGCGGCAATGGACAAAGCGGAAAAGCAGTTTTCG
>JANRLX010000068.1:0-3006 GCA_033762115.1 Verrucomicrobiota bacterium
TCAACTCTCGACGAACCGGTACCCCACTCCACGCACTGTGTCCAGGTACCGCGCCGCTTTCCCAAGTTTTTCCCGGAGCCGGCGCATGTGCGTGTCCACAGTCCGTGTGTCGATGATTGCATCATATTCCCACACATCCTGGAGCAATTGCTCACGGGACTGTACCCGGCCGCGTCTCTGGGTCAAAATGGTCAGCAACTTGAATTCAGTCGCTGTCAGTTCGACTGCTTTTCGGTTTACAGTCACCAGGTGCCTTGGAATATCGATGAACAATTCACCAATCTGGAATTTATCCTTCGGTTCATCCGAAGTCGTTCGCCGTCCCAGCAAATTCTTGATCCGCAACACCAGCTCCCGCGGGCTGAAAGGTTTCGTCACGTAATCGTTTGCCCCAAGTTCAAGGCCCAGGATGCGATCCAGCTCCGCCGCTTTTGCCGTCAGCATCAGGATTGGAATGCCCGCTGTGGACGCATCACGCCGCAACAACTTGCAAACATCCAGCCCATCCACCTCCGGCAACATGACATCCAGGATGACAAGGTCAGGAATGAAGGATTTTGCCTTCTTGATCGCTTCGGCCCCATCACTGGCAGTCAAGACATCATACCCTGCCGCTCGCAGGTTAAACTCCACCAGTTCAACCGCATCCGGCTCATCATCAACGACAAGAATTTTCGATTTGCCCGCCATAGCTTAAAATCAAGATCTACTTCGAATCTTCAGCAATTCCTGATTTCCCCGTATGCCGAATGTCTCGTCCTTCAAATAAATAAACCACTTCTTCCGCCACGTTGGTCGCATGATCAGCAATCCGTTCGAGCGATTTTGAAATCACCATCAGGTTCAGAGCACGCGTGATCGTGGCCGGTTTTTCAATCATGAAACTGATCAGTTCGCGCTGAAGCTGTCGATTGACAGCATCCACCTCCTTGTCGCGGGGAATGACAGCAATCGCCTTCGCCGAGGTGCGGTTCACGAATGAATCCAGCGCGTCATTCAACATTTCCAGCGCCATGTTCGCCATTCGTGGAATATCAACGTACGGCTTCAATTGCGGCTCATGGTTCAACTCCAGGGAGCGCCGCGCAATCGTCGTGGCCTCATCCCCCACCCGTTCCAGGTCATGGGAAATTTTCATCGCCACGGTGATCAGCCGCAGGTCGGACGCCACCGGCCCTCGCAATGCCAGCAGGTTAATCGCCATTTCATCCAGTTCCACCTCCAGGTGGTCCATGGCCGAATCATCCTCAATGACTTTCCTCGCCAGTTCGTCATTCCGCTCCATCAACGCCTTGATCGCGTTGGTTACCGCGTTCTCCGCATAACTGGCCATCGTTAAAAGCTTCTGCTTCAGCAGAGCCAGGTCCTGGTCAAAATGTCGTTGCATAATATGAATCAACCGAATCTGCCAGTGACATAATCCTCCGTTTGTCGTTTGGAGGGGTTCGTGAATATTTTCAATGTCGTATCGTACTCGATCAACTCGCCGAGATAAAAAAATGCGGTGTTGTCCGAAATACGCGCAGCTTGCTGCATATTATGAGTCACAATCACGATCGTGAAATCTTTTTTTAATTCCAGGATCAACTCTTCGATCTTGGCCGTCGCAATCGGATCAAGGGCTGATGCCGGTTCATCCATCAAAATCACATCCGGCTCAATCGCAATCGCCCGCGCAATGCACAAACGTTGCTGCTGCCCGCCGGACAACCCCAGCCCGCTCGTATTCAGCCGGTCCTTGACTTCATCCCACAATGCCGCCTGGATCAGACTTTTCTCCACAATTTCATCAATCTCCGATTTTTTCGTAACCCCATGCAGCTTCAAGGCATAAGCGATGTTTTCGTAAATCGATTTTGGAAATGGGTTTGAACGCTGGAACACCATTCCGACCCGCTTTCGCAATTCGATGATGTCCACCTCGGGGGCGTAAATGTTCTGCCCGCCGATTAACACTTGACCCTCGATCCGCACCGAACTGATCAGGTCATTCATTCGGTTGAAGCAGCGCAGGAAAGTTGACTTCCCACAACCTGATGGCCCGATGAACGCCGTGACCAGCTTTTCAGGGATGCTCAACGAGATCCCCTTGAGTGCCTGGGAATTGCCGTAAAACAATTTCAGGTTTTCCGTTTTTATCAGTTCCACCGGTTTTGCGGCTGTGGTAGCGGTTTGTGAAACCGTGATTTTTTGAAGAGGTTCTGCCATAGGATCAATGAAGGGAGCGCATCTTTCGACGCATTTGGGCCCGCACAAGGATAGCGACAATGTTCAAGGCAAAGGTCAGCCCCAGAAGCACCACCACCGTTGAATAAAGAATCGGCCTGGTTTGTTCAATGTTCGGGGACTGCGTGGAAAGGATGAACACATGGTAACCCAGCTCCATGAACTGGTCCGTTAATTTGGTCGGCAATGAGGCCATGAAATAAGCGGCCCCGGTAAACATGATCGGCGCCACCTCACCTGCCCCGCGGCTCACCGCAAGAATGCTTCCGGTCATGATCCCCGGCAATGCCTGCGGAAGCACAATCTTGCGAATCGTCTCCAGCTTCGTCGCTCCCAGGGCCAGGCTGGCCTCACGCAGACCAAGTGGAATGGCCCGCAACGCTTCCTCTGTTGCCACAATCACGACTGGCAACGTCAAAATTGCCAGGGTCAACGCCGCCCAGATAATTGCTGGTTTTCCCCAGACTGGTTCGGCATTCGTTGCCAGGAACACACGGTCAATGTTTCCACCGAGAAAGTTGACGAAAAAACCCAACCCGAAAATTCCGAACACTATCGAAGGAACACCCGCCAGGTTATTCACCGCTCCACGGATGATCCGGGTATAAATCGAGGAAGTGGGCGCGTACTCGGTCAGGTAAATCGCAGTGATCACACCCACCGGCACAACAAAAATCGTCATCAGGATCACCAATGCCGCAGTGCCAAAGATCATCGGGAAAATCCCGGCGTGCTGGACATCAAACATGTCCTGCTCCGTTCCCCCCGTGATGAACCTCC
>JANRLX010000069.1:0-28627 GCA_033762115.1 Verrucomicrobiota bacterium
GAGCTGAAACTGGACGAACTCGTCACCCGCACTTATCCATTGGAAAATCTTCACCAGGCAATTCAGGACATGCTCGATGGAAAAAACGCCAAGGGAGTCATCACCTTCGATGAATAAATTAGTAGGCGCAAATTTTCAGTGCTGCAATTCCTGGACAATGTAAGGGGCGAATTCCGCATGAAAATGCGGAGGGATTCTCGCCTTCAATTTTGCCTTCTCACCGTTGTAATCCTTTTCCACCACCTGCGCCACATCATGCAACCGCGCAATCACCGCTGAATTTTCATGCGGCACGGCCAACTCCACGAATTCGCGGATCGGTCGAATGGCTATGCCCAATTCCGCAAGCAACTCCTCCACTCCATCACCTGTGCGGGCAGAAATGAACACTGCATTCGGATAAAGGTCCTTCACCCGATGATTCAGCCCCGGGTCATTGACCCGGTCCACTTTGTTAAAAACCATCATCATCGGCTTTCCGGCGGCCCCGATCTCCTGGAGCACTGCATTCACTGAATCGATCTGCTGTTCGAACTGTCCGTGGCTCAGGTCGACCACATGCAGGAGCAAATCAGCCAGCACCACCTCTTCAAGCGTGGCCTTGAACGCCTCCACCAAGCCGTGGGGCAACTTGCGGATGAAACCTACTGTATCTGAAAGTAAAATGTTCTGGTTTGTGGGCAGTTGCAGCCGTCGGGTGGTTGGGTCAAGCGTCGCAAACAATTTATCCTCGGCCAGCACCTGCGCTCCTGTCAGCCGGTTCAGCAACGTCGATTTCCCTGCATTTGTGTAACCCACAATGGAAGCCAGCGGCCACAGGCTCCTCTGCCTTCCCTGCCTTTGCGTTCCCCGTTGCCGCAGCACCACCTCGAGCTCCTCCCGGATTCGGTCGATCCGTTCCTGCACCTTCCGCCGATCCGCTTCCAACTGCGTTTCACCTTCGCCACCACGCATCCCGATACCCCCCTTTTGACGGGACAAATGCGTCCAGTAGCGAGTCAGGCGCGGGAGCAAATGTTGAAGTTGTGCCAGTTCCACCTGCAGGCGTCCTTCGCGCGTCCGCGCCCGCTGCGCAAAAATATCCAGGATCAACGCCGTGCGGTCCAGCACCTTGCACTTGAAAATCTGCTCCAGGTTCCGGTTCTGGTTGGGGGAAAGTTCATCATCGAAAATCACCGTGTCCACTGTTAACTCGGCGCATTGGGCAGCCAGCTGGTCAGCCTTGCCTGAACCAATAAAAGTCGCAGCCACCGGGGCCTCCAGCTTCTGCGTCGCCTGCCCCACCACCAACCCGCCTGCCGTTGTTGCAAGTTCCGCCAGTTCTGAAAGCGACTCCTGCACATTGACTGTCGAATGCGACTTTAATTCCAGCGCAACCAGAAAAACCCGTTCCGTTCGCTTCGTTGCCGTTTCTATCAGCGCTTTCAATCGTCCTGCTTATGCTTCTGAGTGGAATATAGCCGCTTTCCCGTCCTCAGCAATCCTTGAAGTCACCTCAAACTTGCTGACTGCGCCACATGCGCTTGGCATGGCTTGTTACTTGGAAGAACCTGCTTTTTTCGCTCGCTGTTTGACCAGCGCGTCATGGATTTGCTGAAGGAGACGTTGCGATGTGGGGTCGTCTGGATTCAGCCGGAGAGCAGTTTCAAGATGGTTCACTGCTTCCAGTATTTTCCCGAGATTGACCTGCGCCACCGCCAGGCTGCTGTGTATCCGGTGGTCTTCAGGGTCCTGCTGCACAGCCCTCAGCAGTGATTCTTCCGCTCCTTTCCAATCCTGCTGAACCAGCAGGACTGAGCCCAGGCCGAAATGCGCCTCTGGATAATTCGGTTGCCCCTCGATGGCTTTTCGGAAAAATGGAGCCGCTTCACGCGCTTTGCCATTCCCCTGGAGGAGTTGCGCGCGCGTCAGGTTGGCCCGGGGAAGATTAGGGTCTTTGCGCAGGTCGTGATCGGACCATTCCCAAAGTTTCTCCTGCATCTTTAGGCCGGAGGCCTGGGCCAAGAGGCGGCGATCAGCGGCGCTATCCACCAGCAATTGAAAAGTCAGCTGTGCCATTTCATCAGTCGTCTGCGGGCCGTAGGTCACCCGCCGGGGTGGACGATGCGGATTTTGAATCCGGTTCGTTGAGTTATCATAAACAAACCGCATTCTTAAGGTGCTTCCTTTCGGCAATTTAATCGGTTCCTGGTAGCGATACTCTCCCTGCCATTTGATGTTCCAATCACGAATCAGCAGCAGCGGAATCGCTTTCCCATCCGGCAAAATCGCTTCACTGCGAATTTCACGTCCAAGATAATGAGCATGCGGGAGAATCCCGAGAACGCTCGCATCCACAGGCAGGACAAAGGACTCCGTAACCACATGGTTGGACTCCCCTGCCGGAATATCAATAATCAGGGACGTCAAAAAACATTTCACGGGTGTGTTCGTCGGAGGCTCGTCAGTGAAATATAAACCCACCGAAGGCTGGACCAGTTCCTCCTTGCCGGAAGGGTTCAGATGCGCCTGGATGACCAGGTCGGTCCCTTTGTTCAGTGCCCATGAAAGTCCCGGCGGGCTGAACGATGGAAGCTTCCCCGGTTGAAAGGTGACAAACTGCCCTTCCGGCATTTTCGCGCTCGGGGCCAGTTCCATATTTGATTCCGCAATCGACTGCTTCGTCAGAAGACGACGCGATTGCGACGTTTCATCCAGGTAAAGAAAAGCGTGATGCACAACCCGGGAATTCCCCGGACGAAACTCGATTCCCCGGACATATCTCTTCCTCTCCAGCGGAATCGGCAGGACGAAATTCCGGTAAATATCCTTGCCGTCGGCTTTCAACACGTACGGCTCCGCCAAAGACACCACCAGATTCGGTTCTCCCAGGAACCATCCTTCCGGCCAGGAGGGTGGGGGCGGCAGATCGGCGGGATTCCCCTCAGGTGCTCCGTTTTTGACCCACCTTTGAATTGCCGAAATCTCACCATCCGATAACAACCGCTCATCCTTGAAACGGACGACCGCCGGATCAGGCATCCATGGCGGCATAAGCCGTTGCTGCGTCACCTCGGCAACCTGCCGCGCACGTCTTTTGACATCATCAAAGGTCAAAAGATTGAACGGCCCAGCCTGGCCCGGACGATGGCATGGCGAACAATTCTTCCAGATAATCGGCGCGATTTCCTTCGAAAAGGTAATCGACCCGGAATCCCTGCCAGTTTGGATTTCGGGAACTTCCGCTGCGCCTGTTCGCCCCACCGAAACGACACCGACAGTGAACAACAGCAGACCACAATGGATGATCCATCGTGCCATTGAGCCTGGATACAAAATCTTTATGCCTCTTTTTCGCACATCAATGCCAACAGGTTATTGCCTGGGTCTCTAAAGAATGCCATCCAGAGTTCATGAGCGGGCATTTTTGCAACTAATCGCGGCTCTGCTTCAAATTTCAAACCTCGTTTCGCCAGCTGATCCCGGGTGGCGTGAATATCAGCAACACTGAAATAAATCGCTGCCGTAAACCGTTCCGCCTTGTCCCCTTGAAGTTGGCTCAACATGAGCCGCACACCTCCGCATGCAAAGAATGACATGCCTGGAGGAGCGTCGAACAAATGCTTCAGCCCCAGAATATCGCGGTAAAATGCCTTCCCCTTCTCCAAATCATGAACGGTGATGCCAATCTGCCCGACACCGGTTAATTCAGCACTTAAAAGCTCATTCTTCACGGGAAGGTAATAAAAGCTGGTGACCCCACCAGGAATTGAACCTGGATCTCAAGTTTAGGAAACTCGAGCTCTATCCATTTGAGCTATGGGGTCGGACAGAACCTCTCCAGCATAATCATTCCGCGTGAGATGACAAGCGGCAGGAACGTTTCGATTAAATCGATTTCCAGGCTAGCATCATTGCACCAATCACAATGAAAATGCCTCCGAGGAAATGCTGCAATGTCAACTGTTCCCGTAATACCCAGGCCGCAAGGAGCATGGCAAAAACCACGCTTAGCTTGTCCACGGGGGACACACGAGAAACTTCACCGAGTTGCAGGGCTCGAAAATAGCAAATCCACGAGAGAGCAGTGGCAAGCGCAGACGCGATCAGAATGATCCAAGTCCTTTTTGAGAACTGCAAAAGGGCGCTCGGCGTCGATGTCATTGAAGCAATCACCGCGGCAAAGAGAAAAACAAAAAATGTTCTCGCGGCTGTCGCGAGATTCGAGTTGACGCCCTCAACGCCGATCTTTGACAAAACCGCAGTCAAGGCGGCAAAAAATGCAGAAAGAAGAGACCAGTGCAGCCAGTTCACTGAACGATGCTACCATTTCAGAATGGTTGAGAAAAGATTCCTCCCCACATAGCATAAGACCGCTCAATTTCCATATAAAAACATCAATAAACAGCGATGAACAAAAATACGATCTGCCTTTGGTACAACCATGATGCGGAAGAAGCCGCACACTTTTACGCCCGGACCTTTCCTGACAGCAAGGTAGGCGCGGTACATCGTGCCCCGTCCGACTTTCCCGGTGGAAAGGCAGGCGACATCCTCCTGGTCGAGTTCACCATCTGTGGCATCCCCTGTGTTGGTCTCAACGGCGGTGACATCTTCAAGCATAGTGAGGCGTTCTCGTTTCAGATTACCACCAATGACCAGGAGGAAACGGATCGCTATTGGAATGCAATCGTGAGTAATGGCGGCCAGGAGAGCGCTTGCGGCTGGTGCAAGGATAAATGGGGTCTCTCATGGCAGATCACACCGCGCATTTTGATCGAATCAATGGCCAGGGGCGGTAATGTCGCCAAACGCGCCTTTGAAGCAATGTTGAATATGCAGAAGATCGATGTCGCCACCATTGAGGCTGCTGTGCGCGGAGCTTAATCCGCTCCTTTGGAAGAAATCACAACCGGCACGAAGCGGAGCTCACCCGCCGCCAGATACTCACCTGCGCGTGGTCCGCTGATCAATATCAGTTCCCATAAAACTCAATGCGAGATCAGTGCTGGCAAAATCTGTTTCAAGGTGGCGAAAAGGCAAACGGATCCACTCGATAACTTCTCTCCACGTAATCGAAGAAATCGAAATCCGCCGTGCGCCCGCTGCCGGACATGTCCTGGCAGGCCATCCCGATGAAATTCCCGGTGAAATTTGCCGTTCCCGGCGCCGCCGCTTCGTCAGAGAGAATGCTGGCGTCGAACTGTTCCGGGAGCCAGCGCCATTCACCTTCCCCTTCAATTCGATAGGCAAAGTGAAGCCGTTCGTAATCGATTTCAACACGCAGATGCACCGGCTTGCCGCTGGGAATCGTGATAGGTGTTGTAAACGCATCAGCCTGCAGGGAATCCGGAATGCACGACATCACCCGCAAATGTTTCCCGGTCCCCTCGTCATGGGAAATATAAAGGTAATGAAATTTTGAACTGTTGTAATAGCACACAAGCCCTGCCATTTGCTGGAAATGCTCCGGCTCGAACTCCATGATCGTCGCGGCGCTGACACAATGCGCCTGCTGACGGCGGGCGACGAGTGACTGCCGGAATGGCGAGCCCAGGCTCTCCCTTCCGAACAGGCGGAGAAATCCGGGCCGCGCCGTCACGCTGAAAATTTCCTCCGGCCAGGGCGTGCGCAACCACTGAAAATCAATCGGCAGCTTGGGTGAATAGAAATGTTCCCGCTGTACCGCAGGCGGAAAAACATGCGCACTCAAACCCGGTGAGGGTGATTTAACCGTGGGTGCCCCCTGGCCATCCATCGTGCGCAACCAGCCATCATCGTTCCAGATCATCTTCTGGATCGCCGTCTCTCGTCCAAGCGTGCAGCGGCCCCGGTTGCGCAATGGCCTGCCGCAGAGATAAGCGATGTACGTCTCCCCTTTCTGCGTTTCCACAAGGTCTGCATGTCCCGCCCGTTGCAATTCAGCGTCGGGCCGATGCCGCGCGCTGAGGATATACTTGTCTGGATGCAATTCGTAGGGACCGTCTATTTTTCGTGAACGCGCCATCGTCACGGCATGTCCCCAGCTCGTGCCCCCCTCCGCCGTGAGCAGGTAATACCAGCCGTTCCGTTTGTAAAGATGCGGTGCCTCCGTGAAACCAAGCACCGTCCCATGAAAAATTACCTTTCGTTCGCCGATCAGCTTTTTCTGGCTGACCGAATACTCCTGCAAAACGATCCCGGCAAATCGGTTCTTCCCCGCCCGGTGGTCCCAAAGCATGTTGACGAGATACTTGCGCCCATCGTCATCATGAAAAAGCGAGGGATCAAACCCGCTGCTGTTAAGGTAGGTTGGATCGGACCATTCCCCATCAATCACAGGACTCGTGACCAGATAGTTATGGAAGTCGCGCATCGACGCCCCCCCGGCCCCGCTCACCGTCGTCCGGCCGAACCGTTTCACATCCGTGTAAATCAGCCAGAACAACCCGTCCGAATGCGAAAGGCACGGGGCCCAAACACCGCAGGAATCAGGGTCCCCCAGCATATTCAGCTGGCTGGCCCGATTCAATGGCCTCGTCAGTAATCGCCAGTGGACCAGGTCCCGCGAATGATGAATCTGCACTCCCGGGAACCATTCGAACGTTGAAGTCGCAATGTAGTAATCATCCCCTACCCGCAGAATCGATGGATCCGGATTAAACCCGGGGAGAATGGGATTTTTGATGCTCATGAATTCCCAACTGCGACCGCCTCGCGGCCCACAATCGCCTCCTTCTTTTCCCAGCCCTTTTTAAGTTTGTAAAAATGCAGCAGGATGACCACAAGGACCGCCGCCACCAGCGGAGCACCGGCGAATGCAAGCTTGATCCCGAAAAGCGACCGTTCCGTTTGCTCGACGTTCGCTTGATACCCGAAAACACCGAGAATCCAGCCTCCTGATCCGCCGCCAACTGAGATTCCCATTTTTAATGCGAACAACTGTCCCGCAAAAAACATCGCCATCGCCCCACGGCCAATCGTTTTCAGCCCAAAATCGACCGTGTCCGGGATTGCTGCGAACAGCAACGGGAGAAACATCATGTGAAAAAAATTCGCGAGCATGATCAGCACCAGCGAGGCTTCCCACCATTCCCGCGGCACGAACAACAGCAGCGAATTGGGAATGAGCGAACCGACCAACGCGGTTTTCATCACCGTGACCTTGCACCACTGCAACTTCAGGAACAGCCGGTTGGCTACGAACACTCCCACCACACCCGCCAGCATCGTCAACCCCATGTAAAGGGCCATGAAATTCTCCGTGATCGAAAAAATCCCCGTCAAATCGTGATTGATGTAATACTTGATGAAGTACGGCTTCACGTTCCCCTGCAAACCGCCCCGGATCTGAATAATAAACATCGCCAGCGTCACGATCAGCCACTGACTGTTGCGGAACATCGCGCTCAAATCCTCAAGCACGCTCGCTTTCCCTGCATTCCCCTCCTCGTCCGGGTAAGAGCGTTCCTTCGTCCAGGCAAAACAGCCGAAGAGCGCGACCACCCCCACAATCGCGAGGATGCTGACAGCAAACGGAAAACCCAGTTGCAATTGTTCCGGTTTCCCGCCCCCTCCCAGCAATCGTGAAAGCGGCCAGATCGAGACGGTCACAAGAAACCCGCCCACCATCGCCATGCCAAATCGCCACGATTGCAGTCCGGAACGTTCATCCTTGTCCGATGTCATCACTCCCGCCAGGGCAGAGTAGGGGATGTTCACCGCAGTATAGGCGGTCATCAGCAGCGCGTAGGAAATATAGGCATAAACCAGCTTTGCTCCGGGCGAAACATTCGGGGTGATGAATGCCGCCAATGCCAGCATCCCATACGGAATCGCAAACCAGAGCATCCAGGGACGGTAGCGGCCCCACCTCGTCCGGGTCCGGTCGGCGATCCCGCCCATGATCGGATCGGTGATCGCATCGAAAAACCGAACCGCAACCATCAACGTTCCCGCAGCCGCCGCTTCAATTCCATACACATCAGTATAGAAATACATCAGGACATTGATGACCGCCTGGTACACGATGTTGCTGGCCATGTCCCCCAGCCCGTAGCCGAACTTTTCCCGCAGCGTTAGCTTTTGTTCAGCCATTCCCTATTTGCCTGCGGCTCTCTCCTGTCGGAGCAGCGATAGCATTTTTTCACCATACCGCTTTCCAAATTCCCTCGAACCCTCCGCGGTGAAATGCAAACGATCATTGCTCCTGCACCCTCCCGAGGAAACCACATGGGAATTGGGAAGGGTCTTCGGCAATTCCGCGATGATCTCGTTGAATCCCGCGCAACGCCCTTCCTGGTCCGCATGCACCAGCTCGCCAGCGAGCAACGGCACTTCCTTCGGGTTCAGGTTCAGGTCTTTTATCAGGTTGTCATAAACTCCCTTCACCTTCTTCGGCCATTCCCTGTCCCCCGGGTTTGATTCTCCCTGGTGCAACAGGATTCCCTTGATCACACCCTCTTTTTGCGCCGCCCTGGCCATCTCCACCAAATACTGATACGGGTTTCCGTCATAGCTCTTGACGATATTTTTCATCCACTCCCGCTCATTCTCGATGTAACTCTGGAACGTCTCTTTCTCGAACAATTCGATCTTGCAGCCGGGCACGGAAACCTTGATCACACCCACTCGAACCTCCTTTGGCAAACCGGCCACCAGCGTCCTTCCAAAATAATCAACCAGGCAAATGCCCCTCCCTTTCGCGGCCAGCGGCGGGATGGCATGATACCATTTCCCCTTCTCCCAGCCCCGGTCCGCGGCATCAAAATCCGCCATCACCCGGAACCGTTCATCCACAGTCCGGTCAGCATCATTCATCTCCCCTCCGCTCTCCATGTTCGATTGCCCCAGGCAGAGATAAATCTGGAAATTCGGATCCGGACCAGCCGAGGTTTTGATCACGATCGAAAGGAGCGTCGCCAGCGACAGTAACATCACTCTCATTTGATGGCCTCTTCTGCTCACTTTGCAATCGACCCGCTCTTTGCCTCCGCGATCACCGCATGGAAAGCTGGCTTCGGCTGATTGTCGCCGTCAAAGAGGAGAGGCTGGCCCTGTCTCCGCCAGGAAACCGCGTCATTCACACCCCAAAAGGTGACCATCTTCACCGAGTCGCGGTGTTTCACAAAAGCCCTGAAAATTCCTGCATACGCATCGGCCAGCTTTTTTTCCGCATCGCTCACCAGCCCGCCCTGTGTCGCCGAGGCGTTCGCCGCGATATCCGCATCAGTCCGTCGTTGCCCCTCCGCCGCGCTGTTGACATCCAGTTCCGTGATATGGATCGGCAGGCCGAGCGAGGCGATTTCAGTCAGCGTTTGATCCATGATTTCAAAAGTCGTCGAAACATTCACATGCGCCTGCGAACCGATCACATGCACCGGAATTTTTTCTTCCTGCAACGACTTGATCACCGTCAGGAGTTTCTTCCGCTTGATCGGGTTCTCCAACCCATAATCATTGTACCGCAGGATCGCATTCGGATCAGCCTCATGCGCGTATTGAAAAGCCTTGGCGATATAGTCCGGTCCGATGATTTCCAGCCAGAGCGAATTTCTCAGCACATTCGTCGCGGGACCATCCGCAATCGCTTCATTCACCACGTCCCATGCCTTGACCTTCCCCTTGTAACGCCCCACCACCGTGTGGATATGCGTCCGCATCCGTTCAAGCAACTCCTCCCGTGAAGCGCGTGGGCCATTGTATCGACCTCGCCCGAACTGGTTCGTCCCCGGCGCATTTGTGCTCGCCGAAACGTTCGCCGGAGGCGGATTTGTCCCCGCAAAAACCCAGTTCGGCGTCTGGCTGTGCCACACAAGCGTGTGCCCCGCCACATACATCTGATTGCTCAGGCCGAAATTCACGAACGCATCCGCCGGGACAAAATCGTAACCATCGTTCCCTTCGCGCGGGTGGATCAATGCCCACTTCATGTCATTCTCTGCCGTGATCTGGTTGAACTGCTCCTTCAGCAGCGCAATATCCTTCGCATTTTGCTCCAGGCTTCGCCGGAATGGCGTCCCTTCCATCACCATGCTGCGATTCACTGCTGTGCCAACCAGGAAACGCTCCTTGAACACCTCCTTCAGCGTGACCGGTGCCTCTGCGCTTCGAACGGTGGTGACAAGCAGCGCAGCCCCAAAAAGGCCGGCCGCCATTTGACGGTTTATTTTAAACATATCCAATATGACGGCGTCTCTCGCCTCGCGTTACGGTGCCAATTTGATTCTGACGTCCTTCAACGGGGCGCCACTCTTGTCCAGCAGCCGCATCGCCCCCTGCCAGGCGTTCTGTTCATTGATCACCTTGAAGACAATCACGTTCAAACCCTTCTTCAGTGTGATTTTCCCCTTGTCACCGTCCAGCATCAGCGTGCGCGGTTCATTGAACACATAAATATCCACCCCATTGAAGTAGATGCGTCCCTCATCGTTGCTCGCGACCGCCACGATCACATTACTTTTCTCTTTTTCACTCTCGATGTAGGTGACCATGTATCCGGCTGCGCGGTCATTCACGCTCTTCAGGGCGGCGTTGAAATCAAAATAATTCGTCGCGGCTGTGATGTTCTGCCACGTCAATTCCTTCGTCCCGATCGTCACCTTGTCACCCGCTTTTGGTCGAAGCGTCCCTTCGCCTCGCACCTGCTCCTTGAAGATTGCGTCCCCGCCGCTTTCCCCTTCACTGAGCATGATCGGGGCAAGCATCACCCAATGGCGAATGTATCCCTCAGAATCAAGCGTCAAACCCTCAGCCTCGCTCGCCCGCAAGCTCGACAGGCATGACAACGCAATCAATCCAATTGAAAATAGTTTTTGCATGTTTATTCGTATTCGTTTGCTCGTTTCACGGGGACGGTCACTCCATCCTTCGGTGGTGTTTTCAATGTTCCCAGGTAGGCGAGAATGTCCGCCAGCTCCTGCTCCTTCAGCAAAACCCCAAGCGGCGGCATTGGGGAGATTTCCTGGCTTTCATAACCTTTCGCGAGTTTCGCGTTCGGTTCCATGAGGCTTTCCAGGATATAGGCATGGTCGCTGCGGACCGCGATCCCATCCAAAATCGGTCCAACATCGCCCCCCTTGCCGTTCACCATGTGGCAGGACGCGCACGCCGCCACCGGGCTGTTGTGAAACAAATCCTCTCCACGCTTCGGGTCCCCCGCGCTGACCTTGACCTCGTTTTCACCGACCGCGGCAACCTTATGAATCCGTCCCAGCAAAGTCAGCGTGTCGTTCAGGAACGGGTCATCCGAATTCACGCTCACCCGTGGAAGTTGTGCCACAACCGTCTGGATTTCCGGGATCGTTGGAAATTCCGCCAGTTTCACAAACGCCGTCTGCCGCGTGATCAGGTCAGGATCCTGGATCACAGCGCTGCTGAAAAAAAGCTGCCGTCCGGCTTCGTTCGCCGGGAGGGCGCGAATCGCATTGCGCCGCACCGCCCCATCTTTGTCGAGCAACGCTTTCTGATGCGTCTCCCGGTCCAGCGCGCCGATTCCTTCCAGCGACCAGAGCGCATGAATGGCCCCTTTGCCTCCCGCTCCGGAAGTCACCCGCTTCTTCAGCGCGGGAATTGCCTCCTTCATCCCATTGTCCACAATCAGCCGTTGCGCCGTCAGGCTCCAGAACTGGTTCCCGCTGTCGAGCGCCGCAACCACCTCGCTTCTGTTCTCTTTCGCCAGGCTCTTGATCGAATTCTTTGGAGCATCCTTCCATACCACCCGGTAGATGCGCCCATGCGTTTCGTCACGCAGGTCATTCTCGGTCTTGTAGGCGCCGCCCCGGCCTGTCGTCGCTTGAATCCCTGCCGATTGAATGCTCGGCGTCGGATTGTGCTGGATGATAAAACTGTAAAAATCGATCACCCACACCGCCCCGTCCGGACCCACTTCAGCAAAAATCGGGGACATCCATTCATCCGTGCTCGCCAGCAGGTTCAACCCATCATTCACCTTGTAACCAGCCCCATCCCGCTGAATGTCCATGATCCCGATCAGTTTCGCGGTGGGCTCGGTCACCAGAGCTTTTCCCTGCAACCGCGCAGGCAATGCGTCGCTGATCATGAATCCATGCCCTGCCGCGGCCGTGTATCCCCCGAAATTATCCACCATCCGCACATTCGGCGTGTTCGGGTGCATCCGCAGCCCCGGCGCGAGTGATTTGGCCGAGGGCAAACGCCGAACATTCGCCACATTCCCACTCTCCGGATTATTATTATCCTGGCCAAGCCGAAAGCCGGGACGAAACCCATTGCCTCCACGCCTGCCCCCACCCATTCCCGGCTGCGTTGGATTCAGGATATATGCAGGCAGATAACCGTAAAATGACGGGTTGCCATTCGCCGTTGAACCAAAAACATCGCCATGCTCATTCAGGCCAAAACCCCAGGTGTTGTTGTTGAACTGATGCAGAAATTGCAACGCCGATCCATCCGCCTTGAATCGGAAAATTCCCTGCCCGAATTGAAGCTCCTTCCCTCCGACAGTCCCGCGAAAATTCGAGTAACCCACCGCACCGTAAAGCCAGTTGTCGAAACCGCGCGCCAGGCTGCTCTGCATCGCGTGCGAATCGCCCACTCCCCAGCCAGGCAACAACGCTTGCCGCACATCCGCCTTGTCATCCCCGTTCGTGTCCTTCAGGAAAAGCATATGCCGCGCTTCCGACACGATGATGCCACCGTTCACAAACACCAGCGCGGTGGCGAGATTCAGTTGATCCGCAAAAATCGTGAACTTGTCCGCTTTCCCATCCCCATTGGTATCCTCGCAAATTTTTATATCCGCTTTCCCCGGCACCCCTTCCTCCGTCAACCCATGAGGATAATCACGTCCCTCAACCACCCACGCTCGTCCCCGTTCATCCCAGGCCATATAGACCGGCTTCACTACGTCCGGCTCCGATGCAAAAAGCTGCAACTCGAAATCAGCTGGTACCTGCGTATATTTCACACTCTCTTCAGGATGAAGCGGAAGCTGATACTGCACCGGCTCCGGACGCCGCTCATAATTCGGCACCTCGCCAGCCTGCCGTTTCAACGGCGCGCGGGATGCCACAAAAGCTTCCCAACCTGCCCTGGCATCCCTGCTCACACTCCCAAGCACCGCCCCGCGTAAATCTGCATCTGCCGGACGGTCATTATACTTGAGCACCGCTTTCCCACCGCTCTTGAAGCCGTCAAGCATCTTCTTCTGCTCCCCGCCAAGTTCCGCTTCCGGCATCACCTGCACCACCGCATCGAAATGCTTCAGATAAACATCGGTCAGATTGCTTGCACTGGTCAGATGATCAAAGTAGATCGCTTCAGGTGCCAAAGTCTGTCCCGGCAGATAAACATAGTTCGTCCGCGAACCACCGAACCCGCCCCGCCCGCTGCCAGCATCCACCGGCCCCAGGTAAAGAATGTGTAGCGGTCGTTCCACCGCAGCGGCAAAACTGTTCAGTGCAAG
The DNA here is from genome assembly GCA_033762115.1 of Verrucomicrobiota bacterium. Lineage (GTDB taxonomy): Bacteria > Verrucomicrobiota > Verrucomicrobiia > Limisphaerales > SXQI01 > JANRLX01. The sequence continues at coordinate 13,403 of JANRLX010000069.1, forward strand.
AAATGCTCCCGTCAGGACTAGGGAAATCTGTTTTAATTTATTCATTTGGATCAGGCGTGGACTTGTGAGGGTAACAAAATTACTTCGTTGGTGATTTAAAGATTAATTGCGCAAAATGATAGAGCGCCTTTTTCCAATGCTGAAAATCGTGCGCATGTTCATCCACATGCCAGATATGCGGCACATCCTTCTCCTTCAAATACGCATGCACCCCCTGGCTGATTCGGATCAGCCCATCCTTGTTCCCGCACGAAAGCCAGAGCAGCTTCAACTCCTTCTTTGCCTTCTCCGGGTCCGGCACCAGCTCCGCCGCTGGTTTTGTGTTAGGTGCGGATGAAAACCCTCCCACCCATGCAAACATGTCGAGGTTCCCCAGGCCGAAATTCAACGATTGACCCCCACCCATCGAAAGCCCCGCCAATGCCCGGTTCTCACGGCTTTTCTCCACCGAATATTTCGATTCCACGAATGGGATCAGGCTCCCCAGCAGGTCCTTGTCAAAAATCCCAAACGCAGGCGCGGTTGACATCGCGTTCGTGCCGGGACGATCATCCTTTTGCGCCCGTCCGTTCGGCATCACAATAATCATCGACACCGCTTTCTTCTCCGCAATCAGGTTGTCCAGGATGACCTCTGGCTGCCCCCCGCGACGCCATTCATTTTCATCTCCGCCAATCCCATGCAGCAGGTAAAGCACCGGATATTTCCTGTCAGCCGAATAACCCGGAGGCGTATAAATCAGCGCCTTCCGTTTGTTCCCCACCGATTTGGAATCATACTCAACCATCTCCACCTTGCCATGCTCGATCCCTTCACGCGCCTTGTCGTAATTCTCCGGCGGATTTGGAAAAGCGGCTTTGTCATCAGCTGTTAATTCAATGGGTCCGCCAAATCCACGTCGGGCCGCCTGCGGCCGTTCACCCGGCTGCGCATTCGCCACCCGTGTCGCTACAGCTTCCTGGCTCCCGAACTCCCCGACCCTTCGTGTAAACGCGATTCCCTTCTCGCTTAACTTCCCAGTGTACTCGATTGCGATCTCCCGGTCCTGGATCTGCCGCATCTCCACGAATGTCACCGTGTCACCTGCCAGCTTCGCATCCTTGAATTCGATCTCCCGTTTCTGCTCCCCCGCCTCTGCGCTTCCCTTCACTGTGACTTTCCCATCCTTCACCTGGAAATCAAAACGATACTTCTGCAACCCCATCCGTGTGTCGAACTCCGCCTGCCATTGGCCGTTCAAGTCCACGCTCCCCCCCTCCTTCTTGGCCACCAGCTGCTCCGAGGCAAATTCTCCCACCTGGCGGCTCAATTTCATCTCCTGGCCCGAGACCGATCCCTTGTAACGAATCTCCAGGTCATTCCCCTGGAAATTTAAAAGTTCAACGAACGAAACATTGTCCCCCTCGACCTTGATCTCCTTCAGTTTCGATTCCTTCTTTTCACCGGCAATTTCCGAATTCGCCTTCCCATCGAGGTTGCTTCCCTCCTTTTTGAAGGTGTAAGTGTATTTCTGGACCCCAATCTGCGTGTCAAATTCGGCTTTCCACGTTCCGGTGATGTCGGCCCCAAAGGCGCACAACTGAATTGCCGCGAACGCCATGATCAATCGAGTTTTCATATCTGTAAGTGTTGGTTAAGAGGGAAAAGAGTTCAGCAAGGTTTCAATTTTTGAACAGTAACGGGGCGATTTCACGCAGGCTGCGCCGCCAGCTCTGCCATTCATGCGCCGTGTTCGGCGAAACATAGAAATGGCTGTTGATCCCCGCTGCTTTCAAAGCTTCCGTATTTGCCTTCGGATCACCCCCACGGTTCGGACGGTCCCCCCCAAGTTCCCGGCTCCCATAACTGACGAAAACCAGTTTGACCTTTTCCTTGAACCCAGGCGTCTTTTCCACATCTTCCATTGAGATCGATCCCCCGCTGAACAGCCCAATATGCGAAAATTTATCCAGGTTTTTCAGGGTGATCATTTTCGTTTCCATGCCACCCATCGAGAGTCCCGCCATCGCGCGATTTGGCTGGTCTGCGAGCGTGCGGAAATTTGCCTCCGTGTACGGAATCAACTCCTCAACCAGCACCGTTTCAAACGGCTTGATGTCGAAATCCCTGATTCCACCCGGCCGCGTGTCATTCGTCATCCCGTAAGTCATGACAATGATGAACGGTCTGCATTTCTTTTCCGCGATCAGGTTGTCCATGATCCACGCTGCCCGCCCCTGCACACCCCATCCATATTCGTTCTCACCCCATCCATGCTGGAGATATAACACCGGGTAACGCTGGTCCGGATTCTGGTCATACCCGGGAGGTGTATAGACAAATGCACGCCGCACCGAGTCCGTGCTCTTCGAATGAAAATAAATCTCCCGCAATTGCCCATGCGGCACGTTCTTCAACGCATAAAAATCCTGGTCCTTGGCCGGAATTTCCACCGCGCTTCCCCAGCGCATCGACCCAAAGTACATCATGCTGTTCGGATCCGGCACCTCTGCTCCATCAATTTTGATTGCGTAATAATGAAACCCTTCATCCAGCGGCCTCGTATGGCCGTACCACGCCCCATCATCCCCCTTCGTAAACTCGCTGCTCTCCCTGAACGTGCATCCCACGCTTTTGGCCTCGGGCGCCACAATCCGCAATTTCACCCGCCCTTCCGAATTCACCTTCGGATACTCCTTCCCCGGCTGGTTGGATGTTGCCGGCTTCCAGTCATCAGCCGGTGCCGCTTTTTCCTGGCCCATGCACAGGCCGCCCGTCAGCAGCAATGCGATAATCAAGATCGATCGTTTCCCTTTCATGGTTTTCCTTCTGAATGATGTTGTTGGTTTAAATCTTTTCAGGGCCCCGCCACAGTGTCTCCCTGTGGTTTCCCCTGTGCATGCAGCGCACGGATTTCCTCCTTGGCAAGCGCCCGGCTGAACAGGCAGAACTCATCCACTGCCCCGCTGAAATTTCGAATCATGAATGGATCATCCTCCGGGAATCCCTTGGCATTCCAGTTGCCCAGTTCAGCGCTGCCAATACGAAACGGTGGAGTGATCTTCAGCGCTTTTTCACTCACCGGAACTCCATTGAGGTAATGGATCACACGTTCTGATTCCCCGTCCAGCACGACAGCCAGGTGCAGCCACATCCCGAATTTTTCCAGCGTGACCACTGGTGGGCTGGCCACAATCTGATGCTCCCGGGGATCCGCTCCAATCACCGTCAATCCCAGCACCCCATCCCGGCGGATCAGCCAGTGAACCGTTTGCGGCTCAAATCCATCGCTCATGAAAAGGGAATTGATCTTCCGGTCCAGTCCCTTCACTGAAACCCATGCCGAAAAAGTCAATGAGCGAAACAATCCAGGAACGTTCAGGCGCATCCGGTCATTGACGCTTTGAAACTCCAGCGCCCGCTTCTCCGGCCATCTTCCTTCCGTCCACTGGCAACCCACCAGCGTTGCGTCCGTCGTCCCGCCCCGCCGGTCTCCCGTGCTGGGGACCTCCCATCCTGAAGGAGCCACATTTTCAAAATCAAAATGCAGGAGCAGCGATTCATCCTTTTCCATTCGTTTGCACGCCTTCCGCCATTGATCAAAACGCCGCGTCTCCGCCGCCTCTGACCTCACCTGGAAATTCAACAACGAAGCAAAAATTGTTTGGCCCGCCTCCAGCGAAACCACTCCCCGGTCACTCTCAATCCGTACTGCCGCCCCTTCCGGCAAAACCTCCTCCCCGCCATTTCTCCCCGCCTTTAACTTCACACTTCCCGCAAAGGCATACAGATCAATTCCCCGCTCCTTTACATCCAGGCCAATCGATCTCCCCGGGTCCTTCACGCTCACCTCCGCCGTTTTAATTCGAAATCCCCCTGCCTGCGCCGGAACTTCCACCAGGATTCGGCCCCGCCCGCAAAACAGTTCATTCGGCGAAATCAGCTCCAGTTCCGCCGGTCCCTCCATCACAATTCGCGCCCCGCTGTAAAAAGTCACTTGCGCCAATCCCCCCTCAAGCCGCAGTCGGCCCGGGTCCAATGGCGCGTTCAACCGGGGAATCTCATTCCCACGGTTCCATCGCGCATCCACCGTCCGGCTCAACATCGCCACCGCCTTGCTTGTCGCCTCTTTTTCGCCGGTGCGCCATTGCCGCACCCCCCAGACCCCCACCGCAAGCAAAGCCACACAGGCAGCCAGCGCAATCACCCCAATCTTTCCTGCGCTTCGCTTTCGCTTCTCTAAAAAATTCTCCAAAGGCAGAATGCCGCCCGCTCCGCTGAAAATGGAGGCATCACCCTCCGGCCTGGCAAACAGGTCCGGGTCGGACGCCAGCCGGGCATGAACTTCCAGCCGCAAAATATATTCATCCCGCGCCCCGGCATCCCTCCGCAAAAGCTCATTCAGCCCCCTGACCTGCTCCTCTGAAGCCAGGCCATGACAAACTGCCCCCACTGCCTCATCGAATTCACCCGAGGGAAAAACGATCTTCATCCCGCTCCTTTCCCCGCGCTTTCCATGCAGATCAGAAGCGAGTTCCTCACCCGTTGCAACGCCTTGTAAGTTGCCTCCACCGTCCGCCCCGAGCTCTCCGCGATTTTTTCAATCCCCGCCCGCTGATAATAATACGCTTCAACGATTGAACGCTGCCCTTCCGGCAATTTTCCGATGCACCCTTCCAGATGCTTCAACCGAACCTCCATCTCAGGCCGCAGTTCTTCACGCCGCTGCGCCAGTTCCTCCGCCAGCCCTCCCGCCAGCAACGCTTGCCACCGCTGCCGCCGTTCAATCCATTGCCGCGCCTTATTCAATGCGAACCGGCACGCCCACGGCGTGAACGGCTGCGCCGGGTCGTAGGCATCAAACTTTTCCCAAAGCGCGATTGCCGTCTGCTGAACAATATCCTCCGCATCCGTCACATTCGGCACCAACGCTGCCACATAACGAAAGATTTCCCGTTCGCTCCGCAAAAACAGCGATAGAAATTGCTGTTGCGAAACGTTTCGCTCCTCAAATCGGCCAAACGAATCAGGTGACATCAAAAGGGATTCTACCAATACTTCCGTATTCCCCAAAAAATTGGACAAAATTTTTTATCTAATGTCTGCCACTCCAGGCGGATGAATCGTTTTTTTTCTTATAAATAATTGACTGTCAAAGGTTTACAAAAATGCTGCCTCACCCAAAAAGAAAGAGGGCGGGACCGAAGTCCCGCCCTCTTGTTCGATTCTTCTTAAGAATTAGTCACGGTCGTCACCGCGATCCTTGCCACGAGTAGGGATCAACAGCAACAATTGGCCATCTTCCACAGTCCCTGTTCCAGGGGCCAGTGAAGGTAGGTGCGCCTGCACGTCGAAGAGCAGGGTGCCGTTGCCGAGCAGGCCTTCAGTCGAGACGATACCGCTTGTTTCCCACACCCCAGCGGTGATCGCGGGAGGATTGCCCAAAACAGGAGGATTTCCGCTCACAGGGCGAACAGTGCCGGGAGGATTCAATTCCACAATCGGGGTCGCTTCGTAATTATTCTTGATATCGAAGCTCCAGATCTGTCCATCGCGCCCTTTGGCAGACATCACCGCGCGGCTCTGGGCTGTTCCATCTTCACAGATCAGCACTGCGCCAGGGATCGTTTCCACGTTGTCAGGGCTGATTGCGATGTCACCACCAGCGGCGATCACTTCGTCAGCATTGTAAATCAGGGTCAATTTGCATGGACCGGTCACATCCTTCTTGTTCAATTCCAGCTTGTAAAGACGGCCAAGGCTGTTTCCTGTGCCGCCACCGGTTGTGACAAAGTAGTAGATGTTCGGGTCTTTCTTGTCGAACGCCCCATCTTCAGTCCGGATGAAGCCAAATGCTCCCACCGCATCAGAGGCAACTTCCAGCTGTGCGTCGGTCATTGCTTCAACCCCTTCCAGTTTCACCCAATGAGCGGTGATCGAGCCGGAGGTGAAGGTCAGTTCGCTGTTCTTGCTGGCGTCATCCCCAATCAGCACCCAGACACCGCCGTCATCACGTCCCAGACCATTTCGGCCCAGGCCGTCGCTGGCCTTCTTGTTCTTTTTGCCCACCCACATATACAACTGGTTGTCAGGAGTGTTCGGACCATCTTCCATCATCATCAGCACCGTGGTTTCACCAGGATGAGGACGGGCCAGCGTGTTTTCCCACGGGAAACGGCCCTGCCATGGCAAGGTGTGGAGCTGGTTGTCGAATACGCAGACCCCCAGGCCCCCTTTACCGTCAAACGTCGCTGCGCCGCCGCTCTCTTCACCGCAGAAATAGATCGGGCGATCAAATCCAGCTTCCTTCCAGGAAAGTGATCCTGAGCAAAAACGGGCGAATCCAGGAGTGGTGTTGCCAACCTGGGCCGGAGGCAGCACCAAACCTTTTTCATGGTCCACCACTTCGGTGTAAGCCACATCGCCGGAAAGAACGCAACCGTCACGGTTCAGCATCAGCCGGGAAACAAATGCCCCGCGATATGATGGAAGGCCGGGATAGGGTGTCGAAACAACCGTATTGCCGAACTCATGGTTCATGTACACTGCCACATTGTTGTGCCCGGCTTTGTGCACACCGAGACCGTCTGGAATGCCCACCAATTGATAAACCTGGCTTGCATTCTTGGTCGAGGGAAGCTGTTCGCCAACGCTCAGCAGCGGCTTCACAACGTAATCTGTTGAGTAGCTCACTGCGTATGGCTTGACCTGGGTCAAAAAGCATTCTTCGTTATTATCTGCCTGTGCGCTTACTGCTGCGCCGGCCAGAATCGGTGCTGCGAGCAACGCAGCCCAATACTGTTCCCGTTTACCTGGAAATAAATGTTTCATGGGTGTCTGTTTATTGAGTTCTAGTGCGCCTCACTTCTCGTTCCTGAGGCAAGGCGCCACACGTTGCTCGGATCATGTGTCGAAAAGATGACGGGTTTGTTACGAACAAGCTAGTTCCGCCCCCTTCCCCGATGCCCCATACTTGTAACCCTGCTGTCACAAAACGGTCACAACCCCGCGCCACTCTTTCTTTCCTGTGCCGAGACTCCTCTCCATCACATGGTTCTGCGTCCTCCAACTGGCTGTCACCCAGGCCAACGGCCCCGCCCCGGACCCTTTAAAACAGCAGATCGTCAAAACCTACTCCGCCATCGCCCACGCTGCCTACCAGGACTCCATCACCTCCGCTCGCGCTCTTCAAACCGCCATCGAAAGCTTCCTCGCCCAGCCTACCGAAGACAACTTGCAGAAAGCCCGCGCCTCCTGGACCGCTTCCCGCGTTCCTTATCTCCAGACGGAAGTTTATCGCTTCACCGAAGGCCCCATCGAAGCAGTCGAAGGACTGATCAATGCCTGGCCTTTGGACGAGCACTACATCGATTATGTCGAAGGAGAGCCGGACGCCGGAATTATCAATAATCCCGCGCAATTCCCAAAAATCACCGCCGCCCTGGTCCGCGAATTGAATGAAAAGGAGGGGGAGAAAAACATTTGCGCCGGTTTTCACGCCATTGAATTTTTGCTCTGGGGCCAGGACTTCGATACTCACGGCCCCGGCAAACGTCCAGCCACTGACTTCGCCCTCAACAGCGGCAACCAGCGCGTCCAACGGCGACGTGATTACTTGAAGGCTGCCACCTCCCTCCTTCTTCAGACCCTCGCCGAAGTGGAAGCGGACTGGGCCGAAAAACCGGGCAACTATCGCGAGCGTTTGTCCAAAATGCCTCCGGATGAAGCCCTCGCTGTCATCCTGCGCGGCATGGGAAGCTTAAGCGGCGCGGAAATCAGCGGCGAACGCCTGACTGTCCCCTACGAAACCAAGGAACAGGAGGATGAACATTCCTGTTTCAGTGACACCACCCTTCAGGATCATCTCTACGACCTCATCGGCGTCCAGAACCTTTTCCTCGGCCGCTACAAACGAATCGATGGCACCACAATTCAAGGTCCCGGCTTGCGCGATCTTCTCCTGCGCGAGAACGAGCCGCTCGCCAAAACGCTCGAAAAACAGATCGAAACCAGCATCGAAGCCGTCAAGGCAATCCCACATCCCTTCGATCAGGCCATGCTCGGGCGGGACGATGCCCCGGGCCGCAAAGCCATGCAGCGCGCCATCAAAGCGGTCACCGCCCAAACAGATTCCCTCAGCAAAGCCGCTGAGGCTCTCGGCCTGAAGTTAAACCTCTGATAAGCTGTGCGATTCTGGCTTCTCATCCTCCTTGCTCTCCCCCACGTTCGAGGCAATGAGTTCTCTGGTGGCGCTACCACCGTTTTTGATGCCTCACGCAACGCCTTTACTTTCCCTGCTCGCAACATGCCTCCAGAACGGAAACCTGCGTTCTTCGTCGGCAATTCCTTTTTCAATGAAAACTGGGTCGCAGCTCCTGCCTCCACGGTCGCGCGGGACGGCCTCGGCCCCCTTTTCAACGCCCGCTCCTGCTCCGCCTGTCATTTCAAGGACGGACGCGGTCGTCCCCCTGAACCAGGCGAGGCAATGGTTTCAATGCTCCTTCGCATCAGCACCACCAATTGCCCCGACAACGGTCCCTCAGGCGACGTCACCTACGGCTTGCAAATCCAGCCCCATGCTCTTCCCCGCTTCCAGGGCGAGGCCGATCTCAAGATCGAATATCACGAAATTGACGGCTCCTATGCAGATGGTGAACCTTACCGCCTGCGAAAGCCTGTTTATCAATTTGAAAAGCTCCATTACGGCCCCATCAGCACGAACATCCAAACCTCCGGGCGCGTCGCTCCCGCGTTGATTGGCCTCGGTTTGCTCGAGGCGATTCCTGAATCTGTCCTTCAGCAGCTGGCCGATCCGGACGACCGCGATGGAAACGGAATCTCTGGAAAATTGAACATCGTTCTGGACGTCCAATCCGGCAGAAAAACAATCGGCCGCTTTGGCTGGAAGGCCGAACAACCGAGCCTCCGCCAACAAATCGCCGCTGCCTTCCTTGGTGACATGGGATTGACCACTCCACTTTTTAAAACCGGTGAATACACCGCCGCTCAATCAATCCTCAGTTCAGCTCCTGATGGCGGAGTACCCGAAGTCAGCGAAAAAATTTTCAACGACATGATCTATTATTGTCAGACCCTTGCCGTCCCCGCCCGGCGCGAGACCAAAAGCTCCACTATTTTGCGCGGTGAAGCCCTCTTCAGGCAGGCCAGTTGCACCGCCTGCCACCTCCCGGAACTGGTCACCGGCACGCTCCAGGAATTTCCTGAACTTTCACAACAGGCCATTCAACCGTTCACCGATTTGCTCCTTCATGACATGGGCGAAGGACTTGCTGATGATCGCCCCGTTTTTCAGGCCAGCGGTCGCGAATGGCGCACCCCGCCCCTTTGGGGAATCGGCCTTCAGAAAACCGTCAACGGCCATGAATTTTTCCTTCACGATGGCCGCGCCCGTGGTCTTGCTGAAGCCATCCTTTGGCACGGCGGCGAAGCCGCCCCCTCCCGCGAGGCCTTCCGGCAGATGAGCAAAACCGACCGCGAAGCGCTCCTGGAATTCCTTCGATCACTTTAAACCACTTTAATTATGCGCAGAATCATCCTTACACTTTTCCTTTCACTGCTCCTCACATCCCACGGCGGGGAGTTCTCCAAACCGGCCATGCTCGAGGATCTTTGGAGTGGCGTTCTGGTTCCCTCCTTCGCCGACTTCCACAAGCAGGCGCAGGAACTGAAATCCGCCACCGAAAACTTCAAGGCCAACCCCACCCAGGACACTCTCCTCGCGGCACGGAAGGCATGGAAATCCGCCCTCCTGAAATGGAAACTGACCACCGTCGCTCATTTCGGTCCCGCCCTCGAATCAGGCCTGCTCAACCGGATTTATTACTGGCCCTCCCGTCGCAACAGTATCGACAAGGTCCTCCGAGACACCGCCGAACTGACCCCGGAATATTTGGCCAATCTCGGCGTCACCGCCGTCAGCATGGGCGCTTTGGAATACCTCCTCTTCCATGCCACCAGGGATGACGCTGCGCTGCTTTCCACCTTCGAGGGAGAAGCGGGTGCACGCCGCCGCGCCTATGTCAGCGCCGTTGCCTCGGAAATCGAGCGGGACTCCAGGGAACTCCTCGCTGCTGTTTCCAGCGAAAAAGCCAAAACCACCTTCGTCAATGGTGGGCAGGAAAGCCTCACCGCCATTGTCAACCTCATCGCCGCCACGGTCGAAGGGCAAACCGTCATCCGTCTCCGGCAGGGGATCCAGTTCAGCGCAAGCAAACTCACCTCGCCCGATTTTTTTGAAGGGGGCAACAGCGGCACTTCTGTCGAACTGATCACCGCCGCACTCATGGGGGCCAAAGCTTACTTTACCGGGGCTCCCTCCCGCCTCGGATTAAAGGACAATCTCAAGCAGGTCGGCTCTCCCATCCAAACCTCCCTTCTCGCGCAATTCGATGCTGCCATTGCCGCCCTCGAAGCCATCCAGATGCCTCTGGCCGATGCGCTCAAAAACAAAAAGGAACTCGTCGAAAAGGCGCATGATGAATGCAAAAAACTCGAGATCATGCTCAAGGCCGACCTCACCAGCGCGCTCGGCGTCGCTTTGACATTTACCTCTGTCGATGGTGATTGAGCGATTTGAAAAATTCCGGCAACAGCTCAACAAGCCGGTTGACCCCGCCTCACTGGCGCTTTTCCGGATCGGCTTTGGCGCATTGATGGCCTGCGCCCTCGTTCGCTTCCTCGCCAAAGGGTGGGTCCATGATCTCTTCATTGAGCCCACCTGGTTTTTTCCTTTCACCGGGTTCGAGTGGATCAAACCGCTGCCTTCTCCCTGGATTTATTTTCACGTTTTTCTCCTCCTTGCAGCGGCCATCGGCATTGCGCTTGGCTGGCGGTTTCGCCTCTCTGCAACCATTTTTTTCTTCGGATTCACTTACCTCGAATTGATCGATAAAACGAATTACCTCAATCATTACTATCTCGTTTCAATTCTCGCCGGCCTGCTCATTTTTTTGCCTGCAGACCGCCCCTGGTCTCTCTCCCGCTCCTCAAAAAAAGGTGAACCAATCCCGGTCTGGACAGTTTACCTTTTGCGTTTTCAACTGGCCGTCGTTTATTTTTTTGCCGGGCTGGCCAAGCTGAATTCCGATTGGTTGCTGGAAGCGCAACCGTTGCGAATCTGGCTTGCGGCCAGGGATGATCTGCCGCTCATCGGCTCGTTGATGGACGAAGTTTGGGTTGCCTATGCCGCAAGCTGGACCGGTTTTGTTTACGACCTGACCATTGCCGCTTTCCTGCTTTGGCCACGCACACGCCCTGCGGCATACGTCGCTGTTCTCCTTTTTCATCTCGCCACTGCGCTGCTTTTTCCCATCGGCCTTTTTCCCTGGCTGATGATGGTTGCCACTCCGATTTTTTTTCAACCCTCCTGGCCACGGCGGTTTTTCAAATCACGGTCTGTTCCACAATTGAATCCTGTTCCCAATCCTTCAACCCCTCTGCCGATTCCAATTCTCCTTCCCCTTGCGATTTTTGCCCTCCTCCAAATTGTTTTTCCGTTGCGCCACCTCGCTTATGAAGGGCCGGTGGCGTGGGATTACAGAGGATTCAATTTTTCATGGAGAGTCATGGCCGCGGAAAAAGCCGGGTTCGCCTCCTTCATGGTCACCGATGCCAGCGGGCAATGGAAGGAAGTACGGCCGGAGGAACGGCTGACTTCCCTTCAAGCGAAAATGATGGCGCAGGACCCTGAAATGATCCGCTGTTTCGCACAATCACTCGCCGCGGAATACCGGGAGCGGGGATGGAATGATGTGCGTGTGACAGTGGATGCCTGGGCCTCCCTCAACGGAAAGCCCAGCAAACGGTTGATCAATCCGGAAGTCGATTTCGCCCGGGAACTTCCAGACTGCTGGATTCTTCCCTGGCGCTGACACTCCGCTATTTCGGCGTCAGGACATTTTCCAGCAACTCATTGAGCCGCCTGACCATCGTGCGCGGGTCCTCGACCAGTCCAGCGGCCACCCGCGCATTATCCACCAGTTGTTCCGCCACCTTCGTCGCCAATGCCGGATTGCTCTGGCGCGAACCTGCGAGGGAAACGATCAGCTTGTGCGCCGGATTGATTTCCAGGTTCGGAACACTTTCCGGGGTGGGGTCATCCTTGCGCATGGCCTTGAGAATTTTGCGCATGCTTGCGGTCAACGCCTGGTTTCCTTCAACCACCACCGCCGGGCTGTCCACCAGGCGGGAGGAGGCTTGCACGTCATTGACTTTTCCTTTCAACGTTTCCTTCAACCAGGAGATCAACCCGTCCAGTTCCTCCTTGCTCAGGGTCGATTGCTTCTGTTCCTCCAGCTTCAGGTCCGCCCGTTCAGCGGGAACGAGCGGCTTGCCCTCGAATTCCCGGAGGTTATCCATGACAAACTCGTCCCACGGGTCATCGAGAAAGAGGACTTCGAATTTCCTGGCGGAAAACACTTCGAAATAAGGACTGGCTTCGGCGGATTCACGGCTTGGGGAGAGCAGGTAATAAATTTCCTTCTGCGCCTCGGGCATCCGGCTCACATAATCGGCCAGCGAGGTTCGTTCTCCCTTGCTCATCGTCGAGCTTTCATACCGCAATAATTTGCCCAGCGCTTCACGATGGGTGAAATCGGTGACCACCCCTTCCTTGATGAATTTGTGGTACTCAGCGTAGAAGGCTTTGTACTTTTCCGGCTCTTTGGTCGCCTGCTCATCAAGGAATTTCAGGAAACGGCTTGTCAGTACCTTGTTCAGCTTCTGCATCAACGAACTGTCCTGCATCGTTTCGCGCGAGATGTTCAGCGGCATGTCCTCGCTGTCCACCGCCCCCTTGAGGAAACGGAGCCATTCCGGAAACAGGTTTTTGGCATGTGGCTGGATCAACACCTTGCGGCAATAAAGGTTGACCTCGCTTTCCGAGCGGGCCATGCCGAGCGCCTCGAAATTTTTCGAGGGGACATAAAGCAGGGACTGGATGGAAAGGGGGGCGTCCGCGTTGAAATGAAGGCGGTACAACGGCTTCTCCTGGTCATGCCCGATGTATTTGTAAAACTCATCGTACTCCTCCTCCTTGATCTCATTTTTATTGCGGCCCCAGATTGCCTGCATCGTATTGAGCGTCTTGCCGTTCAGCTCAATGGGGAAAGGGACAAAGTTCGAGTAACGTTTGATAATCTGCTCGAGGCGAAACTCCTTCGCAAAATCCAGGCTTTCCTCATTCAGGTGAAGCGTGATTTTAGTCCCGCGCGGGAGTTCATCCGCCGGTTCGATTTCATATCCGCCCGACCCATCAGAACTCCAGCGCCAGCTTTTTTCGGAAGGCTGGTGTGACCGGGTTTCCACCACCACCCGCCTTGCCGCCATGAATGCTGAATAAAAACCAACCCCGAACTGGCCGATCAGGTTGATGTCCGGCTTTTTCTCCTCAGCGAGTTGCTTGAGGAACGCCTTGGAACCGGAATGGGCGATGGTGCCGAGGTTCTCAACCAGTTCGGCATGGGTCATGCCGATGCCGCTGTCAGCGATGGTGATGGTCCCCTCTTTTTCATTGGCGGTGACCACAATCTTCAACGGCAGGTCCGGCTGGTAAATTTCCTGTCCTGAGGCCTGGAGGAAGCGCAGCTTTTCAGTGGCATCTGCAGCATTCGAAACCAGTTCGCGAACGAAAATCTCTTTGTCGGTATAAAGTGAATGAATGACGATATTCAGCAGTTGCTGAATCTCTGCTTGAAAAACATGTTTTTCAGTCGAACTCATAGATAAATAAATTCCATAAACAAGCTGGGAAGTCCGTCAAGCCCCCTGGCGGGGCAGCTGATAATCAGCGGTCGTGACCGCACGGCGCTGATCCGGTAATTTGTTCTCATGGGCCGAGTCATTTTTGTCACAGGAACGGACACGAATATAGGGAAAACTGTCTATACCGGGTTGCTGCTGGCCAGGAAACTGGCAGCGGGAATGGATGTCCGGGCGATCAAGCCGTTTGCCTCCGGAGGGCGGGGGGATGCGCTGCTGCTCCAGCGGTTGCAGGGGAAAAGGGTGCCGCTGGAGAAAATCAATCCCTGGTATTTCGATGAGCCGCTTACCCCGGCGATTGCGGCGGAGCGGGCAGGAGTAAAAATTTCGATGCGTGAGGTGCTTCGTTATCTGGTACAGGCAGCGGGGGAGGTGGAGGAATTGATTATTGAGGGGGCTGGCGGTTTGCTCTCACCGCTGGGAAAAAATTTTAACGCCATGGATTTGATTCGGGCGATGAAAGCTGAAGTGCACCTGGTTTCGATGAATCGCCTTGGTGTCCTGAACCAGGTTTTGATGGCGGAGGGGATCTGCCGGTTGAGCGGGGTAACCGCTGACCGGGTGCTGCTGATGGAAGGGAAGCGAGCGGACCATTCCAGCGAAAGCAATATTGAGTATCTGAAGAAGCGGTTTGGCCGGAAACTGGTTTTCATTCCGTGGCTTGGCGCAGCGGCACGGAGCGCACGGGGGCTTGAGCAAGCCGCCTTGCAATTTGATCGTGGCAGCCAGAGACTGGAATGATGATTACTGGCGCTTCATCCATGACGCAGGTGCTGGAGGAATTTCCCGGCGCTCAACGGGCGCTGTTCCGCAATTACCATATTGGCGGGTGCAGCAGCTGCGGTTTTCAACCGACGGAAACATTGCAGCAGGTGTGCGACAGGAATAACAAGCTCGACCTGGAGGCGGTGATCCGGACGATCCGGCAGGGGCATGAAGCGGATTTGCAAATGCAGCTGACTCCCGCCCAGTTACGCGATTTACGGGCAGGGAACCCGGCGCTTAAAATTGTGGATATCCGGACGCGGGAGGAATGGGATGTGGCGCGAATTGAGGGGGCAGTTCATTTCACGCAGGAGTTGATGCAGGAGATTCTTTCAAGATGGCCGCGGGAGGAGATGATTGTTTTTTGTGATCATCTTGGGAAAAAGGCGTTGGATGCGGCGGCTTATTTCCAGGGGCATGGGTTTACCCATGTGAAATTCCTCGCCGGTGGAATCTATGGGTGGTCCCGGGAAGTGGAACCGGCGGTTCGACGTTACAAGCTGGAGTAAGTTAAAGCCGTCCGTGAGACGAACCGGGATTACGCGGGATTTTGTGCGCGCGATAAGGCCTGTTTGCGGCGGAACAATTCCAGGCCGAACAGACCGGCGCCGAGGAACAGGGCCCAATGTTGCACTTCAGGGACAGGGACTCCGCCATCAATGGGGTTCAGCAACACAGCGACGCCGAAGCCATCATCAAGGT
>JANRLX010000070.1:0-28821 GCA_033762115.1 Verrucomicrobiota bacterium
CAAAATTCAGCTCGAAGTTTGGAAGGATCAATGGGCAGGCCATTGAAATCAGTCTTCCCGACGAAGGGATTATCAGACGGAATTCGGTAGCCTCCGTGAATTGCAGGATGGGGCCTTGGGGCAAGGCTCGTGGGCAACTCATCCACATCAATCCTGAGAATGGCTGAAAAAAAATCCTTATCGATTCTTTGACTGTTCTGATAATCGTCGCCGGTACCTCCATCCCCTTCATCACCTGCCGCAACGTATAAGAAGCCATCGTTACCAAAGAAGAGATCATTAAAATTGTGCCCGTCGCCTTCATCTTTTTGAGTGATCATCGGCGACTCGGAATTTGGATCAGCCTGGAAAGCTTGACCTGCCACGCGGCTGAATCGCGAGAGGCGATTGTGATTTCCGCTTCCCTGGGAAGTTTCAAGACGGGTTGTGTAAACGACGTAGAACAGCCCGTTCTGCTGGTAATTCGGGTGGAAAGCCACACTTGCCAATCCTTCAGCATAACCAAATTGAAAGTCGGAGAACACTCTGGATTGAATATCGAGAAAGAGGGTGGGCTGGGGATTGCCGACATCGGGAATCACAAGGATGCGTCCGCTGCGTTCGACGATGTAAAGGCTGTTTGGCTGGCCAGGCGCTGTCACAAGAGCCACGGGCTTGTTGAAGCGAAGCCCCGGAAATCGATCCGCGGTGCGATACTGAGGAATGCCTGGGGAAGCAGGCATTTTCAAGGAAGTATTTTCCACGCGGGAGGGGACCTGGGCAATCAGCTGGACTGCAAATAGGAGGAGAAAACCAACAAAAAGACGACCGCACATACAATTATTTGGAGAGCTCTTTTTTCAGCAATTCTTCAATTTCCGATTCGTTCAAAGTGGTAATGTCCAAAGAGCTGGTTCGCCTTCTTGGAATGAAGGATGTGGCAGGCTCAGTCTCCCTCGCAGGGCGGGCGAGTTCACGAGCAAGACCCGCCACAGTTGGACGCTCGAAAAAGTCGGAGAGCGGAAGCTGACATTTAAATTGTTTGCGAATACGTGTGACAATCTGGGTTGCCAGCAAGGAGTGTCCGCCTACTTCAAAGAAATCGTCCTCAACGCCCAGGGACTCTGTCTTGAGAACTTCGCGCCAGATTGCAAGCAAGCGTTCCTCAATCTCATTTCGAGGAGCGACCCGGTCTTTGGTGAAAGTGGAGGGGAGCTGATTTGCCCGAGGCAAGGCTTTACGATCCACTTTGCCATTTGGTCCCAAGGGCATTCGCTCCAGGGGAACAAAAATATTAGGGATCATATAATCAGGCAGATGTGTCTGGAGAAATGCCTTGATCTGCGGAATATCAAGTTCCTTCCTTGCGGGGACACAGTAGGCGATTAATGGGTTCTGCAGCGTGTTGTCCGTAGTGACGACTGCTTCGCGAACCGAATTATGCTGCTCGAGCACACGACTGATTTCCTCCAGTTCGATGCGAAGACCGCGAATTTTCACCTGATGGTCAAGCCTGCCCAAATATTGAATGGAACCATCGTGCAAGTATTTGGCCAGATCGCCGGTTTTATAGAGAGTTCCGGGGCCGAATGGATTTGGAATAAATTTTTCAGCGGTTAGTTCCGGTTTGCGATGATAGCCTTTTCCAACTCCCACGCCCCCGATGTGAAGTTCTCCAGGAATGTTGATGGGCAGCAATTGCAGGTTTGAATCGAGAATATGCAATTGGATATTTGAGATCGGTTTTCCAATAGGAACGCAGGTGGCTGTCGCATTCGGTGAGCATCGCCAATGGCTGACATCCACAGCCGCTTCCGTGGGACCGTAAAGATTGTGCAGTTCACAATTGAAGAGCTCAAAAAAACGCTTCTGCAGTTCGAGAGACAACGCCTCTCCGCTACAAATCACCCGTTTCAAACTCCTGCAAACAGGCGCGAGCGGTTCCTCCATGAACATGCCAAGCATAGAGGGGACAAAATGGATTGTGGTGATTTGATGCTGCTGAATCAGCTGGGCCAGATATTGGGGGTCCTTGTGGCCTTCCGGTTTGGCAATAACCAGTTCGCAACCTGCCAGGAGCGGCCAGAAAAACTCCCATACTGAAACGTCAAAGCCAAAGGGAGTTTTTTGGAGGATTTTATCCTGGGATGTGAGGCGATATTGATCCTGCATCCAAATCAATCGGTTACAGATGCCCGCATGTGTATTCAAGGCGCCTTTGGGGCGCCCAGTGGAACCGCTTGTGTAAATCATGTAAGCCAGGTCATCAGGAGTATTGCAGGGAGAAAGATTCTGGCCGCTGTAAGCTTCAAGCATGCTCCAACTGCTATCGAGCGGGAGTATTCGTGCGGTAGTTGTGGGCAACCGTTTCAGAAGATGTTCCTGGGTGAGAAGCACCCCAACAGCAGAATCTTCCAACATGTAAGCCACGCGATCAGCAGGGTAGGTGGGATCAATTGGAACATAAGCCCCGCCCGCCTTAAGGATCGCAAGCAGGGAGATGCACATTTCAAGGGAACGTTCCATTACAACACCGACGAGGGTATTTGGACCAACGCCCTGCTCACGCAGCCAACGCGCCAGCTTGTTGCTTCGGAGGTTTACCTGCAAACAAGTGAGCTGATGCTCTCCAAAGGTGAAAGCAATCCCGGCAGGAGATTGAGAAATGCGTTCTTCAATCAGGCGATGAAGTGTTGCGGAGGTGTCAAATGGCTTGGCTGTGTTATTCCATTCCAGCAATTGGCGCTGCTCCGCTTGAGTGAGGAGGGGCAGCAGCGAAATTTTTGTTCCCGGAGAAGCTATTGCATGGCGCAGGAGGGTTTCAAAATGACCCAGCAACCGTTGGGCGGTTTCCGAGTGGTAGAGGTCGGTATTGTACTCAAGCCGTGCCTCCAGTGAATTGCCTGAGGAGATCAGAAACAGAGTCAGGTCAAACTTGGATGCTGTGAGATGAACTTCGCCGGTCTTTATTTCAATGTCAGCGGCTTGAATCCGGGTATCAGGCGCGTCATAAGTTGCGAACATTACCTGGAACAACGGGTTATGAGTCATTTCCCGCTGAGGATTCAAGATTTCAACCAGCTTCTCGAAAGGCATTTCCTGATGTGCATAGGCGGCGAGCGTGGTTTCGCGGACCCTGAGCAGAAGCTCACTAAAAGTTGGGTTATTGGTAAGGTCGGTGCGAATTACCAACGTGTTGGCAAAAAGACCGATCAATTTTTCTGTTTCACTTCGGCTCCGATTGGCGACCGGGCAGCCGACTGAAATTTGCTCTTTGCCCGTGCAGCGAAGAAGAAGAACGTAAAAAGCGGCAAGCCCAACCATGTAAGTGGTGACATTGTGAGCCTTGCAAAAGGCATGAACTGCTGTGCTTAATTCGAGAGGCAATGGGTGCCGCACCAGTGCCCCATTAAATGTCTGCCTGCGGCCGCGTGGATTATCAGAGGGAAATTCAAGCGGTTCATCGTTTCCAGCCAATTGCGAGCGCCAATAGAAAGTCAGCTGCTTTAGATAATTTTCAGTGGACGTCTCCTGCTGCCAAACTGAGAAATCTCCATACTGGATAGGCAACTCAGAAAGCGAGCTTGCCTGTGACAAGCGGATAGAACGGTAAAGCTCCGCAAGATCGGTAGAAATAATTCCCGCAGACCAACCATCGCAAACGGCGTGGTGCAGAGTGACCAGAAGGAGGAACTTTTCTCTGGCGACCTGCAGGAGCCGTGTCCGAATCAGTGGTCCTTGATTTAAGTTGAACGGGGTGCCTGCTTCAAGGGAACGCCATTTCAGGATTTCAGATTGTTTATGATCAGCGGGTAGAAAAGAGAGATCATGAAAAGGGGTTTCAATGCAAAGTTGTTCTGTCACGATTTGCGAGGGAAGTCCGTTAACCAGGTCCAGTCGGGTGCGTAGTGCCTCATGCCTTGAAATCAGCGCATTGATCGCGGCGGAGAGGACTTGAGGTAGCACAGGCCCGAACAGTTCAAAGGACATGGGAACATTGTAGGCGGGAGTTCCGGGATAAAGTTCGTTAAGAAACCAGAATCGTTGCTGGCCTAAAGACAATGGAAAAACGAGATCGTTTTTGATTTCGCCTTGCGCGAGCGCAGGTCCCCTGAAATTGGATACAGTTGACATGTATTGGTTTTTTCAGGCGCAGATTTCTGCCTCCTGTGTGGCAATCAGTGTTGCGAGGGGGCACAAATTTTCACATCAGGGCCATGGTAGGATTTTGCCTCCAATGTCACTGGAGCGAAGGTTAAGGGGAGTTACCAGTCTGTAACCGGGGTGCTCCTGATTGTTTTCGCAAAGGTGGGATTCGTAAGATCGCACAGTAGAAATGTGACTGCCGCATTGGCAGAACTAAAACCATACCGTGTGATATGTCTAATGTGCCTTTACGTTCTCTAAACATGAGACTTAGCAACCGATTTTCAGCTGAAGAATGGTCTGGAAGGCTTCCTGCTTACAGCTCTGGCGGGCCGTTGCGAATTCCGAGTGCAGCGCCAATTACTTTAACTGAAGCACTCCTGCGAACCGCGAGCTGCAGTCATCGTGGAGTTACCTACCTGAATGCTCAAGGTGAGTCAGAATTTCAGTCTTACGCGAAGTTATTGAAAGAGGCAAAGCAGATATTGCAAGGCTTGAGGAACCAAGGATTAAAGCCGCGTGATCGCGTGATCCTGCAAATTGATAATCTTCGGAAACATTTCACCACCTTCTGGGCATGTGTGCTGGGTGGCATCACACCAGTGACGGTCGCGGTAGCTCCTTCCTACAAAGAGGCAAATGGCGTAGTGAATAAGTTATTCAATACATGGAAGCTGCTCAAAAAACCGCTCGTGATATCCAGCGAGTCTCTTGTGGCCCAGATCGAGGGAATTAAAGATTTTCTTCCCGCTGAGGAGTTAAGCGTCATTCCGATTGAAGTACTTGAAGGCGGAATACCGGCGGAGGATATTTACTCCAGCCATCCTTCAGATCTGGTGTTTTTTCAACTGACTTCAGGTTCTACTGGAACGCCAAAGTGCATCCAGGAAACGCATCACGGGATCATCAACCATATTCATGGAGCGCAACAATTTAACAGCTATACAGCAGATGATATCACCCTGAACTGGCTTCCGGTTGACCATGTGGTGCCTATTCTGACCTCCCACTTGAAGGATGTTTATCTGGGATGCAGCCAGGTGCATGCGAAAACAGAATTCGTTTTGAATGAGCCGCTGCGATGGCTCGACCTGATTGAGCAATTTCGTGTCACGCACACCTGGTCTCCCAACTTCGGATTTAAACTGGTTACTGATCGCTTGAAAGCCGAGCCAGGCAAAAAGTGGAATTTGTCATCGTTGAAATACATGATGAACGCGGGGGAGCAGGTGACCTTGCAGGTGGTTTCCGATTTTTTGGCGGCAACAGAACCTTTTGGGGTGCGGCAGCAAGTGATGCAACCAGCATTTGGGATGGCAGAAGTTTGCACCTGCATGACGTATCAGAATCAATTCAACACCCGGACAGGGTTTCATCGTTTTCTCAAAAGCTCCTTGACTGGTTTGCTCAAGCCCGGTGCTTCGGAAGATGGGACGGTGACATTCATTGACCTGGGTCCTCCGGTGCCTGGGGTAGAAATTCGTATCACGGATTCAAATAATGAAGTTGTTCCAGAGGGGGTCGTTGGACGTTTTCAGATCCGGGGCAATGTAGTCACGCCCGGATATTTGTACAATGATGCGGCAAACCAGGAGGCTTTTGTCGGCGATGGGTGGTTTAATTCAGGAGATCTTGGTTTTATCCTGAATGGAAGACTGACCCTGACTGGTCGTGAGAAGGAGATGATCATTGTTCGTGGAGCAAATTTTTACTGCTATGAAATTGAAGATGTGGTGAATGGGATGGAAGGGGTGGAACCAACATTTGTGGGTTCCTGTGCCGTCTCAGATGCAGCTTCCGGGAGTGAGGGGTTGGCCATTTTCTTTGTTCCCAAATCGACAGTTCGAGAAGGAGCGGCAATCAACGAAAAGGTGATTACCTTGATCAACGAAATCAAACGGAGGGTCGGAGCCAGCCTTGGAATCAACCCGGCGTTTGTCATTCCACTGGAAAAGAAGAATTTTCCCAAAACGACAAGCGGTAAAATCCAGCGTGGTCAAATGAAGAAAGGGTTTGAGGCAGGCGACTATTCAGACTTGATCGAAGCATTGAAGCAGGCAAGCACAGCCCCGCGAGGCGAAGTTTCGAATGAGATTGAAAGCAAGCTAATGCAGATCTGGCAGGAAGTATTACGAACGAAAGAAATTGGGACGCAGGACAATTTTTTTGTGTTGGGAGGAAATTCACTGCTGGCGACCCAGATCGTTTCCCGTGTTCGCGATGCCTTTAATGTACGATTGGAGCTGGGGGCCTTGTTTGAAAAGGATGGTTCAATTGAAGGTTTGGCTAAAATCATTGCTTCAAGCTCATCAGAAAGTCAGGCGAGCAGGATTCCTATTGTTATTCGTAACGGACCTCTCCCGCTGACGGATGGACAACGACGATTGTGGTTGTTGGAGCAGATGAACCCCGGTTCTGCGGCTTATCATGTCGCGACCCCAATTCGATTGAAGGGAGCAATAAAAAGGGAAGCTGTGGATCGGGCCATCAATAGCATTGTCGATCGTCATGAGATGTTGAGGACTGTCTTTCAGGCGAGGGAGGGAATGGTCATGCAACAAGTCAGACCTGCAATGCCAATTTCCCTGAATTATCATGATCTTTCAAGGTTATCAGATTCGGACCGGGAGGCAGCAGCGCTCGAACTGACATCGAATGAAAGTTTCCGTCCGTTTGATCTGGCGCGAGGACCATTAATCCGTGGCGCCTTGATCCGTTTTTCAGAAAAAGATCACATCCTCTTTATCACAATGCATCAGATCGTCACCGACGGCTGGTCCCTGGGGATTTTTTATCGGGAGTTTTCAGAGTTCTATCAAGCTGCGGTAATGCAGGAAGTGCCTGATCTTCCGCAACTCAGGATCCAGTATGGCGATTATGCCTCCTGGCAAAAACAGAGGCTGACACCTGCGATGATCTCCTCTCATCTGGAGCATTGGGAAAGGGAACTGGATGGAGTCAGTGGAAGATTGGATCTCCCATTGGATTTACCACGTCCAGATGCACCTACGTTTTCAGGTAATACCCAGATGCAGCTTCTAACGCGGGAACTCACAAAGCAACTGAAGGACTTTTCCTCCGGACAGGGAAATACCTTGTTCATGACACTGTTAGGAGTGTATCAACTGCTGCTTCGGAAGTTGTCCGGTCAGCAGGATATCGTTGTAGGGAGCGCCCTGGCAGGCCGCACTGAGACAGATATTGAGAGCCTGATAGGATTTTTTGTGAACACCGTTGGATTGCGCTGCAATTTCAACCAGGTGAAAACGTTCAATGATGTGGTTAATCGAGCACATCAGGCTCTGATGGGGGCTTATGCACATCAGGAAGCCCCGTTTGAGGAGGTAATCAGGGAAGTGCTTCCACAGTGGGACCGAAGCAGAACACCCTTGTTCCAGGCATGGTTTTCATTTTGGGATCCAATGCCAAAATTACGGGCGGGAGAGCTCTTGATCGAGCCCTTGAAAATTTTAACCCCGGCAGCGCAATTCGAGATCAGTCTGTTTGTCATTGATGAAGGGGAACAAATTCGAATCTTTTGGGAGTATAACACTGATTTATTCAAGGCATCCACGATCAGCAACTGGATGGAGCAGTTTGCCGAACTGCTTGGCAAAGCGATTCAATCGTCTAATCAGCCGCTCATTTCAATTTTGAATGAGATTCATTTTTCGAGAGCAGGCAGTGATCAAATTGAAAGTGCTCCAAACGGAACATTAAAACAGGCACGACGGCGCGCAGCCAAATCACTACAACCTTGATTGGTCAACATTGAAGGGTTAAGCGGCTGCCTTTCGCGCAGCCAATACCTTTTCCGTTGGAACGTAAGTGGCTGCAAATTGCTTCCGATATTCCGCGAACGTTCCTTCGGCAAGATGTTTTCGCATGTCCGCCATGACACGCAAGTACATGTGACTATTATGAACGCTGACCATGCGCAGGCCAAGGATTTCGTCCACGTTGAGAAGGTGCCGCAGATAAGCGCGTGAAAAATTCTGGCATGCGTAACATGAGCAGCCTTCCTCGATTGGACGGAAATCGGCTTTATTAAAGCCTGCCTTAACGCTCACGCTGCCCTTGTAGGTAAATGCGGTGCCATTGCGGGCGACGCGAGTTGGCAAGACGCAATCGAACATATCCACTCCCCGCGCGACCAATTCAACCATTTGCGCTGGAGTGCCAAGGCCCATGGCATAGCGAGCCTTGGTTTCGGGCAGGAAAGGCTCAGTAAATTCAACAGCCTTCATCATTTCCGGTTCCGGTTCTCCGACACTGACGCCGCCGATGGCATAGCCATCAAAATTCATGGCGACCAACTCCCGCGCACAAAATTCACGAAGCTGCGGATTGCTGCCCCCTTGAACAATCCCGAAGTATTGCTGTCCTGCGGCTCGCGGCTGTTCGAGACATTCAGCGGCCCATCGAATGGTGCGGTTGACAGCTGTCCGAGCTTCCTGAGCGGAACAATCATGCGGAGGGCACTCGTCGAAGACCATGGCGATGTCGGAACCCAGGGTTCTCTGGATTTCCATTGATTCTTTTGGTCCGAGGAACAAAAGAGAACCGTCAAGATGAGAGCGGAATTCGACGCCATGCTCTTTAACCTTTCGAATTTTGGCCAGGCTGAAAACCTGAAATCCACCACTGTCAGTCAGAATCGGCTTTTGCCAATTCATAAACTGATGGAGGCCTCCCGCTTTTTGCATGATTTCCATGCCGGGGCGAATGCTTAAATGGTAGGTATTGCCGAGAATAATCTGAGTGCCCATTTCGAGAAGTTCACGTGGATCAAGGGCCTTTACACTGGCTTGGGTACCCACAGGCATAAAAACCGGCGTGTCGATGATTCCGTGGGAAGTGGTGACCCTGCCCAGACGAGCTCTGCAGGAGGTGTCTTTCTTGATTAACTCGAACATGAAGTGAACTTAATTTACAAATGCAACCGATGGAGGAGTGGAAGAGGGGAGCAGAAAGCAGACTGCTTCCTTGTGATTGCGCATAATGAGATAGGGATAAGCCAGGGCGGGAGGATTCCAGGTTTTATCATTAAAGACTGGCAGCTTTACAATTTCCCGTAATTCCGATGGATCAGGCTCGATCAATACCAATTCTCCTTTTTCCGAGGAAAGCAGAATCAAGTTGCCGACCAGCAGCATTTGCCCATGACCATAGCGACCATCCTTCCATTTGCGCTCGCCTGTTACGGGATCGATGCAGACAAAAATGCCATCATCCAAGCCGTAGATGTGATTCTCATGCTGAAGAATCATTGCAAATTTCGATTTAAGAGAATTCAATTTCCAGATCTGTTCAACCTGAAATTGATCTTCTCTGCGTGTGACGCGGAGGCGTTCCGAGCCATAGCCATAACCGCTGGAAACCAGAAGCTCATTTGTTGAAACCTGAACTGGCACGGCAACATGGGGATGAGTAGCCGGCCAGGGATGATGCCACAGGGCAGTACCGTTTTGAGGGTGGAAAGCATCAACTCCATTCCAGTTGAACAGCACCAATTGAGGTTGACCCGACAGGTTGAATAAAACCGGTGAACTGTAACCGACCTGATCGTTTCCAGCTGCCCAGATGGATGAGCCTCTCAATGCATCAAGCGCGACGAGGTTACGACCCGCACCACCAGCTGCCACAATGACCCGGTTCTCATGAAGCAAGGGCGAACCGCTAAAACCCCATTCGGGAACTGAACCCCCACTGAGATTTGTCGACCACAAGAGGCGACCGCTCATTAAATCGAGGCAATTCAATATGCCAGTAGCACCAAAAGCATAGACACGGTTGCTTGAGATTGTCGGGGTTGCGCGGGGTCCCACCCCGCCCAAAGGAGTGAAATAGCGAGCATCATCCATGTGTTTCCAGACCAGTTCTCCGGTTTCAAGCTTGTAGGCAGACACCCACTCCTGCTGCTCCTGTTGTTCCTGAGTAATTGCAAGCCCTTCAACCACAGCAAACCCACTCCATGCTTCCCCCATTGGGATGCGCCACAAGAGCTTGGGTGGCGCGACGCTCCAGTTGGTTGAAATGGAGGGGGAGTTTACGGTCCCATTACGAGACGGACCTCCGAATTGCGGAAATGGAGTATGGGTGAGGGAATTTGTGTATGGGACACCAGAGGTGCTGGCAGTACGCGCAGCCTTCTGCTTCCATCGATACTCTACTATAGGAACGAGATCGCCCGAAAAACCCGTGATTTTGAATAATCCGCCGCTTAAAACCAGCAGTCCTAAAAAACCGAACACCAAAACAAATCGGAATTTTTCCAAGACCTTGGAGAAGAGCAGCCAACAAAGCAGTAACACAATGCCAATGAGGATTGTGATCATTGTCCTGATATTCCTTCCCTGCTGTGGCAGGTCGGCAGCAGATTGAAAATAAAAAATCAGCAGAATTGCGCTTCCTATAATTAGGAAGGGCGGCCAAAGCCGAGGGGCCCAATAATCCAAGCCTTGCTTCACGCCACAGGGTGCATGGTAGAAGGTGGGGAACTCAACTGAATTCTGAGGAGAATCAATTGCAAGGGCAGAGAAAAAATGCTATGCCAAACGCTCCTCTGATTCAAGGCTTTTGAACGAAAAGAACGGAACCGCTCATTGGTCAGCAGCGGCTCAACCGGTTCAGAAAATAATCAGCCACAGGGGAGCATATTCATGAAGCTTTACACCTTTTATCATGCGGAACGAAAACATCTGGGAATCGGTGTGCGCAGCAGCATTGTGCATCTGCCATTAGCTTATGCCGTAATGAGATCGGTCCGGGGTGTAACTGAAAATGCACCTGTGTCATTGCCTAATGACATGCTTGCTTTCATTCGAATGGGGGAGACTGGATCAAAGGCAGCCGAGGAAGTCGTCTCTTTTATGAAGAGACGCCCAGCATTGCCTGTCGGAGAGCAGATTATTTTCGGATTCGATGACGTGAAGTTGTGTGCTCCCATCCTAAAATCGGGAAAAATCATTTGTGCTCGTTTTTCGGAAAACAAAAACTCACCCGAAGCTTTTTTTTCCAAATTTCCTTCATGCTTGCTTGGGCCAAATGAGCCGATACTGCAACCCGCTCATGTGAGCCAGTTGAGCTGTCAGCCAGTGGTTGCGGTTGTCATCGGAAAATTAATACCTCGAGGTAAGATTGAAGATATTTCCCAGGGTATTTTTGGATATACCCTGCTGAAAGACATTTCTGTAGCAAATGGAACTTTGGATTTGCTTTCCGGAAATTTTGATACCTTCTGCCCTCTTGGCCCCTGTGTCCATGTCACAGAGGGTTTAGCGGAAATTGAAAAGATTCAGGCAAGGTTCCTTATCAATGGTGATGAAATCGTTCTGAGTCCGATCAGCGGAGTTTTTGGGATTCTCGCGCGGCTTGTCGAAACGATGACCCTGGAACCGGGTGATGTTATCGGTATTGCGGCGAAATCCAGAGAGGGCAGTTGCTTTGTCTTGAAAACTGGTGACGTGACAATGCTGGAAGCAGATGATCTCGGAAAACTTGAGAACAGAGTGATTCAGACAGCTTAACTCCTGAATTGCTTGGCTTATTCAAGCGCAAGGGCATAATTAATTAATGGCTCTCACTCGACGTTCTTTTTTCACCGCCGCCGGACTGATTGCTGGCGGGGGGTTGGTTTCTCCCTCCATTAGCCTCGCCCGCGAAAGCGCGAACCCCGGAGCAAAACCCCGGCACATTATCCATCTTGTCTCTGACGGAATGAGTTCCGGAACTTTGAGTTGCAGCAATGAACTATCCCATCTGCTTCGCAAGCGCCCACTCACCTGGATCAATTTGCTGAACCAGCCAAACGTGGTTTCCAGCACAATGAACATGCGTTCATTAAATTCATATGTCACAGACTCTTCCGCAGCTTCCTCAAGCTGGGGCAGTGGTTCAAGAATCGTGAATGGTGGAGTCAACATCCTCCCTGACGGTCGTTCTTTAAAGCCACTTTACGAAATCCTGAAGGAAGCCGGGTGGAAAAGAGGGCTCGTCACCACAACCGAGATTACTCACGCGACACCCGCAGGTTTTGTGGCAAAAGGGTTGAAGCGAGACGCAGCAGAACAGATTGCTTTGCAATACCTCTCCCAAAAAGTGGAGGTCCTGTTGGGCGGAGGCTCGAAATTTTTTACGGCAACAGAACGGGGCGACAAAAAAGATCTTCTTAAAGAATATCAGAATAACGATTATGTCATTTGCCAGAACGCGGATGACCTCAAGAATGCGGACAATACGAAATCGTGGTTAGGGATCTTCAGTAAAAGCCATTTGCCTTATACAATCGACCAGATCGCAAGCGACGACCTGACCAGGAAAATTCCCACTCTGGCTCAAATGACCCGTCGCGCGTTGGACAAATTAATGCAAGCGGATCGTTTTATTCTCCAGGTTGAAGGAGGCCGGGTGGACCATGCGGCGCACACTTGCGATGCTGCTTCAGCTTTTCGTGACCAGATCGCCTTTGATGAAGCAATTGATGTTTGTTTGGATTTTCAAAAAAAGCATCCTGAAACTTTGATCGTCATCACCACGGATCATGGCAATGGAAATCCAGCGCTGAATGGAAGCGGCGAAATTTACGGTAAAAGCAATGCCTTATTGGCGAACCTGAAAAAAGTCCGCCGCTCGTTCTCTGCGGTCTTTGAAGAGATTGAGGGCGTGAAAACAGGGAACTCCACCGAAATACGTCGAATCCTTTCGGATGCGTTCGGAACCAAGGTGCCCTGGGTAAAGGTGGGGCAATTAATGCGCTACTTCGAGGGAGAGCAGGCAGCATTGTATGATCTGATGAATTCACCCGAATGTCATCTTGGCCAATTTGTTGCAAATTTTACAGGCATTGGTTGGACAGGGAATGCGCATACCGGTGATTATGTGCCACTGGTTGCGGTCGGTCCGGGAGCGGAGGATTTCCGCGGATTTATTCAAAATATCGATATTTTTGATCGGTATATGAAGTTTGCCGGGATTGATTTCCGAAACCCGGTAGCCGAAGAATCAGATGAAGTTGCTTACAGTCGGGAGAATCGTGCGGAATACCGTAAATTCCACGCTTAAATCAAACTCAGGCGATTAGTTCTTTGACGACGTTGCCATGGACATCGGTGAGGCGGAAATCACGCCCGGCGTGGCGGAATGTAAATTTTTCGTGATCAAAACCGAGCAGGTGGAGGATCGTTGCATGAAGGTCATGGATATGCATTTTTTTGTCCACAGCCTGAAAACCAAATTCATCAGTGGCTCCATGCACATATCCACCTTTGACTCCGCCGCCAGCCATCCAGACAGTAAAACCATGATGATTATGGTCTCTCCCGTTGATTTTTCCTGCGTTTGAACCGGGTTGAGGCAGTTCCACTGTTGGGGTCCTGCCAAATTCGCCGCCCCAGATCACGAGAGTTTCGTCAAGCAATCCTCGCTGCTTCAAATCCTTCAACAATGCTCCGATAGCCTGATCGCAATTTTTGGCAAGGCGGGCATGGTTTTCCTGAATATCATCGTGATTGTCCCAGGGTTGACCTTCCCCAGTCCAGACCTGGACAAAGCGAACTCCTCGTTCAATTAATCTGCGGGCGATCAAAATCTGTCTTGCCTGAGTTCCTTCGCCATACATTTTTCGGATGTGCTCCGGCTCACGATTGATGTCAAAAGCGTCCGTGGCATCCATCTGCATCCGATAAGCCAGTTCAAACGATTGAATACGTGCCTCAAGCTGGCTATCCTGGCCACGCGCTTTCATGTGACGTTGGTTCAATTTTTGAAGAAGATCGAGCTGCGCACGTTGCTCAGGCAGAGAGGTGTAGCGGCTTTGGATATTTTCGATCAGCTTCTCGATTTTTGTGTGCTGGGTATCAATATAGGTTCCCTGAAATACCCCCGGCAGAAAGCCAGCCTGCCAGTTCTGAGATTCCTGAATCGGATAGCCACCCGGACACATGGCAATGAAACCAGGCAAATTTTGATTTTCCGTCCCCAAACCGTAGGTAACCCATGACCCAAGGCTGGGCCGGATCAAACGAGCTTCGCCACAATTCATCAAAAGTAATGATGGCTCATGGTTTGGAACATCAGCATGTGCAGAACGAATTACCGCAATATCATCGACGCATTCACCTACATTTGGGAAGAGTTCACTGACCTCAATTCCGCTTTGGCCATACTTTTTAAATTTAAAAGGGGAGGGGAAGGCAGTTCCTGTTTTCCGTTCGGTTTTAAGATTCTCGATTGGTAACAGTTTACCCGCGTATTTATCCAATGCTGGTTTGGGATCGAAAGTATCGATATGGGACGGCCCTCCATTCATGAATAAATGAATGATTCTCTTAGCCTTTCCAGGAAATTGGGGATTCTTCGGGGCTAAAGCGGAAGTGAAACCGGAATTTGCCTGAAGAGTTGGAGAAAAAACATCGCTTAGCAGGGTGCCCAACCCAATGGCGCCCATGCCCATGCCGCAACGGGAAAGAAATTCGCGACGAGTCAGTGCGAGATGCTCAGGATTAAAACCGTGATGTGACATGACACTTTGGTCGATAGACGATCCCGCCCCTGACAAAATTCAGTTCAGGGAAATATTTTGGCATAAAACTGATTCGACCCAAGTTTTTTGGCGTTCTCCGCAGATAAGATGAGGGAAGCGCAGCCAGCGCGTTGCGCACAAGCCTGGTCTCTTTCCTCGCGGTCACCGATATGCAGGCATTCTGCGGTGGGAACCTGGAACTGCTCACAGATCCACAATACCCCCTTTGGATCTGGCTTTAACCTGTTAATGCAAGGATCGATTGCGCTTGCTGCAATGTCTGGTTTCAAGCCCAGAAATTGGAGTTTTTCTATTACAGGATGATCAGAAAAAACACCGATCTTAATATTTTTTTGGCGAAGCCGTTCGAAAAGCTCAACGATTCCATGTGGTCTGCAGGAGGGCAGGTGAGTCAATGGCTTCTTCAATATCCAAAAATCAACAATTTGTTGAATTGAACCACTTTCCAGGTTGAGTTTCTCAGCAACCCATTCGTATTGTGCAGCATGGAGGTTGGGCACTTCCTTTTCAAAATTTTTTTCACGCAAGCGGCGGAATGCTGAAATGACTTTGAGTTCGTGAAATCGATGAGGCCGAACCAAATAGTAAAACGCGAGTTCCAGAGCCATGCGGTATCGAAGCTGTCTCTGGTCATAAAGCGTACCATCCAAATCAAAAATGACTGCACGAAATTGTCTCCAGTCAATTTCCTGAATCGAATTAGCAGTGAAGATCACAGCTCTGAGAAGGTATTCCGAAGCAACTTGTGAAGTATTGGTATATCGAAAACAAATAGCGCTACAAATGTCAGGGTCAAACAAAGCACATAGAGCATGAATGCTCGTTGCGAAAGCAATTTTTCAGGATGTTGAGCCGGTGAATCTTCGTCCATGCCCATTCGCAAATACCATGTGAATAATCCTGCGATTAACGGGAAGCTCAGGAGTAATTCAATTCGATATTTAATCAGAAAAACCCCAAGAAAAAGAGTGGAGCCCATAGCGTAAAACACTGATGAACAAAGAAGGCTTTCTTCGGAATAAGTTTTGAAAGACTGGCGATAGAGGCCGGCAATTTCCCTGCTGCCGATGGTGCGAAATTCTGCGTACCTTTTAACAGCCATCAGGAAAGCACCCCCCAACCAGTAAGCCAAAATCAGACTTGATGGTGGCATCAAGGTGGAAATCACCACAAACCAACCCATGCAAAGGCGAATGGGATTGTTGATGGATTCAGAGATGACATCCAAATAAACGCGATCCTTGGATCTGAAAGGCTGAACATTGTAAATCACCCCCATGACCAGAAGAAAGAGAGTTGCGAAAAAGAAAGGCCAGTTAAGAAATGCAGCAAGTAAGAGTGAGGAAGCTATCAATAGAATGTATTGCAGATAGATCCCGAATGCCTTCACTCTTCCACTGACAGAGGGACGAGTCCGCTTTTTTGGATGAAAACGGTCAAAGTGACGATCAAGCCATTCATTGATAGTGTAATTTGCTGAGGCTGCGAGGCAGGTGGCGCTCATCCCGATTAATAATGGGAATAAAACCTTTTGCCAGGATGTTTTGCTGACCAGCATCGCGAGGAAAACTCCGGGCAGAATGAACAAGTTTTTCGTCCAATGGTCTGGTCGAGCAATTGCAATGTAATCAAAGAGCTTGGGTCTGGAATTAGCTACCAGTGTCTCTTCTGTTTTGTGCACAGTTGATTGCTCTTCATCAATCATGAGCTTTTGCGCCGAAAAATAACCTGCATGGAATCAAAAAAATTCACTCGAATCGTTCTTTCTCTCAAAAAATGAGGTAACTTAAAATGAAAAACTGAAGGGAAATATTTCTGAGCTCGTTCTGCTGCATACTCCATGGTGAAATACCAGGGGGGGCTTGAGGTTTCAATAATCTCCAAATCAGCAGATTCCATCAATCTTGTTAAGGTTGCAGGACTAAAATAACCAATGTGAGCAACCCGAAAATGCCACCATTTCGATTTCAAAAAACGGGCCATCCATGATTCGACGTTTGGAGTCGTCAGGACGCCGAAGCCTGTGGGAGATAAATGATTTGCAATATTTTTAAGAAGCTCGCCGGGGTGTGGCACATGCTCCAGAACATCAACGAGAGTAATGATATCAAACGGACCTCTAACACTTTCGTGGGGAAACGTGCCCAAACGAACATTAAACCCATTTGCAATGGCGGCTTGGGCGAGGGACCGTGAGGGTTCTATGCCAATACAATGGAACCCGAGTTTTTCCGCTTGTTCGATGAGAATGCCTGACGCAGCACCAATATCCAGCAACTGTCCTGAGGTTTTGTACCGGACAAGGCTTTCAAGGATTTTTCGTGATTGCAGCCCCCGTTGTTCCCGTCCTTTGTTGTATTCGGGATCTTCGAGGTTTTCGTAAAAATTGAGAACTGTAGAGAGGTCCGTGCATTGCTTGAATCCACAGGCAGTGCATTCATCAATACGGGCGGTGTGGCCATAATGCGAGTCGGTGATTCGAAAATCTTCCGGGGAAATATTTCCGTTCAATGTGGACTCTTTAAACACCTTCCATTCGGTGCCATTACAAACCCAGCAATTTGGAAGCGAGATCACGTTGGTTTTGCCTCTGTATTGATAATTTTCGGACACAGTGGGATGGTCGAGAGAATGGCCATAATTGGAATGGTCCCAAAGTTATAAAGAGCATGTCCCACAAAGGTTAAAAAAGGAAAATATGACAAAGCATAAGCACTCCATGATCCTAAAAGAACAAGCATAACTACACGTTGCTGCCGTTTCCAAAGTGTGATTAAACCGGACACCGATAAACTCACCAATACAAAATTATAGAGACTTAAAGGTAGTGTATCTTTGTCGGCGTGGACGAAAAGTCTTTTTCTCAATGGTTCGGAAGCAAGCCCGCCATTTTTTGGGGGGAAAAGATAATACACAACCGGAAAATAATACTCTAAAGCATTCAGAACAAATTTACGGCAAAAATCTCTCGTTTGATTTCGTAGATGGTTTTTCATTTCCAGCGTGGCGTGATGCTCAAGAGCCGGGTTTGTGAATCCATAGTAATGGATGAATTTGGAAGCGGTTTCTGTGGGGAGGTTCATGTGGCGCAATTCCGCTTCATGTCTGCTTTCTTTGGCGGAGACCGCCGCCGAAGTGATGCCCCAGTGAGCGTTTCCAGCAAAGTAGGCAAGACCTGCATTACCCGCTACGGGGATGAACATGCCCGTAACAAGATAATTTCTATATGTCCAGGGTGCCAACAAGGTGATCAAGGAGAACACTATCATCGAAAGCTTTAATAAATCTTTCCAGTTCCTCAAATGAATACTCCATATTGCCAACAGACTCAGGATCAGCAATGCGATTGGAAGCATGGTCCCATGACACAGCATTCCCGCAAAAAGAATCAGTGTATATCGACAGGCGAAACTCGAAGAAATGCCCTGTTGCGTCCTTATTAGGGAAAGAATTGTCCAACTCATTTGCACCATGAGCAGATAAATAAACATTTGCAGAATGGCCGAAAGCGCGTTTTTTGCGGCCCAAATAACAAATGGATTCAGAGCGAAGATCAACCAGCTCATCCAGGCTACACGTTTACCAAATAAGGCTGTGACAAATTTAAGCAAGGTGACGCCTGTAAGACTCAGCAAAGCGGCATTTAAAACAGCTACATAAAGCCGCCACAAAAATTCAGGCAGCGCTGCCAAAGGCATCAGCAAAACCGGGTAAAGGGGGGGTCTATGAAAGACTTTGTGACCACCCGCTTCAAAAACATAACCATGCCCCCTTGCCATATTTAGCCCTAGTTCCAAATAGCCATCATAGGCTTCCCCTCCTAAAGGACGTTCAATGTTGAGTAATGGGCGAACAACGTAAGTGGCGAGAATGGACACAAACACTGTAAGCAGGAACAGCAAAAGCGAACACTTTACGATTCCGTGTCGTTCAAGCATGGTTAAGACATGCTCCATTCGCCGGGCCGAACTTGAGTGAACCGGGTTTAGAGAAATGGAGAAACCAGCTGACATTTCTTAGTCAGGAATTGCTCAAAGCGTTTTGAGCTTCAATAGAGTTATTGATCCCTTCAAGGACAGTGCAAAGCCTCTGCAATCGGGGAGTGGAGACATGGTGTCTCCTCGCGATATCCAAAGGGGTAAGAAAAATGGACTGTAACTCCAGTGGTTGCTTTTTTTCGAAATCCAGCAGGGTGGAAGGCTTATAAGCTTTCATTGCCCTGGTCAATGAAATGAGCTCTTCCGGAAGTGAGTCAGAAATGCCCAGGTTTAGGGCATTGGCCGTGGTTTTTATTTCATGCATGAGATCCCTTATAAGCTGGAGCCACTGAGCATCTGCAAGCAAAAGATCTGTGCTTAAACCAGCGGACCAGGGGCGACCAGGAATTAATTTTCCGTTCATCACGGCTTCCAATCCTGCTGCGCTGGCGACGCCAAGGCCATTGAAAGGAATGTTCCAAATTAATTTTTCCCAGCGAGCCCTCGCAAGATTATCTGTTACAGCACAGGGAATCCCGCTGTTGCGAAACATGGTTGCAAGATCGTGAGTCCGTGGTTCCGGCCATCGATTAAACTCTCCCAATGTAATTTTTCCATGAACCAAATGCTCAATGACTCCCGGCTGAAGCCGGTTCAAGCAAACGAAACAAAGTCCGCCAAGGACATTGTCGCTCCCGAAAATTGCGGAGAGCGCTTCCTCATTACCCAAGCCGTTTTGTAACGTGAGCAGTGCCGTTTGAGGTCCGGTCAAAGGGGGTAATAATTCGTTGAATCGGTCATTGGCGACAGTTTTTAAACTTATAATGACGAGATCACAAACTCCTATTTCCTCTGGCGTTTTCGCGCACCTGGGACGGACAGAGAAGTTTCCTTCGGGACTGATTATGCGCACTCCGCTTTTTCGAACAGCATCATAGTCGGAGCGAAGGAGAAAATGCACTTCCTGTCCAAATCGAAGCAACTTTGCGCCATAGTAGCTTCCGACAGCTCCAGGTCCCACGATGGCGATTTTCACAGTTGCTCTGTTTAAAACAAATAAGGCACCCTGGGTTAACCCAGAGTGCCCCATGAGAGTAAGCAGATTACTTGGCTCCGAGGATCGCGTCTTTGGCTGCTTTAGCAACGCGGAATTTAACCACTTTCTTGGCTGGGATCTTGATCTCAGCGCCCGTTGCAGGGTTACGACCGATGCGGGCCTTGCGGTTCACGAGCACGAGTTTACCAAGGCCCGGAAGGGTAAAACTGTTCTTTGCGTTTTTGTAAGCGAGTTCGGCAATCGTTGCCAGGACGTCTGTAGCGGCCTTTTTGGTAATGCCAGCTTTGTCAGCAATGGCTGCGGCGATTTGAGATTTGGTAAGAGCTTTTGCCATATTGTTTTCTTTGTATTGGTTCGTTGTCAGTCCGAAGACTTGCGCGTTATTAAAGCCTCTTTCAGGGGTGCGCAAGCAGAAATTCAGGATTTTCTTAGGAAAAACCAATTTATTTTCAAACTTCCTTAATCAGCAACTGCTGACAAATTTAAAAATCCAGCAAATCCGGCCCAATATCGAAGTTCAGTAGTTGCATCTTCGCTCGATTCGTTTAGAACACCACCATGCACATTTGGAAACGACTGCGGTTATTGGCTTTGGTGGTCCTTCTTCACATCCCGGCAAAAGCGCATGAAGGTGACCATTCCCATGCCGATCATCCTGCGACGGTTTCTCTTCCTTTGGTGCCGGAAAACAAGGGACCGGTCAAAATCAAGCCGGATTCACAGCAGCACTCATTAATCAGCGGGCAGGGATATTGGAAGTTCGTGCCCGTCAAAGGCGCTGTGCCGGTGCCTGATAACGCCCGCGATAAAGTGAAAGGCGCTCATGGTACGGTGGTTTACGATGCCGACCGGGATATTGTTTATTGGGGATTGCAAAGCGTTGGCTGGATCGGTTTCAGCAATAAACTTCAGGCTTCGTGGATCATCAAAGGTGACGAAGTCTTCTCGCGCGGCAATCTTCATGGAGCCGATTTGCTACCACGAAAAGGAAAGCTGCCATTGATTGCGGTCGCAGACGATTCGGAAGGGGAGGTTTATCTTTCGGACACAACCTTCGCAAAGGCACAGGTACTTCCGTGGCCGGGTGGGCAACCGTATCAATCAAAGGGGGAATTCCATCCCACGGATGTTGCCTTTATTGATCAGCATGAAATTTATATTACGGATGGATACGGCAAAGCATTTTTCGTGTCGTCATCGACAGAACCGTTCGCTTACAAGGGGGAATTTTTGGGAGGCAAAGACATGTCGCAAACTCCTCATGGCATTACCTACAAAAAAGATGACAAAATGTTGCTGATCGCGGCTCGTCCGGAAGCACAGGCAAAAAGGTATAAAATTAAAAACAAGCAGTGGCTTGAAACGTTTGGGCTCCCGCAGGGCAGCACAGTTTGCGACCTGGATGTTTGGGGAGATTATGCTTTGGCTCCCTGCCTTGACGGTCCAGGCAAAAGCCCGGGGCCAATTTATATTCTGAATCTTAAGAAAAAGACGATCGCCAGTATCATCAAGCCTAAGGATGAGCTTGGTTATGGAGATGCTTTGCACATTCATGATGCGGCCTGGTATTTCTCAGGCAAAGGCAATAATCAGGAAGTGTATATCATCTTCACAAACTGGAACCCAGGCGGCATTGGGGCTTTGAAATTGGTGAACCAAAAAGATTGAAGATTTGGTTTCAATCGGAATAAATCTTCAAACGCCTATGAATTTGTCGATCACATTATCAGTGTTGCTCTGCGCTTCTGTCACTCTTTTTTCCGAAGAGGCAATGGCCACTGTTGAAACCAGGAAAGGGAAACCTGAACCGAAAGTTTATCCCACGATGGGAAAAATCGAGAGGCTTGACCCAGCCCTGAGAAATTTGATTCCCCCTTTCGCGGAAATCGAAAAACTCGCGTCGGGGTTTGAGTGGTCAGAAGGTCCGGTATGGGACAAAAAGAAAAAGGTGCTTTATTTTTCTGATGTCCCAAACAATGTGGTCTTTCGCTGGCAGGAGGGAATGCGGACCGCTGAGTATATGAACCCGAGCGGTTATACTGGCAGCACCAGTCGTGGAGGTGAACCTGGGTCGAATGGGTTGACAATTGACAATCAGGGGAGATTGGTCCTGTGCCAGCACGGAGATCGACAGGTGGCACGCAGGGAACAGAACGGAAAAGTGACTCCACTTGCCCGCTACTACAATTTCCGGCGTTTCAACAGCCCTAATGACCTTGTTTATAAATCGAATGGGGACCTCTATTTTACTGATCCTCCTTACGGACTGCTTAAGGGGAACAATGATCCGGCCAAAGAGCTCAATTTCAACGGAGTTTACCGTGTCACACCAAAAGGCGAAGTCACGTTGCTGACACGTGAGCTGAGTTTTCCTAATGGAATCGCCTTTTCTCCTGATGAAAAGATCCTGTATGTCGCTATTTCCGATCCTCAGAACCCGGTGATCATGGCTTATGATGTCCAAAAAAACGGCATGATTGAAAATGGCAGAGTTTTTTTTGATACCAAACATTTGATGGAAGGGCGGAAAGGTTTGCCCGATGGGTTAAAGGTTGACAAGTTGGGTAACCTTTTTGCCACGGGACCTGGCGGTGTGCTTGTGATTACTCCGGCAGGGCAACATCTGGGTACGATCAACACCGGAGAAGCAACCGCGAATTGTGGATGGGGTGACGATGGATCAACCCTTTACATCACAGCAGATATGTATCTTTGCCGGGTGAAAACCAGCACCAAGGGAAAAGGTTTTTAACTCATCTTGAATGAGGCCACATTTCACCAGCATAATCATTTTTATTCTGCTGGTGTCCGGCAACTGTAACCTTGCTGCGGATTGGCCCAGGTTTCTTGGTCCTTTGGGAAATGGGATTTCCCGGGAGACGAATCTCATTTCCAAATGGGGAACAAATGGCCCCGCGTTGATATGGGATAAAGAGGTTGGAACCGGTTACAGTGCTCCCTCAATCCTTGGAGATTTGATTGTCCTCCATCATCGGGTGGGGCGCGATGAACAAGTGGAGGCTTTTTCGAAGAAAACCGGTTCTTCTGTTTGGAAGCATGC
The DNA here is from genome assembly GCA_033762115.1 of Verrucomicrobiota bacterium. Classification (GTDB taxonomy): domain Bacteria; phylum Verrucomicrobiota; class Verrucomicrobiia; order Limisphaerales; family SXQI01; genus JANRLX01. The sequence continues at coordinate 22,764 of JANRLX010000070.1, forward strand.
GTATCCTTCAAATTTTATCGATCCCTATGGGTACAATAACGGTCCACGGTGTACTCCTCTGTTGGTTTCCAATCGTTGTTACACCTTTGGAGCGGAAGGGAAGCTGCTCTGTTTGGATCTGCAAAACGGTAAGTTGATTTGGGAGAGGGACACCGCAAAGGAATGGGAAATACCAGAGGCGTTTTTTGGAGTCGGCAGTACACCTATTCTGGATTCCGGCGTACTGATCGTGATGGTTGGCGGACAGCCTAATTCCGGGGTCGTAGGACTAGAGCCTGAAACAGGGAGAACCTTGTGGGAAAGCGTAGGTGAAAAAAACTGGCAGGGAATACCGATGACCGGATGGCGGGGAGAGCGCACAGTGGACTGGCAGCGATGGGAAAAACAAGCCAGTTACTCGAGTCCCGTGGCTGCCACAGTAAACGGTCAGCGCCAGATTTTCTGCTTAATGCGACAAGGTCTTGTTTCCGTTAATCCGACGAATGGTCATGTCAACTTCAGCTTCTGGTTCAGGGCTACAGTCAATGAATCGGTTAATGCGGCCAACCCAGTTGTGGTTGGCAATTCCATTTTTATTTCCGGCGCTTATTACAAAGTTGGTTCCGTCTTGTTGGAGGTTCAGCCTGGAAACAATGCACTGAAGGAGAAATGGCGCGGCACGAACCTTGAAGTTCATTGGACCACCCCCATTTATCATAAGGGGCATTTGTATGCGTTTAGCGGTCGTAATGAGCCGGACGCAATGTTCCGTTGCGTGAAATTCGACACAGGCGAAGTCGCCTGGAGCAGGAATGAACAGTGGCAGGGGCATACCCGTCAGAGCACTACTTATGGCCGCGGTTCGGCGATATTGGCCGATGGCAAGTTATTTGTACTGGGAGAAGCCGGATTGTTGGGATTGTTCAAGGCAAGTCCTGGAGAACCTATCGAGCTTGCCCGTGCGCAAATACCTCAACTCAGGTATCCCTGTTGGACTGCTCCGGTGCTTTCTGATGGAAAGCTTTATCTTCGTTCCGAATCCCGACTGCTTTGCCTGAATGTTTCAGACTCCTCCCAGCCACAGTGATTTGACACTCATCAGGACTTTCGCTTTACAGTTAATGATGCGAGGATCAGTGCAGATGCGTTTCTGCTGGTTCCTTTTATTATTTGTCCTTTCCGCGCAGCTCCTTTTCGCGGCTGAAACTGGAGAAAATGAGGCCTTTACCCCGGCAGCAAAAGCTTTCCAGGATCATTTTTATGATCGGGCGGAGAAAGAGCTTAATGATTTTCTGGCGAAATTTCCGCAATCAAATCGCGCAGGTGAAGCCGCGCTGATGAGGGTTCAATCTCTATTCCACTTAAAACGATATCCTGAGGCGAATGCAATAATCACTGAGCACCTCGCTAAAGCGAACCATCTGGCCGATTATTTTCTGTTTTGGCGTGCGCAGATTGAGATGGTTCAAAATCAGTTTATACCAGCGGCAGAGTATTACCGAAATCTTGTTGAGCGATACACGAATTCCCCCTTACGCCTGCAGGCAATCGTGGGTGAGGCCCAGGCTCGATTTCGTGCGGGACACCTCACAAATGTGGTCCAACTGCTCCAGGGCACAAACACAACCTTTTCCGAACTTTCTGCCTCTTCCAGCAACTTGACGCTGGTAGCTGAAGGAAGATTGCTGCTGGCCCGAGCCCTGGTGGACATAAATAATCTGGAACCAGCCCGACAGGTATTGGTGGAATTAGCCCAGCAACAGCTTTCTGCTGAGCAGAAATGGGAACAGACGAGGCTCCTGGCAGAAGTGGAACTTTCGTCCAAAAATCCTGTTTTGGCCCTTGGGTTGGTGACAAATGCGCTTCCCCTGTTCACAAATCAAGCGGCTTTAATGGCACAGGCCCTGACCTTTCAGGCGAACATTCATAAGGCAATGGGCAGGGTGGACGAAGCAATTGCTGCGCATGAATCGGTCGCCAATCTTGACAGTCTTTCGGCTGAACTGCGCCGCCTGGCCATGTTAAAGGCTGTTGAGTTAATGATAGAGCAGGGGAGGGAAACGAATGCGGCTGTGCGATTAAATACGTATCTCTCGCGATTTCCCAATGACCCTTCCGCTGACACTCTTCACATTAAAGCAGGAGAAATCCTCCTTTCAGCGGGCAATGCGCAACGTCGGAATTTGTCCTCTCCTCCGGTTTCCGGAGCTCTTACAAATATCCTTTTCCAGGCCCGAACTCATTTCGATGCAATCATCAATCGCTATACCAACAGCCCATTGGTGGGAAAGGCATTACTGAATAAAGGGTGGACGTACTGGGAGGAAAGCACCGCTCTGGGTAATCCAGAATTAATGCAACCCGCTGGCGCTTCATTCCAGGCGGCTCTTTCTGTTCTTCCAAAATCTGAAGAGCAGGCAATAGCCCAATTAAAGTTCGGGGATGTTTCTGTCCAGTTACGCAATTACCCCATTGCCATGACCCAGTACCAGCAGGTGATTTCAAATTATTCAGAGATTCCGCAGGTCACCACGAGATGGCTGCCTGAAGCGTTGGGGAAGATCTTTAAATTACAATTGCTCCAGACCAACTTATCAGACTCCGAAGCTGTGCTCAGTCAGTTCATGGAGAAGTCTCCCGAATCTCCCCTAAGGCATGAATTATCATTGCAATTGGCCGAAACCTACAACCGGAGGAAGGAGGGTGATAATGCGAGGAGGACATTGGAAAAATTTGGTGCACTTGCGACTAATTCACCTGTAAAGGCTTCCGCAGAGTTGCTCGTGGCCCAGAGTTTTGCGGTGGAGGAAAAGTGGACTAATGCAGTGACGCAAATAAATTCGTGGCTTGCTGCCTATCCGCAGCATCCATCGAGAGCAGAAGCGGAATTTGAACGATGCTGGATGCTTTGGGGGGCGGGTCAGGAAACAAATGCATTTTCTGCTTTTACTAATTTTGTCGCGCAGTTTCCCACCAACCAACTGGCCCCTTTGGCCCAAAATTGGGTGGCTGATTATTACTTGAGCCAGGATAAGCTGAATCTTGCAGAGCAGGCCTTTCAACGCATTCTCCAGAATACCAACTGGACAGTCTCTGATCTTCGCTATCAGGCTCAATTGATGGCGGCACGAACTGCCTTTGCCCGGCAAGGTTACAATGATGCCAGAGCTTATTTAACCAATCTGTTGGCAGATTTGAATTGTCCTCCGGCGATTGTCCCAGAGGCGTGGTTTCTCCTGGGAGATTTATTGATCGAGCAACGAGTTGCAGGGACGACCAACCAATTGAATAATTATGTCGAGGCCCTGAATGCATACACTCGGATAGTTACGCAATTCCCCACAAATCGTCTTGAACCTCTGGCGTGGGGACAGATAGGAAATTGTCACCTCCAGCTTGCGAGCCAATATCCAGAAAGTTTTGAGAAAGCCACGAATGCTTACTTTCGGTTGTTGAACAGCAAGCATCCTGAGATTTCCGCCGCAGCGCGCCAGCAGGCCGAGGTTGGCATCGGTTTAACTTTGGAAAAGTGGGCTGAATCCCGCCCTCTTGCAGAAAAAAAAGCAATACTGGCAATGGCCCTTTCCCATTTTTTAAATGTTGTTTATGGAAAAACGACCCCCGGAGAAGCAGTCTCGCCGTTATGGCTGAAGCGGGCTGGATCATCTGCTGGCAGAATTGCAGAATCGTTGGGTAATTATGCTGCTGCAGCAGACCTTTATCGAAGGCTGATGGATGATCTTCCAAGCGCCCGTGCTTTATGGGAAAGCCGTCTTCGAACGTTGGAATCCACCGGTGGGATTACTGATGTGACGCCACCGCAGGGGTAAACTGCTTTTCCGGTTTTGACAGTTCACCATGCAGCTTGATCAATTCCTGGGCAAGTGACTCGGAAGCAGTGCCTATTTTTTTTCCGATGTATGTTTTGACGAGCAAAGCTCGTTGTTCCTTTTTTAATTCCGGATCAGCCAGGTAGTCTCGAATTGCCTTCCACATTTCTTCGTAACTGTGGACGAGCGTCGTGGCATTTTTGTCGACGATATGCTTGAAATGTTCCCAGTTATAATATTCGTGGCATGGAATTCGGTTTTTGATTGGAAGTGGATCGAATGCAATATGAACAATGGGCTTCTGAAAATATGAGGCCTCAATGGTTACAGTGGAAAAAATATTGATATTCAGCGTACAATAATAAAGTGAGTTTCTGGAGGCTTCCAGCTCCCTCTGGTTTGGAACGTAATCCTCCTGGCCTTTTCCTGGAGGAAGTCCCGGGTGCAAGCCCATGGGATATCGGCCCAGTAATTTACTGTAACCTTGAAAAGTATCGAACGGATGGCACTTGACCAATACTTGCAAATCACCGGGAAGCTTTTCCCCTTTTGCGATTTCCTTGAGCAATTCTTCAATAATGATGTGCTGCTGCTCATGTCTGGCTTGCGGCATGGTGCTGAATAACAGAGTGCGTTTTAGTGGATCAAGGCCATAGCTTGCGCACCATTCTGCATAACTTAAATCCGGTTGTTCTGCATAAAGGTCAAGTTGCGGAATCCCTACAATCCTGATCTGTTCAGCTCGATAACTTGGATATGTTTGCAGGATTTCTTCCTTTGTATGCCCGTGCCAAACAAGCACTGCATCGAATCTGCGTGAGAGGAGGATTTTACTCGAAAGCTGGTCCCAGCTTAAAATCATGAAGACACGGGGAATGTTAAGTGACAGGGCTGTGCGAAAAATACTTTCCTCAAAATAACTTGTCGCATGGGTGGCAAAAAGCATTGCTGGTCGATACTTTTCGAACAGAGCGTTCAGCACTGAAGGTTTATTCAAGCGATAATCAAGGTCCTCCAACAAACGATACAGAGCTGGAGGATTAAAAAGCCTGATCAGCTTTTTTACAAAAAAGCCGCCCACTCGCTGATACAAGGGTCTTTTGATGTATTTTTCCCAGATTGCTTCGGTCGCACTTTGGCGACCTTCCATATAAACTTTCTTTTTAAGCTGCCTCAGCAATCCCCATTTCCGCGGCTCCCGACCGGGAGCAAAGGGGATGATTTCATATCTTTGGCCATATCCTAATTGCTCCAACCCTTTGGCCAGCTTTTCTGTCGCAATGACAACAACCGTGAAATGGTCACTGACCTTCTCAATGACTCCAGTCTGGAAAAAGTTACGGATGGCCCATCCTGTCGAAACCGAAACGACCAGGACTGGCTTTTTCCTGGGTTCCTGAGAGAGGTGGGCACTGCTGGAAAAACTCATTCGTGTTATTGAGCAGCTTCCAAGGTATTAAATATTGGTGTCTCGGTGCTTTGGTTAATTTTTCGCTCCTGGAGTTTCGCGATCTGTGTGGAAAGAGAAGCTCCATCAAGTCCGTGATGACGGAGAACCTCAATCGGCGTTCCGCAAACAGGAAGTTCTGTCAGCCCAAAGCGTTTGAATTTGCGATTCCCAAGCACCCCATTTTCAACCAATGCTGTTAATAGACGTTCTCCCATGCCCCCTTCCAGCATATGATCTTCAAGGACATAGAGATGAGTATGCTTCTGTAACAACCCGGAAAACCATTTGAGGTCAAAACGATTCAGCCAGGGCATATTAACCACAGCCAATTCAAATCCGTTCGTCGATAAAAGCTCTGCCGCGGTCAAGGCCTCGTGCAACATTACAGGTCCGTAAGCGATGATTATTGCGTCAGATCCCTTTCGCAAAAGCGCTCCTTTTCCGATTTCGAACTGGTAGTCTGCCGGCAAGGAAAGCTCCCTTGGGCTGGGGCCGATGTTCATCCTGAGCATGCAATTTACGTTCGCCCTTTCGACAGCAAATCGAGTGGCCCAGCGGGCCTCCTCAAGGTTGCACGGCTGGATCATAAGCATGTTTGGCAATGATCCAAAAAGGCCTATGTCACGCACGCTTTGATGGCTTTTGCCGGGCCCTGCGGGTATCATTCCAGCAAAATGAGCAGCATAGATAATTTTCGTGCCTTCGCAGGCATTGTTGTAAATTTGTTCGTTGGCACGGGCGGAAAGAAAACTGGAGAAGGAATTGACGACGGGGAGCAATCCTTGACGGGCCATGCCAC
>JANRLX010000071.1:0-78973 GCA_033762115.1 Verrucomicrobiota bacterium
GCTTTGCTGGCTGCGGCGGCCTGGGATTGGAGAAGCTTGCGGAGACGTTTGCGTTTGCTCATAAGATTTGATGATTACAGTGCGATTTATTATTCTGCATTTGATTCAAACCAAAATTGAGCACACATGTCAACAATAAAAGTTTTAAATAAATATTTTCTGAAAACGAGAGGTTGCCTTGAAAGAGGAAGAGGAGCAAAAAAGAGGATGTTCGTGAAATCCTCCGCTTGTATGTGAGGAAAGCGTTTGCTACTTTGCAGCGGTACTTTCTTGATAGAAGGGTTTCAGCGGTTAACGAATGAACAAGGATTAGATATTATGGCGCACGAATTACCACCACTTCCCTACCCCAAAGATGCTTTGGAACCACACATTGATGCTCAAACGATGGAGATCCATCATGGGAAGCATCACAATGCGTATGTGACGAACCTGAACAAGGCATTGGCAGGGAAGGCTGACCTGGAAGGGAAATCGATTGAGGAATTGATCAGCAACATGGATGCAATCCCGGCGGACATCCGGAATGTGGTGAGGAACAACGGGGGTGGTCATGCGAACCATTCGATGTTCTGGAAATTGATGGGGCCGAAAGCGGGCGGAGCACCGACAGGCAAGCTGGCGGAGGAGATCAATTCGGTGTTCGGCAGCTTCGATGCGTTCAAGGAAAAGTTCGAAGCGGCCGGGGCTGGGCGATTCGGCAGCGGCTGGGCCTGGTTGATTGTAAACAAACAGGGGAAACTGGAGATCACCTCGACGCCGAACCAGGACAATCCGATCATGGATGGGAACAAGCCTGTGCTGGGATGTGATGTGTGGGAACACGCTTATTATTTGAAATACCAGAATCGCCGGCCTGATTACCTGAAGGCCTGGTGGAATGTGGTGAACTGGAGCGAAGTGAACAAATATTACGAAGCGGCAAAGCGATAAGCATTGCGTTTCGGGGCACGTCTCGATGAGGGGCGTGCCTTTTTTTATGCCTTGAAGAGGACAGAAATTCCAGAAACCGCAGCTACGGGGAGGGGGGTCGCAAGTAGCGGGTACGGAAAAAGAGTGCTGGCTCGTGAGAGGCTGGGATCTCAAAAGCCGGAGGCCTGGAATAATTGGTGGTCACGCTGATCCAATCAATCAAGTTGGTGGATTGTTCAACCACGATGGGCCATCCATCGGAGCTTTCCTGCACTGCCAATTGATTATACCTCGTATAATTCCAGTCGTAACGGAACCCGTTATATTTTAAAGTAGGCGAAACGAGAGGGCTCAAAGTGAAGGAAATATTTCCACCGTTGCCGGATGGCGCTGAGACTCCAATACAAAACCGTTGTCCTTTGGCAGCACTGAACAATAAGGAATCGAAACTTACCAGGCCGATGTTGGTAGAAAGGTCTGGGCTAAACACATGAATGGTTTCTCCATTGTCCCGCTTAACAAATTTAAGATACCATTCGCCATCGTCAGGCGATTCCCATTCCCACCAGACAGTTCGAGTTGAGCCATTGGTGTTCCGCATTATCTCGGGATCTGATGGATCTGAGGTTGCGGCATAAGTCCTTCCAATCACTTTCAGGGGAGTCGATGGAAGCAGAATCCGGTGCTGAAAGAGATCGTTTGTTGGCGGGGGAGTATGCAGGAGATTCAAAGGCGCAACGCCTGTCGCGCGAGGGTCACTGTCCATCTGGATGTAAAACAGCCCAGGCTCAGTCATTGGAAAATGAACATGCTGAGTAGCCGCGCTTACAGGCTCCATCATCGGCAAGTCATTGGCATCACTCTTAAAAAGAGCGTAAACAGGTTCAAAAACCGGTTCGGGATATAGATCAAAGAGTTTCCCGCACATATCCGAACCAGTGTCTTGCCCATTGTGGCCTTCGTGGTTCTCATATGAAGGGTCGTCATACCTGATCGGCTCAAGAGGTGTCACTTGCACAATGCCAATATTGGGGGACCTCCATTTAAACCAAATTGAGTTTGCCTCTGAATTATCAGGTAAAATCAGGGTCCGGTGGTGTTGCATCCAAAGGGGTTCTGCCTGGAGTGCGCTCCAATCCACACCCAACAGCGGCTCGGCGGGACGATGGGTGGAAGCCCGGTTATCGGCAGATGTTTTCACCTCAAAGCCTGACAATTCGATGGCACCTTCAGGTGCGTCATTGACAGGAGCAGCCATGAATTGAAATTCCATCGAGCCGAGGAGGTTTGTCATTGCCGGGAATCGATCAATTTGGATTTGGTAGATGACTCCAGGGATTGTGTCCCATCTTACCTGCTGTTTTGCGGATTCAAAGATGACGCATTCATTTCCTAACTGCGTTGCAGAAGTGGCGATCAGCTTTTGAGAGTTGCTTGAAGTCGTGACATAAATTCCAGCCAACGCAGGGGCATTTGAATCCATGCTCCGGAGTATGGCAGTACCGAAACCAGGGCTTTGCCATTTCCACCATAAGGTTTGGCCGACCACTTGAGGGACGATTTTCGGTTCTGAAAGAGATTCAAAGGTTGCGGAGGACAGATCGTAATCGAGGAGATGATTTGTCCCGGAAATCTCTTTGGCAGCGGAGTAATGATCGTTCGATGGGGCATCCGCTCCGAGAGGCTTGAAATTCACTGATACCGGGAATGACGCCACCGAATACCACCCTGTTGGTTTGAGCCTGATGGCATAGGTTCTGCCTTCAAGGAAATGAACGATTCCCAAGGGGTCAGATTTGGGAGGATCGATCAATAGAGTCGTTGGGCTTCGCTGATAACTGGCGGCCACCAGGTTGGATCCACCTGAGTCTGTGACTTCGAAAATATTGACGAACCCATAGTCAAAATTTGTCGCAGTCCAGCGATAGGTGCTATTGGAAGGGCTATGCCATTTCCACCAGCGTTCTTCATCATACGCCACGTGGTTGGTGGCAAAGCCCGCCTGGAGTTCAAATTCGGCGCCGGTCAGTTCAATGGCGGTGGCGAAGCTGTTGTTCGTGGTTACGAGGTCCTCAGCCGTGGAGGCAGGCCGACCAAGCAGCAGGAAAATCAAAATGAACAAGTTCCGCAAAAGGAACAGGTAGAGGGGCAGTTTTCGGATCTTAAATGGCGCCATGTGCGCTGGCACTCTATTAGAGGCGAGGAGAATGACCAGCTTTATTTACAGGATGTAAATTATATGAGTAATCCCGTAACTCCCCGCTCTTGTGCAGGGTGGGAGCGTTTGCTACCTTGTTAACGTTCTACAAAAAGGATGGTAAGGAAGTTTTGATGGCACGCCTGGATGAGGGCGTTTTTTTATGGCCTATCAGTACGTCAATAAACAGGAAACCCTGCTGGGAAAGGTCTATGGAAAGACGGGCAAGATTTCCGACCGGACGCATGAGGAGCATTTGAAGCTTTATTCCGGGTATGTGACGCGGGCGAATGGAATATTGAAGGAGCTTGAGGAACTTGCGGGAGTGATCGACCCGGCCAATGCCGCGCATGCAAACCAGACCTACAGCGTGATGCGTTCATTGAAGGTGGAACTGCCTTTTGCAGTGGGAGGGATCATCAATCATGAGTTGTATTTCTCGGTCCTGGGGGGCACAGGGGGAAAGCCAGAAGGAACGATTTACGACCTGATCACGCGGAGTTTTGGAACGGCGGAGAAATTTTTCAAGGATTTGAAGGTCTCGGCGTTATGCGCGCGGGGCTGGGTGTGGACGGGGTTCGACGCGAAAACGGGGCAATTGTTTAATTATATTGGAGATTCGCAAAATACTTTTCCGGTCTGGGGGGTGAAGCCGGTGCTGGCGCTGGATATGTATGAGCATGCCTATTTTGCGGATTTTTTTACGGCACGCGGGGTGTATATTGATGAATTCATCGCGCACCTGGATTGGAATGCGGTGAACGCGAACCTGCTTTGACCCGCACGCCTGGGAGAAAAAATTTTACACCTGTGTGTTGATTCGTAACATTGCAGGATGTCGAAAGCGCCGGTGAAAAAGAAAAAAGCGATTTTGGTAGGGGTGGGCCTGGATTCCGATGGGCACAAACGTGTGACCACGGGAGATAATTTTGCGCTGGTGGGGGGGAGCAAGGAAACCCACGAAGTGATGACGGAGAAAGCGATCAAGATCAACGAAAAGCTTGCGGCCAAAGGGAAGCAGCTGGAAGAGGTCAGCCGGGAGGAGTTTGACGACATTGCGCATTCGGTGGGGTTGGTCCCGCATCGTCCGCAGAACAATTGATTCATGGGGACGCCGGAGCAGCAACCCGCCTCCGCGTTACCGCCCCTGAGGCCTTCAACGCTTTACCTGGTGGCAACTCCAATAGGGAACCTGGAGGATATTACCCTGCGGGCGCTGAGGACACTTCGGGAAGTGGATGTGATCGCAGCGGAAGACACAAGGCGAACAAGCCAGTTGCTGCGGCATTTCGAGATCAGCAAACCGTTGATCAGTTATTTCAAGTTCAACGAGGCGAAGCGGGAAGAGGAGATTCTGGACCGATTGCGGCGGGGGGAAAAAGTCGCGCTGGTGACGGACGCAGGGACGCCGGGGATCAGCGATCCGGGAGAACGGGTGGTGCGGGCGGCGGTAGCGGCGGGGTGGAAAGTGGAGTCAATCCCGGGGCCGTGCGCCTTGATCGCAGCGGTGACAGCGAGCGGATTGCGGACGGATGAATTTCATTTCATTGGATTTCTTCCGCACAAAAGCGGGCAGCGGTTGAAGCGGCTGGAACAATTGCGGAACGTTGGCGGGACGCTGGTTTTCTATGAATCGCCCTACCGGATCGAAAAATTGCTCGGTGAACTGGCGGATTGTTTCCCGGGGGCGAGGATGGTGCTGGCAAGGGAGCTGACGAAGAAATTCGAGGAGTACCTGCGGGGAAGCCCGGAGGAATTGCTGGAGGAGGTCCGGAAAAAAGCGCGGAAGGGGGAATTCGTGGTGATGGTGGAGCGTGGAGAGGCTGAAGCAAGGGAGGAAGAGGAAGCGGAGGATGAGGGGCGGTAGATTGTAAAAATACTTGCGGGGAAGAGTTGGGTTGTTACATTCATGTTCCAAATGAACCACCTGTTTGGTGGTTTTTTGCTTTTTAACGCGCGTGAAAATTTTTAGCGGATCGTCCAATCAACCCCTGGCAAGCTCAATTTGCGCATCGATTGGCGTTGAGCTGGGAAAATGCACATTGTCAGCATTTCCTGACGGGGAAACGTTCGTCAAAATTGAGGAGAATGTGCGAGGTGAGGATGTGTTCGTGGTGCAATCCACCTGCCCCCCGACGAACCATAACCTGATGGAGATGTTCATCATGATGGATGCGTTGCGACGGGCGAGCGCGTCCCGGATCACGGCTGTGATGCCGTTTTATGGTTACGCGAGGCAGGACCGGAAAGATCAGCCACGGGTGCCGATCACAGCAAAACTGGTGGCGAACCTGATTGTGGCAGCGGGAGCGAACCGGGTTTTGGCGATGGACCTGCACGCGCAGCAAATCCAGGGGTTTTTCGATATTCCTGTGGACCATTTGTATGCGGCGCCGGTGATGTATGAATATTTGCGGACCAAAAAATTAACTGACCTGGTGGTGGTAAGCCCGGATGTGGGCGGGTTAAAAATGGCGCATGCCTATTCGCAGGTGCTGGAGGCGGGGCTGGCGATTGTGGCCAAACGAAGGAAAAGCGCGACGGAGGTGGAATCGATGGATGTGATCGGGGATATTGAGGGGAAATGTATTTTGATGGTGGATGACCTGACGGAAACTGCCGGGACGCTGACCTCGGCGGCGGCGCTTTTGCGGAAGCGTGGGGCGCGGCAGGTTTTGGCCTGTGTTTCGCATGCGATCCTGAATGACATCGGAATTGAAAGATTGCGAAAATCAAATATTGACGAAGTGATAACTACTGATACTGTTCTCCGCCCTGCCATAGACGGGGTAAAGATTACCACGTTATCCGTAGCGGGTTTGTTGGGCGAAGCCATCAAGCGAATTCATACGAATTCGTCTGTCACTTCGCTCTTTGAATTTAAGGGTGGGCGCACCAGTTGAAGATGATTCAACGGTGAACAGGTTGAGAAGCGAACCAGAGAAAAGCTTCCAACCGGTGAAAATCCGCGCTCTGGCGACTGAATAATAAAATGAAATCTGTATCGTTGACAGCGTATCCCCGAACTGTGTTGAAACGGTTGGGAGTCAAAAAACTTCGCAGTTCGGGACGAGTGCCCGCAGTGATTTACGGGCGGCACAATCCGCCAAAGAATTTGGAAATTGACCAGCGGGACCTTGAAAACCTGATCCATGGATCGGTTTCAGAGAACGTCCTGGTGGATTTGTCTGTCAACGGGGCGAATACTTCCAGGCACCTGGCGCTGGTGCAGGAAATCCAGCATCATGCCTTGAGCGGCAAGCCTTTGCATGTTGACCTGCATGAAGTTGCAGAAAATGAAAAGGTGACCATCCTGGTGCCGGTGGAGTCCACGGGCGAAGCAGCCGGGGTGAAAACCGGCGGCGGTACCCTGGAACATGTTCTGTTCCGCCTGAAGGTGCGCGCGCTGCCACGCGATTTGCCAGAGCAGATCACGGTGGACGTTTCGAGCCTTGAAATCGGCAAATCCATTCACATCGGGGATATCCAGGCTCCTGCCGGGGTCGAAATCCTTGGTGACAAGAAAGTGACTGTCTTCTCCGTGGCGGCTCCGTTGACGGAAGCGCAGGTTGCAGCGGCTGATGCCGCCGCTGCCGGGACCACAGCAACCCAGCCTGAAATGATCAAGGAGAAGAAGGAAGAAGGCGCAACGGACGCGAAAGCGGCTGACGCCAAAGGCGGGGACAAAAAGCCTGCTGAAAAGAAAAAGTAATGAGTTTCCAGTGGGACTGAACATTTGTCTGGTCCCACTTTCCGTGTCATGGACAATCTGCACCTGATTGTCGGGCTTGGGAATCCGGGCACGGAATATGAGCTGACGCGTCATAATGCGGGGTTCCTTGCGGTGGAGGAACTGGGTCGGCATTGGCAGGCGGTTTGGAAGATGGAGAACCGCTTCAAGGCACGGGTGGGGAAATGTGAGTGGCAGGGAAAGAAGTTCCTGCTGGCGGAACCGCAGACCTACATGAATTGCAGCGGGGAAAGCGTGGGGCCGCTGGTTCAGTTTTATCGGTTGCCTTTGAGGCAGGTTGTGGTTGTAGTGGATGATGCGGATTTGCCGCTGGGACAGATACGGTTGCGACCGGGTGGATCAAGCGGTGGCCATCATGGTCTTGACTCGGTGGAGAAATATTTGGGGACGCGGGATTATGCGCGCCTGCGGATAGGGATCGGGCGGTCGGTTCCCGGTGTGCGTGAGATCCATGGCCATGTGCTGGGGCGGTTTGCGCCGGATGAGTGGGATTTGTTCCAGATGGTTTTGAAGCGAACAAGTGCACAACTGGAAAGCTGGGCCAGTGAAGGGCTTGAGCGAGCGATGAATCAATTTAACGGGGCCGTCAAAGGCCCAACGACAAAGGAAACGAAGTGAAAAGATACGAAGGCTTGTTTATTTTAAATACAGCCGGACGCGAAGAAGGGATCAAGGAAATGATCGACAAGCTGTCGGCTGAAATCACCAGCCTTGGCGGCAAAGTCGAGACTGTGCAGAAGATGGACAAGCGGGCTTTCTCGCGGGTTTCTGACAAGAAGTACACGTCCGGTTTTTATACCAACGTGATTTTCGAGGCAGATCCAGCCACTGTCAGCCAGCTCCGGACCCGTTTCTCGTTGAACGACGAGGTGTTCCGGGTGATGTTCACGGAAGCGCCTGTCCCGAAAGCTGCGGTCGCCTGATCTTGACCTATGCGGGGATTCAACAAGGTCATTCTCATTGGCAATCTGACACGTGACCCGGAATTGCGGTACACGCCGAAGGGAACTGCCGTTGCGAAGCTGGGCCTTGCGGTGAACCGCTCGTGGCGGACCGAGACCGGGGAGATGAAGGAGGAAGTGACCTTTGTGGATGTCGATGCGTTTGGCAAACAGGCCGAAACCATCGGACAGTACCTCAAGAAGGGTCGCCCTTTGCTGGTGGAAGGAAGGTTGAAGCTGGACAGCTGGGAAGACAAACAGACGAACCAGAAGAAGAGTCGTTTGGGAGTGGTCCTGGAAACATTCCAGTTCCTGGATTCCGGCCAGACGCGGGAAGGTGGGCAAGGAGGAGGCAATTACGAAGCTCCACGCGCCCGGAATGCCGCGCCCTCCACTGCCGCCCCTGCGGTTGAAAGCGACGATATCCCGCCCGAAGAAGATGATGTCCCATTTTAAGTAGAAGGAATTTACCATGCCGAAAACAGAAGTTATTCTCACACAACATGTCGTTGGCCTTGGTGGCGAATCGGACCAGGTCCGGGTTGCCGCCGGTTATGCGCGCAATTTTCTCCTGCCACAGGGTTTGGCGATTCCCCTGACGCAATCGAACAAACGCCGCCTGGAAGCGTTGAAGCAGAAGCGGGCGGAACGTGAAGCCAAGGAACTCAATTCCATGAGTGAACTGGCCGCAGCCCTTTCCAAGCTGACGCTGGTGATCAAAATGAAAACTGGCGAAGATGGAAAATTGTTCGGCTCGGTGACTGCCGGAACGATTGCCGATGAGTTGAACACCCAATACGAAGCGGTGCTCGACAAGAAGAAGATTCACCTGCCGCAACCGATCAAGTCATTGGGTGAGCAGGAAGTGGAACTTCGCCTGCATTCCGACGTGACGACCAAGCTGAAAGTCCGGGTGGAAAGCACCACTCCCGCCCCGGAACCGGTCGCTGCCGCCGAGCCAAAGGGTAAAGGTGGAAAATCGGCCTCCGCACCGGCAAAGGCTGAAGCCAAATCGGAGAAAAAGGATACCGCGCCACGAACTGAAAAAGGCGCGAAAAAGAAGTAATTGGCTGATGATTTCAAAACCCTGCCATTCCGGTGGCAGGGTTTTTTGTTTTTGATCCGGCAGGGAGCGGCCCAATTGCTGCTTGCAAGAATGGTGCAAAGAACTTAATTTCAGCGGTCTGTGAGCGATTGTGCGTCTTTACCGGGAAACCCGGATTGTCCCCAGCCTTTTGTCTGCCCACTAAGTCAGGTAAGGGCTGGCACCGCCGTTCGCATCAAGCAGCTTTCCGCTCCCCCGGAAGTCACGCATCGCCTGAGGGAAATTGGTTTTTGCGAAGAGCAGAAAATCAAATTGCTCAGCCAGCAGGCGAACCTGATTTGCCAGGTGTGCAATGTGCGGGTGGGGATCAGCATGCAGCTTGCTGAAAAAATCCTGGTGGAACCGATTCCCGTCCAGCGTGTTGCCTGATGAGTATGCCAACGTCTCTACCGCTTTCCGATCTTAAAGCGGGCAATGCCGGCGTTGTCGCTGAAATCAAAATTCCTGCGGCAGCACGGGCGCGCCTGATGGAGATGGGTCTTCTGATTGGCACCCCGGTTGAATTGGTCCGTTTCGCCCCGCTCGGGGACCCTGTTGAAATCAAGGTGCGCGGCTATCACCTGACGTTGCGTCGCCATGAAGCCGAGCAGATTTTAATTACCGTCCAGCAATAAGCCTTGCCGAATGGACGCCTCCGTCACTCTCAGCCCCCCCGTCGCTTCATCGGCGATGTGTGTGGTCCTGACCGGAAATCCAAACTGCGGCAAGACCACTCTTTTTAATGCGTTGACGGGGTTGCGGGCGAAAGTGGGGAACTACGCGGGGGTCACGGTTGAACGAAAAGAGGGACGACTGCTGGGAAGCAGCGCGGATGCCCCGATCACAATTCTCGATTTGCCGGGGACCTACAGCCTCAGCCCTCAATCGCTGGATGAGCAGATTTCACGGGATGTGCTGTTCCAAAAAATTTCGGAGGTTCCCTCCCCTGCCCTTGTGGTGGTGGTGGTCGATGCCTCGAACCTGGAGCGTAATTTGTATTACGCAACGCAGGTGATCGAACTGGGTTACCCGACTGTACTCGCATTGAACATGCTGGATGTGGCGGCGGAGAATGGGCATGAGATCGATCCGGGGCTGTTGTCGAAGGAGTTGGGGGTGCCGGTCTTTCCGCTGGTGGCCAGCCGCACGGAAGGGATTCCCGAACTGAAAAACTTTATTTCTCAAAATGCCTCCCTCCCGGCTGCCCGTTCATTGCCGGGCAAGAGTTGTCCGTTGCCTCCCCTGTTGGAGGAGGAGGTTGAAAGGATCAGGAGCTGCCTTGCTTTAACCCGTGGAAGAGAACAGCTGGGGCGGGCGGAAGCGCTGCTGCTGATCACGGATGAGCGGATGGCTACGGGGGAGCAGGCGCGATATTCGGCTGAATTGGTTAAGGAAATCGCCGCGGCCAG
Source organism: Verrucomicrobiota bacterium (assembly GCA_033762115.1). Lineage (GTDB taxonomy): Bacteria > Verrucomicrobiota > Verrucomicrobiia > Limisphaerales > SXQI01 > JANRLX01. Next base: position 10,295 of record JANRLX010000071.1, read on the forward strand.
GGCACGACTGGAAGAGCATGGTTTTGACTGGCGATCAGTTGCGATTGAAGCCCGTTATCAATGGGTGGGAAAAATCCAGCGGGATGTCAGCACCTTTACCATTACGGAGGGGGAAACACTCAGCGACCGGCTGGACCGTGTGCTGACGCACAAGTTTTGGGGAATGCTGGTGTTCCTGCTGATCATGGCGGTGATTTTTCAAAGTATTTTTACCTTTGCCCAGTATCCGATGGACTGGCTGGAGCAAGGGGTGGCCTGGGCAGGAGATAAAGTCGGGGCGTGGATTCCGCCCGGCGACCTGCACAGCCTGGTGGTGGATGGGGTGATCGCAGGGGTGGGAGCGGTGGTGGTTTTTCTGCCGCAGATTTGCCTGCTTTTTCTTTTCATCGGGTTGCTTGAGGACACCGGCTACATGGCACGGGCCGCATTCCTGATGGACCGGCTGATGAGCAAGGTGGGACTGCATGGAAAAAGTTTCATCCCGATGCTGAGTTCTTTTGCCTGCGCGATTCCGGGGATCATGGCCACACGAACGATTGAAAGCCCGAAAGACCGGCTGGTGACGATTTTGGTGGCGCCGTTGATGAGTTGTTCCGCCCGATTGCCGGTTTACACCCTGCTGATCGCCGCCTGCATCCCGGCGCGAAAAGTGTTCGGATTTTACAATCTTCAAGGGCTGACGATGCTTTCGATGTATCTGCTGGGGATTGTGATGGCGCTTTTGATGGCGTGGTTTTTCAAGAAGACGTTGCTGCGTGGTGAGACCCCGTTGCTGATCATGGAACTGCCGCCTTACAAAAGGCCGGTCATCAAAGCGGTGCTGCGCCATATGTGGGACCGTTCACAATTGTTCCTGAGACGGGCAGGCACTGTCATTCTCGGGATCAGCATTCTGCTCTGGTTTCTGGCCACCTATCCGCGCCTGGACAACGGCAGCGTGCAGGAGAATGAAAATGTTTCAGTGGTTTCCGATGCAATCAATCGCGGCGGGCTGGTGCTTTCGGCGACTGAATCAAATGAGGATTCCGCTGGAGCGCAGTTGCGCCACAGTTTTGCGGGACGCCTGGGTCACTTGATTGAACCGGCGATTGAGCCGCTCGGTTTCGACTGGAAAATCGGGATTGGCCTGGTGGCCTCGTTCGCCGCGCGCGAAGTGTTCGTGAGCACGATGTCAACGGTTTATAACGTGGCGGACAGCAGTGGTTCGGAGGAGGGGAATGAACGGCTTGCGACGGTGCTGAAGGAACAGAAAAGGCCGGACGGAACGCCGGTTTACACGACGCTGGTGGGTGTCACTCTGATGGTTTTTTATGTTTTTGCGCTGCAATGTGTGAGCACGGTGGCGGTGGTGCGACGGGAAACGAATTCCTGGCGATGGCCGTTGTTTCAATTGCTTTACATGGGAGCGCTGGCCTGGGTGATGGCGTTCATCACTTACCAGGGTGGGAAATGGCTGGGGCTGGGGTAACTAAAACGCAACTTGCGGCCAGGTTGTTTTATGGCGATAATTTTTGATCATGCCTGCTAATTCGACGCCAAAACCGGGACCCATGCAGAGCCTCGAAGAATGGGAGGATTTCATGAAGGACCGCTACCCGGAACCATTCAAGGCAACTGATCCTGAGAAAAAGAAGGAGCAGTTTCGCAATTATGAATTGGATGCCCGTCCTTCGGTGCGCGAATTTTATCGATTGAACCATCGATACCAAACGTACGAATTCGTCCAACAAAAGCGGAACCAGTTTCTCAATTTCCAGCAGCGCAGGATGACAGTTTGGGAGGCGCTGGAATTCCTGAACAACCTTGTGGATGACAGCGACCCGGATACTGATCTTTCGCAATTGGATCACCTGCTTCAGACAGCGGAACAAATTCGCAAGGATGGGCATCCTCGATGGTTTATTCTAACGGGGTTGATCCATGACCTTGGGAAAATTCTCTGCCTTTATGGCGAAGAACAATGGGCGGTGGTCGGAGATACTTTTCCAGTGGGTTGCGCCTATTCGGACAAAATTGTTTTTGCGAATTTTTTCAAGGATAACCCGGACATTTTGAACCCGAAGTTCCAGACCAGGCTGGGTGTTTATGAAGAGGGTTGCGGGCTGGATCAAGTGAATATGTCCTGGGGGCATGATGAATATTTGTATCATGTGGTGAAGGACCGCATGCCTGAAGAGGCCCTCTATATGATTCGTTATCATTCGTTTTATCCGGGACACCGGGAAGGTGCCTATGATTACCTGATGAATGATAAAGACCGTAAAATGTTCGGTTGGGTGCGCGCCTTCAACCCTTACGATCTCTACACCAAGAGCCATGAGAAGCCCGATCTTGAGAAGCTAAAGCCTTTTTACGACGATCTGATCAACGAGTATTTGCCGGGCAAACTGAACTGGTAAATTTACTTTGCCTCATACGGCATTTCTTGCGTGAATGGCCTGGGCAATGCCGAAAATCACCGCCATATTACCCAATCACCACAAGATTGAGTATGAACTCAAGTCAGGGGTGAACCGTCTGGGAAGGAATCCCAAAAACGATTTGCAATTGCTTGAGGCATCCGTGTCCGGTTTTCATTGCGAATTGTTCCAGAACTCGGGGACGATTGTGGTGAAGGACCTGGGCTCCCGCAACGGGACCTATATTGATGGCAAAAAGATTGACCGCTCAATTCTTCTGCCAGGCCATGTTCTTCAGCTTGGGAAGGTGGAGATCCGGCTGGAGGGGGCTGTGGCGCATGTGGCGGTCCCGCAGATGGAAACCAAGGCTGAGGAATGGACGGCGTTCCTTCCTGATGGATCAGCCGCGTGCCTGAACCATCGCGATGTGATGGCGACGTTGCGTTGCAAGAAATGTGAGCGAACGTGGTGCGAGAGCTGTGTCCGGATCCTTAAAAAACTGGATGGCTCCCTGCTTTATTTTTGCAATGAGTGTTCCGGACCATGCCTGAAGATTGAGGATAACACCATGATCATTAAAAAGAAATCATGGATGCAATCGATCTTCGGCAAAAAAACCAGCAGCAGCAGGCGTTGACGGTATTCTTCCAGCAGGTTCAAAGTTGTTCGATGGCGCTGAAGGCAGATTCCAGGCTGTTGAAATCGGCACCCTGCCTGGGGGCTGGATTGAAGGCATTCTGAAGGAATGCGATAGCATCCGAAACATTCTGAACGGAACGTGGGAGGGTTGCACCGGAAGCATTGGCATGTCCCCCACCCTGCAATTTCTCGGCGACCTTGATCGCTTCGCCATTTCTGCTGCGGAAACTGGCAATCATGGTGCCATTTCCTTTTCGAAAAAGAGTCATCAGGACTGGATAATTAACGGCCTGTTCCTCCAAAAGCTGGTGAACGATCATGTTCACATTGCCGACGATGGAATCGACAAATCCAACCTGGTCGGAAATGCGGGTGACGTGCTGCCTGCTCCAGGCGTAGCCGAGCGGATTTTCGATCCGGCGCTTGACGGCCATGACTTCAAGGAGCGGATGATCGATGAGATTTTCGAGCCTGCCCTGGATCAATTCCCAGAGGTTCCAGAATTGATAGATTTTGACGAGGTTCCCGTAATCATGGGCAAGGCCAAATTCCGGATCATCATCCAGGAAAAGGTCATTGACATTGGTCCAGTGAACGATGCGGTCCAGTTCAGGAGAGGAAATCCCGTGCGACTGGCAAAGCTCGTAAACCAGGAGAGAGGCGGATTTGGAAGTGTCGTGGATTAATTGGGCGTTCCGGGGTTTTATATCGGTGGTGTGGTGATCGATAATTGTCCATCCTGCCTTGTCGAGGCGGGAGTCAAAGGTCAGATCGGCAACCCAGGCGGCCCGTTCGGAGATGGGGCGCTGTTTCCAGTTATGGTTGTGATAAGCCTGCAATTTCGGGGAATTGCCGAAGAGCTGACTGGCAAGACGTTGAAGGAGAAGCCCGGCAACGAATCCGTCCAGGTCGCTTTCATGGGTGCAGATCACCTCAGGTTTAGGAAGAGACACCATGACCTTATCTTAAGGCAGAGCATAAGGAGGTGCCACGTAAAAAGAGCCCGCACATGCGGGCTCGAAAGCTTTTTGTGAACAGGATTTATCTCCCGCCGGAGCGACCTGTCTGGTTTTGCTGCCCGCTGCCAACCGAATCGCCAAGGACCTGCAGTTCGTTTTTCACAGCGACAACTCCTTCGATCTGCTGAACCCGTTCGACAATCGCCAGACGTTCCGATTCACTTGCGACCGCTCCGCGCAATGTCACGACGCCACGATGGGCATCCACCTGGATGCGCTGAAGTGTTTCACTTGAAATGTTTTCCCCAACGGCCCGAGTCTGGACGGCACCGATATTTTTCAGCTGATTTCGCACTTTGGTGGTCAGGTTGCGGTCCATGTTGCTTTTGCCACCAACGGAACTGGAGGACAAAACAGGAGAGCCGGAAGCGGCGCCTTCAGGAGCAGAAATGGGATCAAGGCGTTGCGGAACGGGAACGTGGTTCTGGTCACTTCCCTGCTGCTCAGCATGATCGATATCAGGAGCGGCATTGGTTGTGCCGGTATCCGGGGCGACATGCACAGCGATGGAAGAACCGGCGCGCTGGCGACGAAAAACATCATCAGTCGGGGTTGAGAAACTTGAATTCACACCGTGAGAGGCGTCTGTGTTTGCCGCTCGACGGGAAGAATCTCCATTTGAGGCACATCCCGCTGCCAGCAGCAGCACCGCTGCAAAAGATATTATTCCTTTCATAATCCCTCCTGAACTATCCTGAAGGAACCTCGAATGAACGGAGGGCTGACGCAATGCTCCGAGCCCCTGAAGAAAAGCTCAGGTGAATTGCGGAAAAAAAAAGGGCTGCATTGAATGCAGCCCTTTCGCGAGATTTTATCCGATCCTTCTACGGCAGCAGCAGAGCCCTGTAGAAGATGAATGGATTATTGCTAACGCCATCCACTTCCATGAAGAGGTTCTGAAGCGTCACGGTCCTGAAAGCCGCCCATGGCACGGCCAGGGAGGAGGAATCGAGGCGGTAGTTACGGTTCCGTTTTCCGTAAAGGATCAGGCGGCGTTCGCCAGAAGTGATGAGGGCTTCCAGCAACGGCTCCGGACCGATAAAGACCACGCGCCCGTTTGAAGTGAACAACCGTTCGATGGTGGTATTGTCCAGCTTGGTCACGGTCAATTCGGTAGGAACGAGCCGGAGGAAAGCGGAGGATTTGTTCGTTATCGTGTCGAAACTGATTTCGGCCACTTCCTCGCGTGCGGCAATGGACTGGCCGGGAATTGTTCCAATAGTAATGCGATAGCTGGCATCAGTTATTTTTTGGATTTGGGCCCGACCGATGGCTGGAGTCAAGGCATCGACGGTGATGTTGGTAAGGTATCCCGCAGGAACGTTGAGCAGGAAGGTGAAGTTGGTCACCGCAGTGCTGGCAAAGAAGGAAACCGGGACGGAGCCACGGGTGCCAGCCTCAAGGATATCATTTCCCAGGTGCAATTCAGCATAATCGGTGACAACGACTGTGAATTGCATGGTTGCGCTCAGCGCGGGAATTCCATTGTCGGTTACGCGCACAGTGATCTGGTTTGTGCTTGGCGCCTGGAGGCGAGTAGGCCTCCAGGTGAAGACACCGTTGGTTGGGTTGATGGAGGCACCGGAAGGAGCGCCTGGGTTGAGGCTGAAGGACAATGTATTGGCTGGGATATCATTGTCAGTCGCCCGGTTTGTAATGACCAGCAGCGTTTCAGCGGAAATGATCCGCGTAGTGATCTGGTTGATCACAGGAGGTGTGTTTGGCCCGATGCGACGCCATGTTTCCGAGACCGGTTCCAATCCTTTATTACCAGCGACGTCTTCGATGCCACTCATATTGACTGTGAAGCGGTAGAGGCCGGGGACATCGGTGAGGTCTTCCAAACCTTCAATCCTGAAGCGGTTGGTGGCCACGAAGGTGATCTGGACGCCTGCATCAATCAGGTTAACTGTTGAGTCACCAAGGGTGAGTGTGAGGTCGGCTCGAGTGAAGGTGGCCGCGTTGATTTCTTCAGAGAAGATGATGTCGAGTGATGTGATCGATCCATCGCGAGGATCAGGAGTGACTTCCGGTATGGTGACACCAGGGGCAACCAGATCAACAAACAGTTCAAGGAACACAGGGTCTGAGAGATTTGCCGCGTCATCGATCGCGACAGCCCTGAGGCGATGCGGACCCTGCGGGAGTTCGAGCGCTTTCGTGAAGCTGCGGTTTGTGACGATGGCAGTGCCGAGTTCCTCGTTGCCGGTAATGTCCATGAGGCGGACGGTCAGGTTCGTTTCGCCGAGGCTGCCGGACAGGATGAAGCGGTTGCTGCTGGTGATTCCGTCTGTTGACGAACGACCAAGGTCAGGTGTGATGGCCAACAATGTCGGGGCGGCAGGTTTGGAGATATCCATGACCCAGGACGCGGAGGCGGAGCCGGATCCTGCATTGCCTGCGGGATCACGAACGGCAGAGCCGTTGACGGTCAGGGTGTAGCGGCCAGCGGTGCCGCTGACCCAGCTGAATTCGGAGATTCGGAATATCCGAGAGGTAAGCCGGGTGATGGTGACCTGATTATTGATCAGGTTCGGACCACCATCCCTGGTCAAGGTGATGTCAGCCAGATCGAATGTGGAAGGATCAATTTCTTCCGAGAAGGTGACTTCCAGACCCGGGACGACGATGTTGCGCGGGTTGGTATTGACCTGCTCAAGGGAAGACACAACCGGTCCGGCGATATCCTGTATCCAGTGAGAACTGAGTTGACCGATACCAAGGTTACCGAGGCCATCGGCGACATTGGTCGCATAGATGGTCAATGTGTATTCGCCTGTGTCGGCAGTGAGGCTGCCAAGGCCGGTGATGCGATAACTGCTGGCGGTCAATGGGGTGATCACAACGGTGCTGTTGATCAGGTTCGGCCCTCCATTCAAAGTGAGTGAAAGGTCGGTGTAATCAAAGGTTGCGGGGTTGATCGCCTTGGAGAAGACGACGTCCAGACTTGGGACGGGCAGGTTCCGCAATTGAGGAACGATCTGTTCGACGGTGGCAATGACAGGGGCCAGGCCTGCCTTTGACCAGCGGACAGAAGCAAACCCGATGGCAGCGTTGCCGCCGAAGTCCGCGATTCCAGCACCCTGCACTGTGAGCTCATAATTTCCTTCCCCGGCAGTGAGGGTCGAAAGACCTGTGATGCGGTAAGTGAGGTCATCAATCCTGCTGACGCGGGCAAGGTCAGTGATGAGATTCTCTCCGCCATTCAAGGAGAGGTGGATGTCTTCATGAGTGAATGTTTCCAGGTCGATGGCTTCCGAAAACCGGACATCGACCGTGGAGATGGCAGCGGATTGAACCACTGGATCTATATCAACAATGTCAGTGATCTCAGGGGCATTGGAATCATTGACCCTGTAGAAGAGGGTGTAATTGCCTGTGCCATTGAAATCCAGCATGTGGAAGAGATTTTCACGGCGTGCGCCGGTCTGGGATGATGGGAAGGAGCGGTCGGTGGTCCAGGCGTTTTGCGTGACCTTGATTTCCTTGCCGTCACTGCGCAGAACGCGGTAGAGGCGATATCCAGCACCTGGGTCGGCGATCTTCAGGTAGTTCCATCCTGAACTCATGGTGGCGGTCAATTGCACCTGGAGATCGGTGCGACTTACATTGCCATCGGTTGACGCGGCTGTGGCCGGGTTAACCACCGCGACTGAACCATCACTGAGCCAGAGGGTATCCGGGGCATTGTCGGGATCAGGGTCGTCATTCACGAGGAAGTCCGGCTGATTATCATCCGTCGCGCGATCCGCGAGGACGGCGTGGATCAATTCATGGACTTCAACACTGTCAATCAATGAGAGGCGAGGATCGCCGAGGCCATCGATGTGTTCAAAGGTGGCGTTATACTCAATGAATTTGCCCTGGAGGGTCGAAACCATCTGCCAGATGGCGGCCTTGGTGCTGGCGGGCTCGATGCGGCCGAGGTTGGCTGTCAGAGTCGGAGTGACGGGATCACCGCCCACCTGGGTACCGATGATTTTGAAGTCAATCAGGAGACCTTTTTTGTTTTCAATAATCTCCGGCTGAGCGGAAGTGATGCGGAAGTTGATGGCAGCACCTTTCCCGGTATTTTTGACAAGCAAACCGAGGGCGAATGGTTCGGCAGGTTCAATCTCGTCTGTAAACGGATCGTCCGAGTAAACATCACGCTGCTGGAAGTAGATGAGGTTCAGGATTGGGTCTGGATAAACCGTGATGGTGTCAGCAATGAGAGGCACTTCGACCACATTTGTTCCTTCAGTGTATCTCAGAGTGCCGCCAATGCGGTAAATGGTGGGGCCATCAGGCGCTGCTTCACGGTTCGGGATGAAGGTGAACTGGGCGGAACCATCCGCACCGGCAGCGAGAACCCCGGTTCCATCAGTGGCGGAAATACCATCAAGCACCGGGCCGCGAACGGCGAAACGGCCATTGACTGAGTTTTGGTTTTCATCACGGATATCGAGGGTAAGCTGGATCCCGGTCAAAGGAGAATCGAGGTTTCCATTCTCCAATTCAAGTGTGCCGAGGAATGCCGCGCGTGTAATGACGGCTTCCTGTTCGATGCGAAGTCGGACACGGGCGCAAACGCCATCTGCGCGTGTTTCGGCCTGCTGTGAAAGGCTGGAGCCGCCGGAGATTTCGTCCCCGGGGTTGCAGTTCGGGCTGTAGTCCCAGTAGATGGGAGCACCAATCGGATAGTTAGGCGATCCACCCGCATAGCTGCCGCCACCGCCGATGCCGATTGGTGGAGGAGTATAGCCTGGGGCTGAGACAGGAAGGCTGGGCAGGTTCGGGCACCAGCATTGACCGAAGCCGGCTGCGGCGCCGACAGCGCCTGCAACATCACGTGTGGCAACGCCACAGGCCATCTTGACAATGGTGGCAAGACATTCATCGACGCAACTGGCCAGGACTCCGGCGATTTCGCAAAGCTGGTCTTTCCATTCGAGCAAATCCTTGGGGTTGCCGGTGGCTTTGTCCTCGAGGAGGTCCTTGATTTTATCCCAACAGCTTTCCTCAACGCAAACTGCCACGATGCTGAGGTCATTGACATGCCAGCGGCGGTCCGGTCCGCAGACAAAGGACCATTTCACCTGAAGTTTGGGATAGACCTGACAGCCGGTGAAGGTGGTCCCCCCCTGGCGGGTCAGCCGGGCGCCTGAACGCATTTGCTCGAGGCTGACAAACTGAGCGGTCGGCTTGGCGCGGATGAGGATAGGAATTTTCAGACTACTCCTGGCAGGGAGCACATCGATCACCTCGACAAGCGGGATGACTTCGAAGTCGGGATGATTCGGCACAACGACCGAAACCCGTTCGGCAGCGATCAAGCCGTGATTGCGGACGGTGATTTCCATCTGGGTATCAAGCCCCTGGACGATCAGCGGCATGAGCAATGGATTATCGATAGTGACAACGGGAATGGGGACTTCGGCTTCGAAGACGGGTTCAAGGACTACCTTGTAATGGTCATCGATCTGAGTGGGAACAACGGTCCATCGATAGCTGACGGTTTGGCGGTCAATAAAGGTGGTGACCTCATTGGTGATTCCGGGGATGATTGTCACAGGAGCACGGTAGGTGTTGTGCTTCGTGGCATTGACCGTGAGCTGGTAGGTGTTTTCGAGAATGTTCGTGAAGAACACGATGCCGTTTGTATCGGAGAGACCGGAGGCGACTGTCTGACCGGTAAGGCCATCGGTAAGAGTGACTGAAGCACCTTCAACCCGTGGAGCGCCAGCCACATGGAAGGTGTAATCATCCGTCACTTCAACACGCAGGTCGCCGCGCGATTCAGAGAGGGCGCGGAAACGGAAAGCGACGTCAATGCTGTTACCGACGGTCGGGTCAACGACGATGCTTCCATCATAGCGGGTCAACGGCATGTCCGCCGGAGGGTTCAAGGCGAGGACCACCCGGATGGAAGCACCCGGAGCGAGGTTCTGGTAACTGGATTCCGAGACGAGTGACATCCAGGGTACGTTGGGGGTGCGAACCTCGAGCGGTCCGCTTCCGGCACCGCCGGTATTGACGACTTCAAACTCCATCAATTTCTGGCGGCCACGAGTCATCCCGCTTTCGAGGAACCCGGGAGTGGCAACGAGGTGAGCGCTGTGGGGCGCGACGGTAAGGTTCAGCGGCAGATAGGTGACGGCCGATTGTGCGCTGGTGATCTTGATCCGTGCGCGTATCCGCACTTCATTCGTGAATTCACCGGTGTTGATGGTGAACGGAACGGACAGGACGGCGAGGCTTTCCAGGGTGGTCGGCAGTTGGAATGCCATGAGGACATTTGATGGGAGCCCTTCGACAATTGCAGAGACGCCGGTGAGCGGGACGTCACCGATATTTCGCAGTTCCACCGTTCCGGCAAGCTCGGAAACCGGGAACATGCGATAGCTGATTTCGCTTTCAGTGAAACGCATTCCATAAATGTTGAACTGGTCCTGGACCGGGTCCTCGGTAACACCGGGATGATCGGCACCGATCCGGACGACCCCTGCTTCACCGGGAAGGGGCTGGAAGATTGTTTCGAAGTTGCCGGCAGCGTCAGTCCGAACTTCGATCACGCGACGGGTCCCCTTGATATTCAGGCGAACTGAGACGAGGGCAAATGGCATGGCTTCGTCAGTACCGGAGCGGAAGGCGCGGCCTCGCAGGGTCACGGGAGTCTGCATGGGGACACCCTGGACGTCTGTGGAGACAGTGGCTCGGTAGGCGGGACGAACATCAATGACCTGGCTGGAGATGAGCGTGTTATTGCGTTTGGATCCTTCAGACAATGCGCCATTTGCATCCGTGTGAACGACGAGGTAGTAGTTGCCCGGATTGAAAGGCAATGTCGCAGTCACTGTCCGGACGTAGGATTGACCCACATCCAGGCTCGCAGTGCGGAAATATTGGCCGATTGGCTGGAGAACGCTGCCATCAGGCGAGGTGGAGACATAAACTTTATCGACCCATGGGCCATTGGCGATGGACAAGCCGTCATTGGCGACTGTCCAGCTGATTTCGACTGCGGCGCCGCTGGCGGCATTGTTCGGGACGGTGATCTCGGTGACCCGAATGTCAGGAAGATCAAAATCGGTCACATTCACCGCGGCATTGCCAGAGGTGAAGCCGGTTGCGGAAGCAGTGACAGCAGCGCGCTGGACACCATCGGCGGCACCATCGGAAACACCAGTGATGGCAAAGGGTGCGGTGCGTTGACCGACAGGAATTGTCACGGTGTTCGGTACTGTGATCTCTGTCTGGTCTTCACTGGAGAGATTGACGATCAAGGCTGAGGTGGTGGCGGTGTTTCGTGACACCCGTCCAACGGTGGCGCCCCGTTCGCTGACGACGTCGTTATCGACGGTGATTTTTAGCGTAGGACCATCATCATCCGTGACGGTCAGGATGCCGTGGGCGTGGTTTTCCTCGATTCGGGTGCTGAAGAGTTCGTCCGCAGCGTAGGCATGGATTTGGACTTCCTCGGAGGGGTCCACAAGTTCGTCATCAATCACTGTCACCGGGAAGGTCACGGAAGCAACGTTTGGAGGAATGACGACGCTGAACGGCACTTTGGCGGCGAGTTCGTTTTCGCTGTGCAAGAGGATGGTCAAGGCGCGGTTGCTGACTGGCGAACGGGTAACAGTCGCTTCAGTAGCGGGGTTGCTTGCGCCTTCAGAAACGATGCTGTCAGCGAGCTCAAGGGAGAGCGCAGGGATGTCATCGTCAAGCAGCGTGAAGGTGTCGGGAGTATTCTGATAGCCGCTGGCATTGGCGGAAATGGTGACCCTCAATGGGCGGTTGGGTGCCGGGTTGTCCAGCAACGTGACGGCAAAATTGGCGCGGTCCTGACCGGCGCTGATATTCACTGTGGAAGGAACGGTGACACGGCTGGGCTCGCTGCTGATCAGGTTGACCACAAGGACTGATCCGGTGGAGGTGTTGCGGCGAACTGAGGCGGGAACAGTGCCGGTATTTTCGCGAACATTGTCGCCATTGACTTCGATGACGAGAATGGCGGCGTCATCATCAATGACATTCAGGCTCTCTGAGACTGGTTCAACACCGGCGGCAGAGGCTGTGATTGAAACGGTCTTGTTTCCATCCAGCAGATCATCGTCCACGGTGTGAACAGGGAATGTCTGCGCGGAATTGTTGGCGGGAATTGTGATGGTTGGAGGAACTGTCAGTGAACCGGTATCACTGCTTGCCAGTGTGATCTCAAGAGCAGCAGCAGTTCCGCTGTTGCGAGTGATGGTGCCGAGGACAGCGTTGATCCCCGCCCCTTCCGAGATGCTTGACCGTGAGAAGGTAATGAAGAGGTTGGAGGGCAGGTTGATCGCACGGTCATCGATGCTGAAGTTGTTTGCTTCATCATGCTCAAAGAGGGTGTTACCGGCATCAACACGAATGATCACCCAACGGTTACCTGTCCCGAAGCGGGGAAGCGTCACTGTTTCAGTCCGCACAATGGTCCCGTTTGTGGGAAGCGGACCGTTGTAATTGAAGGTGGCAAGGAGAGTGTCACCCCCGGCGGTATTGTCCTCTGAAAGGAAGACCTGTTCGCTCCAGGACCCTGTGGCCACGCCGTTGCCGCGGTTGTGGATGGTCCATGTGATCTCGATGGTTTGGCCTGCGCGCCCGTTCAACGGTGCGGTGATGGATGTGACCGCAAGGTCCGGATAAGGGGAGAGTATCGAGTTTGCCGCAACAACGGTCGTGTTGTTGTTTTCGGCTGCGGTGTCCGGATCGAATTCGAAGATACCATTTCCGAAGTCAGTGACGACTTCGACCTGGATCTGGCCCACGCCACGATTTCCTTCCGGCAGGAAAACCTTTGCCTGACGGGCGATTGACTGGCCGGATTGCAGCGCGGCATTTCCCTGGGCTGAAGTGTCGTAAACCAAAACGTTGTTCAGGAGAATTTCACCTGTGGTGGCATTGCGGATTACGATGCGGTCACGCAACAAACCGGATGCCGGGGCGTCACCGCTGTTATAGGTCTCCCATGAGGCGGTGAGTTCGACGCCTGAATTGAGGGATGAAGGAGCGATGGCGAGATTTTGTGCCCGCAGGTCCGGATACAAACGCAATGTGGAATTCACAACCAGAGTGGCGCGGTTGTTCGATTCGGCGGTGTTTTGTTCATTGTCCTCAACAAGGTTATTGTAGAAATCCGCAACTATCCGGACTTCGATCTCCCCTGCGCCGGCAGGCCCCTGGGCCAGCTCAATCGCGTGTGAAAGCGTGGCAACGCCGTTGACCAGCAGGTCGCCCCTTGCCTGCGCATCGAAACGGACAAATTCAGTGTCGAGCAACTGGCCGGTGGTGCGGTTGCTGATGATGATTTGATCGTACCAGGAGCCGCTGGTGGGGCCGACGCCGGTATTTGCATTCGTCCATGTCACCAGGAGGGTGGAGCCGGACTGGATTAATGCCGGTTCCACTCGAATGCCGCTCACGACCAGGTCAGGAGCAGGCAGGGTGGTGAAAGTCGCGCTGGCTGAAGCTCGGCTGTTGCCAGCCTGGTCTCGGGAATGGACCCTGAAATGGTAGAGCGTTTCCGGTATCAATCCGCTGACAACCACGCGATGATTCCTGGTCAATGAAACGTTCACTGGTGTGTTTCTGCCGAAACCGGAATTCAGGCCGTATTCAACCTGGGAAGTGGCTGGTTCATCGGTTGTCCATGTGACGATGGCGGAGCCTGAGCTGCGCTCAACGACGATTCCGGTAATCAAAGGAGAGGTGGCATCAACCAGGAGATCGAGCGGGTTGACGGGTTGCATGACCGCACCTTCAGTGTCCTGGGCCAATGATACGTGGAGTTTATTGGTTCCATCCATGCCTGCGCCAATCACGATGGCAGTGGCATGGAATGTGTCATTTGAAACGGCGGTGCTGCTCCATGTTCCTCCGGGAATGATGACCGGCTGGATTGAACCGGCCGCTGAGTTCGTCAATCGAAGGGCTGGAACAACGTTGGTGTCCATGGAACGATTGAATTGAAGGGCAAGCAGCAGGTTGGTGGTGCGCGGGATGGGGTTCTGGATATTGGCGCTGGCGACGATGATTAAAGGATAACGGCTACGGCTGGTGTACTCGGCCGTGAGAAGCATGTTGGTGGGATCGGTGGTGGCGAACAGTTCCGTAAATGAATTGGTTGTTTGATAGAGCGAACCGTTCAAGAGGAACCTGTGGAAAGAAAAGATCGTCAGATTATTGGTGATTTTAGCAGGAGCAGACACCAGCACTGACTGCCCATTATTAAAGGTGCCTGAACCGGTCACGACAGCCAAACCTTCAGGTTCGGTTTCGGTCACGACATTATGGGTGAGGTGGGCAGGATCATAATTGGCCACCACAGTCCTGTTGCTCAACACAACGAAGCTCAGGGAGGCATCGACTCCGATGATGCTTCCATTGAGCGTCCAATTTTTGAATCTGTAGCCGAATGCAGGAACCGCGGTCAGGTGCGCGGTGGCCCCATGAGCATGGCTGCCAGCGCCTGTCACCGAACCACCACCCGCTGGATTGCTGTTAGCGGTGACTGTGTATGTGGGCAATGTGAAATTCGCGACAAGCTGACGGTCGCGGCTCAGTTCGAATGAATAGGAAGGATTGGCGCTTTGGAAGATCCCGTTCTCTGTCCAATTCAAGAACTGGTAAGGTAATTGAGCAGTATTCGGTGTGGCTGTGACATTGACTGTTGTGCCTTCGGTGAATTGGCCGGCACCAGAGACACTACCGCCTGAGCCAGGGTTGCTGGAAAGAACCACGTTGTATTTTGCCAGAATACGGAAGGTTGTTTCAAAAAGGTTCTGCTCGGCACTGGCATGGCTGACCTCATTGAATTCATAGACGTTATCGAGTGAATCCGTTGTGACAGAGACCTCGTAAAGTCCCGGAGTTGTGGCGGTGACAATGGCGCTTTGCGGCGAGGTGCCATTGACAGCAAGACCTGCGGCCATGTTCCGCTCCACGTTCAGGAGAGTGCTGCCGGCGGTGACATTGCGGACGATGAGGCGTTCCTTGAACGCATTCGTGACCGGTGCGCTGCCGCGATTGGCGGTGTTCCAGTTGATTGTGAACTGGTTTGCAGAAGGACCGGTGACTGCCAAATCCTCGACTCGGAGATCAGGATATGGAGCGCGGGCGACACTGAAGGTTGCAAAAGAGACTGTGACGTTATCCCCTTCAAGCACAAACTCATTGACCGAATTGGCAAGGTCAGCCTGCACGATGAGGTAATAAACGCCGCTGATTCCATGCGGCAGCAGGAGCGGTTGGTTGATTTCGTAACTGCCGCCGGTCGGCAGGTTGCCGTTTCGCTGGAAGATGCCCAATTGGATGTCATCAGCGTCACCCAGAACATTGTTTTGGGAAATTACAGCACGATCAGACCAGGCACCAGCGGTGGTCGGTTCCGATCCGACGTTGCTGATGGTGAATCGAACCTGAACGGATTGCCCGCTCTGAATGGAACTGCCGGTGGGAGTGGTCAGGCTGGTGACCTGGAGATTTGGGAAGGCCACGCTGCCGGTTGGGACCACCTGGATATCCAAGACATATTGGGAAGTGATTCCTGTCGTGTTGTCGGCACCTCGCACGACCGCATAGTAAACCCCGGTATTGGAAATGCGCACTTCTGCAACACCATCGAAAGGACGTCCGCTTCCGGCTTCAACCATGTATCCGTTGCTGGCGTCGTAAATGGATACGGTGGGTTCCAGGCCGCTGCTCGAAGGCAAGCGGGTGCCGAGGAAAACGGTTGAGCCATTCGTCAGGGTGCCAAGGCGGTAATAATCCAGATCGCCATTGAATCGAATGTTCCCGACGACAGAGGCACGCCTGCCGTTTCCATTCTCCACCAGGGTGACATTATTGGCCGAGGCGAGGCCGGGATTATCCTCGGCTTCCATTTCCAGACTGCCAGAGGCCAGGGAAACCCGGACCTGATATTCGCCCTGATAATTCTGACTTGAACGAACAAGCAGAGTGTAGAGGCCGTCCTGAGCCAGTGTTGCCACTGCTGACTGCTGCCAGCCATAATGATCCCCGTAAAAATCCAGGATCGCCTGCTGAGAGGGGTTCAGGATTGTGTAACGTAAACTCGAACCACCGGGAAAGCCGGGGTTCTGGACTGCAACCAGGAGTTTTTGGCCATTGGTTGCGCTGAAGCTGAAGTAATCGACATCTGTATTTGCGGACAAATTCCCTCTGGCGAATGCGGTGTGAAGCAGCGAAGGATCTTCGATCAACGTGAGTGGCGTTGCCAATGCTGCACTGTTGTTGCTACGGCTTTCGATGGTGAAATGGGGCAACGGTTCGACAACAAATTCCTGATCGAAGGCTTCCGCAAGGTTGTTGCCAAAACGGTCTGCGATGCCGGTGAGCGCGCGGAATCGATAATTTCCGGCCTGGAGGGGTCCATCAAGGACACGGACTGAGGCATCCAGACCTGAGCCGTAGGAGATTTGCAAAGTATAACTCTGATCGTCTTCGGTATAGAGTTCATTATCTGGGCCGACAGCGATCAACTCATAATTGTCCGGATCCGCCGCTGACAATCCCATTTCCTCGGAGAAAGAGATGGTGAAACGATCGATCACAGCAGTGGTGGCATCGTTCTCCGGAAGGGAGATGCCGGAAATCAATGGAGCCTGGGCATCACTGAGATCAATCTGCAAGCGGTACTGCGAAGCAATGCCAAATGGGCTGTTATCATTATAGATACGAATATAATAAATGCCTTCTCCACCGCCCGGAATGGTGTAATCGATATTCGTGGTGGAACCTGTTGCAGAGGCCACGACGGTGCCATTAGCTGTTTGCAATTCCAATCCGGCGGAAAGGTCGCTGGTGGACGGTTTTGTCCAGAAAGCCTGAACGCGGGTGCCAGGGGAGAGATTTCCCAGTGTTGAAAAATCAGCCGTCGTATCCCCGGCATGGAAATAACCCAGGATTGAAGCCCTCAGCTTATTCTCGATATTGGTGAACCGAGCTGTGTTCGCAGCGGCCCGAGTGTTGTTGGCCTCCGCTTCGAAACGTGTGGGAGGCTCGGCAATAGTCAGCCTGAAACGATACTCACCGGTATAGGCATCAGACTGGGTGATGCGAACGTAGTAGGTGCCCGTGTTCGGGATGAGAATGCCGTTGTTTCCTGCATCTGTGGTTTGGCCCTGGCCGTTATTTTGAGTATAGAAATAGAGAAGGCGTGGATATGAATTATCCAGTGAGGTGCTGGTGTAATAAATTTCGTAAAGGAGCTGGCTGTTGTTCACATTGCCGGGAGTTTCTGCCGCAAGTTCCAGCCGGTCGCCAGCCCTGGCGCTGAATTGCCACCAATCCACATCTCCGCTGGTTAGCTGACCACGTCCCTGCGATTGGCGGATGCCATTTCCCAGGGAGGTGACACCTAGGAGATGAGAAGCTGTTCCAAAGAGAATGCGAACTGTGGAACTGTAATAATTCGCGGTGGCAATGTCAGGGCGACCATCCCCATTCAGGTCACCAATTGCAGAGGCAAGAGGCCCATTGGGATGAACCCATTGGTAGAAAGGTTCAAATGTGCCGTCACCATTTCCCAGCAGTGTCACCACACGGTCATTCCCAAAAGCCGGGATTAGCAAATCGATGCGACCATCGAGGTTGAGATCGCCGGAAATCATCTGGTATGGGTCGGCGGTTCCTGCTGCAACACTGGCTGATTGCGTGAATGTGGCATCACCATTTCCAAGCAGGACGGTGTAGGTGTTGTTGCCTGCGCTCAGGGTGGCGAGATCAGCGAAGGTGTCTCCGTCAAAGTCAGCAGAAACCAACCCGCGCAAGGTGCTTCCGATGACATTGGTTGAATGAACCTGCAATGAACCGTCCCCAGCGCCCAGGTAGAGGATCAGATTGCCGGCATTCGCATTCGCAACGGCGACATCGAGATGCTGGTCTGCATCGAAACGTCCTGCAGCCAGTGCAAAAGCGCCATCGCCAGCTGAAAAATTGACAGCGGCGGCGAAGCTGGTTCCGTTGTTCAAAAGGACGGAGATATTGTCACTGTTTTCATTGGCGGAGAGCAGGTCCAGCCGGGTGTCACCATTCAGATCAGCAGTAATGATGGAGCGAGGGTTGCCGCCAACCGGGTAGATTACAGGCGGCTGGAAAGTGCCGTCTCCATTTCCCAACAACACTGAAATGCTGGAGGCAAGGTAATTGCCGACCGCAATATCCAGCAGGTTGTCCTTGTTCAAATCTGCGACGAGAGTTGATCGAGGCGAGTTACCGACAACAATGTTCGTGTAGTTCGTGAAAGCGCCTCCGCCCAAACCGAGGAATACCATGACCCGATTTTGCCCCAATGCAGATACGACGAAATCGTTGTGCTGATCTCCGTTGAAATTTCCAATGGCTATGCCGTAGGGGTTTGAATCGGTATTTAAGGGGTTGCTGACATCAAACGAGCCGTTCGGCTGTGTGATGATGTTCGTGGAGAGAGAAGTTGAAAGAAGCGGAGAATTGTTGGTTCTGTTCTCAAGGATAAATCCTGCCAGTTCGGAGACCTGGAACTCACGAATGTAAGGGGCTGGCAATGGACTGCCTGAACGATCTGTGAATGCTGTGCTGATGGTAAACTTGTAGAAGCCTTCCTGTAACGGACCGTTGGAAATGAGATAGGAAGCCGACAAGCCGGTGACATAAGCTGATGCTGTGATGGAATAAAGTTGATCGTCAGGAGTATTGAAAGTTTCGTCCGCGCCCGCAGAACGAAGCTCAATATTGTTTGTGTTCATGACCGTCGCGGGGGCCATGTCCTCCGAAAAACCAATTGTGAAGGAAGGATGAACGAAGGTGACGGTGGAATCCTCGGCGGGCAGTGAAACTGATGCGATGGAGGGAGGCGCTGTGTCTCCCAAATCAATGCTCAAGATATATTGAGCCATCAACCCAGGACCGGTGGAGCCGACCGGGCCCGCGGCGACCCAGTTTACGTTATTCGCGAGAGTTCCGGCGCGATTCTGCGCAGTGGCGTCAGCCACTGTTGTTCCTGTACCCTCTTCAAAATTCCAAAGACCAATCAAACCGGGTTCAGTTCCTGTCAGGGTGGTGTTCAGGTTTGCCAGAATATCGGCTCCGGACAATGCCTTGTTCCAGACTCTGATATTATCGAGCAATCCAGGGAAATAGTTCCCGCAGCAGACTTCGCCGCCAAAGCGGGTCCCGGCGGCGGTCGGATTGAAATCAGCAGCCACGGCAGCAGTTGCCTTGAGTTCCCCATTCACGTAGAGCCAGATATTGGTTCCATCCGAACTTGCGGCCACATGATGCCATGTATCCAGGGCGGGCAATTCCGGAGCGGTTAATGTCTCGGAACAAGCTCCGCCCAAAGGCCTGAAACTCACCGCAAAACGTCCACTGTTGAGCGCCAGCCCCCAGTCCTGGCAACTGGCGAAACTTCCTGCAATTCCGCGCCTTCCGCCGGGATAAGCGGATGGTCGCACCCAGGCTTCCACAGTCCATTGTTTGCCAGGAGCCCATGCACCGGTATCGACATAACCATTTCCACCATCAAAACTAAGGTACGGCCCTGGATCCCCTGCCCTGCTCGGGCCCACGGAATAAACTCGGGCAAAGTAAGCCCCTTCACCACCTTCAGGAACGATATATTCAAGTTGCGGGCCGGAGGGACTGGATTCTGCGAGAACTTCCCCGGTGCTGTTTAAAACCTGAATGACCGCAGACAACCCGCTGGAAACGGGATTGGTTTGCCCGAGCCGAATGGCAGTGCCAACAGATAAATTACCCAGCTGAAAATGGTCACCGGGATCGCCGTAGCCGATGTAACCCACCACGGTAGCTTTCTGGTGACCGGCTTCCAAAGAATAATTGAGGGAGTTGGCGGTGCCATGTGAGTTATTGGCTTCGGTTTCAATCTGTTTGCCGCCCCCCGCCAGTGTGACCCTGAAACGATACTCGCCCAAATAGTCATACCACTGGCTTACCCGGACGTAATAAGTCCCATCAAAAGGAACCACGAAAGGGCCTGATTGCCCATACCCAAAACTATTCGGATTATAAGTGAAGTGATGTCGAAAATCAGGGCCGTAAAGTGAATAGAAAAGGCCTGAATTGGATGGATATTCAGGGTTTTCCGCAGCAATCACCAACCGGTCGCCAGCCTTTGCGCTGAAGCTCCAGAAATCAACATCCGCCGTGGTCGTCAAATGCCCCCGGGCGGTGCCAGTCCGGACCAAGCTGGAAGCTGGATCCTCGGTAAGGAATTCTGAATCAGAACCGTAAAATATTCGTAATGTGGAACTGTTATAATGACCTGCGATGATATCTTTTCTGCCATCACGGTTGACGTCAGCAATGTCCACTGAACCAGCGGTCGGGTTGATGTCATAGGCCCCGGATTGGATGAAGGTACCATCACCTTTTCCAAGCAACGTAATGATGGTTCCCTGCCCATAATTGGGAATGATCACATCAAGCTTATTGTCCGCGTTTATATCACTCACTACTAACTGGTGCGGATCACTCAGGCCAATGGCAATCGTTGTCGCCGTCTGGAAGGTTCCATCCCCATTGCCAAGCAACACGCTGTAATTGCCGGCGGCATTTACAGTGACAACGTCCAGTTCGGAATCGCCGTTGAAATCGGCCAGGCGCAAAGCGCGAGGATTGGAGCCAACAGTGTAAGTCACCTGTGTGGCGAAAGTGCCATTTCCATTGTTCATCAGGACGCTGATTGTGGTGGCACTCTGGTTTGCAACCACGAGATCAGGGGCGCTGTCTGAATTCAAATTTCCAGCCTGGACGTAATAGGGGTTATTTCCGACTGTGTAGTTGGTTTTGCTGCGGAAGGTGCCATCCCCATTTCCGAACAAAATGCTGACGGTATTCGGTCCATAATTTGCCGTGACAATGTCAGGGATGTCATCCCCGTTGAAATCATCTGTCACCACCATGCGCGGGTTATTATCCACGGCAAAATTGGTGGCGGTGCCAAAGGTTCCATTTCCAGTTCCAAGGAGCACGCTGACATTGTGTGTGCTGTAATTGGCCACGACGGCATCGAGAAGGTTGTCGTCATTGACATCGACCAATGAAGCCGCAATTGGATTCACTCCAACGGTATAATTGGTTGGCGGGTGGAAGGTGCCACCTGCCTGCCCCATCAGGACGGAAAGGCTATTATTAGGCCAGTTGGCGATGACGAGATCGACGAAGAGATCGTTGTTCAGCGAGGTGGCCAGAATGTGCCACGGCTGGCCTCCGGAAGGAATAGTTTGCGATCCCGGCAAGAATGAGCCATCAGGGGTGGCGCCTGCTGAAAGGCTTAATGACGTTGCCAGGCTGAAATCATTGTTAGAACGATTTTCCAGGACGTATCCCTCTACAGCGGCCACGGTAAACTCCTGTTGCACCAATGTGCTGTAGCGAATGCCGCTGCGGTTGAGCAGATCACCAGGAATGGTAAACCGATATTTTCCAGGACGCAGGGGTCCGTCGACTATATTAAAGGTGGCGGACAACCCGCTGCTATAACCTTCGGAACGAATGGTGTAGAAGACATCGTCTGAATTGCCAAAGGTATTATTAGGACCGGCGGAACGCAGCTCGTAAAAGGAGCCGTTGGTGACGGTGGTCCGGAGCATGTCTTCGGAGAAGCCAATCGTAAAGTAAGGGGAAACATAAGTATTGGTGGTGCCTGAAGGGAGCGAGATTCCCGTAATCAAAGGAGCAGAGGTATCGGTCAGGGTAATACTCATGGAATAATGCCCGGCGAGGCCTGCGCCGCTATCCGCACGGACCCGAGCGTAAATGTATCCGGATTGCCCACCCGGGAAGGAATGGGAGAGATTGGTTATCCCCGCTGCTGCCGAGGCAATCACCGCTCCTTGCTGATCGAGGATTTCAAGAATCGGTGAAAGGTCGCTGGTGGCCGGGATATTAATTTCCAGGTTTAGAGTTGCGGTGCCGCTTAAATATCCAAGGCCGAATGTATCCTGGCCATCCAGGGAGCCAATATATCCAGCCACGGTCGCCTTCAAGGCACCTGCATCAAGCACCAATGAAGGGACATTTGCGTTGCCATGAGCGTTGTTGTTCTCGGTCTCGATCTGAGCGTCCGGGTTCACGAGGGAGACGCGGAAACGATATTCAGCAAACCAATCATACCAATGTGAAACCTGAACATAGTAGGTGCCGGTTTGTGGGAGGATGAAAGGAACTATCTGGCCAAAGCCCCGGTAATCTGAATGGAATCCCACAATCGATGTTCCATCCGCACGCAGCAGATCGTAACGCAGACCGGAGTTAACCGGGTTGCCGGGAACTTCGCTGGCGAGCATGACTCGATCACCTGCTTCGCCAGTAAAAGAGTAAATATCCAGATCGGCTGAGCTGGTCAGGGCCCCTCGACCGAACACGGTGCGAAAATTGGCCGCATCAGGAGTAAGGAATTTCTGTTTATTGCCGAGCCAGATTTTTACGTGATGCTGATCATATCCGGCAGTGGCCAAATCCAAAATTCCATCTGTGTTGTAATCAGCAACAGCGATGGCAATGGGGGCGCCTGGAGCACTGTAACGCTGGGAGGATTGGAAGGAGCCATCGGCGGTGCCGTGGAGGATGATCAATTCGCTGCCGCCATAGTTTGCCAGCGCAGCGTCCAGCCGCGTATCTCCATTAAAATCGGCAAGCTGAACATGGTAACTGTCAAAGTTGCCCAGCGGAAAAGTTTGGTAATTCGTGAAGGTGCCGTTTCCAGCGCCACGCAGGACAGCGACATTATCGCCGTTGTTATTTGCAACCACGAGGTCAACAAACCCGTCGTTGTTCAGGTCCGCCGCCGCGAAGGAACGAGGTCCGTCACCCACAGAGAAGTTCGTGAGACCCCCGAAGGTTCCATCGCCGTTGCCCAGGCGCACATTCAAGTTATCGCTGTGTTCGCTGACTGTCAGTAAATCAAGAACGTTGTTTTCATCCACATCAGTGAGCGTGATGGAATGCGGGCCGTTGCCGCTTGGATAGTTCACCGCCGGATCGAATGTTCCGTTTCCGTTGCCAAGTAACACGGTAGCGCTGTCATTGCCGTAATTTGCAATCACCAGGTCAGCCAGAAGGTCTCCGTTCAGGTCGCCAACCGCAATGGACCGGGGATTTGATGCAGTGGAAAAGTTAGTGGGCGCCCCGAAGGTTCCAGTCCCGGTCCCGAGCAGGATGGAGATATTTCCCCCACTCCAATTTGCGACCGCAAGATCGAGGTGAGAGTCATTGTTGAAGGTTCCCACAGCAAGAGCAATGGGGTTTGCGCCGGCTGGAAATGATCCCGCAACGTTGAAGGTGCCGTTTCCGTTTCCAGTATAAACCACCACGTTATTGGAATAAAAATTGGCGACCGCCAAATCCTTATGAGCGTCCGCATTAAAATTCCCCTGGACCACAAAATACGGGTTGTTTCCGGAATAAAGATTGGTGATTGAAGTAAACGTGCCGTCAGCCAGTACAACCAGATTCGTGCTTAAACTGGTTGCGATTTGAAGCTGGTTATTGCTTCGATTTTCCGTGATAAATCCATCAACACCGCTGACATTGAAATTTCGAACAAAATTGGCAGCCAGGTGGTTGTTGGCTCGGTCATTGAGGCCAGTCGTCAAAGTCAACCTATAAGCCCCTTGCTGGAGTGGCCCATCGGTCACGCGCAACGTGATGGTGTATCCTCCAGAATAAGTCAGGGGCAGAAGAGTATAGATTTGGTCGTCTGCCGCGGAAACGAGATCCGTTCCCAATGAGCGTAATTCGTAATGGCTGAGATTGGTCACGCTGTTGACTGCGAGTTCTTCACTGAAGGTGACTGTGAAATCATTGATGATGGCGTTTGTTGAGCCTGCCTGATTTGGCAGACTGGTTGAGGAAACCACCGGGGCGACGCCGTCAGTAATGGTTGAATTGAGAATATACTGGGCGAGCAAATCGCCATTATTCGATGTCAACGCGAGGTAATGAACCCCGTTGATCGTGGCGGTGAAATTCAAAGTTCCATTGGTGTTGGACGCAAGCGGTTCGGTGCCCCCCTCCACAAATATCGAAAGGACGACGTTCGTGTTGTTTAATGTGCTGTTTGCCGGAAAGGTCAGAGAAGCGTTCAGGGCGTTGCCAGTGTTTAATGTTCCCAACCGGAAATAATCGGTGGTTTCGCCATGGAGCCGTCCAGCGATTTTCCCCTGGTAAACGCCGGTCCCAATGCTCAACTCCAGATCGTTTGCAGCGCCTGGAGTATTGTTGTTTTCGTGATCGGATTGCACCCCGCGGGCGACGGTTACCAGCATTCGGTAAGGAGAAACGCGGTTACCGCTAAAGGTCCTGATATAGTAACTGCCCGGCGTTCCGATGGTATAGTTCTGAATCCACGCCACACCTTCATAACTTCCTCCCACTCCCGCGAGTTGGCCGCCAGCTGAATTATGAATATACAACTGAGGATATACCCCGACAAAATGCGATTCCACACGGACACTCACCACGTCTCCGGCTTCCGCTTCAAAACGCCAGAAATCCGGGTCATTCAGCGGAGAATGGGTTCCGATGCCCAAAACGGTATAGAACTGACTGCCTACCGGGCTTTGTGTCAGTGTTAACGGGGTTGCCTCCGGAATTTCATTGTTACTCGCATCTTCAAGGGCGGTCAATGCGGGAATTGCAATCGTAAATGTACGTGTATAAGGCGACAGAGCCACGGCGCCTGTGGTCACGAGGCCTGTGGCCTGAAACTGGTAAACCCCTGGCTGGAGCGGGCTGGAAGTTAAAGCCAGAGTTATGGCCTTGTCGTTCACACGAATGACCTGCAATGGAATGATCACATCATCCCCATCATTGGGCGTTCCATTGCCACCCGCTTCACGCAACGTATAGAGCGCAAGGTTGGTGCTTAAAATCGCGTCAACCGGAACAGTCGAAGCGATCGTGAATTGATCAATTGCCTGGGCAACGCTGCTGTTGTGAGGGGGCAGCGTGGTTGCATGAATTTGTGGTGTGGTTAATGTGGAAGCCTGCTGCACTCGAAAATTATCGATCCCCCATGATTCATTTCCAACGCCTTCAAGGTTTTGGCCTGCAAATGAAATGGTGGCCACGCTGTTGGTGGCCTCAAATGTAAATGTCACAGCCCGATAGATCGAATCAGGCCAGCCAGGAACACTGATCATGTCCTCCGGGCCTTGCGACCTGGGAAATGGAAAAGTCTGGGCCTGGCCGAAATTCGATAATGTTCCGCGAACAACTTCGGTCCCATCCAACCGAACAATAAACGTGTCCGATCCGCCATCCCAGGAATCAATCACGTATAAATCGAAAAGAACGGTGTAGGAGGTTCCCACCACGAGATTATCGAACACAATTTCACGTGAATCATTGCTATATGGCCCGTTGAACCGGGTTAATGGAGAATCCGGCGATCCACCCGGCACGCCTGATGTCCATTCGGGGGGAACACCCCCCTCAAAATCGGTGAAATAGGGAACAGTCGCGCTTTGGGCAAACGGACTGACGAAAACAGCGATGAGCAGGGACAGGCAGAGGTTCTTCATGGCTCGGTTAAACGACAATTCTTTCAGACGGAACAGTAAAGCGCATCTTACAACAAAGGCTCCAATATTTTGCAAGGGATTTCAGTGTCAGAACTCCAACTTTTTACATGACACCGCTTTCTTGAACATTTTTGCGAGAAGCAAGGACTGTTCCGTGTCAAAATTGGCAAAGCTGGAGAAGCAATTCTGTCAGTAAAATCCATTCGCCACCTGAAAGAAACCTCAGGGTTGTTCAGGAACTAACCACCTGAAGTTATCTACTGGATTGCCAACTGACCTTTTCACTATCAGGATTGCGAAATGGAGTCGAAGGAGAAACTCGTTCATCCTACTTTTGCAGAGGCGTTTCGTTTTTGGGTCAAGCTCGGTTTTATCAGCTTTGGCGGCCCCTCAGGGCAAATTGCGATCATGCACACTGAACTGGTGGAGAAGCGCCGCTGGATCGCTGAAGATCGATTTTTAAATGCGCTGAATTTTTGCATGCTGCTGCCTGGCCCGGAAGCCCAGCAACTGGCCACTTACATTGGTTGGCTGCTTCATCGGACCTGGGGAGGAATCGTCGCGGGGGCTTTTTTCGTCCTGCCATCAATGTTCATTTTGTGGGCACTGAGTCTTGTTTACGTCCGCTTCGGAACTGTTTCATGGATCGCTTCAATTTTTTACATCCTCAAGGCGGCGGTCCTCGCGATTGTGCTTTCCGCGGTGCTCCGCATTGGAAAGAAAGCGCTTCGAAACCATGTGATGTGGGGAATCGCCGCGCTGGCGTTTGTTGCGATTTTTTTTCTAAAACTGCCATTTCCCTTAATCATCGCAGGAGCGGCGTTGATCGGGTATTGGGGCGGAAAGCTTGCCCCGCACTATTTCAATATTCAACAGGGACATTCCTCCAAATCCCCACCCACTGTATTGGAGGAAGGAAAACCGCATCCTTCTCCCGGCTGGAAAAGGGCCTTCAAAATTATTTCAGTTTGCCTGCTGCTTTGGTGGCTGCCGCTTTTGTTTATTTTTTTCTGGCTTGGCCCTGCACATACCATTTTTCAGGAAGGGCTTTTTTTCAGCAAAGCCGCCATGGTCACTTTCGGTGGCGCTTACGCGGTGCTCCCTTACGTCTCTCAACAGGCAGTGGAAAATTTTGGCTGGCTGAGCGCTACTCAAATGATGGATGGCCTGGGTCTGGCGGAAACCACTCCGGGGCCATTGATTATGGTCCTTCAATTCGTGGGTTTTGTGGGAGCTTATCAGCATCCGATGGGGCTTCCGCCGCTCGTTGCCGCGACGTTGGGGGCGTTCATCACCACATGGACCACGTTTCTCCCCTGTTTTTTATGGATCTTTGTCGGCGCTCCACATATCGAGCAATTGCAACGGAAACCAAAAATCAACAATGCCCTCTCCGCGGTGACTGCTTCCGTGGTTGGAGTGATCCTCAACCTTGCGGTTTGGTTTGGGCTGCACCTGTTGTTTCCTGAGAGGAAACTGGACTGGTTTGCCCTTTTGGTCGCTGTCGTGGTCTTTGCCGGGATGACAAGATGGCGGTGGAATATCATGGCTGTGGTTGCAGGTTCGGGCCTCCTCGGTCTGATTCATTATTTTCTGAAAGCCTCATAGGCCAAGCCTGTTTTCAAAAATTTTTGAACAGGATAACTCCAAATGGTCTAAAGGGAAAACCGGCTCGCAGCCACTTGACAGACCATGTAAAAGATTGGCAATTCATATTTGATACGTATGGGTATTAATTTATCCTGATTGGCCGTCCTGGTGAACAGATGGCATTTGGCCGATTAATTTACAGGCATGATTAACGTTGAAAATTTAACAAAAGTCTTTGGACCAAAAGTCGCCGTCCAGGGAATCTCCTTTGCTGTCAAAAAAGGGGAAGTCCTGGGTTTCCTCGGGCCCAATGGCGCCGGAAAAAGTACCAGCATGCGGATGATTACAGGGTTCATTCCGCCCACCAGCGGCAAGGTGACCGTTGGGGGATATGATATGGTTGAGAATCCGCTGCCCGCCAAACGTTTGATGGGTTACCTCCCGGAGAATGCACCTTCTTACAATGATATGACAGTGCTTGGGTTCCTGAACTTTTGCGCTGAAATCCGCGGATTACATGGAGGTGACAAGAAGAAGGCGGTCAATCGCGCTGTTGAGATGTGTTTCCTTGAAAATGTCATCCATCAAAGCATTGACACTCTTTCAAAAGGTTACCGACATCGGACCTGCTTCGCTCAATCCATCATCCATGATCCTGAAGTTTTGATCCTCGATGAACCCACTGATGGGTTGGACCCCAATCAAAAGCATGAAGTCAGGACATTGATCAGGCGGATGGGTGAAACCAAGGCAATCATCTTCTCGACTCATATTTTGGAAGAGGTGGAAGCGGTCTGTTCTCGTGCCATTATCATTGATCGTGGCCAGATCGTCGCCAATGGAACTCCTGCCGAATTGAAGCAGCGGTCTGATATTGCCGGGGCGGTTCTCCTGCGAGTGCTGGGACGTTCCGCAGCGGAACTGCGGCAAAAGCTCCAGGACCTTTCAACCGCCCGCAAAAGCTCGGTTGTCCGGGAGGAAAACGGCGCGGTTTCCCTGCGGGTTTTTCCCAAAAACGGAATGAACGGCGAACTGGCTCGAAGTGTTGCCGATCTGGTGCAACGTGAACAATGGCGAGTCGAGGAACTCCACACGGAAGAAGGACGCCTGGATGAAGTCTTCCGCACCATCACCTTGCCTGAAACCTCCCAACCAAGCCGACCATGAACGCTGCAAGCCATATTAAAACCATTGCAAAACGGGAGTTGTCCGCCTATTTCAACTCGCCGGTCGCCTACGTTTTTATTGTTATTTTTTTGCTCCTGGCAGGATTTTTTACTTTCATGGCCGGGGGGTTCTTTGAACGTGGGGAGGCTTCCCTCATTTCATTTTTTCTCTGGCATCCCTGGCTTTACCTGTTTTTAGTCCCCGCAGTGGGAATGCGCCTGTGGTCCGAGGAACGCCGCCTTGGTACCATGGAACTGCTGCTCACCATGCCGATCACTTCGTGGCAGGCGATTGTCGGCAAATTTCTGGCCTCGTGGGGATTCCTCGCTCTTGCCCTGCTGCTAACCTTTCCGGTCTGGATCACGGTGAATTACCTGGGTAATCCTGACAATGGCGTGATTATCGGAGGTTACCTGGGAAGTTTTTTGCTGGCGGGAGCGTACCTGGCAATTAGTTCAATGACTTCGGCTGTGACCCGCAACCAGGTGGTTAGTTTTATTTTGTCGGTTGTCATTTGCCTTTTCCTCATTTTGGCCGGATGGCCCCCGGTCACGCGGCTTCTGGATCAGGTTTCCGAAAGTCCCCGCCTGGTTGAGGCTGTCGCCGCGTTCAGCGTGATGACCCATTTCGAAGGATTCCAGAAAGGGGCGCTTGAATCACGGGATTTTGTTTTTTTCGTGGCGGTGATCGTCTTCTCACTGTTCACCACAAGCGTGATTATCCGCAGCCACAGGGCTGGCTAATTTGTTCATTCCATGAAAAAGCAATCGAACAGCAACTGGTTATTTTCCATCGTGGGCATCTTCGTGATGCTGGTGATCCTGGTGGCGGTTTATGTGATCTCCAGCGCCGCAGCGGTGCGAGTTGACCTCACAGAGGAAAATCTTTACACCCTTTCGCAAGGCACAAAAGACATCCTGAAAAAGTTGGACACCCCAGTCGAACTTCGCTTTTACAGCACGCAGGGGAAGGAGATGCCGGTTGAATTAAAAACCTACGCGCAACGTGTGGAGGATCTGCTGAATGAATATCGAAAAGCCGCGAATGGCCAGCTGATCGTTAAGAAGTTTGACCCCCAACCTGACTCCGACGCTGAAGAGGCTGCGTCTTTTGACGGCGTTGAAGGGCAGCAGATTAATTTTGGGGAGAAAATTTATTTGGGCATTGCAATCAACATGCTCGATTCAAAGCTGGCGCTTCCGTTCCTTGATCCACGCCGGGAACGTCTGCTGGAATACGATCTCACTCGCGCAATCGCCAATGTTTCCAATCCCAAAAAACCGATCATCGGGGTCATGAGCGGCCTGCCGGTTTTTGGTGAATTCAATCCCATGGCAATGAGGATGGGCCAGGGTGGGCAGTCCAGCCCCTGGGTTTTCATTAGTGAACTGAAGCGGGACTTCGAGGTCAGGGAAGTGCAAATGACGAGTGAGAAAATTGATGATGACATCCAGGCTCTTGTGGTGGTGCATCCCAAAAACATCAGCGAGAAGACGCAGTACGCGATCGACCAATTTGTGCTTCGCGGCGGAAAGCTGATTACTTTTCTTGATCCCTATTCAGTTGTCGATAGCAACAGCAGCCCCGGGCAAAATCCAATGCAGGCTGCCGCTTCCGGCGGCTCCAACATGGAAAAACTGCTGAAAAGCTGGGGCCTGCAATATGATCCGGGAAAAGTCGTGGCAGACATGGTTTTCCGCACCCGGATCAACCGGGGCCAGCGTCCCGAGGAAGCTCCGGCTGTGCTTTCCCTGACGGGGGAAGCTGTGAATACCAACGATGTTGCAACGAGCCAGATTGATACACTACTGCTCCCCTTCTCGGGCGCGTTCAGCGGAACTCCCGCAGAAGGGTTGACACAAACCGTCCTGATTCATTCGAGTTCACAAAGCCAGTTGGTGGATCGTTTCATGGCTCAATTTTCCGGCGAACAAACGATGAAGGATTTTTCCTCCTCAGGTAAGGAGCTGGCACTGGCTGTGCGTTTGAATGGGAAGTTCAAAACAGCGTTCCCTGAAGGTGTTCCCGCCGGGGAGAGCACCCAGGACACGAATGCTCCCGCAGGTCTGAAGGAAGGAAGCAAGGAGGGAGTCGTTGTGCTGATCGCTGATTCCGATCTCCTTTTTGATCAATTTGCCGCCCAGGTGCAGGAGGTTTTTGGCCAGCGGCTGGTCATTCCCCGCAATGGAAACCTGAACCTTATCCAAAATCTTGTTGAACAATTGAGCGGCGACCCAAGCCTGATCACGATTCGCAGCCGGGCAACGCAGAACAGGCCGTTCACCCGCGTCAGGGAAATGCAGGCTTCCGCTGAGGAAAAGTTCCGCAAAACGATTGCTGACCTGGAAAAAAACCTGGCTGACACGCAGGCACGGCTAAACCAGCTTCAACAAAACAAGGATAGTGGCCAGCGTTTTATCCTCTCGCCGGAACAGCAGCAGGAACTGGAAAAATTCCGGAAAACACAAATGGAGGTGCGCCGTGAACTGAAGAATGTGCGCAAAAATTTGCGGCGCGAAGTCGAATCGCTCGAAAACAATTTAAAATGGATCAATATCGCAGGAATGCCTCTTCTCGTGACGTTCTCCGGGGTGGCGCTTGCATTGGTTAAACGAAAAAGAACTGCGGCAAAATGAATCGTAAACAACTCATCACGCTGCTGCTGGTCGGCCTTGTCATTGGCGGCATCGGTTATACGACATACCAGGGCCGGCGAAATGCGTTTCAGACTTCTGATACCCAGCTTGGAAAAAAATTGATCCCCGACTTCCCCTTGAACGATGTGGCGCATGTTCGAGTGGTGCAGGCTGGCGGGGAGTTGAACCTGGTGAAGCAATCAGACTTCTGGACTGTCAGGGAACGTTGGAATTATCCCGCGAATTACGGCGAAATCAGTGAGTTGCTTCGCAAAGTCTGGGAATTAAAACCGATCCAAGCGGTCAAGGTCGGCCCGAGCCAGATCGGTCGATTGGAGCTGAATACTCCCGGCACCAACCAGCAGAACAGTGGCACCCTGGTGGAATTCAAGGACAAGGGAAGCTCCACCCTGAAGTCGCTGCTCCTGGGGAAACCTTACGTGCGGCAATCGGAACAATCCTCCCCCATGGGCGGCGGTGATTTTCCCGTTGGACGTTACGTGATGGTGCCCGGAGGCAACTCCAATGTCTGGCTGATCAACGATCCTTTATCCAATGTTGAGACAAATCCTGCGGATTGGATCAGCAAGGATTTCTTCAAGGTGGAGAAATTAAAGTCGATTGCAGTGAACCATGCCATTGAAACAAATTCATGGCGGCTCTTTCGCGAAACTGAAGGTGGCGAGTTGAAACTGGCTGACACAAACGCCAATGAGCAACTGGACACAGGCAAAGCATCCGGCGCAGGTTTTGCCCTCTCCTCACCCAGCTTTAATGACGTGGCGGCCCCTGAAACCAAGATCGAAACCATTGGTACAAATTCCCCCGTTTCCGCCCGTTTGGAAACATTCGAAGGATTTGTCTACCAGGTGAAAGTGGTGCAATCGACCAATAATGAAAATTATCTCCTCTCAATGAACGTTGAAGGCACCTTTCCCGCGGAGCGCGCCCCCGGCAGCGACGAGAAGCCCGAAGACAAGGAGAGGCTGGATAAGGAGTTTTCGGAGAAGCAAAAGAAGCTGAAGGAAAAACTCGCCAATGAGAAAAAATTCACAAACTGGATTTATCTTGTGAGCAAGTGGACAATTGATCCTGTTTTAAAGACCCGCAGCGATCTGCTTGCCGTCAAGAAAGAGGAAAACCCTGCCGGGGATACAGGAGCCTCAGTCATACCGGAAAACACACCGCCTTTGATTGATCCATTAAAAGCAGAATAACCCACGCAATCTACCAGCGTTTCAGGGTTTTCCCCAGCAGATAAACCAAGGCAAGACCCAGCGCCCCACCAACCGTATCGATCACCACGTCCAGCGGGGACCCAAGCCTGCTTGGCACAAAGGCCTGGTGCAACTCATCCGTGCAGGCATAAAGTGCGGTCACCAACAAGGCGAACCGCGCGTCTGCATTGGACCATCCAACCTGTTGTCGGGGAACTGCATTTCGTTTTGCACGCCAAACCAGCAGGGCCAGAATTGCATAACCGACCAAATGCCCTGCTTTGCGAACCAGTAGCTGGACCGTGGCAATTGCCTCATCACTAACCTCAGGGTTGAACCAGCGAAGGAATGGCCCGATAATACGCGAAGTCCGCCTTACTGAGCCAAGGTCAGTGGAAGCGGAAAAGATAAGGGACATCCAGATAATAACAGGAAGCCAGTACCGGATGAAGAGCGCTGCAGACACGCGGCAATAAAGCAAACAGCCGCAAAGTGATGCAATCCAATTCGATTGCTAATCAGCCTCTTCTCTGGCAAGGAACATTTGTAGCATGAAATTTTTATTGGGAAGAATCACATTCATTGCCTGGCTTGCCGTCGCTTCATTCGGGGCGGAACAAGCCACAAACTCATTGCTATTGGGATGGCATTTTGCCGGTGGGGATGGAATTCGAAAACAGGAAAACCTGAAAACACTCAATGAGGTGTGGAACCTGCCTGAGTCTGAAAGTCTGCGAGGAAAACTTTTGGACCATTTTGCCGATTATGCGGCAAAGCGTGCGCGAACCAATCAGGCTGCCCTTCTTGTCCGTCCCATGCTGGAGCATTTGCTGCAATATGAATCAATATTTGAGTTGCGCGGCCAATCGCCTGATTCAATGCAATGGGGCTTCGCGGTAAAAATTCCCGAGTCGAAACGAAATGTCTGGAAAGAAAACCTTCGCAAGCTCGCCAGCCTGACTGAATTGGGAGCTCCCCAGGTCATAACTCGCAACGACATCAAGGGTCAGAAATGGGGTAAAAATGAATACAACCTTTATCTGGTGGAAGATGGGGATTGGATCGTCGTTTCGGGTGGAGAAAAATCGGAACCTTCCACTCTCGCAACCTTTAAAGACACAGGTAAACCATTTACTGAATCTCAACTCCTTATCCTGCAAGCTGACCTGCCTGGTCTGGCCCGATGGAATCGCCGCACAAATGACGCGCTTCCGCAGGTTGCTTTGGAAGCATCAGGACGTGCTGAAAACGTTCGTTCAGAAATGAAACTGCGGTTTGCCGAGTCAACCAAACTCCAGGTCACTCCATGGAAAATCCCGACGAATACAATTCGTGCCCCACTTGCCTCATTAACCGCCATCCAGGGAATTGCCCCTCTCCTGGACCAGCAGCCCTGGTTCAAATCTCTCGGGATTCAGCCAAGCCCAAACCAGTTGTTTATCTGGTCAGAAGCCACAACTCTTTTTTCATTCTTCGCCGCCTGGGAAACCAAAAATCGTGATGAAATTTTGGCCTCACTGGCGGAAAAAGTTCCACAGTTGAACACCAACCTTCAAAAACGTTTCATCGGGCAGGCGGAGTTCAATACCAGGCAGGAGGCCCTGATCTGGCGCGGATTGCCGGTGATTGTTCCTTTTCTAAAAAAGGCGCAGGATGAAAATTTTATGGTCGCCGGGCTGTTTCCCACTTCCAATCCTTCAACCAATCCCCCGCCTCAGGAACTTATGCAACAACTGCTCAATCGAAAGGACCTTTTCTATTATGATTGGGAAGTCACCGAAAGCCGACTGGCCCAAATTCGGCCGATCTCGCAATTAAAAATGCTCGCGACCGGGTTCGACCTGCCCTCGCCTAACAGCATTGCGTTGCGGTGGTTGCTGGCGATTCAACCCAGGTTGGGCAATACCATTACTGAAGGCACCCTGTCGGGTGACAAGGAACTCACGCTTAGCAGAAAATCTCACATCGGTTTCAATTCCCTGGAGCTGTGGAATCTGGCCCATTGGATTGAAAGCGAGCAATTTCCCCACGCCCCAAAACCGAAAGCCCCCACACGGCTGCCAATGGCTCCAGTGCCAGCTCCCTGAGATGCTCAAGCTTGGCGTCAATATTGATCATGTTGCCACTCTTCGCGAGGCGAGGTACAGGGGGCGGGAACGGGGCGAACCTGACCCGATCGAGGCGGCCTTGATCTGCGAAGCGGCAGGCGCCCATGGTATCACCGCCCATCTCCGTGAGGATCGCAGACATATTCAGGATCGGGATGTCTGGACGTTGCGCGAGGTGATCAAGTCACGCCTCAATCTTGAGATGGCAAATTCCCCTGAAATCCTTGAAATCGCTTTGCGGCTGAAACCGGATATTGTTTGCCTGGTTCCTGAAAAAAGGCAGGAACTCACGACTGAAGGGGGCCTCGATGTGGTTGGGCAGT
Organism: Verrucomicrobiota bacterium; assembly: GCA_033762115.1. Taxonomy (GTDB): domain Bacteria; phylum Verrucomicrobiota; class Verrucomicrobiia; order Limisphaerales; family SXQI01; genus JANRLX01. Next base: position 44,953 of record JANRLX010000071.1, read on the forward strand.
TTGAATCTTTAAAACCCTCCTGCAAAAGGTTGATCGAACGCGACATTGAAGTCAGCCTCTTTATCGCGCCTGACCTGGAACAGGTTCAGGCCGCCGCCCGGCTGGGGGTTCAATTTATCGAGTTGCACACCGGTACCTTTGCGGAACATTTTAACCGGAAAAAAGACCGGGCTCATGAAGTGGAGCGACTGGTCAGTGCCGCCAATCTGGCTCACGAACTGGGGCTTCAGGTCAATGCCGGGCATGGCCTGAATTACCAGAACCTTCCGCTTCTTTTCCAGGTGCCACATCTTGTGGAATTGAATATCGGCCACAGCATCGTCAGCCGCGCCATGACCGTTGGGATGGCAATGGCTGTCAAAGAAATGCTTGTGGTGATGCAAGGCTACAGCAGCAAGGCAAACTCATGATTGTCGGCCTGGGCATTGATTTGGTTGAAGTCGAGAGGATACGAAAATCAATTGAAAAATTTCCGGAACGTTTCGCCAGCCGATTGCTTTCAGCCGACGAGCGGGCCTACTGTTTCAGCCACAAAGATCCGGCCATCCACATGGCTGCTCGCTTCGCCGCCAAGGAAGCGGTATCCAAAGCATTCGGCACCGGGATTGGATCGGAGCTTGGATGGCAGGACATCGAAGTAGCCAAAGAGCTATCCGGCCAGCCTCTAATCCGCCTGCGCGGAAAAGCGGAAAAACTTGCGCAGCAGCGGCTGGTCAGGCGAATTCACTTGAGCCTTACCCACACCTCGACCCACGCCGCTGCCGTTGCGGTCCTGGAATCTGACTGAATTCAACCGACAACCCGGTCACGCCTCACGCCATTGAATGGCATGCTGCACCAGTTCGGTCGCATTTTTCAGGTTCAATTTTTCTTTAATATGCGCCCGATGAGATTCAATCGTCTTGATGCTCAAGTGCAGCTCCTCTGCAATCTGCCGGGTTCCATGTCCCTGGCCGATTAAACCGAAGACTTCCAATTCACGGTCGCTTAAATCCTCGATTGGGGAACCGGTGCGGGCGGTTCGGCCACCCACCAGCTGGTGCATCATTTTCTTTTCCATTCTCTCGCTCAGGTAGATTTCCCCTGCGATGACCTGCCGGATGGCAGTCAGCACTTTTTCAGTCGCTTCCTGCTTCATGATGTAACCGCCAGCCCCTGCGCGGAGCGCACGAACGGCATAAAGTGATTCATCATGCATGGACAAAACCAGCACCAGCATCTTTGGAAAACGAACCTTGATGTTCTTGAGCAGTTCGATGCCGTTGCTGCCTTTGAGGGAGATATCTGCCACCACGAGGTCAGGCTTCAACTTCTCGATGGCTTCAAGGGCCTTGTGGACATCCTCAGCTGTCCCAATGACCGAAAGGTCTTTTTCCTGGTTGATCATCTCCGCGAGCCCCTGCCGCACTATCGGATGGTCATCGACCAGGAGGATTTTGGCTTTTCCCTTTTTGGCCCCCAATGAGGATGTATTGGATACAGTATCTTTTCTGCTGATTAGAGTTTCCATGTAATAATAAGGTTTTTCGGTTTAGCAACGCTCTACTTAACGATACGCACGCACGAATCGGATCAATCGCCACCCTTTCCAGAGCAGCGATGACAAACTAAAAAACTTTCGCCAGGGGGCCTTTAACACCAGGAACCCCAACCCGGCCAGAACCAGGGGCGATTTGAATAATCGCATCATTCGAAAACCGGTCCGGACGGGTCGCCCCATCTCCCGGCATGATGAAGCAAGCTGTTCACGCTGCACCGCACATTGGGTCACCAGCAGGGCCTTGCGGGCCTGCAATTCGATCAATGTCGGTTTCCTCTTTTTCTCGTTCATAGACGTGGAGTCGTCAATGAAAGGTGGTCCTTTTCCAACTCCTCCGCCGTCACAGAAAACAGCTTCGGTTTATTTTTCACGCTGTTCTTCATGCTGATGACAGCCCAGGCGCCCACTCCCAGGTAAAGCAGCGCAAAGCCACCGAGCACATGCACCCGGTAGGCATCACTGACGAGGAAAACAATAAACAGGGTAAACAGGACCAGTCCGAAGCAAATTGAAAAGAGTGACACAACCATCAGGATGACCAATTTTTCCAACCACTCCCTCTGCTCCTCCAGTTCGGTTGAAATCAGTTCAACCCTGGTTTTTAATATGGCAACCCACGTGGCCAGGGTCCCCTTGATCCCATCCATGAAGCCATGCGAGCCTGCTTCGGTAGTTGCGGTTGCCATAATCAACGACGTCCCATGATTAATCCGATGACCAAACCTACCCCGGCAGCTATCCCGACTGCCTGCCATGGCTTTTCATGCACATATTGATCGGCAGTTTCGGCAACCTCCACCGTTTTATCCTTCACCACTCCCTGCAACTCCTGCAACCTTGCCTTGCTCTGCTGCACGGTTTCTTCGATTTGCGACGCGAGCGAACGAATCTGCCCTGCGCTCCGCTGCAAAGTGTCCTTCATCTGGGATTCTGATGTTGTTGTGTTCATTCTCTCCTCCGGTTTGTTTAAGGAACCCGCCTCGTCCCGGAAAACAGAAGGACAGCCCCGCTCACAAGAAGAACACCTCCCAGGACAGGTGAAATAGGCATCGTTTTCCTGGTGTCGGCACTGGCCTTGATCGGCCCCGCATCAATGACTGTTTCTCTGGTGGTGTAACTGATTCCACCAAACAAAACTCCGATGGCACCGATTAGGATCAGGAGAATTCCTATTACAGTTGTCGCTCTCATGGGTTCGTCCAAGTTTTCCCTAAGACGAGATCAGAGTAGTGAACCATGGAAGCACATTAAATCGGGAACAGACCTGTTTGTGTAGCCGGACTGAATCTTAAAAAAACCTAGTGTTTTCCCCGATGGATCAAAGCAGGAAATTTATACGCTTCTTTTTGATCCCCAATGATTTAAATTAGATTCCAGGGGATCAACCACCAAGCGTTGTTTACCTGTTTGTAGAAATTCGCCAATGAAATAAAGCGATCCTGTCACCAGGACCTGCCTGTGCCCCCTGACCTTGTTTAGTGCTTCATTGGCGGTTTCCGCGAGTTCCACTCTTGCTTTTGGATTTGCAAGGGCAACCAATTTTGCCAGAAAAGCCGGATCACTGCTGCGCTCATTCCGGACTTTCACGCAACAGATTACATTTGCGAGCTGAGCCAGAGGCGGGATCATTCTTTCAACCGGTTTATCGTTCAGGATTCCGATAATTAAAGCCCGCTCAGCTGCGGTGGTGGAAAGGGTTCGGTTCACCGTCTCCACAAACGCCAGAACGCCTGCTTCATTATGAGCTCCATCAATGATCAATTCCTGACCCTCCTTCAGCTGGAGGTGCTCAAATCGGCCTTGCCACTCCACTGTGGCAAATCCCTGCCGAACAGCCTTCTCAGTTACAGGAAAAAGATGTTGAAGTGTTCGTACCGTTTGCAACGCCAGCGCCCCATTTTTCCGTTGATGGTTTCCTTGAAGATTAATTGAATAATCAAACTTCTCGATTTCTTCGGGAGAGACGATTTTTAACGGGGCCTCCATCTCATCGGCCTTTTTCCGAATGACTTCCAATACCTCTTCCCCGTCACATGCTGTGATCACGGGGACTCCTTTTTTGATAATACCGGCCTTTTCCTTCGCGATTTCCGGGAGGGTTTCTCCAAGCCATTTTGTGTGATCATACTGCACATTCGTAATCACGGAGGCGAGTGGAGTCACAATGTTCGTGGCGTCCAATCGCCCTCCCAATCCCGTTTCCCAGATGACCAGATCACATTTCTTTTGCTGAAACCAGATCGCGGCCATGATGGTCACGACCTCGAAAAACGTGGGATGCTCGGAAAGCGCTCCGAGGTGCGGTTGAATCAACTCAACCAGTTCCGTGGTTTCGCCTTCGCTGATGAGGATGCGATTGCATTGCATTCTCTCCCGAAATGAAACCAGGTGCGGCGAAGTATAGAGCCCGACCTTCAACCCTGCCGCACGGTAAATGGATTCGAGCATGGCGCAGGTGGAACCTTTCCCGTTGGTTCCCGCGACATGGATGAAACGCAAACCCTCTTGAGGATTGCCTGCCGCTGCTGCGAGCATTCGGGTTCTTTCCAGCCCCATGCTGGTCCCGAACATCTGCAAATCGTAGAGCGACTGGATGGCTTCGGCGTAGGTCATGCAGCGCCGATGAAAGATATTCTAGATCGGGCGATGGTGAATGGCTGCGTGGCACGCTGCAATAAACCCGCGAAACAACGGATGCGGCGCATTCTGTTTGCTTAAAAATTCCGGATGATACTGGCTGGCCATGAAGAAGGGATGGTCTTTTAGCTCGATCAACTCCACCAGTTTCCCATCAGGCGAGGTGCCACTGAAAATGAATCCCGCTTCCTCGAATTGGGTGCGATAGGTGTTGTTGAACTCATATCGGTGACGATGCCGTTCATTAATGACGAATGCACCATACAGCTGGGCAGCCCGACTTCCCACTGCCAATTGGCAAGGTTGCGCCCCCAGGCGCATCGAACCACCTTTCTTGGTCACCTTGCGCTGTTCATCCAGCAGGGCGATCACAGGATGCGGGGTGTCCGGTTCAAACTCCGTCGAATGCGCATCCTTCAAGCCCAGCACATTCCTGGCAAATTCAATTGTGGCAATTTGCATTCCAAGGCACAACCCGAGATAAGGAATTCGATGCTCCCGCGCGTACTGTGCAGCGAGGATTTTCCCTTCGATTCCCCGTTCTCCAAATCCCCCCGGCACGAGCAGCCCCCCCAATCCTTTCAGGACTTTTTCAGGACCGAATTTCTCCATTTCTTCGGCATCCACTTTCTCGATTTCAACCCCGCAATCGTTTGCCACTCCGCCATGGATCACTGCCTCATAAACTGATTTATAGGCATCGTTTAATTCAATATATTTACCGACCACCCCGATCCTTACCCGATGCTGCGGAGCCACCAGTTTCCTGATGATTTCCTGCCAATGACTCATGTTGGCGGCAGGCGCATCCAGGCGCAAATGGGCGCAGACCAGGTCATCCAACCGCTCTCTCTGAAGCATCAATGGAACTTCATAAATACTGTGATCGACATCTTTCTCCTCGATCACGGCTTCATAAGGCACATTGCAGAAAAGGCTCATTTTCTGCCGCAACTCCTTGTTAAGCGGTTGCTCACAACGACACACCAGGATATGCGGGGCAATTCCGATTTCACGCAATTTGGCCACTGACTGTTGCGTTGGCTTTGTCTTTAGCTCTCCTGCCGCCTTGATGAACGGCACATAAGTCACGTGAATGAACAGGACATTGTTGAGACCCGCGCCCAGGGCAAATTCCCTGATCGCTTCCAAAAATGGAAGGCCTTCAATGTCCCCGGTCGTCCCACCAATTTCCGTGATCAGAACATCCGCCGTGGAACTCTGGGTGATCTTGTGAATCCGGCCCTGGATTTCATCCGTCACATGCGGAATCACCTGGACTGTTTTCCCCAGGTAATCGCCACGCCGTTCCTTATCCAGGACAGTCTGGTAAACCTGCCCGCTGGTCAGATTATTGAAGCGTGTCAGTTTGGTGCTGGTAAATCGTTCGTAATGCCCAAGGTCAAGGTCCGTTTCGGCGCCATCGTCCAGCACATAAACTTCACCATGCTGGTAAGGGCTCATTGTGCCGGGATCCACGTTAAGGTAGGGATCAAACTTCTGGAGCGAAACTTTCAACCCTCGGTTCTCCAATAAAGTTCCGAGCGCCGCCGCAGTCAGCCCTTTCCCAAGGGAACTGACGACTCCGCCTGTGACAAAAACGTACTTCATTGTGTTAAAAGCTTTTCCACCCGGATGACATCTTCCGGGACATCCACTCCCACGCTGTTGTAATCAACTGTGATTACCTGAATTCGAATCCCGTTCTCCAATGCCCTCAATTGCTCAAGTTTCTCGGCATCTTCCAGGCGGGAAACAGGCTGCTTTACCAGATCCAAGAGCGTTTCGCGCCGGTATCCATAAATCCCCAGATGTTTCAAAAATGGGAAAGCCGTCATCTGTTCCCGCCCTGGACGATTGGCGGCATCCCGCAAATAAGGAATCGTTCGCCGTGAGAAATATAACGCTGCTCCCCTGATATCCACAACGACTTTCACAACATTTGGGCTCTCGAACTCCTCCAGTGTGCGAATCAGGGTGGCTGCAGTGGACATTTCCGAATTTTCCAGGGCCTTTGCCACCTGGTCGATCACTGTGGGATCAATCAATGGCTCATCTCCCTGGATATTGACGAAGCCGTCACCCTGAAGCCTGCTGGCAACCTCAGCAATCCGGTCAGTTCCACTCGGGTGATCCACCCGGGTCATCTCCACGCGGCACCAGTTTCGGGCCGCCTCTCGGATTCGTTCATCATCGGTTGCCACCACCACCTCAGCCAGTGACCGCGCTTTCTGGCACTGCTCAACCACCCGTTGAAGGAGCGGTTTCCCGGAAATCAATGCCAGCGGTTTCCCCGGAAAACGGGTTGAGGCATAACGCGCAGGAATGATTCCGATCTGTTTCATGATAGCGTTCCCAAAATGTGCTCGATGGCCGCAGGCAAATCATCCTCTACTTGAACCCTGCCTTGCTGCGTCATTTTCTTTTCCTGCACCGCGCCATATCCGGTTCGCACCAGATAAGAGGCTTTGACCCCGGCATTGATCCCACACTCGATATCGATCAATTTATCTCCAATCATGAAACTTTCAGAGAGGTCGATTCCAAACTGATCCCGCGCCTGGAAAAGAAAATAGGGGGATGGTTTCCGGCCCAGGCTCGGTTGATCCGGCGCTTCAGGGGCGACATAGATTGCAGTAAACTTTACCCCTTCCACCCCGCATTCGCTGGCAATATGGCCATGAACTTTCTCAACATCATTCATCGAGAAGTAACCGCGCCCCACACCTGACTGGTTTGTCACCATAATCAGCAGGAAACCGGTGTTTTGCGCTTTTTTTAAAGCGATGATAACTCCCGGGAAAAACCGGACATCTTCCGCCTTGTGCAGGTAATCTGCGTCATGAATCAGGGTGCCGTCTCGGTCCAGAAAAATGGCTCGCTTCATTTCAGGAAAAACTCGCCAGCAATTCTTCCGGCGAAACACACGCCGTGCCAACCTTCCCAACCACTACTCCGGCTGCATGATTGGAAAATATGGCCGCCTCTATCGGAGAAGCTCCGGCGGCAATCGCCAGGGTAAAAGAGGCGATCACCGTGTCCCCTGCCCCCGAAACATCAAAGACTTCCTGCGCAACAGTTGGAATGTGAAAAGGGGCTGTTCCCCTTCGGCAGAGTAACATTCCCTGCTCTCCCAGGGTGACTAACAGCAACGCTGGTTGCAACTCTTCAAGCAATTTCTCCGCGACAGACATCAAAGCCTTATCCTGCAACGGTTCCGGGCCCCTGGAATGATCCTCCACTCCGGCCAGTTCGAATGCTTCCTTGCGATTCGGAGTGATTAAAGAAAGACCTTTCAGGTTCAGATGATGCACAGGCTTCGGATCGAGGCTCAGCCAAACACCACGCGTTCGACAAAGGACCCTTAATTCATCAAGCAATTCCTGAGAAACGACCCCTTTCCCATAATCACCAATGATCAGGGCGTCCGCCCCGGCCAGCCCTTCCTCCACTAATGTTAGGAGGCGGCGGATCGTTTTTCTGTCCAGCGGGCGAACATCCTCCCGGTCAACCCGCACCAGTTGCTGCTGATGGGCAATAATCCGGGTCTTGATGCTGGTTGGTTTGCCAGCAATACCCACAATTCCGGCGCATCCCACGTTTTGCGCTTTGAGCAGCTTTTTTAATTGCGTTGCAAACTCATCCCGCCCGACCACTCCAAACATCTCCGCTGTGCCCTGTAGTGAAGTGAGATTTCGCGCCACATTCGCGGCACCGCCTGGCATGAAGGATTCCCTGTTGAACTCCACCACAGGCACCGGCGCTTCCGGTGAAATGCGGCGGACATTTCCCCAAAGAAATTGATCGAGCATTAAATCCCCCAGCACCAGGATCCGGGTGCTGCGGGCTCGTTCCAATAATTGGCTGACCTGGCGGCGCGAAAGATTTTTCATGAATCAAGGAAACCTGTCAGTGGGCTGGTCGGGTTTGCGGTCCATTGGGGGGCTTGCAATCCCACCACGTATGCCTCTCGCCCTGCCTCGACAGCTTTTGCAAAGGCAACCGCCATTCGGTTCGGGTCCGCTGCCACGGCAATCGCTGTATTGATCAGCACTGCGTCCGCACCAAGCTCCATGGCCTCAGCGGCATGACTCGGAGCCCCCAACCCGGCATCCACGACCACCGGTACCGTTGCCTGCTCAATGATGATTCGTATCTGCCCACGGGCCTCAACGCCACGGTTGGACCCGATTGGAGAACCGAGCGGCATCACCGTAGCGCTTCCCGCCTCCTGCAAACGTTTGGCCAGCACCGGATCAGCGTTGATATAAGGCAGGACGGTAAACCCCTCCCTCACCAGTATCTCAGTTGCTTTTAATGTTTCGATGGGATCGGGCAGGAGGTAACGCGGGTCAGGGTGAATCTCAAGCTTGACCCATTTCGGCAGGCCTGCTGCCGCTGCAAGCCGGGCGAGGCGAACGGCCTCTTCAGCATTCATGGCCCCGCTCGTGTTCGGCAAAATCAAAAATCGTTTGGGATCGATGTATTCAAGGATATTCGCAAACGGATCCTTTTTCCCTGTTAAATCAGCACGTCTTAATGCAACTGTCACAATTTCACTGCCACTGGCTTCTAGAGCGGAACGCATTGCCTCCGGCGCGGAAAATTTACCCGTTCCCACGAGCAGCCTCGAGGAAAACTCACGACCAGCGATGACCAGCTTGCGATCCAGAGAAAACATTGGAGAAAATATTACTGATACGAACGGCTGTGATGCAATCCCGGAACTGGATCAGGGTGCCCATAAAAAGAAAGGACAGGCCAATGCCTGTCCTTCCACAATTTTTAATTGAACCGTTATGCTTACCGGCGGCTGCTCATGAGATAACCAATAACCAGCCCCACTCCGGCAGCAATGCCCAATGCTGTCCACGGATTTTCATGGACATATTCATCTGTTGTGGTGGCAGCTTCCCTGGTTTTGTCCATGATCGCCCGTTGAAGGTCCGCGAGGGAATATTGCCCCGTCCGCACCCCTTCTTCAATTTGATCTGCAATCGATTCCACAGGATCATTCAAATCTGATTCAATCCGGCCAGTATTCATGTAAAAATCTCCTTTCAAGTTAAGCTAAACATCACCCCGTGTACATGGAATCAGGCATTCCCCCTAAAATTTCTTAGGGAGAATGCCTTGAAACCACCCATCGGTCAGACCGTCCGTCTGCCTGCCACCATGCGATACAAGGCCAGGAGAATGATCGCACCCACAACCGATGCGATAAAACCTGCGGGTTCTCCTTCCGCGTACCAACCCATTCCACGGCCTATTGCATGTGCAAGGAATGCGCCAGCAATACCGAGAAGACTCGTAATGATGAACCCACCGGGATCACGTCCTGGCATAAGGAACTTCGCTACGATGCCGACTAGCAAACCAATCAATAATGTCCAAACTAATTCCATATGTTCTCCTTTTCCTACCTGTTGCACCATCAGCCCGAAAAAGGTCTTCAACAAGACAGAGCAGGGCTGTTTCCCCCTTCCTCTTCGGTCATCATCACCGGGTAAGGGATTTTCCCAATAAACAACCCACTGGAACGGCTTCATTCTTGCGCAGAACAGCCAATTTGTTTCTCATTCGTCCCGTCCTATGCCTTTAAACCAAGCTTTGCTCACTCAATTCCGTCAACTCCTCGGCGCGGAGAACGTGCTGACCTCGCCCGAAGATCTGATTCCTTACTCGTTTGACGGTACCGCCGCTCTGAGCCAACTCCCGGCGGCGGTTCTTTTTGTTCAAACTGCAGTTCAGATCGCGGAAATCCTGAAAACCGCCAACAGCCATCACATTGCGGTTGTCACTCGCGGTTCCGGAACCGGGTTGAGCGGCGGCAGCATTCCTTCCAGGGACTGCATCGTCCTATGCACCGTCAAAATGGACAAAATTCTGGAAGTCGATAAAGCCAATCTTACCCTTCTCGCCGAGCCTGGCGTCACCACAATTAAAATTGCAGAAGCTGCTGCGGAAGCTGGTCTTTTTTACCCCCCGGATCCCGGCTCCATGCGCATCTCGACCATTGGCGGCAACGTGGCCGAGAACTCTGGTGGACTTCGCGGACTTAAATATGGGGTCACCCGCAATTATGTCATGGGACTGGAGATCGTGCTTCCCACCGGTGAACTGATGTTCCTCGGGAATAAATGTGTCAAGGATGTGGCTGGCTACTCTCTAAAGGATGTGTTCATTGGCTCGGAAGGCACCCTGGGAGTCATCACCAAAGTCCTGCTTCGCCTGATTCCCGCACCGCAGTGCAAAAAAACAATGGTCGCGACCTTCTCACAGATGGACCATGCTGCCGATACCGTCTCCGCAATTATCACTGCCCGGATCATTCCCTGCACCCTCGAGTTTCTTGACCGCACAACCATTCATTGCGTGGAGGATTATGCCAAAATCGGCCTGCCCCTGGATTGCGAAGCGCTCCTTTTGATTGAAACAGATGGACATCCTGCTGTGGTGGCGGAGGAAGCTGCGGCCATGGAACGGATTTGCCGTGAAAGGGGCTGCCTTCAGGTCATCGTCGCCAGGGATGATGCAGAAGCCACTCGGCTGGCCAGCGCCCGGCGCACCGCCTTTTCAGCGCTTGCCCGTGTTTCGCCCACAACCATTCTGGAGGATGCCACTGTGCCTCGAAGTGAACTCGCCAAAATGATTCGTTACGTGGAGCAAATTGCAAAAAAATATAACCTTCGTATTGGCACCTTTGGCCATATGGGAGATGGGAATCTTCACCCGACATTCCTGACTGATGAGCGGAACAAGGAGGAAATGCACAGGGTCGAGGAAGCTTTTAAGGAAATTTTTGCGGAAGCCATCCGCCTGGGAGGCACCATCACAGGCGAACATGGGATTGGGCTGGCGAAGAAATCATTCCTTCCCTCGTTTGCGGGGGAGGCTCAAATGCGAGTCATGCGCGAACTTCGCCACGCTCTGGACCCACACGATATTCTCAATCCAGGGAAGATGTTTGACTAGAAGTCATCTCATAAATGGACAACTTGCGAATCGCCAGGGATTTTAGCCGGATGCGAGGCGCGACGAAGGAGCATATCCGCAGCGATCTGTAACTGAGGAGCAACGAAGCAGCCGGTTAAAATCCCCGCAAGGCGCTGCTTGGACATTTATGAGATGGCTTCTAAACCGAACAGGGCGCCATGACGGCATCTTTCATTCCATGAATGATTTTTTTATCAGCCGGGCAAATCGTCGCCAGCACTCCGCATAATTGCGCGCGGGCATTGTCCCCTTCCCCTTTGACAAAATAGTAGGGACATAACCGCACCCGCCCAGCCATTTCCACTTCGCTGTTGCTCGCGAAATCAAACCAGTACGAGGGCACACTCTTCGGTTTGTGATAACGTTGCAGCACGTACGGACGGGTTTCGAATTCCTTTAATGCCCGGTCCACCGCGTCACTCCATTCGGCCGTCGATAGATCACTTCCCAACGACACGCTTCGCGCTCCCCAGGCCGTTTCTGAGAACCCGGAAATTTTAATAATCAAATCGCGCTCTTTTTGAGATAAGTTTTTTAATTCGTTCCAATTCGTCAATTCCAGGCCGGGAATTGCTCCCTGCGGGGGAAGCGGAGCCGGGTCCATCACCCAGGTCTGCGGCACGATGCTTTGCAATCTTCGCAGGAATGAGTCCCCTAAATCCTGTCGCCAAAACTGCCGAAGATTCCGGTTCCAGAGCAAAGCAAAGAGCATCTTCTCTTCAAAAAACGATTTGGGCGGCGGCGTCAGGGTGACTTGTCCCTGTTCCGCAGCTTTGAAAATCGGCAGGGCGGATGGCACATTCGCAATGTCAAACAGCTCAAAAAACCTGTAAATCGCGTCACCTTCCTTCCATCCACTGAAATCAGCATACTGAACGGCAAAGCGTCGCCCTCCTTTATGTGAATTTAACTGCTCGGTTAGCCATTCCATTTCTGGGCGGTACGTTGCCGACTCTTCTGAAATGACCATCTGCACAGTGGGTGCCTTCCCAAAAATTGAATCAAACCCCTCAATCATCCCCTCAGCGCCGCCAATGATGGCCCAGCCAGCGGACGGGGCATTGGCGTAAGCCTGGTTAAGCCACGCAGTCAATCCGATACCACCCGGAACACTGTCCAGTTCCGTGATGCTGATCCCATTTTCAGTTAATAAAATGTCCGGGCGGATTACCCGCGGCAGGTCATTCCTGAACCCGGCAGATTGTTGCAGTTCCAATAGCCAGGCTGGCTTTCCCCGATTCAGCCATTCCGCCACCCAGGAGGGCTGTTTTCCTGAAAGGCTGTGCCGGTAGAGAAGGTTGGATGCCTTGTAAAACTGCAACAGGACACGGCCAAGAGATTCCAATTCCCCCGCCAGTTTTTCTCCCAGGGGAAAAGGCCGGGTGGAAACTCGCCAATCCTTGCCATCAAATAACCCATTCTCCGGGAACTGTTCCCGGACATGACGCGCAATTTGTAGCAGCTGCATTTCCTCCTTACTGCCGAATCTGTCCGGTCCCAATCCCGAGCCATTTATAAGAGGTCAATTCTTCCAGTCCCATCGGACCTCGGGCTCCGATTTTGTCGGTGCTGATCCCGATCTCCGCTCCCATCCCATATTCCCCTCCATCAGTGAATCGTGTCGAAGCGTTCCAATAAACCGTTGCGCTGTCCACTTCGGCTAGGAAGCGACGGGCTTTTTCCTCGTCAGCAGTCACGATGCAATCCGAATGTGCCGAACCATACTGGTTGATATGATTGATCGCCTCATCCAGGCCACCGACAATCCTCACATTCAGGATGTAATCGTTATATTCTGTGCTCCAGTCGCTTTCGGTTGCAGGACGAATTTTCAATCCGGCGGGAGACTTTCCTGCAAGCAACGCTTCCGTGCCTTTATCCACATGGAGTTCGACTCCTTTTTCAGATAGACGTTCGACGATGGACGGCAAAAATTTTGGGGCGATCGCGTTGTCCAGGAGCAATGTTTCCATCGCATTGCAAACCGCAGGTCGCTGGACTTTTGCGTTCATGGCAATCTGTTCTGCCATTCCCAGATCAGCCTCCCCATCCACATACACATGGCAAACACCCTTGTAATGCTTGATCACAGGCACTTTCGAACATTCAGTGACCGCGCGGATTAAACCTTCACCGCCGCGGGGCATACAAAGATCAACCAACTCAGTCAATGAAAGCAATTCACGGATCGCTTCCCGGTCCGTGGTTTGGACCACCTGAATCGCATGCGCCGGAAATTTCGGGAGGAACTTTCTTGCGGCAGTCACCATCATCTCCGCAATGACCTGATTTGAGTGGATCGCTTCCTTCCCGCCGCGCAAAATTGTCGCGTTGCCCGATTTCAGGCAGAGACTGGCTGCATCCGCAGTCACATTCGGCCGGGACTCGTAAATGATGACCACCACGCCAATGGGGACTGACACCTTGGTCAGTTTCAATCCATTGGGGCGCACTCGTTGATCAAGGACTCTCCCGACCGGATCATTCAGCGCGGCCACTTCCCTCAACCCTTTTGCCATGCTCGCGACCCGTTTTTCATCCAGCTTCAAGCGATCCAGCATCGCTCCTGAAAGTCCTGAGTTTGTTGCAAACTCCATATCCTTCAGGTTTGCAGATCGAATGGAGTCCAATCCATTCTCCAGAGCGGAAGCCATCGCCAGCAGACAACCATTTTTCTCCGCGGTTGTCAGCTTTGCCAGTTCGCGCGAGGCATTCTTCGCCTGTCGAGCCAGCTGCTGCATCTCCTCTTTCAAACTCATGGGTCGAATCTAATCAATTCAAGTGAAATGAAAAGCTGGAACGAATTTCTTTGGATCTGCCTTCGATCTCAATGTTTAGGCAAGCAGATGCCCCGGAGCAACTTCAATCAAGTCAGCAAGATGGGACGGGATCGCTGTCGATGTCAGGCTGCCATCCCGTTGATGAGCAACACAGCAAACAATCAGTTCCCCCTGGGCAATGTCTGCGACCGTTCGCCCACCCTGGAGTTTATGGAATTTAAACAACAAATGCAGGACTTTGCTTTTCTTCTCCTTAACGAGCAGATGGGTTTCGAATTCATCTTCGAATTTTAGTGGACGCTTATAATCGCAACTCGCATGAACACGTGGAAAGCCAAGAGGTGGATCCAATTGATCAAGAATCACCGAGAAACCAAGGGAGCGGTAAAACGCATGCTCCGCAGATTCCATGTAATAAAAAAAATTCGCGAAATGAACAATGCCTGCCATGTCTGTTTCCGAAAACTCCACCCGGCGGATCGTCTTGAACTCGAAACCCATATCCAAAGTTAAAAGAGGCAGCCATGCCGCTCAATGAGAATATCAAGCGCCCATGTTGTATGCCTTTTGCACAAAAGAGCGGATATCCGAAAATTCCGCTTCCCCAGCAATTGTATGCTCCTTGTTGTATTCCTTGTAGGTAAGCTGAATGCCTGCTTTTTTTAGAAGTTCATGCTGCGTTTTGACAGGTCCCGCTGGAATCAATGGGTCACGTGTCCCATGCGTTACCAATAGCCGCTGGTCCCGTGCCACAGGGGAGAGTTCGGCCAACAGCTTTTCCGGTTCATGTACCCAGCCGCTGATTCCTACCAGGCATGCAAGCGGGTGAGGATATCGCAACCCCACATCAATGGTCATAAGGCAGCCCTGGGAGAACCCCAGCAGCGAAATGTCGCTCGATTGATAGCCCTGCTCCACCAGATGGTTTATCAAACCGGTGACTTCAATCCTGCTTCGCTCAATCCCCGGAGAACGATCCCCATAAATATCAAACCAGGAGAACCCTCCATAATAGGGGTCCGGGGCGTTGACCAGTTGGTAATTCAACCAGGGAAGCCGAAGCATTAAAGGCAGTTCCCTGTACCCCTCCATACTGTCCCCCAATCCATGAAGAACCACCATGACCCGCCTCGAAGCTGATTCTTTGGCGGGAACAAATTCGCAATCGAGCATGCTTCAGTTTGACTTAAATCACAAAAAAAGAAAGGCGGCCACCTCCTGACCGCCTTCCAATGTTTTCTCCCCACTAAATCATTCTGATGCCTAAAGTCTGCGGCAGGTTAGCAATGATCCTTTGGAACGGAATCAGGAGTCCACCTGAATTCCATATCAGGGTTTTCCCCTATTTTGTTGAATAGCTTTTGGAATGGCCATTCGATGGAATGGATACCTCATACCTCTTCCCATCGGGGGCCACGGATAATTTGATGTAATTAGCTGAGCAATTCTTCTCCAGGTTCGCAATATGCTCCTCCACAGTATTATTGTGCTTGTCCTCACGAAGGTTCCTGTGGATTTGGTAAATGGCCTGGATGGAAGGGGTAGATTTCAAGGTGGCAAAGGTTTCAGGTCCACACCCTTTGCTCGTGCCGTTGCTCATGACCGCAACGGTTGGAGCCAGGTTTTTTACAAGAAGCGGATTATTGCTGGTATCCAATCCGTGGTGATTCACCTGGTAAACATCCACTTTTCCCACCTGATTCTGAGGACAAACCAGGCTTTCTTCCACATTCCATGTCAGATCTCCCCCAATAAATAATTGAAAATCTCCAAAATGAATCAGCGAAACGATGCTGTTCGCGTTATCACTCATATCTTTTTCCTTTTTTCGGGCATCTGCACACGGCTCAGTTGCGTCCACTCCACCGGTAGCCGCTTTTGAAATTTTTTGTTTCGCTGCAATACACTCAAATTTAAGGGGCGCGCCTTTCTCTGATTGCTTTAATGGCACGGCATCCCCGGCTTGGAGCACATTTCGTTTTTCGGCTTTAAATTCACGATACGGTTTGATCGTAAGGAGAAAAGTTCGGTCATTGGGATTGTTATCCGGATTCTGGTCCGGAATCCCATTATCCCACACATTCCCAATTGGAATCATTTGCGCCAGTTCCGCAGCCCCGCCGAAATGATCGATGTGAAAATGCGTCGTGACCAGGTGGTCGATCTTTTTAAGCTTTGCCGTTTCAGTCGCCACTTTGTGAATGCGGCCAGGGTCTCTCCCGCCCGGCATTCCGGTATCAATCAGAATTGATTCACCAGCCGGGGTAACAATCAATGTTCCGGCACCTCCTTCAACATCAACCCAATAAACATCCAGCCTGCCATCAGCGGCATCAGCCAGGGTTGTGAACGGAATCAGCAGAACGGTCCCCAATAAAACAGAGAGCTTTTTCATATTTCGATATCTGTTGTGTGATTCAGGAACCTACAAACTTATTTATTCGGGATACAGCCGATTCTTCCACCCTGAAGAAGAGTGAAACGCTGGTTGAATCTCAACAAGGTTCAGTTATCCTTTACTTTATTGCGATGCTTCCCGGTTCTCTTGAGGAGGTTGGACCGCGAGGCGCGGTCAAGCCGGAGAAGCTCCCAAAACGAAAGATCAAATGAAATTACCGGCAATTGCCGCACTGACACTCGGGCTCACGTTTACCGCGGCGGCCCAAACTGATAAGGCCACATTGAAAACCGACCAGGAAAAAGCAGCTTACAGCATTGGATTCAGGATCGGTTCGCAAATGAAAAGCCAGGGAGTTGAGATTAGCCAGGAAAGCCTGGCATCAGGAATCAAGGACGCATTGGGCGGCAATCCCCCGGCTTTGTCGGATTCCGAAATGGAACAGGCAATCATGGGAATGCAAAAAACCATGATGGCAAAGATGGAAGCCAAAGGTGCCGAAGCCAAGAAGGCAGGAGAAGCATTCCTCGCTGAAAACAAAAAAAAGGAAGGGATCAAAACCACCGCCAGCGGTCTCCAATATAAAGTGATCAAGGAAGGCACCGGCCCAAAACCGACAGCCGAGGACACCGTCTCAACCCATTACAAAGGAACCTTGGTCGATGGCAAGGAATTCGACAGTTCCAAGGGTGAACCCGTCACCTTCCCTGTCAAGGGAGTCATTCCCGGCTGGACCGAAGCACTTCAATTGATGCCGGTCGGTTCGAAGTGGCAGCTTTTCATTCCTTCCGATCTCGCTTACGGAGAACGTGGAGCAGGCGGGGCCATTCCTCCCAATTCAACCCTGATCTTTGATATCGAATTGGTTGAAATTAAGAAGTAAGTTTTTACGCAAACTGTTGTGGGTACAATCTGCTCACAACAGTTTTTTCTTTCAGGTTTTCCCTGAGATTGATTTACACCCCTCTCTCGATAGACAATCCAACTCGATCTGTAATCCTCATCTTCTCATGCGAGCAAGCCTAGGGTTCGCTGGGAGATGAGGGCGGTCTTTGGTGGGAAAACGCGTACCGCCTTCATCTTTTAATTTGAATCACCAACCGAAACCCAAACAACAAGCGCCAGTTGCCCAAAACAACTGGCGCTTCCTCTTGAAGCAGCGGGGAGGCTGAATTCTCCACTCTTCTTGAGAAACCCTGATCCTTCCGTCCCCACCAACCGTCGATCAACCATTTGAGCTTCTCCTTCCCTCTCCTGTTCAATAAAATTCAATCACTCGACTCATTGACTTGGCAGCGTGAGGCTTGTACCGTCCCCTTTTAATTTTTGGCGAAATGCTCAACGTGATCGAAAATCTCCTCATTCTTCAAGACCGTGACCGTAAACTCATGCGGATTGAAGCGGAAATAGCCAGCATTGAACCGCAGCGGCACTCGGTTCAATCCCGCGCTCGCGAATCCCAGGCCCTGCTGGATCAGGCCAAAAACAAAGTCAAACAGATCGAGTCTGACCGCAAAAAACTGGAACTCGACGCCGAAGCCAAAAAGGCCCAAATCGACAAATACGCTTCCCAGCAGCTTCTGACAAAGAAGAATGATGAATACCGGGCCCTCGCCTCCGAAATCGAACATTGCCGGGAACAAATTCGCGCCCTTGAAGATCAGCAATTGGAACTCATGGAAAAGGCTGAAACCGCCCAAAAAGAACTTCAGGCCGTCTCACAACAGGTTGCAACAGCCCAGAAAGATGTGGATTCCCAGGTCGCCGCTCTCGCCAACCGTGAAATCGCCCTCAAAAAACAGTTGGCCGACCTCAAAACTGATTACGATAAACTCGAAGGCGCTGTTGAGGAATCAGTCCGCTCCCGTTACGAACGCCTCCGCAAAGTCAAAGGTGGCAACACTGTGGTCGGGATTGAACATTCCGTTTGTGGCGGTTGCCATATGAAATTGCCTACCCAGATCATTCGTTCCTGTCAGGGGCAGCAGGAAATTGTTTCATGCCCAAACTGTGGGCGCATCCTTTACTACTCCCGCGAGATGGATCTTGCAGCAGCTGACTAATTATTCCCATGCAGATGCCCCCCAGTCCTGTTCCCATTGCGATTGATGATGAAATCAACGCGCGCATCCTTTCCGTTTCCGAAGACAAAATTCACGGTTTTCAGCGCAACCCCCTTGCTTTCGTTGCCACGGAAACAGGCATTCCGCTCGCCACCGTCATTGAACGCATCCAGGCCATGCTCAAGGCGGGCACCATTCGTCGTGTTCGCCAGACCCTTATGGCCACCAACCTCGCCCCGGGCGCACTGGTTGCCTGGCAGGTCTCCACGGACAAGCTGGATGCAGGCTTCGATTACCTCTTTCACAAAGACCCCTTTTCAGGTCATGTCGTCGTGCGCTCCGCCGACCCTGCATCTCCCGGTTCAAACTACAAATTGTGGACCACTCTAAAAGTTCCGCAGGGCTATTCCATGGAGAAACATGCCGAATTTCTCCGGGCCAAAATTGGCGCGGAACATTTCAGGCTCATGCCGGCCAAACGCCTTTTCGCCCTCGGAGTTGGCCATGTACGCCGCCGCGGGATGCCCATTGGCAGCCGCTCTGACGAACCTGCCGAGGTCGTGGATGTGAACGTTGTCACACTCAATGAATTGGAGTGGCGCGTTCTGGTTGCCCTGAAACGGGAGTTCGAGCCGGAGGAACTGGGCGAACACCTCTGGATTGCCCGCGCCAGGGAGGCGGATGTCCCTCTGGCCACATTCTATGAAGTCGCCGAAGACTTGAACCGCCGCGCTGTGATCGGCCGCTTCTCAACCTTTCTCGAACATGTCAAACCATTGGCTGACGGCCAGCGAGTCACACGATTCAATGCCCTCTTTCATTGGGCTGTTCCCGCTGGAAAAGAAATTGAAGCGGGCCGGGAAGTGGGTCGCCACCATATTTTAACTCATGCCTACTGGCGGGAAGGCGGCCCCGAATTCCGCAACGTCAATATCATGGCTGTTGCCCACGGAACTGACAAGGAAGTGGTCCTTGCCCACAAAAAAGCCATTGACCAGCACCTTGCTGAAGCCGCAATCCCCGTCAGCTATACCAATGTATTCTGGGGTGGCCGCAGCGAAATCAAGCCCAGCGAAATCTCCCCATTCGCTTACCGTGACTGGTGCTTATCCGTCGGGCTTGACCCCGCTTCAATGCGCGGTTGATTGCTAGCGCAGGGAATTGGGAATTGGATTCTGATTGATCGGTTTGGTTTCCGGTTCGATCGGGCGGCCAATGACCTGATCAGTAGGTTTTTCCAGGACCTCCATCTTCTTCTCCTGGTTCATCGTGGCAAGTTCTGAGATCACTTCCTGGCTGATCCCCTGCTCCCTCAAATATTTGTTTTGCTCCTCGGTCAATTGAAAAACCTGACCCGTCGCCCGAAGCCGTTGCAACATCACCTCATCGGTCAATCCTGCCTTTTCCATCGCCACAACTTCATCCAACGTCACAAAACCATCGCTGTTCAAATCCGCTGTTGTGGCATTATTCACATCCTGGGTGGTTGCGGGCGCTTCCTGCGATTTCCGGTTTGCTGCCTGCACCTCTTCCTTGTCCCGTCCAAGCAGTTTGTCGCTGTTGCTTCCGATCACATAACCTCCCGCAGCGCCGACCGCCCCGCCAATGACCGCCCCCAGCGCCCGGTTCTTTGTCACTGCCGCTCCCACCGCAGCTCCAGTGGCACCCCCGATCACAGCCCCCTGCTGTTTGTCACTCCCGGGAAGATTGCTGCAACCTGTGAGGGCCAGTCCCAGGACCACAACAAGCCCGTTTTGCCCAAATTTCTTCTTCATAAATTTTTCTCCTTCTCCTCAGGAATAAACTCGGTTGAGGGAAAAATTTGTCAACCCGCCTACTCTGCGGGTCAGAAATTCTAAAACATTATCTGCAAAAACAGCTTGCAACATCCCGAAACATTGATACCTTCTCGGACTCTTTTGCAGGAAGAATTTTATGGCACGTATTTGTGAATTGACCGGCACAGGCCCCATCAAGGGGTCACATATCTGGCGTAGTGGTAAAGCGAAGAAAAAGGGTGGTATCGGAACGCACGTTACAGCCATCACCAAACGCCGCTTCATGCCAAACCTCCAACGCGTTAAAGCTGTGGTGGATGGAGAAGTCCGCTATGTCCGTGTGACAGCCAAAGCCATTAAAAAAGGCCTTGTCACCAAAGCGCCGCGGCGCACCTGGAAAAAGCCGGCCACAAAAGCAGCTTAATTCATTTCCTTGATTTTCGATAAAGGATGGCCCTCAGCCATCCTTTTTTCTTTTTTAACTCCCCATTCTCCAGGAACGTTCATCCCTCTCCAATTTGCCCGCCCGAAACAATGTCATTGAATTTTTACAGAGCCGCCCTTGAAAAGCCGCACTGTCGTTATACTTTAAGCGCTCAGTAAAAAACCACCCCTCAAATGGCAAAGAAAGTTTTAATCAAAAACTGCAAAACTGGCGAATTCCTTAAAAACGTCGGCTGCTGGATTCTTGATCCGCATGGTGCCATGAATTTCGTCTCCACCCTCGCTGCAGTCGAGTTCATCACACGCCATCACATTCCTGACGCTGAACTCCTCATTGATTTTGGATCTCGCCTCCCGGTCGAATCCCTCCCACTGGGGGAGAACTGTCGAGAAATTGCCCCTTCCAGCAAGGCGGCCTGACCATTGACCTTTCCTTAAACAAAAAGGGCGACTGAAGATTGCAGTCGCCCTTGCCAAAACATGTGCGAAGCTTATTGCATTGCTTCGAATACTTTGCCCACCATCTTGCTTGAAGGGCGCAATGTCTTTCCACCTTTCGTCCATTTTGCCGGGCACGCTTCATCCGGGTGAGACATCAGGTAAACATTCGCTTCAAGTTTTCGCACCAGTTCATCCGCATTACGCCCGACGTTGAAATAATTAATTTCTGTGGAAATCAAAACTCCCTCAGGGTTGATGATAAAAGTCCCTCTCAGGGCAAGGCCGGAGTTAATATCATAAACGCCAAACAACTGGCTCAGCGCGCGCGTTGGATCCGCAGCCATTAAATACCTCACATTCGCCAGCAGCTTCTCACTGTCGCGCCATGCCATATGCGCATATTTGGTGTCCGTGGAAACCGAAATCACCTCAGCCCCCAGGGCTTTCAAGGCGTCATACTGCTCTCCCAGGTCCGCCAGTTCGGTGGGACAAACGAATGTAAAATCCGCCGGATAAAAAACCAGGATCGTCCACTTTTTGGCCTGCTTAAGCTGGTTTAAAGAAATCGTGCTGAATTCTCGTTCAGCGGGGTTGTACACCTCCACCTCAAAGTTGGGTACTTCACGCCCAATACTCACCGTTTTGATATCACTCATACTTCACATCTCATCAAAGGGGCTTGCTCCCCTTATGGCCCGCATACAATGCGAGTTTAGCCTCAAATGTCAACGGAGAGCGCCATCTTTTTCTTCATACAGCAAGTGAACGGCGCAATTTCCCGTTATTTGCAATCAGCCGATAACTGTGCGGTTCCCCTTTCGGAAGAAGTTCATGCCAGAAATCTCCCCCCGCTGACTCCAGGATCAGGCCGCCCGCTGCAATGTCCCATAACCGCAATCCTCCCTCCACATATCCGTCGAACCGCCCGCACGCCACATAAACAATCGCCAGCGCCGCAGCTCCCATGATCCGGATTTTCCGCACTCTATGCACCAGGGCGTTAAATCGCGGCAGCATCTGTTGAAGGCTTGCTTCGGTTTTGGCAAACCCGATTGAAATAATCGCCTCCTCCAGCTGTTTTCGTGAACTCACCCTGATCCTTCGGCCATTCAACCGTGCTGGTTTTCCGGCGATTGCCGTGAACATTTCGTCCGCAAATGGATCATAAACGACTCCGGCCACCGTCTCGTAACCATACCGCGCCTTCGAATTTTTTATCTGCAATGCAATCGAGACGCAGGCGTGCGGAATTCCATAGGTAAAATTCACCGTCCCATCAATCGGATCCACCACCCAGCGGGCCTCCACATTCTCATCCCCCGCATTTCCTTCCTCCCCAAGAATGCTGATTTCCGGAAATTGTTTCCGCAATTTCCTTTCAATCAATTTCTGGCAGCGAACATCCAGTTCCAGCTTGATATCATGCTGGTACGCTTCGTTGATCCGCTTCGGGCGGTTTAAATGTTTGCGCATCAGTGCGCCCGCCTCGCTGGCGGCAGCCACCGCCGCCTTCAGCGCGAGGATTTTGGAAACTGCTTTTTTCTTCATTCAGGATCGTTACGGCACCACTTCACTTCGATCGAGCAACTCCGCATCAAGTTTCTCCCGCTGTTCCTTGAGCAATCCAGCGCGCGTCGCCCGGATGATCTCTGCAATGGCCCTCGCCTCCACCAGCCGCGGGACAGAAACATAATCAGCTCCTGCCTGGTACAATTGCGGAACATCATGGAAAAATTCCGCATGCATGATCAGCGTCGCCGTCTTGTTCAACTCCCTTAATTGCCGCGCCAGCCGCAGGTTCGTGGCCCCTTTCAGCAAGGTATTCGGAATCGTGCAGACGATCAGGTCAGCTGCTTCGATCCCTGCATGCAGCAAGGTATCCCGCTGCGTGATGTCTCCGTAAATCACCGAGATATGACGCTTGCGCAAGCCGATGTTGACGTTCGGATTGAAATCAACCACTCGCAATTCGGGCAATAATTCCGGTGAATGCCGTGTTAATTCCTCCAGCAGCGAGCTGGCCGTCCAGCAAAAGCCCAGTAAAAAAATCTTTGGCTCCCCGCTCGATTTGGTTTTAAAGAGCGTGTCCTCATCCAGGTCCCGCAATCCGATCTTCTTGAGCATTGGCTGCACCTTTCTGAAAAACGAATCGCTCTTGGTGATCGTATACGCTGAAGCCACTCCCAGCAGCACGAACGCATATGCCACGATCCCCTGCGTTTGCGGGCTGATATGCTGAAACCCCGCCCCCAGCGCCAGCACCACCAATGATAATTCACTCACCTGGCAAAGGTTCACCGCTGGCAACAAACTCGCCCGCAATCCCTGCCGCATGATGTAAAGGCAGGGGAACACTGTCAAAATTCGGCTCGCCACCAAAAACAACGCCACCGCAAACGCCCATCCAATGATCGGCAAGGTCGGTTTCGGAATTGCCATTCCCAGCCCCACAAAAAAGAGCGTCACGAAAAAGTCCCGGAGGCTCGTGATCTTCGCTGAGACATCCAGTGTGTAAGGGAATGTTGAAATTGCCACCCCTGCAATCAATGCCCCCATCTCCGCCGACAGATGCAGGGTCGAGGCAAGCCCCGCGATCAGGAAACACCACGCCAGCGCCCCCACCAGCACCAGTTCAGGCAACCTCGCCACTGTCCGGAAAATCGGCGGCAGCGCATATCGACTCGCTGTAAAGGCCACCGCCACCAGGATCATCACCTTCCCCATTGAGATGGCGACCGTTCCAAATCCCGCCTCATTCAAATTTGGCTGCACCGCCAGGAACAGGATTGCAAACAAGTCCTGGAGAACCAGCACACCCAGCGTCAGCCGCCCGCTCAAGGTATCCAGTTCACTCTTTTCATAGAGCAGTTTCACGATGATGACTGTGCTGCTCAACGCAGCGGTCACCGCCAGGTAGAGCGCATCCCACGCGCCGGGCGCCAGCGGAAATCCCATCACCCGAAAAAAGATCACTCCCAGCAGGCATCCGCCAATGATCTGGTTCAATGCTGTGAAAGTGATCAGCCGTCCTGAGCTTTTGATTTTCTTCAGGTCAATCTCCAGCCCGATCATGAAAAGCAGCAGGATCAATCCTAGCTGCGAAATAGTCTCAATCGCAGCTCGGTTACTGACCAGCTTGAGCCCGATCGGTCCGATCAGGAACCCTCCGGCAAGGTACGCCAGGATCAGCGGTTGCCGGAGCAGCTTTGCTCCCACCGCGAGAATCCACGCCACCACAATGCATATTGCGAGGTCACTGACGACCGAATGTTCCACCGCAACGAGGATTGCGGATGCACATCTTCAGTGCAATCCCGTTCCTCACTTCAATTCACTTTCTTGCCATTCCCATCACCCCCGCACTAAACTCACCATCAACCGTATGAACTACGCCTCCTATCGCAACCTCCCTCCCCTCGCGGGGATTGCGACTTTCGAACAAGCCGCGCGACCCGGACTTTCCGTCGATCAATGCGTTCAGCGCCTCAAACGTTTTCATTATGCGTTCAAACGCCTGAACCAGATCTTCACTGCCCGCCTCACTTCCGAGCCTGTTTACGAATTGAAAATGGCTTTCAGCTTTCATTCTCACCTGTGCGCCGAGCATGTCACCGCTCTTCGCAAACGAGTCGGTGAGATGCGTGAACCTCCGCTTGGCCTCGACCAGGTGCCCGATCCAAATCTGGAAATCTTCTTTGATGAAATTATTTCCTCCCCCTCCACCGAAGAATTGCTTCATGGCATTTACGCCAGGGCTCTCCCGGCCCTCCAACTCGCTTTGGAGCAGCACATCAAGGACACCAATCCACTCGCGGACCATCCCTCCATTCGCATCATTCGCTTCGCTCTCCTGGAGCTGAATGACGTGCTTGCCTATGGCCGGGAAGCCATCCATCGCCTGCTCAGCGACTCTCACCATCAACAACTCAAATCCTGGGATGCCCTGCTTCATCAACTCCTCCACGCCGCCGGAGGGCTTGACGGAACTTCCCAACCGCAACCACAGCCCCTCGAACGTCAATATTCCAAACGGCCTTTCCAGTATGACCCCCGCCCCAAACGTGATGAACGTTTCCCTGATCCCTATAACATGGGGGTGAATGCAGAGGTGTTTCTCTACGACGAGTCCTTCCCTCCCCAGCCGAAAACATTGATGATGTTCTACAAGCGTCTTCGTGAAATCGATGTCCCCGAAATGATGGCCACCATCATTGCTGAAACTCCCGGCAAACCGTGGGATTACTATCGCGACATGACTCGCCAGCTCTGGGACGAGGCGCGTCACGCCATGATGGGGGAAGTCGGCTTCGTTTCAGCTGGAGTGGATTGGCGCAAGGTCATGGTGAATTTCACCTGGTCCCTCGCCCTCAACACCCAGCTCAAGCCGATTGAACGTCACGCCGTCCTTTATTTTATCGAACAAGGGTTGATGCCAAAAACCGGAAAACGCTTCGAATGGGAAGTTGGCCTTGCTTCGCGCAACCCCCTTTCCGCACTCTTTCAGGATTACGATTGGGCCGATGAAGTCCTGCACGCCCGGATCGGTCGCGATTGGTACGTCAAGGAATTCAAGGACCCCAAATCCGCTGTCGCTTACGGTGACGAATGCTGGTCCAAAGTTCTCATGAACTGGGAACAGTGGCGCACCGAAGGATTGACCCAGCACCGCAACTGGTGGCCTGATGTTTATTCCGAAGCCTGCCGCCAATGGCAGATCGAACCCGATCCCAAAATTCTCGCCTACAACGTCACTTACCAGAATGTCCGCGCAGACCTCAAAAATCTCTCTGCCTCAGCCTGACTGCGGAACAATACCGGCAAGCTCGACCAAATCATTTTTTTCCGAACAACGAACCCCACATCGATTTCGATTCCTGGGAGCGTTGCTGCACTTTTAATTGCCCCAGCAACGATTGCCACGCGATGTAAATCTTATGCCACTGGTTTTCCAATCCCCGCAATCCCGCCTCATTCAATTCGCTCAGGTATCGGATTGATGGCGCTGCCGCGATCAGTGAATGAATCTCCTCCTTGCTCGGGCCTCCCTCAATCGAGGAAAGGATCAATTCCAGCTCCTGCGCAATCACGCTCTTGACCTCGAGGAACTGTGATTCGTGCTCCGGCTCGAACTTCTTGCTTCGCGCCATGTTCAAATAATGATTGAACTGTTTCCAGCACTCCAGATGGCTCTCCATCTGCACGACTAATTGGTCCAGTTTCTTGTTGCTCATGGTCAAGTTTAACTTCCTCCCAGTCCCAAAGGCGAGAGAAACACGATTGCTCCCCCGCGCAATTCCCGCGCTGTGATCTTCAATGAAGCAAAGGTCAATGTGATCTCTGTCAGCGGGACCTCTGCCTCCATTGCCTGTCGAAAAATCGCAATCACCGCCTCCCCAATCTCAAGCACATACTTCTCCGGAAAGGATTGTGACACAGTCGAGGTGATTAATTTCCCAAACCGATCCACCGTGAACGTCCCCGTCGGTAACGGCATCGGCGTGGTCGGCGCTCCTCTCGAAAATATTTTCAGGAAATCCATTTGCTCAACGCTTTTTTCATCGATTCACGCACCTGCTCCCGGGAAAGGGTCTTCTTGAACCCCACACAAAGCAATGTTTGCTCATGCGGTAAAATACTCATATGCCGCTGCGTCCCCGTTCCTTCAAAACTCTTCAGATCCCCCCATTGAAAACGCTCCCCCATCTCATTGCACTTCTTGAAAGTGTCCGCGCACCACGCAGAAACCTGGTCGGGATTTTCGATTCCCCATTGTCCCAATGATTTGCCTGAATCCATCTGTGCGGGCACCGCAAATTCCAGGTCCGGAATCCGTCCCAGCTCAATCAACGGATTTTTTTCCCCCGGCGCCTCACCGTTGGTTGATACAGCGCTGTTTTTTCCCGACTCCGCCTCATCCATCGCCTGCGCCGTTTCCAGCAACAAACCCTGGTACGATGACATGATCCGCCGTGGCCGGCTCGGGTCTGCTGGCAACGTCTCAAAACTGCCCGTTTTCCATCCCGCAATTTTCTGGAACGCCGCTTCCCCGGTCAGGTCCTCCGCCTCCGCATCGATCACATCCCCACTCTGGATCCAGATCCTCCCCTCCAGCACGCCGTTCGTTATTTTCAACACCGACGAATTTTGCGACAGGCACTCGATCTGGATCAAATCCATCAGGCTCTTGCTTTGCACTCCCCGGAACCCCCCGGAAACCTCCTTGTCCAGCAGCGATTCAATGCACTCAACAAAAAAACTCAACTCCTTTGCCGATTGCGGCTTCTCCAGGTAAAGATCAATCCCCAGCGCGTAAGCCCGCGCCCGGAACTGTTCATCTGTCACTGCGGACATCACCACCGTTCTCAAATTCGGAAATTTCTTTCGCACCAGCGTGAGCACCTGCAACCCATCCATCTTTGGCATCTTCAAATCTGAAATCAGGACATTGAACGGTTCCGATTCCAGCAACGCCATCGCCCGTGCCCCGCTCGAAGCCGTATGCACCTCGGGACTCAGTGAGAGTTGACTCAACATCTCCCGGTACAAGTCCAGCAAATCCTGGTCATCATCCAGGAGTAAAATCTTGTGCCGATCAGCCATATCGCTTCTACCCAAGCTTTTTTCGTGCCTGTGCCCAACCCTCTCACAAATGCATTTATCCGGATGAAGGCGGATTACTTGTCAGGGGAATTGTTATCGACGAAATCATACCGATATGCAAGACTGCTCTCCCAAGAGATGCTAAGCTTTCTCAAAAATCTCCTCAAAAAAGATCAGGAACAGCCACCGCAAACTCCACCTGCGCCGCCTTCGCCACCAACTGCTAAACCACCGACCACTCCTGCTGCTGCAACTGCCGCCCCTGTCCCCGCGACACCAAAAACAGAAGCTGCAAAACCTGTCGCACCTGCGCCTGCGGCCCTCCCACCGGGCCCCACCTTGGATGTCACTTTAAAAGCCATCGTTGCCCAATTCCCGGACACCTTAAAATCCAAAATTACCCGCACCCCCTCGACTGCTACCGTCGCTGTCCCCCTCGCTTTGATCCTTCCCCAACTTGCCAGGGGCGCCGTCAAGGTCACCTACGCGCAACTCCGTCAAATGGCTGCAAAAGAAGCCTTCCCTGCTGACCCTGCCTCTGACGCCGTCGAGATCCAACTCCCCCTGACCGAAATTCTTTCCAAACTCAAGCCCGACCAGCTTCCCCGCCGCGCGGGGCAAAAGGAAATTCAGTTGCCGGAAGACATCTCCCCTGTCTTCGGCGGCCAAAATCAATCCACCAAAGCCCCTGTCAAAGCCGCCGCACCTCTTCCTCCTGCTGCTTCAGCGCCCGCTCCGGTTTCCGCCGCTCCTCCCGTCCCGGCTGCTGCTCCCATTCCACCCACGCCTCCTCCGCCCGCGCCCAAACCACCGGAGGCCCCTGCAAAAGCTGCCGCGGAATTTTCATTCGAAGAGCCAAAACTTCCGGAGCAAAAACCCATCTCCTTTGGTTCCCTCCCCCAACCAGCGGGGACTTTGCCCACTTCCCAGAAACCGCCAGCCACCAAACCCGCCACCCCAGCTCCTGCGGGCAACAGCGTCGCGGTTCCTGTCGCCGCAATACTCGCCACCCTCTCCGAAGCGGGCAAAAATTCACTCGCTCCTTTTAACTCCAGCAGCATTCAGATTCCCACTGCCGAACTCGATGCTGCCATCAGGAAAGGCAAACTCCTTTTCTCCGGGAAAAAAATTCAATCCTGGCTCACTCCTCCTCCCACTGCCTCGCTCCCACCCGACCTTGAATTTGAACTCCCCCTGCCCGTCGTCGTTCCGCTTTTTCTGAAAACCGGCGCAGCCCCAAAGCCACAAAAAAGCGTCACCATCGACGAGCAGATTCCCGATGTGTTTGCCTCAAAACCGGTACAGGCAGCCCCATCTCCATCTCCAGCCCCGGTTACCCCTGCAACGCCTCCTGCCGCCCCTGTTTCACCGGTTGCAGAAACTCCGCCAATCTCCGTCCCTTCAGCGCCACCGGCTGAACCGCCTGCTCAATCTCCGAAACTGGACTCCCCTCCCAAACCGCAGCCCGTTCTCGGCTTTGGCGAAATTTTCGGCGAACCCGGCAGGGTGGATTGGTCACCCGCTGATATCGTCAGGAAAACCGCCGCCCTCCGTGGGGTTGCCGCCGCCCTGATCGTCACCAGGGATGGCCTCCTCGTTGCCGGGGAAGTACCCCCCACGCTGACTGCCAGCACTATTGCCGCTTTCATCCCCCAAATGTTCACCCGCATGACCCAGTACAGTCGGGAACTCAAACTTGGCGACGCAAAGCAGATCACCATCCTCGTTGAAAACACCCCACTGCAAATTTTTGAAGTTGGAACTGTCTATCTGACCATTCTCGGTAAAGCGGCTGAAAATCTGCCTAAACACCAACTCACAGCAATTGCCGGGGCCCTGGCTCGACACTCTAAATAATTATGGCGTTAATTAATCAGGCCACCAAGGAACTGCAGGTTAAAGTCGTTTACTACGGCCCAGCCCTTTGCGGCAAAACCACCAACCTCGTCAAGGTTCACGAGAATGTCCAAACCGCCCAGGAAAAGGGCAAACTGGTCTCCCTCGCCACCAGTTCCGACCGCACCCTCTTTTTCGATTTTCTCCCCATCGAAGCCATGTCCATCAAAGGCTTCAAAACCAAATTCCAGCTTTACACCGTTCCCGGCCAGGTCATTTACAACACCACTCGCCAGCTCGTCCTTCGCGGCGTCGATGGCATCGTCTTCGTGGCCGATTCACAATACGAAAAAATGGCCGAAAATGTCGAAAGCTTTGCCAATCTTGAGGAAAACCTTAAAGCCAACAAGCTCAACCTCGACGAAATCCCTTACGTCCTCCAATACAACAAACGCGATCTTCCCAATGTCGCGCCCGTCGATTACATGGAATATCTCCTCAACAACCGGGAAGTCCGCGTCCCCGCTTTCGAAGCCTCCGCCCATAAAGTTGAAGGTGTCTTCGAAACGCTCAATGCCATTACTCGCCTTCTCCTTCAGAAATTTATTAACGAAAGCAAAAAACCCGCCTAGTGTTTATGTCCACCCTGCCCCAACTGCTTGAGGAAGATGTGCAGGAGCTCAATAAGGCTCTTGAGGAATTGCTCACTCGCAGCGAGGCCACCACTGCCCTCGTCACTGACAAGGCAGGTTTCTGTATTGTTCAACAAGGCGACCTGGATACCTTTGATGCCACAAGCCTCGGCGCTCTCGCTTCCAACTCATTCAACGCAAATCAGGCCATTGCCCAGATGATCAATGAGCCCAATTTCAACACCGTCTATCAACAGGGTGAAAAACACAGCATGCTCGTCATGGACGTTGATGAATTTACCGTCCTCATCATCATTTTTCCCGCAGCCGTCAGCGTTGGCATGGTCAAATATTATGCTGCCCAGGCCGCTCAGGTCATCTCCCGGCAATTGATGATTGCCAAATCTCGCTCCCCCGGTCAGGGCATTGATCTTGCCATGCTCAACATGGAGGATTCCTCCCAGCTCTTTAAGAAAAAAGACCTCTGATTCCCCTCTTCCCCTCGGCGCTCCGCTTAAATCTTCTTCGGCTGCGTGAACGGCGTTCCATCCGGCCTCTTGCCAAACGTCGTTTCATCCCCTTCCCGCACAATCTTAAACGATCGTTCGAACGCTTCCGTGAAAATTTTGATCTCCTCCACCATCTTGTCCGGTTGCTGCGCCAGGTTCTCGATTAATCGCGGAGCCATCTCCGGCTTTCGCCGCATCAATTCTATCGCTGCCACCATCAATGCAAGGTTGTTGTTCACATTATGGCGCATATTGGCCAGCTTTTGGTTCAATGAATGGACCTCAGCAGGGGAAAAAGTGACCGGTTCAGTCGGCAAACCCATGAGCCACCTTGAAACCATTTCCCTTGGAAAGCAAGCCAGTTATGCCGCAGCTGCCAACCCGTCCTCCCACCCATTGCTCCCCGTACAATCCCGAAGTACCTTTCTCTGATGAACTCGGGAAAGGGGCTTCGGGGATTAGCTTACGCCGCTGGAACTTTGGTCTGTCTTGGAACAACCCTGCCCCTCTTTCATGGAAATCGCTGGTGGCTCCGCATCTTTGATTTTCCTCGCATCCAGATCACCGCCCTCGGCGCTGCCTTCCTCGGTTACAACCTTGCCCGTTACCCTCATCTGACACGCGCCGAGAAACGCTTCGCAGCTCTTGTCGGGCTCGCCGTCGCAGGCCAGCTCATCCAGATTTTTCCCTACACACCTCTCGCCCGCAAACGCGTCCTGCACGCCAGCGACAACGGCCCTGATATCCAGCTCCTCACCTGCAACGTTTTTCAGGACAATCGCACCGTCGATAAATTAAAGGAATTGATTGATCAGCGCGATCCCGACCTCATTCTGCTGACCGAAACCGATCAATGGTGGCTGGACCAGCTCACTGATTTGAAAACCCGCTATCCTCACACTCTCCTTCAGCCCCTCTCCAACTATTATGGCATGGCCCTTTACTCCAAATTTAAACTGATCAATCCGGAAATCCGTTTCCTGATCAAAAATGACATTCCCTCCATGCGTTGTCTCGTGGAAATCCACCCAGGCCATCACTTCCTTTTTTATGGAGTCCATCCCGAACCCCCCGGCAGCGCCAAACCCAACGGCGGCATTCGCGGCTCCGGCCCGCGCGACGCCGAGCTGGTCGTTGTCGCAAAAGAGCTTCGCAACGCAAAACATCCTGTAATCGTCGCGGGCGATTTTAACGATGTCGCATGGTCACATACCACCCGCCTTTTCCAGCGCATCTCCCGATTGCTTGATCCACGCATCGGTCGCGGTTTTTACAATTCCTTCAATGCCAATCACCATTTCTTCCGTTATCCACTCGACCATCTTTTTCACAGCGAACATTTTTCACTCGTGAACTTTGAACGCCTCCCCCATGTCGGCTCGGACCACTTTCCACTCTGCGTTCGCCTCCGCCTTACCCCCACCGCCCCTCTCAAGCAGGAACCACCCCAACCACAAACAAACGACTTCCAGGAAGCCAACAAAATCCTTCGCGAATCTCCCCGCGAATAAACCATTCATCCCTTTTACTTGCTGTTGCATCTACTCAATTTGCTCCCAGGAATTTGGAGACAGTCACTGGATGAATCAAAGATCCACACCAGGCAGAATTACTTGAATTCTCCTAGAAATGCGGCCAGGCGGCGATGATGCTCAGCCATATTGCCATCCATTCCACACTCAGCAGCGAGTTCGCCAAAGGGCCCCCTCCAACTCAAGAGGGGCTCGGGCAGGAACGACGGAACGGGATGCGTGCCCCGACGACTAAAGGTCGCGATGATGCTATCCACGAGCCTGGTACGATCCAGCGTTCCTGAATCGAGCAAAAGTAACATATCCACCAAATCCTTCACACGGGTATTCGGACGGCCAGTCCGCGGGAGTGTATAGGCGTGCAACTTCTCGGCGAACTGCTCCTCCCGCGATATGGCGGGCAGCTTGGCCTTTGCGATGCCTGCAAAACCCAGCCAATCCTGACCTTCAAGAATCTCAAACGGTTCGCGCAGAACATCGCCGGCGCTGACATCGAGGTGAAAATTGGCGAATCGCCGGCCCGCCATCTGCGCCTCGACGGGATACCTTGCGCCACCGTAAGGTGCTGCATCCAAATCCATCGTCGGCTCGCCGATGGTAAATTCAAATCCGTCTTGCAGATCGACGGCGGCCGCGCGTTCGAGCGAGGCGCGCACTGCGGCATCGTTCCAAACCTCCGCGCCATCGGGCAGTTGACGAATGGCCAGGTCAACGTCGCGGGTGGTTCGCGCCTTCTGAATGCGAAGCTCCATCGCGTATCCACCCTTGAGCAGCCACGGCGCATTGGGTTCGTGGAACAGGCGGCACAGCAGCCGGTCGAATGCCGCCTGCCGACGCATCCGCTGAATGTCGCCGCCTTCCCGGCGCACGGCGGCGAGAAGCCGGTCCTCCAACGCGCGCCGGAGCGCCGAGGGTGTTTGGTAGCGGCTCATGGGAAAAGACTCGTGACCAGTTCCCGTCGGCCCGCGCCTGCCTTGGCCGTCGAAACCTGGCTCTCGGTAATCAGCCCGCGCCGACGAGCCTCTTTGGCGATGTCACGAAGGTCATCCAGCGAATTGGGGTCGGCTTCCGCCAGGTCGCACAGCGCCCGCAGCGGACGGCAAACCGAGAGTCCCCGTAGCTGGGTGATCTCGCCCGGCATGAGCTTCGCATGGTGCAGTGTCACTGCCTTGGGCAGCCGGCTGTTGCGCCGGAAGGTCGGCGGCACGGTGAGGTGAATCTTCGCCGGGTTGAAATCGCCCAGCTCAAACAGGCTGAGGGCCGACTGATGCGAAACCGCCGCCGTCGGCTTTTCGTCCCGTCCGCGTGACCAGAGCAGCCACACCATCATCTGCCCATCCTCGGGCGACGGCAGATGCGTCATCCGGTAAATGCCGCGCCAGACCCGCTCCCAATTCCCGGCACGCACATGGTAGGGATGGGTATTGTCCGCGTAGCCAGCCGCAATGGCCTGCTTCGTGGTGAAATACCCCTGCTGGTCCTGCGCGATGCTCATGAGGGCGGCAAATGGGTCGTGCTTTTTCGCCATGCACACATCCTCAACTTTTTTGAGGAATTGTGCAAGCTGCCTTTATTAAGAGAGTTAACAATGGCAGGAGTCCAAACCAATATGGGACGCCAACTGTAATAAATAACAACTGTTTTAGTTGACAGCCTCAACCAAACCTGCCACTCTCATCCCGGAAAGGAAAAATTTGAATATTTGTAGTTAAAACAACAACGGCAGTTTGACTGGCAGAATGGCTTCCACGGCCCTGGAACAAGTCCCCGTTGATCTCTCCTCCACGGCAACTCGTTCGATGGCCACCCGCTTGATTCAAGCACCGCCACCCTCC
>JANRLX010000072.1:0-6516 GCA_033762115.1 Verrucomicrobiota bacterium
TTCGCGCCAGGATTGAGCCTTCCTTGTCCTCATCGCTTATGCGCACCCAAACGCCCGCTGAAAACGGCTGGTCCCTTTCAAAATCACCTGCTTCAAGAATGACAGGAACAATTTCCTTGCTGGTGACAAAGGCATTGGCGCTGATGATCCCTTCTTTCACGACCGGTTTGTTGGTCAGGGTCAAAGTTTTCGGGTAACCGTTAAGAATCGATTGAATGGTTTGCAATTCTCCATCATTCAGCGGCGCGGAGAATTGAAGCCTGTCCAGCGGTAGATCTCCAAGAATGGCTTCGGGTCGGACTGCGCGGAGCCAGGTAGCATGATCCTCCTTTGCGGCTGCGCGCCGATCCTCAACCCGTTTTTTTGAACTATTGATGATTTCCGGCAATGCTTCCCACCGTTTCCTGTCCTCGGCTTTGGGCACCACGACAATGGGAGGGGTGTCCTTTTTGTTTCCGTCCATTGCAGGCTGGGTGGTGTTGTTAAAGAAAGCGGACATCTGATAAAATTCCTTCTGCGAGAGCGGATCATACTTATGGTCGTGGCAGACGGCGCATCCAGCGGTCAAACCGAGCCAGACCTGGGAGGTTGTTTCTGTGCGGTCGCGTGTATAAAGCACCAGATACTCCTCATCGATGGCACCCCCTTCACTGGTTGTAATATTGCAACGGTTGAATCCGGTGGCGATTTTTTGTTCCAGCGATGGATTGGGGAGAAGGTCGCCTGCAAGTTGCTCAATGGTGAATTGATCAAAAGGCATGTTTTTATTGAAGGCATCAATCACCCAGGCACGGTACGACCAGATTTCTCGAAAATTATCGATGTGGATGCCGTGAGTATCGGCATAGCGGGCGGCATCCAGCCAGTAGCGGGCGCGATGCTCGCCAAAATGTTTTGAGGAAAGGAGTTGATCGACCAGACGTTCATACGCGCCGGGGGCCTTGTCTTTCAGGAACGTCTCCAAAAGGGTTGGGGATGGAGGAAGACCTGTCAGATCAAGAGTGACCCGACGGGCAAGAGTTCGGCGGTCCGCTTCCTCGTTCGGTTTCAGGCCTTCTTTTTCGAGGCGAGCCAGGACAAAATGATCTATGGGGTTTTCCACCCAGCCACTTTGCCTGACCTCGGGAACAGGAGGCCGGGAGGGGGGAAGAAGTGACCAATGAAGTTGATATTCGGCCCCTTCAGCAATCCATTGCCGTAACTTTTCCTTGTCCTCCGGCTTGAGAGCTTTTTTCGACTTTGCCGGAGGCATGATGTCATCCTCGTCAGAAGTGAAAACGCGCTTGATCGTTTCGCTTTCATCCGGTTTACCGGGGATAATGGCCGGAAGGGCGTCCTTGCGGGCAGCAGTCGCGGCTTCAAAACTGTCCAGGCGCAGTCCGGCCTTGCGTGATGCAGAGTCAGGGCCGTGGCAGGAGAAACAATTCTCTGCAAGAATGGGGCGGATATCCCGGTTGTAATCAATTTTTTTCGAAGGGGCAGCGGCAAGCAGCGAGGGAACTGCCAGGCAGAACAACAGAAGGCCTGAGACACACTGGATCATGGTTCTTAACAATAAAGCCGTAACATCGGCCCAAAGCAATAATTTGTTGCGCTTGGACGCCGAAATGAGGACCCGGATTCAAAAAATCCGGCCCCCTTGATTTGAATTGGAAGCGAAGTAGGTTGTCCTGATGGAGAAGGGGGAGAAGCAACGAAGGGTCACGAGGGGAATCGCATGAAAATTTCTTTAAAGCCACACCACCTGAAGCGGTACAAGGACATCGCACGCTTATTCATCAAGTACGGTCGATCTGATGTGGTCTCGGATTTTGGCCTGGATAGCGCGCTCGATGACGGGGACAGGAATTCAGCGCGAGACCGGGGAGAAGCGCGTCCGGAGGAATTGGCGGATGATCTTGAGGCAATGGGGCCAACTTACATCAAGC
Source organism: Verrucomicrobiota bacterium (assembly GCA_033762115.1). Lineage (GTDB taxonomy): Bacteria > Verrucomicrobiota > Verrucomicrobiia > Limisphaerales > SXQI01 > JANRLX01. The sequence continues at coordinate 1,929 of JANRLX010000072.1, forward strand.
TGGGGCAACTGCTCTCCAGCAGGGCCGATCTCCTGCCGGAACGGTACCTGAAGCCGCTGGCGCGATTGCAGGACAGCGTCAAGCCGTTCCCTTATGAGCAGGTTGAGCAAATTCTGCTGGATGAATTGGGTGTCCGTATTTCCAAAGCTTTTTCACAGTTTGATCCGGAGCCATTGGCGGCAGCATCTTTGGGGCAGGTGCATAAAGCCGCGCTTCGGGATGGCCGTCCGGTGGTGGTCAAGATTTTGCGGCCTGGGATCCGAAAGCAAATTGCCGAGGACATGGAAGTGCTGGAAGAAATCAGCGATATTCTTGGACATACCAAGGCAGGAAAACGGTTTCAATACGCCAGGCTGTTTGAAGAATTCAAACGCACCCTGGTTTCCGAACTCGATTATACCCGCGAAGCGGCCAGCATGACCTCAATGGCCCGGAACCTTGCCGAATTTCCGCACATTCTCATCCCGCTGCCAATCCATGATTACACCACCCGGAGCGTTCTCACGATGGAGCATGTGACCGGGGTCAAGATCACAAAAGTCAGCCCGCTGGCGCGTTTGGAATTAAATGGTTCCGCCCTGGCTGAGGAGTTGTTCAAGGCATATCTGAAACAGGTTTTGCTGGATGGTTTGTTCCATGCCGATCCGCATCCGGGCAATGTTTTTTTAACGCATGATAAAAAAATCGCGCTGCTTGACTTGGGGATGGTCGGTCGCTTGAGCCCTGGAATGCAGGAACAGTTAATCAAAATCCTCGTGGCCATCAGCGAGGGGAATAGTGAGGAGGTTGCTTCCCTCGCGATCAATATTGGGGAGACCACCGAGTCATTCAACGAAGTTGATTTCCGGAGAAGAACGGCCCAGCTGGTTGCAGAGCAAAAGGACAACACGTTGCAACAATTGGATATAGGCAGAGCATTGTTGGAAGTGGGGCGTTCGGCAGGTGAGGCAGGTTTATACATTCCCACAGAACTTTCCGTATTGGGAAAAACTTTGCTGCAGCTGGACGAAATCGGCAAAGCGCTCGATCCGGAATTTAACCCCAACGCTTCGATTCGACGAAACGTGGCGGAACTGGTGAACCGGCGTATGAGAAGCGAAATGTCCACCGGCAAAATGTTCAGTTCCCTGCTGGACATGAAGGATTTTGTGGGGGCGCTGCCACGACGGTTGAATAAAATCCTGGATTCCGTCGCAAATGCGGAGTTGGAAGTGAAGGTGAAGGCAACAGATGCGAACCTGCTGCTGGCCGGTTTTCAAAAAATTGCCAACCGGATTACCACTGGCTTGATTCTGGCAGCGCTGATCATCGGCGCCTCGCTGCTGATGAATATCAGGACCAGCTTTCAATTGTTTGGCTATCCCGGTCTGGCGATCCTTTGTTTCCTGCTGGCTGCTGGTGGAGGGTTCTGGCTCGTTTTCACTATCTTCATCAGCGACCACAAGGACCAGCAGCGCAACGAACGCAAAAATTGATCAGGCGATTTCCCTGTCAGACATGACCAAAGCTTGACTTGGTCAACTACTGTCAGCCAAGTTTAATACTACGGAACGACTGGCGTTCCATTTTCAAAAAGGGTTCGAGGTTGCGTAATCTCGGAGGTCAAATGAATGGTCGGGCCACCATTCAAATCAATTGATTGCTTTGCCGATGAAATCCTCTGTGGTTTAACCGCCACGCTTCACTCATTGAGCGTAAGCTTTCGTAAAATGAAAGTGACCAATCATGGTTGATGACCTTTTAAATGCATCAAGTTCCCTTCCGCGCATCGCGATGATTTCCACCCACGGTTATGTGGCTGCCACTCCACCCCTGGGAGCGGCTGACACCGGGGGACAGGTGGTTTATGTGCTGGAACTTTCCAAAAAACTCGCCCAACTGGGCTACGAAGTTGATATCTGGACACGCGGGTTTGAGGACCAACCGGAATTAGAACAGGTCGCTGAACAGGTGCGAATTATCCGCATGCGTTGTGGAGGGAGGCATTTCATTCCCAAGGAATATCTGGTCCAAAGGCTGCCGGAATGGGGTGAAAATGCGCTGCGTTTCATCAAGAGGCAGGGGTTGAAGTATGAGTTCATTAACAGTCATTACTGGGATGCCGGCGTGGCTGGGCAGCATTTGAGTGAAACGCTGGATGTGCCGCACGTTCACACCCCGCATTCGCTTGGCCTGTGGAAAAAGCGGCAGATGGAAAATGATTATCCCGGAGATGCCGCAAAATTTGAGCAACAATACAATTTCACCGAGCGGGTCCGGCAGGAGCGATTGCTTTATGTTGCCGCTGACCTTGTCATCGCCACGACACCGCCGCAATTGGAATTTCTCATCAAGGAATATGAAGTTCCGCCGGAGAATTGCAGCACCATTCCCCCGGGTTATGATGACAATCGGTTCTTTCCGGTGAGCGAAGCCAGCCGCACCGCGATTCGTCAACGGCTTGGTTTCTCAAAAAAGGTGGTCATGGCTATCGGAAGACTGGCGCGGAACAAAGGCTACGATCTGCTTATCAGGGGATTCTCCGTGCTGGTGGCGCGTGAGCCGGAAGCTGTGCTGTATCTGGCCGTCGGCGGCAGCAGTTTGACATTGCAGGAAGATGCAATCCTCAATGAGTTGAAAGCTTTGGCGGCTGAGTTGAACCTGAGAGAGAAAGTGCATTTCGGGAGTTTTATTCCTGACGATCAACTGGCCGACTACTATCGCGCAGCGGATTTATTTGTCCTCTCCAGCCGTTATGAGCCGTTTGGCATGACAGCCATCGAGGCAATGGCTTCAGGAACACCATCTGTCGTGACAGTGCATGGAGGATTTTACCGGGCGTTGACATTTGGACGTCACGCCCTTTTTGCTGACCCGTTCGACAAAGAAGATTTAGGCATTACTATGTGGAAGGTTTTTAATCACCCGCGCCTGCGCACCCGTTTGTCCCGCATGGGTGCGCACAAGGCACGGAGCCTTTTCACATGGACTGGAGTGGCCCAGCAACTAATAGCAATTGTGGAAAAACGACCGGCAGCGCTTGTGCTGGCGGATACTGAGTGGGACGAACCATGGAATGACGCCGATTAAATTATTTTGCTCTGATCTCGATGGTACGTTGCTCGGCAACCCTGAAGCGACGCGTCGTTTCAAACAGACCTGGGAATCCATCCGGCCAAACAATCGCCCGTTGCTCTGCTACGCCTCGGGCCGACTCGTGCAGGATGTCATTGACCTGCTCGCGACGGGCATATTGCCATGGCCTGACTATATCATCGGCGGCGTTGGAACGCAGATTTATGATGGCCGCCGCAAACGTCCAATCCGCGAGTTCAATCAACAGTTCCAGAACGGTTGGGATTTGCGAAAGATTGAGCGCATTGTGAACCAGTTTCCCGGCGTGACCAAACAACCGCCGCAATTCCTTAACCAATTCAAGTCAAGTTGGTACCTGCACAATGCCACGCCGGAAACGATTGCGTTGCTGGAGAAGCAACTGGCCGAAGCCGGACTTCAGGCGTGCGTGGTGTATTCGAGCGGGCGTGACCTGGATGTATTGCCTGCAAATGCCGATAAAGGAGGAGCACTCAAATGGCTTTGTGACCATTTCAAGGTACCCCTCGACAGCGTGCTTGTCGCGGGTGATACCGGGAATGACAGTGGAATGTTCCTGCTGCCTGACGTGCGGGGCATCGTGATGGAAAATGCTCAACCTGAGTTGCATGAGGCGGTCGTCAAATTGCCCACGTTTAGCGCCACACGTTTCATGGCGGATGGGGTTTTGGAAGGGTTGAAACATTTTGCGGTTATTCCTGAAACCCCAACAATGCAAAGTTCTCCTGAAGCGACCGCGCAGATGGATCCCACGCTGCGAATGCTTTTCGCTGATGCATCGCTTGGCTCACTGACCTCCCCCGAGCGTGAACTCATAACTACCGGTTATGAAAAAGCGCTCATCGCGTTGCGAAAAAATATTACGCCAATGGGTTTTTCCGCCTGCTCACTTGAAGACAACGAGGTCATAGGCACGGACGTGAATTATCGCAGTGTCTGGGCGCGCGACGGCTCGATTACAATTGTTGCCACGGCTGAGCTCTCGGACCCGGATATTCGGGCCGCGCAAAAAGCGACGCTATGCACCCTTTTCAGTCATCTTTCCCGCACCGGGCAAATTCCCGCCAATGTGCATATTGAGAATGGCCAGCCCGATTATAGCGGCGTGGGAGGCATTTGCTCCATCGACAGCGGCTTGTGGGCGATCATTGCCTTCTACCATTACGTTCGTGCCACCCAGGATTTCGATTTCCTCGCTGAATATGCGGAGCGCCTTCAGCGGGTCATGGATTGGCTAAGTGCATTGGATAGCAACAACGACAGCCTTCTTGAAATTCCTGAAGCGGGGGACTGGACCGACTTGTTCGGACGCAGTTATCATGTGCTTTATGATGAAGTCCTCTGGTATCGCGCCACCGTCAACTTTGGACGACTTTTGGAATTTCAGAAAAATTTTGATGGTGCGACTGAGTATCTTCGCCGTTCGACCATGATTCGAAGCCGGATTCTCGACTCATTCTGGCCCTCAACGAAACCACGTGAGGGTACTGGACTG
>JANRLX010000073.1:0-24700 GCA_033762115.1 Verrucomicrobiota bacterium
GATGCCGATCCCATGGTCTTTGATTTCAAAAATCACGCGGGCAAGCTCCTGCCGCATGGAAAGCTGCACTGCAACCCCCGCTGGAGAGTACTTGATCGCATTGGTCAGGACATTGGTCAGGATATGGCGCAACAGGCGCTCGTCCACATTGGCTTCAGCAGGAAGCGGATCGAGCTGCAACTCCACCGGGCACCTCTGGCTGGTTGCAGAGAGGACTTCATCGACCAGACGGCGACAGAAACCGGAAAGATCAATCAATTGCGGTTCGAAATTCAGTTTGCCTGCCTCCACTTTGCTCAACAGGAGTACTTCCTCCATCAGATCAGCCATGCGTCGCACATTCTTGATGATGGATGAGAGATGCTCGCTGCGTTCGGATGGTTCGAGACGGTCAAAGTACTCTTCAAGAATCTCCGCCGAAGAAAGAATAATGCCCAGGGGCGTGCGAAATTCATGCGAAACCATCGAAACGAAGTTGCTCTTAAGCATTCCGAGTTCCTTTTCACGCGCAAGTGATTTGAGCAATTCCGCTTCGGTCTTTTTTCGTTCACTGATGTCATTGATGACCGCTTGAATCAGCGGGCGCCCACTCATTTGAATCCGGGTAAGGATCACTTCAAGTGGAATGTCCCGCCCTTTTGCAGTCCGCCCCATCCATTCAAAACGGGCGCTGCTGTTTGTGATGCATTCCTGAATATGGAGGGCAGCGAGTCGCCCGGGAGATTCACCATTGAACTGGACAGGGGAGGAGGTATCAGCGGGCCTTTTGCCAAGGAGGTCCTCCTCCCGTTCATACTCCAGGATTCTGAGCGCAGCAGGATTCACATCGATGAATTTCTCCTCATCCTGGAGCAACACCCCCTGGCTGCTCGCCTCGAACAAGGCACGATGTTTTTGTTCTGACTCCCTCAAGGCCTGTTCGGTGCGTTTTCGTTCAATGGCAAGGGCGATCTGTTCCGCCACGAAGGTGAGAATTTGCTTCTCCTCCTCTCGATAAGCCCGTTCGTTTTCGTAATCCTGCACCGCCATGACGCCAAGGGTGATGCCTCGAACACCAAGCGGGACGCCGAGCCAAATGGCAGCAGGTGTTCCGCTCCCCTCAGGCCATCCGCTTAACTCAGGCGTTTTCCCACGCCCGGCCAGCAAGGCTTTTCCGGTGCGAAGGACATAGCCACTCAGCCCATTATCGAGGAGGCGGGGAGACGGACGGGGGTCCATTTCATCCACGTAATAATCGAAGTGGTGAAGTCCGGTGTCTGCATGCCAGAGTGCCAGATAAAAATTTTCGGCAGGCATTAATGTTTTGATGATGGAATGAATCTGGGAGTAAAGACTCTCGAGATCTTCGGCGGTATGGATGGCTTCAGAAATCTGGTAGGTGGCGAGCTGGATTTTTTCCCGGCGGCGGCGCTCCGAAGTATCAAGAATACTTGCGCGGATCAACTGCTGGCCATCAGCGGGCAACTGGACGAGGCGGACTTCACAGGGAATTTGCTGACCATCGCTGCGCACATGGATCCAATCAAAAACAGGTGTTTTGCCCTCGAGCGCGTCTCGGACTTTCTCGCTGATCAGCTCAGCAGAGGAACTGCCATTCGGTTGCAACCCCGGAGTGACATCCGTAAAAGTCAGTTTCAGCAATTCCTCCCGGGTCAGGCCATAGAGCTTCTGCGCATTTTCATTCGCAATGACAAATCGTCCCAAATCCGCAGGGAAAACAACGATGGCTTCAGGGGCATGCTCCAGAAGGATGCGTAACCGAGCTTCACTGGCAGCCAGTTCGGCAGTGCGTTCGGCAATCCGTTGCTCCAAATTCTGGTTCAGCTGCTGGATGTCGTCCTGCGCTTTTTTTCGTTCAGTGATATCGGTGATGGCTCCGACATAATAATCGATGGCCTGCGAATTCGAGTGATAAACAGCGATGCTGCTGGCAAGCGCCCAGAAGGTTGACCCGTTTTTTCTTTTATAAAGGAGCTCCTGGTTTGTGTATCCGCCCTGTTCGGTGAGGAGCTGAAGGAGGCGTTTTCGATCAGCCGGGTTGGAATAAAGGTTCTCACGGGGGATTGCAGCCAGTTCCTCGTAATCGTACCCGAACATCCGCAGGTAGGCCTTGTTGGCAAAGATCAACCCCTGGCTTGCGCTGCTGCGATAAATCCCCTCGGAAATATTATCAAGTATCGAGGAGAGTAATTGCTGATGCTCCAGCAAAGCTCCCTCGGCCTGTTTCCGCTCGGTGATATCACGTGCAACCGTGACAATCAGCGGTTTTTCCTGTACTTGCACAGGGGTCATCACCACTTCAGTAAAAATGACCCGGCCATCTCCTCGTTTGTTTCGCCATTCAAAACGATGGCTTCCCTGTTCGATTGCCCGCCGAATCATTTCTTCCGCCTTTGGAACGGAAGGGGAGCCATCCGGCTGAAATTCAGTCGAAATAGCGCCGGGTTGTAATGCCACGATTTCCGCCTTGCTCCGATAACCCAGGAGCCGGGCTGTGGCATCGTTGCAATCAATGAATTTAGGTCCCTTCGAGGGATCCAGGAGCAGCACCGCGTCCGCGCTCCTTTCAAAGAGTAATCGGAATTTAGATTCGCTTTCGCGCAATGCCTCAAATGCCCGTTTGAGTTCCTTCTCCGATTGCTGCAATTCCTCGTTTGCCTGTTCCATCGAGCGTCGATGGTTGGCCTGCTGCCACCAGGTAACGAACAGAAGCAGGATGGCCGCGGCGCCAGTGAGAAGCGGCCAGTCGGTCATGGCCATGAAAGCGGCAGAAGATTCCCCTGCCAACAGGAGCGGATTCCCAATTGCCACTATGGTTCCATACCCCAGGAAACGAGTGAAAGATAATTTCATGTCATGCCACAACAGATATTAACCCCAAGCCCAGGAAGGACGGAAGGTGTAAAGAAAAAGCCTGCGGCTGCCCGATTTACCTTTCGTTCCCGGATCGCTCCCCGGGGCATTGCCAGCAAATCTCATCTTTTTGCGCTGATTTCAAAAGGAGTGTTCTCATGTCCCTCGTGACCGAAAGGAAACCGATCAGCAATCGAAGCATGGCGCTGATGGCCTGCGGATGGTTGCTGATCAGCCTTTTTGTTGGTGAGACTCAACTATTAAAGAGCATTCCCGGGCCGGCCGTTCCGTTGATTGTATGGAGCTTAACAATCGCGCTTCTGACCTGCTATTTCCTGCACCATGGATTTCGCCTTTGGATGGACCAGACCTCTTCAAAATTTCTTGTTGCGATTCATCTGGTTCGATTTGTGGGATTCTACTTTCTTTACCTGAAAAGCCATGGTCGGCTTCCGGCCCAATTCGCCCTGCCTGCTGGCTGGGGTGATATTCTGGTCGCAATATTGGCCATCCCGGTTTTGCTTTTTGCTCGCCCTGCCGGGTTTGGCTGGGGGTTACTTTCCTGGAATATTCTTGGATGTGCGGACATCCTTTACGTGGTCATCACTGCTGCACGAATGATGGTTGTGGATCCCAGAGGAATGGCAGAGTTCACCACCCTGCCCTTAAGCTTCCTTCCCACCATGATTGTGCCGGTGATCATCAGCACCCACGTGATCCTGTTTATTCGATTGGCGCGCGGGTATCGAAAAGAAGCATTGAGCGCAATTATCGGGAGCGAAAAAGCTGAGCAAAATTAATAGGCCGGTCTTGGGAGGGTGCGCCAGGAAATCACTTTGCCCTCCTTGAACACAATCTCCGAGCGGACATAATCGCGCGGATTGTAATCGGAAATCAGATAGCGTTCCAAAGCGAGATCGGGCCCTCTGTTGACTTCGCGATAAGCCCAGTAACGGGTTTCCTGCATCCATGTGCCGTAATATCTCCAGGTGGTCAAATGCCCGGATGCATCCTCACTTTCCAGGACTTCGGAAGGCTTGCCCCAGGCGATGTAAACGGCATCGGCACTCATTCCCACCCGAATCTGGCCGGAGTCCACCGTTGCCTGGTCCTGCGGTGAAAGCGTTTGGTAGGAACTTATTTTTTCGGATCGGCGGGTCTCAATTGAAGAACTGGCGCAACCAACCAGGCCCAGGAACAAAACAACAAGCGACAGTTTCACAGGAGTACGGACGGTCAGGGCGCACACTTATTCAAACGGTTACGGGGCGTCGCCCCTAAGTCGTTCAATTATTGGGGGTAACTTCTGCAAAAGATAATCCACTTCCTGCTCGGAATTGTAGATCCCGAGGCTGAACCGAATCGACCCTCGAGCCAGTGAAGGTCGCAAACCCATAGCCGTCAAGACATGTGAAGGTTTCAAGGAACCTGTGGTGCAGGCAGACCCGCTGGAGGCACAAATACCGGCCCTATCCAGCAGCAGAAGGATGGCTTCCGCCTCGACTCCATGGAAAGAAATGTTGCTGGTATTGGGAAGGCGTGGTTCCTTGCAACCGTTGCGGGAGGTCTTGGGAATTGTCGCCAAAATCTGGTTCTCGAGTTTGTCCCTCAACTTTCGCACCGCATGATCTTCGGTCTCGATATGTTTGATGGCCAGTTCAGCCGCTTTTCCAAACCCAACAATATAGGGAACATTTTCGGTGCCGCCTCTCCTGCCCCGCTCCTGCCCTCCGCCGATAACATACGGAGAATACTTTGTGCGTCTTTTGACAAATAATGCCCCAATCCCCTTAGGGGCATGTAATTTGTGGGCCGAAAGCGAAAGAAAATCAACGTTCAGCGCTCGGACATCGATTTTCCGTTTGCCAGCGACCTGCACTGCATCCGTATGAAAAAGCACGTCTCGACTGCGACAAAGGGCAGCAATCTCCTCGATTGGAAAATAAACTCCCGTTTCGTTATTGGCCCACATCACACTGACAATGGCCGTGTCAGGGCGGATCGTTTTTTCCAGCAGATGCAAATCGAGCGACCCATCAGGTTCAACCGGCAAATAGCTGATTTTATAACCTTGCTCCTGAAGAAACTGACAATAGTTCAGGTTTGAGGAATGTTCCACCGCCGTGGTGATGACATGCTTTTTCCGGCGATTCTGGATCAAGGCATTATGGATTGCGGAGTTGTTACTTTCCGTTCCGCAACTGGTAAAAATGATTTCCCGGGGATCGCTATTCAACAAGGCGGCAAGCTGCTCCCTTGCCGTTTCAAGTGATTTTGAAACTGAGTTGCCAAATTGGTAAGCGCTGGAAGGGTTCCCCCAATGATCCTCAAGGTAGGGACGGATCACATCCACCACCTCAGGGGCGACTCTGGTGGTTGCGTTATTGTCAAAATAGACAAATTTACGGGTATCGCTCATCAGCCGTTTTCGATAAAGAGGGAAAACCTTGTAGGAACAACACGAAAAGCAAAGAAAAAAGATGGTGCGCGGTAGAGGTTTCGAACCTCTGACCCCCACCGTGTCAAGGTGATGCTCTACCACTGAGCTAACCGCGCGGGCCGAAACGCCGTTAAAGTGCGCAACATGCACCATGTTGGCAAGTGGAAATCCTGGGATTTTATTTAAATGAAGCCTTTGTTGTGGCTGGACAGTGCTGTTTAAGGATGAGTTTTAGTTTGCAAGGGTTGACGGGTGACGTAATTTCACATTTCCGCTAATGCGGATCTGTTATGAATCCCGAAGTCGAATTGTATGATACGACCCTGCGAGATGGCAGTCAGGGCGAAGGTGTGAATTTCTCGGTTGCGGATAAGATTCGCATTGCCGAGCGTCTCGATGCTTTTGGGATTCATTATATTGAAGGGGGCTGGCCCGGCTCAAATCCGAAGGATATTGAGTTTTTTAATCAGGCGCGGCGCCGCACTTTCAAAAACGCCAAACTCGCCGCATTCGGTTCCACCCGTCGCAAACAGATCAAAGTGGAACAGGATGAACAGGTTCGCCTGCTTTTGGCAGCTGAAACCCCGGTAGTGACAATCTACGGCAAAACCTGGATGTTGCACGTCACAGAGGTTCTTGGCACGACACCGGAAGAGAACATTGCCATGATCGCGGATACAGTTCGATTCCTCAAATCCAACGGGCGCTATGTGATTTACGATGCAGAGCACGCCTTTGACGGGTTCAAGGACAATCCGGATTATGCCCTTGGCACCTGGTCAGCAGCTGAAGCAGCCGGAGCCGATAACATCACCTTGTGCGACACAAACGGCGGATGCTTGCCCAGCGAGGTTTCCCGCATCGTGCAGGTCGCCAAAAGCAAATTAACCAAAGCACGAATCGGCATTCACACCCATGATGATGCGGGATTGGGTGCGGCAAACGCACTGGCAGCCATCGAAGCAGGTTCCACTCATGTGCAGGGAACAGTAAACGGTTATGGGGAGCGAACCGGGAATTGTAACCTGATGACGGTCATACCGAATCTTCAACTAAAAATGAAGAAGCGTTGTTTACCCGAGGGCGCATTGGAAAAATTGACTGATCTTTCACAGTTTGTGGATGAAATCGCGAACATTCGCCACAATCCCCGGCAACCCTGGGTAGGTTCAGCGGCATTCGCCCACAAGGGCGGAACGCATGTCAATGCGGTGCTGAAGGTGTTGCACAGCTACGAGCATGAAAATCCGGAGAAAATCGGCAACAGCCGGAGAATTTTGATCAGCGATCTCGCTGGTCGCAGCAATATCGTCATGAAAGCCCGTGAACTTGGGCTCAATTTGAGTAATGACACTCCTGAACTCAAAACAATTCTTACACGGATCAAGGAACTGGAGCATGAAGGATATGAGTTCGAGGCTGCGGAAGGATCGCTTGCGCTGCTGATTCGAAAAACCCTGAAACATGTGGATGCTCCGTTTAAAGTGGATGCCTACCATGTCTCAATGCGCCGGGAGGGTTCCTCTTCAGTTTGTGAAGCAACAGTAAAAGTTCGGGTGGGAGAAAAACGAGCTCATACCGTTGCTGAAGGAGATGGGCCGGTCAATGCACTGGACAGCGCGTTGCGTGGGGCGCTGGTCAAATTTTTTCCTGAGCTTTCAAAAGTACAACTGACTGATTATAAGGTACGTATCCTTGATACAGGAACAGGGACCGCAGCCAAAACGCGTGTGTTGCTGGAATCCAGCGATGGACATACCGAATGGATGACAGTCGGGGTTAGCGAAAATATCATCGAAGCTAGTTTGCAGGCCTTGGTTGACAGTATGGAGTACGGTTTGATTAAAGATGATTGACTGTATATACATCGCGATGTAAAACAGAGGAATGAAAAGTAAAAAACATTCTGAGCACGCGGAATTCAGGGAAGTTTCCTCTCCCTACGGAAAGGTTCCTGAGAGCGAAATGGTCAGGACGCAAATTTACCTGACCAGAGCTGAGCATGATTTTTTGCTTTCTGAATCGAATCGCCGGAATCAACCCATGGCCGCAATTATTCGGGAATTGGTGGATGAAAAAATGTCCATTCCGGAAGAAGCATGGTTGAACAACCCGCTGCTCCAGGCACCTGTTGAAGATGCGGATTTTCCTTCACGGGAAGATGGCTCCCTCAATCATGATCATTATATTGCGGGAGGTCCTCGCAAATATGAAAAAGCAGGCAGTAAATGGGTGCTCCAACCGCCCATGGCATGAACCCTGTCTTTGTTGATGCCTCCTTCTGGATTGCTTTTCGTTCCAAGGCAGATGCCAACCATCAGAGGTCCATCCAAATTGCGACCACGGTTGCGAGGCAACGTCGTCGTCTGGTAACCACATGGCTGATTTTTGCTGAAATTCATGCCTATTTTTCACGGAGCAAAGGGTTGCGTGAACAGATCATCCGTGATTTTGCTCCCGGCGGAGTCACCCAGATCGAAGCTGTGCATCCAGCTGATTGCGAAGCAGCCATCGAATTATTAAAACAATCCGGCGACAAAGCTTATTCCTTTTGCGACGCCGCCTCGTTCATCATGATGAGGAGGTTAAACCTGACTCAAGTTATGGCTTTTGACCAGCACTTCAGTCAGATCGGGGAATTTGAAGTGCTTTAAAGTTATCATCATGTCCGAACTGCCTAAAACTTACGATCCACAAACGGTTGAAGCCAAATGGTACCGCCACTGGATGGAGAGCCGATGTTTCATCGCTGATCCAAAATCCACTAAACCTGCCTACTCCATCGTCATTCCCCCTCCCAACGTGACTGGCATTCTGCATATGGGTCATGTGCTGAATAACACAATTCAGGACATTCTTTCCCGCAAGGCACGAATGGAAGCAAAAGAGGTTCTCTGGCTGCCCGGTACCGATCATGCAGGGATCGCCACCCAGGTAATGGTGGAGAAAAAAATCAAAAAGGAAGAAAAGCTGAGTCGCCATGACTTGGGGCGTGAGAAATTTATCGACCGTGTCTGGGAATGGAAGGAGAAGCATGGCGGAATCATTATCGAACAACTGAAACGGTTGGGCGCTTCATGCGATTGGTCGCGGGAACGCTTTACGATGGACCCGGCTTATTCAAGAGCGGTGGCGGAAACCTTCGTTGATTTATTTTCCAAGGGGTTGATTTACAGAGGGAAACGAATGGTCAATTGGTGCCCGGTCAGCCTGACCGCGCTTTCAGATGAAGAAGTCAACATGAAGCCGCAAAACGGGCTTATGTATTACTTCAAAGTGGAAGTGGCTGAAGATCCAGGGGTGTTTTTGACCATCGCGACAACTCGCCCTGAAACCATTCCTGGGGATACCGCTGTGGCAATCAATCCTCGCGATGAACGTTACGCGAAATACATTGGGAAACATGTCGTCCGTCCCCTTCCGGCCGAACTCGCATTGGAAAAAAAATTGATCCCCATTATTGGGGATGAGCAGGTGGATTTTGAATTTGGCACCGGCGTCCTCAAGGTAACTCCTGCGCACGACAAGGCAGATTTTGAGATTGGACAACGGCACAAACTGCCAGTGATCGAAGTGATCGAGGCCAACGGGACGATGAACGATTTGGCAGGATCAGACTTAAAAGGTGAGGAGCGTTTCAAGGCCCGCAAAATTGCGGCCGAAAAATTGAACGAGCTTGGCTTGTTGGTCAAAGAAGAACCTTACCAGAATAATGTCGGGTTCAGCGAACGCGCTGATGTCCCGATAGAGCCTCGGCTTTCCGAGCAATGGTTCCTGAAATATCCCAGCGTGACCCGGGCCAGGGAAATTGCCCAGACTGGAGAACTTAAATTTTTTCCTGAGCGGTGGCAAAAAGTCTACGAGCATTGGCTGGCCAACATCCAGGATTGGTGCATCAGTCGGCAGCTTTGGTGGGGCCACCGCATTCCTGTGTGGTACCGCGGGAGTGAAATGAAATGCCAGCTCGATTCACCTGGTGAAGGGTGGGAACAGGATCCAGACGTGCTTGATACCTGGTTTTCCTCCTGGTTATGGCCTTTTGCCACGATGGATGAGCAGACCAAAGCAAAATTCTATCCCACCACAGTGCTGGTCAGCGGGCCGGACATTCTCTTCTTCTGGGTGGCAAGAATGGTCATGGCGGGAATTGAATACACCGGGAAACAACCCTTTTCCGACGTATACCTGACAGGCATCGTCAGAGACAAGGTTGGACGTAAAATGTCCAAAACCCTGGGCAATTCTCCGGACCCACTGGACCTGATCAGCAAATATAGCGCTGATGCTCTCCGCTTCGGTGTCATGCGATCAGCACCGCTGGGGCAGGATGTGTTGTTTGATGAACAACATGTGGAACTGGGACGAAATTTCTGCACGAAACTCTGGAATGCATGCCGCTTTCGCCAGATGCACGGAGGCGAATCGGAGGGAGAGATCACCCCTTCCCTGCTGACGAGCGATGACAAATGGATTTTGTTGCGACTGGATCGAGCTATCCGTGAGATCAACTCATCCCTGGCAGAGTATAAATTCAACGAGGCGGCGCAGACTTTGTATCGGTTCTTCTGGAGCGAGTTTTGTGATTGGTATCTGGAAAGCACAAAGGCCGTGCTGCACAGTGATCATGCCCCGCAAAAGCAGAACACCCTGGCGGTGATGGATTTTGTACTGTCGCACACACTCCGGCTTTTTCACCCGTTTCTTCCATTCATTACTGAGGAACTCTGGCACGGCCTGGGATATCAGCTTGAGCTTCCTGAAAACCAGGGCGGCAAATCCATCATGTTTGCGCGGTGGCCAAAGGAACTGGACGCACAATTCAGGGAACATTACGGCCTGGATGAAAGTGATGAACAATGGACCCAGGCAAAATATGATTTGATTGTGGCTGGCCGAAACCTGCGACGTGAAGGGAATATCCAGTCCAGCAAAAGGGTCAAATTCATCTTCAAACCTGGGCCTGACCTCCCTGCTTATGAAATTGAAGTTTTCAAGATTCTGCTGAACGCAGAGTCGTTGGAGGTGGACCGTTCTTTTGAACCGCGCAAGGGAATGCCCAATGTGCAATCTCCGCTCGGGACGCTTTGTTTGCCCCTGGAGGGATTGGTGGACATTGAGGCTGAGAAAGCGCGATTAACGAAGGAACTTGAGAAAATTTCCCTGGAGATAAAGAAGGTCGAGGAGAAGTTGGCCAACCCATCCTTCACTTCAAAAGTTCCCCCCGCCGTTCTTGAGGAGCACCGAAATCGCCTCGTGGAATGGCAGAAAAAGCAGGAGCTTGTAAGGAATGCCTTGAAGGGGCTTTCCTCCGAATGATCTGGGACTGTGCGGAGAAAAGACACTGGCGCGAAAGCTTGACAGGCCCTCCTGCTAAGATAAGCTGGGGGAAATCAACTCTGAGCTCGGTCAGAGCAGACGCAACTCTACTTGGCTTTCTAAAATGCAGTATAGAAAAAAAAGGCCCACGTATGTATGCGACTCAACAATATCTAAGAAAACTTCAGTTACTTATTTTGGCACTGATTTGCACATCTTCGTTCGCGGCTGGGTGGGACACCACATTTCCATCCCCTCCCCTGAATTCTGCTGGGTATGAGGTTATTTCCGACGTTAATTGTTTAGGAAGTGATATATATGTTGCAATAAATGGAATCGATTCTGGATCAAACCATTACGGATATATAGCCAGGTATTCCGGAGGAAGCTGGAGCGGATTACCTAATAGTCATGTTTCGGGAACGATTTCAGTTTTAGCTTCCACGACTGTTTACAATCAATCAGCCAAACTCTTCGTTGGGGGTAGCTTTAATTCTGTTGGAAACACAAACTTACCCGCTACGAATGTGGCAGTCCTTTCGTTAACTTCCTCCCCTGTATGGAGCGCAATGGTTAGTGGAGGAGTTAATGGAACTGATGAAGCCGTCCATAGTCTTTACGCATTTGAGTATTGGGATAATTATTTTGGGACTCTCTATTCACGTGCAATGGTTTATGTAGGAGGATCCTTTACCACGGCGGGAAATAAGACAACCCCCTGTATTGCTAGATGGAGTGGCTTTGGCTATTTAGCTGCTGGCTGGGAAATCGTGGGCGGAGGAGTCGAGGAAATTGACGGAAGTCGATGGGTTGAAGATATTAGTGTTGATCACACAAGTGGAGCGTATCCTACCTCAATCAATGCAATTTATTTATCGGGATGGTTTAAGAAGACTTTAGCAAGTGGAACCGTTTTCAACTCGGCAAAGTACTCCTCTTCATGGAATTGGACAGGGTCGGGTCTTGGTGGTATTGGGCTTCCTGAAACAGGTTGCACTCCCTTTTGGTATTCTTACTACAACTTTAGGGGGCATTCCGTAGCTCATATAGGCAATGTGGCATATTATGGGGGTTATTTTACCTGCGCCGCGGATAAGAACGGGCAGCTCAAATATTATGCTCCAGGCAGTGGTTGTTCCTGCTCTTTGTGCAGTGCTTACGGCGTTGCGGTAGCTCAACTTTCTTCATCTGATATTTTAACGCTCCCTAACCCCAACAATTTGATAGGCAGTGCATCTTCTTTAACAGCGAAAGGATCCGATTTGTATGCAGGGGGTAATTTTGAAAACATTTCGGGAACTCAATTTTATGCCGCTAAACTCTCTTACGGCAGCTGGATTAATTTAGGCGGCCCTACTGCACCAGTTCTGGATACAGCAGCAAACAGCACATCAGTTTATTTTGCCACTCACTCCGAGATATTCCGCTATATTCCTTAACAAAATGAAAACCAAAACACTATTGAGTTTTGTTAAGCATTAAAGTAGCTGTTCGCCCAACTTCCGTAACGATCAAATCATTCCGTTGATCTCCATTCAGGTCAACGGAGATGCTTCCTCTTTGTTCGCCATGTAATTGGATTCCAGAACTGGTTGGAAGTGTGGGATGAAACTCCCCTTTGCCATCACCGAGGAGGAGCAAACCAAAACCGCTGTCGCTGCGTGGCAGATCTTTCCGGTAAGAGAACAGATTTTGGGAAAGGAAAATATCGAGGTGTCCATCCTGGTTGAAGTCAGAAGCAACCGGGGAAAACGCCGGAGCAAATTGTACTTCCGCGGGCAAAGGGTTGGCCCTGAACCTTCCCTCCTTTTGCAGGAACAAGGTTGTTTCCAGCCAGTTCGCTTTCACCTGCTTCGCTTTCGAAACGTCGTTTCCCAAAAGTTGAGGAATTGTTGCGTTTGCAAAACCCGCAAAATTAGTGAAACCGCGATTAAGCGAAGAAAACGCAGTGACGTAAGCATCCAGTGATCGCAATGGATAAGAGTTTCCATCAGGCGCCACATAAGCTTCGATGATTTCAATCGGTCCGCCAGCTTCAAAGTCTCCGTAATACAATTCGAGATTTTTCTTGTGAAAGGGTTGATATGGAGTGTTCACACCCCAATTGGAGCCGAGCAGATCGATTTTCCCATCTTTGTCAAAATCGCCCAGAGCCAACCCAGTCCAAAGACCGACATAAGAACTCAAACCGACCTGTTCAGTAATTTCGTGAAGGATTCCCCGACGGTTCTCAAACAACCGCAAGTTCCCCCACTCTGTGGCCAGGAACAGATCATCCGCTCCGTCATTATTCCAATCGGAGACCACTGCCCTTTTTACAATTCCTCCATTGCTTACAGCCTTGCTTTGAGTCCGGTCTGGAATCCAACTGCCCTGGTATTGAGTGCAGATCAAGGAGTCACCAGCCAGCGGATATCTGCCAGGAACAGGACCCGCGCCGACAAATAAATCGGGTACGCCATCCTTGTTGAAATCGGCTTCCGCCAAAGCAGCAATTGATGCGCCGCCCGGCAAAGGTGAACGCCGCACCTCCTTGTCGTTTACATGAACCAGCCAGTTTGTTGCGGGCACCCTCCCCACCGAAGGAGCAATCGCCAACAGAACTCCAGGCTGATTTGAAAGGACAACCGCAGCAGAGACGGATTCGGTCAGTCCGGTGATTTTTTGCGGTGTGAACTGACCCACGCCATTGTTCAGTAGAACTGCAGGCGCTCCAATGTTGGGAACCAAAAGCAAATCAGTTTTTTTATCTTCGTTCCAATCCAGAGAAAGTGCCGTGGGTCCGGTTTGCGCAACGCTTTTTGGGAGCAACGGCTGGAACAACAGTTCATTCTCAAACGGAATTGCGGAATCCGTCCAGGGAAGTGATTGCTCGGAAAAGAGCGGCGTTACTTGCTTCACCTTTTCCACCGTAGCCGGAACAGTTGATCCGGGCGTCACTTCATAAATATGTCCTGGCTGAATTGTTTCGAGGCGGGTTTCCGAATGATCCGGCCATCGGATACGAAGAATCGGATTCTCTTCTCCCGGCTTGAGAGCAAAGGCAAGTTGCGGTTGATCACTGGAAAGGTACCTCCCGCCCGGAAAAATTTGATCCCTCTGCGGAGTGGCTCTCGGAACTTCAAGTGAAACTTTCGCTCCTGCTGTCACTTTGCCAGGGATGGACTTAACCCGAACCGCAACGCGAGAAGCGGTGGCCTCATTCCGATACAACGAAGCTTCCCCATTCATATTGTTCACCACCAGGTCCAGGTCACCGTCATTGTCCAGGTCACCCAGGGCGATCCCATGCGAAACACCGTTGAAATTGAAACCCCACTCAGTCCCAACCTCTTTAAATTGTCGATTGCCTAAGTTCCGGTAGGCGAGGTTGGGAGTCGCCAGGCGTGGAAAGCCTTTCCGGAGCTGAAGCTTTTCCTCTGCGGTCAACTGGCGATTGCTTTTTAGCTCTTCAATTCGTTTCGCCACATCCACATTCAATCCATCCCGTTCATTGCCATTTGTAATCAACAGATCTTCATACCCATCCAGATCCACATCGAGGAAGGCCACACCCCAGGTCCATTCGGTGGCCTCAAGCCCGGCATAATGGGCGATTTCCTGGTAGGCATTATTTCCTGCATTCAAAAACAAGCTGTTCACTTTCCAAAATGGGCGATTGGTGACCACTCCCGGCGTGTATTGTGGGAAGGTCAATCCGCCCAGCTGAGTCAAACGCTTTTCCTGCTGTCTGCTCAGCATGTCGGCGGTAAAAATATCTTCATCCCCATCCCGATCAATGTCGGAAAAATCGACAGCCATCGAGAAGTAACTGCTCTTTCTGAACATGAGCGGTGGCGCTTCCTGAAAGTAAGTTTTTTTATTGAGCCAAATCCGGTCATTGGCTTCGAAATCATTGCACACGTAAAGGTCAGGCAACCCATCATCATCAATGTCCCTGAACATCGCGGCCAATCCCCACTCATACAATGGACGCGACAAGCGCTCTCCCTGCGCGTTATGAAAAAATCCGCCTCCGAATGGCACCTCGATAAAATTCGTCCCTCCCTGGTTCAGATAAAAACGGTCCCTTTCCCCATTCTCGGAAATTTGTCCCTGCGGACTGACTTCAAAACGTCCTTCAAACTCCGGATCAGTGACAGGTCGGCCATTCACCCTCGAAACTTGCAACCCTGCGGGACGTCGCGATATCGTAAATTGTGTATCCGGCATATCGATCAATGCCTGGCTCCGGTAATTGGCAAAGTATATGTCGAGGAAACCATCCCCATTGACATCTGCCACGCCAGAAGTCATTCCCGCGCTTCGCCCGTTCAACACGTTCGATTTGGAAAATTTGCCTTTGCCATTATTGAAAAAAAGCTGAGAACCCTGACCAAAACTATTCACCAAAAGATCAAGGCTCCCATCATTATTGAAGTCTGCAAAAAGAGCACCGGAAGCGTTGAAATTTGTCAGCGCGACGCCCGCAGGGATGGCAATCTCCTCGAATCGCCAGTCGTCAAGATTCCGATAGAGATAGGAACGGCCTGAGAGACTCGGGAAAAAAATATCGCATAAATCGTCATTATCGATGTCGCCCAATGCGACGCCTGATCCGTTGAGCAACATCTGGTTGGTGAGATAGCGCTCTTCAGGAAGCCGATTGGCGAACGTCACCTGCGTCTCGGTCGAGGGCATGAGCGTGAAACCGGTCCTGCCTTGCGCAAACGGCGGAAGCCTCGCCTGACGACCGAACTGGTTGGTTTCCCAATCCAACTTCGAAGCAAACAGGGAATAGGCAGAGCAGATGCTCAGGATCAAAGAAATTGAGAGGCATCGGGACACGCCGGAACTTTCGCCCGAAATCAGGCCATTGTCATGCCCAACATTTGCGTGTTCAACGAGAGATGATTGCGCTCAGAGTCCACGATGTTAAAGTGGCTCTTCTGTGGATATTGCCAGCGAAATAGAAAAGCGCAGGACATTCGCGATCATCTCGCATCCTGATGCAGGTAAAACAACGATGACTGAAAAGTTGTTGCTCTACGGTGGAGCGGTGCAACTTGCAGGTTCCGTGACAGCGCGAAAAAACCAGCGCGCTTCCACTTCTGACTGGATGGAATTGGAGCGAAAACGCGGAATTTCCATTAGCTCCACGGTGCTCCAGTTCGAATATGGGGGATACAAGATCAATCTTCTGGACACCCCCGGCCACAAGGACTTTTCCGAAGATACTTACCGCGTCCTGACAGCTGTTGATGCCGTGGTGATGATCATCGATGCGGGCAAAGGTATCGAAACACAAACGCGAAAATTGTTCGAGGTATGTCGCCAGCGCGGTGTTCCGATTTTTACCTTCATGAACAAGTGTGATCGCCCCACTCTGGAGCCACTTGCGCTGCTGGATGAATTGGAACGAGTCCTCAACATCGGCGCATTTCCTGTGGTTTGGCCGATAGGGACCGGCCCTGATTTCAAGGGTGTGTATGATCGCCTGCATCATCAGGTTCATCTGTTTGAACGAACGGTCGGCGGGGCTTACCGCGCGCCCGTTTCCATCGGCGGTTTTAATGATGCTTTTGTCAAAGAGCGGGTGGATCCTGCCGTCTTTTCCAAGGTGACCGAGGAGTTGGAGATGCTTGAACTGGCAGGTGCCGCTTTTGAGCATGAGGATGTCCTTTCAGGAAAAACAACGCCGGTTTTCTTTGGAAGTGCGATGAATAATTTCGGTGTCCAGCTTCTCCTGGACGGCTTCCTTAGAAGTTCTCCACCTCCAAAACCGAGGAAAACCAGTTCAGGAATCCTGCCTCCCGATCATGAAGCGTTCTCCGGATTTATTTTTAAAATTCAGGCCAACATGGATCCGCGTCACCGTGACCGAATCGCATTTTTGCGCGTGTGCACGGGAAAATTCGAACGGGACATGAGTGTCACGCATGTCAGGACCGGTAAAAAAGTGCGCCTTTCCAATTCCCATAAAGTTTTTGCCCAGGAACGGGAGACAATGGATGAAGCGTTTCCGGGAGATATTATCGGTTTGGTGGGCCACCACGAATTTGGCATTGGAGACACTTTGACCACCGAGGCAGGTATTGTGTATAATGAAATTCCCCGTTTCACTCCGGAAACGTTTGCCTACCTGCACAATCCGAACACTGGAAAGTACAAGCAATTTCGCCAGGGACTGGACCAGCTGCTTCAGGAGGGCGTCATCCAGATTTTGCACCTGAAAGATTCAGCCATGAAAATCCCTCTTTTGGCCGCAGTGGGACCGCTTCAATTTGAAGTGGTGCAGTATCGACTGGAGAGTGAGTATGGCGCTGAATCCCGAATCGAGACAGCGCCCTGGGCGGTGATTCGCTGGCTGCCTCTTGATTTCAAGGAGGAACAGCTGGATGCATTGAAACTACCGACTGGCGCACGATTGGTTTATGATAGTGACCAGCATCCGGCTGTTCTTTTTGCAAATGAGTGGTCCTGTAATTACTTCCTTGAAACCAATCCCGGAATACAGGTTTCAGCCCTGCCGCCTGAGCGCCAGTTGGTCGTTGCTGATTCGTAAGGCGCGCCGAAAATCCACACACAATGTTACGCCAGCATGGATCAACTCTACAGGTCTCCACCAGAGGCCGTGGATTTTACGAACTGACCGATTTGATTGACGAGGCGATCAGGAAATCAGGCATTCGCGAGGGAATCATTACCCTTCATGTGCAACACACCTCCGCCTCGTTATTGATCCAGGAGAACGCTGACCCTGAAGTGCGTCGGGACCTTGAGCGCTTCTTTTCAAGGCTGGTTCCAGATGGAGATCAATTGTTCAGGCATACAGCCGAAGGAGAGGATGATATGCCAGCCCATGTCCGGGCAGCGCTTACCGCTGTGAACTTATCCGTGCCGATCCAAGGTGGAGAAATGACCCTGGGCACCTGGCAAGGGATCTACCTTTGGGAACAGCGGACGGCTCCCCATCAACGAAAAATAGTACTTCAGATTATTGGTGAATAACGCTCAAGTGGTGGCAGGCTCTTTGACCTGCGGAGCGGGAGCTTTCTCCGGGGCTGCTGTGATGTAATAAGCGGGGTAATTGTAGTAATTGTATTCACCCATTGCAGTTTCTGCACGGTTGTAAATCAAGCCGAGAAGTCGAGCCTGGCGCTGCCCCAGAACTTCCAACGCATGCCGGATCATCCGACCGGAAGTAAAGGAATTGCGCACCACATAGAGCACCCCATCCATTTTTGGCGCAAGGCTGGGTGTATCATCCGCTGCGAGGATCGGGGCCGTATCAATAATGATATAATCGTATTTTGAATAAACTTCCCTAAGGAACTTATCCGCCGCCGGGCTGAGAAAAAGCTCTGAAGGATTGGGAACCGCCTTGCCACGAGCCATGAAAGTAAGATTTTTAACGTTCGTTTCCTGAACCGCTTCCTCCACGCGCAATTCACCACGAAGCACATCCGAAAGACCAGGCTCAGCAGGCAATCCAAAAGTCTCGTTCAATTTACCACGGCGCTGGTCCCCTTCCACCAATAACACTTTTGAACCCGCAAAAGCGAGAGCGCGGGCGAGATTACCGGAAATCGTTGACTTCCCTTCCGCTGGAATGGAACTGGTCACCAGGATTGATTTGGGTTTGAACCCATCAGTCGCCATGAACAAAAGTGAAGAACGCAAGTTGCGATAAGATTCTGCAAAACTGTGCCGCTGATCATCCACGCGCAATGGCTCAACCACCCCTTTGGTTTTTCGAACATCCAGGTCAGGAATTTGTCCCACCACTTCAAAAGGAAACTGGGCTTTAAGTTCAGCCAGCGATCCGATTCGATCATCAAACCAGACCAGCAGACAAACAATACAGATCCCTAGCATGAATCCCACAACACCTGCGGCAGCGACCTTGAGCGTGTTTTGCATCGGCGGGGCATAAGGGGGAGACGCATGCTCCAGGATATCCAGTGTTTCCTGATCGAGGTCCTTGCCCATCCCAACAGTCCGAACCATGTTCAAAAGCTCATCGTACAAACCCTGGGTCCGTCGGATTTGCTCCTTCAAGCGGTCCCCCTCATTCAACAGCTTGCTCGTTTCGAGCACCCGCTCACGGTAATCGTTTGAAGTGGTTTCAAGGTTCTTGATTTCCACCACTATCGATTCCTTTTTCGCCAGCAATTCTTCACGACTTTCCTTTTTAAATACCTCCACGAGTTTTTCCAGGCGGACGATGTCATCCTCCAATTCGATCATTTTCGGATGCGCTGGTTTCATGATCTTGCTCAATTCATCCTTGCGAATACGCAACTTGCGAATCTCCTGGACCGCGCTCAGCACATCCTTGGTGCGGGTGGTGAAATTGGTCGTTGTGCCTGATTCAAAAACTCCGGCTTCCAGTTCAGGATGACGGTTGAAGGAAAGGAAATTATCCATTAATTGGGCTTCAATCCGCAGGTCCGCAATGCGCCGATTCACTCGCGCATACGATTCTCCCGCCACAGCAGCCTGCTCCTTTAGAACCAGGAGATTATTTGTCTTTTCAAATTCTGCCAGCTGTCCCTCCGCGCTTTTAAGTTCCTCCTGGGTTTTGTAAAGTTGCTGGGTGATGGAAGCCAGGGTGCTGTCCGAAGATTCCCCTTTGATCTCACGCTTATAAAGAAGAAATTCCTCCATCAATGCCTGAAGAAACAGGCGTGGATAAGTCGCATCTGCACCGGAGGCACGAAGGAAAAAAATCGACGCGCCGGACGGGCGTGCGACATCCAACGTCATTTGAACAGGTTTCAAGTCCGGATGCTGCGCCTGGACTCTGGCGTGGGCACGCCCGACAATCGTTTTGCTCTTCATTAACTCGGCCTGGGTGCCGTAGTAATTCACCGCATCTTCCGAGTACGCCGAACCTTCATTTAACTTGATCTTGCCGCTGACCCACATCCGACTGATGGAGGTGTAGGTGGGTGGCGGCAGCTGCGCCACGTAAAAAGCCCCCGCAACAGTGCAAAGCGCAGCTGTAAGGACTGGAATCCACCAACGCCGTTTCAGGACGATCAGCAACCGGCGCAACAACGATCCAATCGTTTTGCCCCCGGGAAGGGATCCAGCCTCAGGAGTGACTGGGTATTTGGGGTATGCTTCCTTCATGCTCTAGAAATTGACAATTTTTGCATCCACCGCGATCACATCGCCTGGTTTGATTTCAAAATCCTTCTCCATTTGCCCCTTTTTCCAGACTGCTTCCACATCGACGACAAATTTTTCAGTTTTTGACGTGGTGGGATTGGTGCGAAGAACCCTGACTTTGGATTGATTGGCGTAGGGAGCGAAGCCGCCGGCACGCAAAATGGCTTTGCTGACTGTATAGGTTTCATCAAGGGGGATTTCGTACGGCCCAGGCGCGGAGACCTGTCCAATCAGCTGGATTCGTCCCAGACTTCTTCTCAATAATTGATCAATCGCAAGCTGGACTGTCGCGGTGTGGTAAAAATCCTTTTCCAGCAAGGTCTTAACCTCTGCCGCCAATTCCTTGCACGTTTTTCCCACGGCAGGAATATTCCCAAGATAGGGGATATCAATCTCGCCGCCATCTGTGACCACCAGTTTTTTAGGAGCTTCGTCCCGATCCTCAAGAATCTGAAATCTTACCGTGTCCCCTTTGCTGAGCTTGGTGGTATCGTCGAGGACAGCGCGTGGGAGTGAATTTGTTATGGCAGATGAAAAGGCCTGATTGGTCTCCGCAACCGAAATGACAGTTGCAACACACCAAATCCCAACAACCCATGAAAGAAAACGCATTACCATCCTGAACTCAATAGTAGTATCGACGAAACAGCCTTCGACTTAATCGAAGTCGCATTTTTTCGCAAAAATGCAAGTGGAACTATAGCAGCCAGTGGGCCATACAGCAACCCATCCTGATTGCGCTCGTAAAACCACCCTCCTCTTTGACTTTGGCAAGGTTTGTGCACACTTTGTAAGACTTATGACAAGGATTTTCACCCTTCTCTGCAGCATCGCTTTTGTCTCTTCATTTGTCACTCACGCTGCAATCTCAAGGGTCGCAAATACTTCCCTCACCTTGCCAGCCAACCCTCCTTCCGGCAGCTATACATTTCAGACCGCCTTTGGGAACCTGACGTTCAGTTCACCTCTCGGAATTTTTACCCCGCCAGGCGAAACGAATCGGCTTTTTGTCATTGAGCGGGTGGGACGCATCCAGGTCATCACCAATCTGGCCAACCCAACAAAAACATTGTTCATGAACATTTCCAGCCGGGTTAGCTCCGGAAACGAGTTGGGACTTCTGGGCATGGCATTTCACCCCGGCTTTGCCACTAACCGCTATTTTTACCTGTTTTACACGACAACGGGTGCTTTGACAGATCGCATCTCAAGATTCGAGGCATCTCCCGATAACCCCAATCTGGGATTGAGTGATTCAGAGTTGCCGCTGTTGAATCAGGCAGATGAGGCGGACAATCATAATGGAGGTGACATGCACTTTGGCCCGGACGGATATCTTTACGTTTCTTTGGGCGATGAAGGAGGAGCAAACGACAACTTCCAAAACAGTCAGCGCATTACCAAGGACTTTTTTGCGGGAATGCTGCGGATCGATGTGGATAAACGACCGGGAAATCTCGTTCCCAATTCTCATCCGGCAGTCACAACGAACTATTTTGTCCCAATAGACAACCCATTTGTGGGAGCAACCAACTTTAACGGTGTAGTCATTAACTCAAACAATGTCCGAACGGAATTTTGGGCCACCGGCCTGAGAAATCCCTGGCGGTTTTCGTTCGATCCCGTTTCAGGGACCCTGTGGTGCGGCGATGTGGGCCAGGGGGCTAGAGAAGAGATTAACATTATCGTTAAAGGAGGAAATTATGGCTGGTCTTATAGGGAAGGTTTCATTTCGGGGCCACGTGCCAATCCACCGGCAGGTTTTACCCATATCAACCCGGTGGTGGACTACCCTCGGGCACAAGGTTATTCGGTCACAGGGGGAGTGGTTTATCGAGGAAACAGGTACTCGGACCTTTACGGGGCTTATATTTTTGCTGATTTCGGTTCCGGGAACACCTGGGCTTTACGCACCAATGGTTTAGGACGAGGCACTCTTCAGCAAATCGCCACTGAGAGGGATATTTCAGCCTTTGGTTACGATCCCTCAAATGGTGATATTCTCGCCTGTGATCTGGGTGCCAACGCGATCAAACGGCTTGTTCCTGTGGAAAGCACCAACACCATTGAACTACCTCCCACGCTTGCGGAGACTGGCGCTTTTTCCGACCTGGAAACGCTCGAAGCATCCCCGGGAATTGTGCCTTATCAGATCAATGTTCCATTTTGGTCAGATCACGCGGAGAAAACCCGGTGGTTTTCCATTCCCCGGTTGACCAACAAAATCACCTTCAATCCTGAAGGAAACTGGCAATTTCCAACCGGCAGCGTCTGGATCAAACATTTCGAAATCGAACTGGAAAAAGGAAACAGCAACTCCACTCGACGTTTGGAAACCCGATTTCTTGTCCGGACAACCAATGGGATGTATGGCCTGACCTACCGCTGGAACACAGAGCAAACTGACGCTGAACTGGTGCCGGAGGAAGGCAGCGAAGAAGTATTGGAAATCCAGGATGGCACAAATGTGCGCACCCAGGTTTGGCATTACCCCAGTCGTAGCCAATGTCTGGCCTGTCATACACCAGGAGGAGGCTGGGCTCTTGGTTTTAATACGCCGCAGCTGAACCGGGATATTGTCCACGAGGGGGGGACGCTGAACCAGATTCAAGCCTTGAGTGACGCGGGATATTTCACCGCTCCTGTGACTAATTTAAGCGGGTTGCGCAAGCTTGAACCGCTCGATAATGAAGCAATCAGCCGAGAGTACCGCGCCCGGTCCTGGTTTTCAGCCAATTGTTCCCAGTGCCACCACCCGAATGGTCCTACTCCAGCAAACTTTGATGCACGGATCTGGACTCGCACAACAGATACTGGGTTGATCAATGGGAAATCCACCACTGGAAATGACAAGCGGCTTATCATCCCCGGCGATGCGGCGCATTCAGAAATCATTAACCGTATTTCACACCGCGGGCCGGGCAAAATGCCACCCGTGGGTTCAAATGTCGTGGACACGAATGCGGTCAACTTTTTGACTGCATGGATCAATGAGGATTTGCCCGGGCGAAAATCGTTCGCTCAATGGCAGGCAGAGCATTTCGATGAAGGCAGCGCGAGCGCATTACAAAACGCCGATCCGGATGGGGATGGTGCAAATAATTACCTCGAGTTCCTGACCGGGACTGATCCTGAGATGGCGGGAGAAATCTGGAAACCGGAGGCAATGCTCACGGAGGGGGGACTCCAGATTCAATTTAATCAACTGTCGAATCGCGCGTTCATCCTCGAGTACACAACGAACATCACGAACCCGCAATGGACCCCGGTGCAAGTACCGGAGAATACGCCAATTTTTGCTGCAACCAATGTGGTTCATACTGTGACGGAACCATTAACCAATGCTCCCGCACAGTTTTATCGCGTGCGAATTATCGAGCCTTAACACGGGTTTCAGGATTTACCGGTTGACACTCAAAGTGGCGAACCTAAGGTTGTAGCGAAGCAAATTATATGGCCGAGAATACTCCGAATGTGCCGCCATCTGGTCAACCACCAGTGACGCCAACACCAGCTGTGACACCGCCCGTGGGAGCGGTTCCCCCAAAACCTGCTGAAGCTGCCAAAGTTCAGCCGAAGAAGGAAACTGTCCGGATTAATTTGCCTCCAAAACCAACCGCATCTCCCACGATTAAAATTCCGAGCGCAGCAGCCATTAGTGCCGCTGCTCCGGCGGCTGCAGCAGCCCCTGCCGCCAGTGCGGCCACCGCTCCCACAGTTGCCATTCCCCCTCCAACAGCCCCTGCCGCGTCAGCGACCAGTGCACAAAAACCGGCCCCTCCTGCCGGAGCACCCGCGACAGCCCCAAGGCCCGCGGCTATGCCAGCGCGAGCTGCCGCAGCTTCGAGCGCCAGCAGCATTGACATGGTGGACAAAATTCTGGCCATTACCGCGGTGGTGGTCGGCGTACTTGTTCTTGTCAGGGTGGTTTTCCTGATGAACGCCTAAGGCAAATCAGTTGAGTTCCTGAAGATAAGCTTTAAAATTGGATCTTATGGGTGCAGCGAATATTACGACGTTAACTGATGCTAACTTCTCGGAAGAAGTGCTGAAATCCAGTCAGCCGGTGCTGGTCGATTTTTGGGCGGAATGGTGCGGTCCCTGCAAAATGATCGCCCCCATTCTTGATGAACTGGCAGGGGAATATGATGGCCGGGTCAAAATCGGGAAGGTTAATATCGACGATAACCAGGGGGTTGCCAGTCAGCATGGGATTCGCGCAATTCCAACTCTCCTGATTTTCAAAAATGGCGAGGTGACCGAACAAATCGTGGGTTTGAAAAGCAAACGCGATTTGAAGGCAGCTCTCGATAAAGCAGTTTCCTGAGATAGAAAGGAGCGTTCATATGCCGCTCCTTATTCTTCCACGACAACTCGCCTCTCGAGGAGAGTTCTATCACCAGCTGGATGCCCTGACGAGTGCGGGCATTGGCATCATGCAAGGTCTTGAGATGGTGGCCAGGAAGCCGCCATCATCCTGGTACCGCAAGCTCGCCCTCCAGGCCCATGCCCTCCTTCTGCGAGGCTCGACATTTTCAGAAGCGCTCCTGAATAGCGGAGAAAAACTTTCTGAATTTGATCTCTCCCTGCTGGATGCGGGAGAGAAGAGTGGCCGCCTGGATGCCTGTTTCCGTCTGCTCGCGGAATATTACAAGGAACGCGCCCAACTGCTGAGAAAAGTGCTTTCAGGCCTGGCCTACCCATTTTTCATTGTTCATTTCGCAATTTTTATCTTTCCGGTGACGCTACTGATAAACCTTGTATGGCAAGGAGCCATCGCGCCATGGGTTCAGCACAAACTCTCCATTCTGCTTCCGCTCTATGCCATTCTTGCGATTCTGATTTTTGTGACTCGCGGTGACCGTGGAGAACGATGGCGCGCGATCATGGAACAATTCACCGGGGCCATTCCCATGTTCGGGACTGCACAACGTA
>JANRLX010000074.1:0-50099 GCA_033762115.1 Verrucomicrobiota bacterium
CGGCTCAACGCGCTTAAAATCCGCGAAATCGCCAAACAACATCAGGTGCCGATCATTGAAAACAAACCCTTGGCGCGGCTGATGTTCAAGTACGGGAAGGTGGATGGCGAGATTCCTGCTCAGCTGTATGCCGCGGTGGCAGAAATCCTTGCCTGGGTTTACCGGGTGAATCGGTATCGCTACTACGCGGAACAAAATCAGAAATAGAGATGGCCAAAGCACAATCCAATATTTCGAAGCTGTTGCGGCAAGGTGATATCTGGCTGGTGGCAGGTGTCTTCGGGACGGTGTTGCTATTGATTCTGCCGGTACCGCCATTCCTGCTGGATCTGCTCCTTTCTCTCAGCGTGGCAATGTCGTTGCTGATCCTTTTGATTATTTTGTATGTGGAGGAGCCAGCTGATTTCACAGGATTTCCCACGTTACTCCTTTTTGTTACGCTATTTCGGCTGGCATTGAACGTGGCGACAACGCGTTTGATCCTGCTCGATGGATATGCAGGGCATATTATTGAGGCGTTTGGAAATTTCGTTGTAAGAGGAAATTACATCGTTGGCTTTGTCATCTTTTTTATCCTGGTCCTGATTAATTTCATTGTGATTACAAAGGGCGCGGGACGTATCGCTGAAGTTGCCGCACGATTTACCCTGGATGCAATGCCTGGCAAGCAGATGGCGATCGACGCAGAATTGGGAGCGGGGGTGATCACTGAAACTGAAGCAAGAACCCGCCGAAGGAAAGTTGAGCAGGAAGCTGATTTCTATGGGGCAATGGATGGGGCAAGCAAATTCGTGCGTGGTGACGCGATCGCAGCGGTGCTGATTACGTTGATTAATGTATTGGGCGGATTTGCGATTGGGATCCTGCAAAAGGGAATGAGCGTCAGCGAATCGCTGGAGCGGTTCACGTTGCTTTCGATTGGGGACGGGTTGGTTTCCCAGATTCCCGCGCTGATCACCTCGATGGCTGCTGGTATGCTTGTGACAAGGGCCGCAGCGAAAAACAACCTGGGCACCGAATTGAGCAAGCAATTGCTGAATTATCCACGTGCGATGCTGATTTTAAGCGGGATGCTGGGATTCATTGCCCTGGTGCCAGGACTTCCGATGCTCCCGTTCCTGATTTTAGCGGTGCTCACAGGTGTGGCTGGAATGAATCTTCGAAAAGCACAGAAAGTCGTTCCCGGGGTGAACGCAAAATTACCGGCAGGAGAGAGCCAGAAAGCCGGAGAAAACGCGCCGGGGGCTGTCGCTGCGGCAAAATCAAACACAGCAGAAAAGCTGGAGACATTGCTGACGGTGGACACGATGCAGATCGAACTGGGGTATGGCCTGGTCAGTCTTGCTGATACTCGCAAAGGAGGAGATTTGCTTGAGAGGGTCACGGGGGTGAGAAAAACATTTGCCCAGGAAATGGGAGTGATTGTCCCTCCGATTCGGTTGCGGGACAACCTCCAACTCGGTGCAAATGAGTACCGCTTCATGCTGAAGGGGAATCCGGTGGCTCAGGGCACATTAATGCCTGGATACTGGCTGGCAATGAACGCAACCAATAGCCGGGCAGTATTAAAAGGGGTGCCAACAGTGGAACCGGTTTTTCAGTTGCCGGCAACCTGGATCACGGACATGGAGCGAAAAAATGCCGAAGTGAATGGGTTCACGGTGGTTGATGCTGGTTCCGTGCTGGTGACTCACCTTTCCGAAACGGTAAAGCGAAATTGCCATGAGATTCTTTCTCGGCAGGATGTGCAGGTGCTGTTGGACAACCTGAAGCAGACACATCCAACAGTGGTCAATGAACTGATTCCAGCGCAGTTGACGGTGGGGCAGGTCCAGCGAGTCCTGCAAAACCTTCTTGCAGAAGGGATTTCCATTCGCAATTTGGCTGGTATTCTGGAGCGCGTTGGAGACATTGCAGCGACAACCAAAAACCCGGATGAGCTGTCTGAATATGCAAGGCGCGCACTTGGAGCGCAGATTGCCAAACCGTTCCAGAGCGAGAATGGAGCATTACGGGCAATCACGCTTGATCCAAAACTGGAACAGCAGATCGCGCATGGCGTTCGGCAAACTCCGCACGAGATATCGCTTATGCTTGAGCCCAGGCTGGCGCGGCACGTGGTGGAGTCGCTTTCCAGGCAGATTCAAAAAATGCTCGCTTCAGGGCAGCCGCCGCTGGTTATTACCGCACCACAAATTCGTTTGGCGTTCCGACGATTTTTTGAAACGACTTTTGCCGATCTTGGTGTGCTTTCATACGCCGAGATCCCCCCACGTATCGAAATCCAAAGCGCCACTGTGGTGCCCTCGCTGGATCAGTAACAGCTTCACTGGCAACAAGGGGGGCGCGTGAAGGTGCATACTTTCATCGCTGAATCGGCAGCGGAAGCTGTCGCGCAAATTCGCGATCAATTAGGGCCGCAAGCTGTGGTTTTAAATGTCCGCCAGGTGCCCCAGGAAGGTCTTCAGCGCATTTGGAAAAAGCCGCGAATTGAAGTGCTGGCGACTGTTCCTGAAACGGAACCCGAATCTGAAAGCGAAGAGGTTAGTCAGCTGGCCCTTCTCCGTGAGGAATTAAAGGAGATCAGGCAACGAATTCCAACTCAGCAGATCCCTCCTTCACCGATGACCTCCATCCTTGCTGTGGCAGAGCAGGGAAGGGGCGATTATGGCGAATGGAAGATCGGGGCGGTGCTTGAGCAGACCGGTTTGTTACCTCTTCATGCGCAACGAGTTTTGGAACGGGCGCAGGAATTGCAGGGGCACTCGGAAGCGCCTGCTTTGCAACAGCAGTTTGAACTGGTTCGGAAGGCATTAATTTCCTTTTGGCCTGAGGGGCAGAATACCATCAAGCCAATCCAGATATTTATAGGTCCGCCAGGCAGTGGCAAAACGACAGCGCTCTGCAAACGGCTGGCCCAAATTGTCCTTTTGGAAGGTGGGATGCCGCAGGTTTACCGGCTGGATACGCACATTTCCAATACTGCGGAATCGCTAAGTGTTTATTGTGAAATATTGAATGTTCCCATCGAGCGATTTCTTCCTGGCACGATCTCGGATTCTTCGACGGCGCTGATTGATGTTCCGGGCATCTCCCCGATGGATTCAAGTGCCATGGAGCAATTAAGGCAGGTGATCGAACAGGTGCCGGGGGCGCAGGTACATCTAACGCTGAATTCTGCCTACGAATTGCCACACCTGTTAAAACAGGTCAAGGCGTTCGCCCAGTTACCGGTTTCAGACCTGGTTTTCACCCATCTGGATGAAGAGCTTCGGTGGGGAAAATTGTGGAATTTTGTCCTCGGCACAAAGTATCTTCCCCATTATTTGAGCGCTGGGCAAAATATTCCCGGCGACCTGCAAATTGCTTCTGCTTCAAAAATAGTCTCTCGTCAATTCTGTTGATTATCAACAACTTGTAGATTCGATTTCGGTGCTTCAAGTGGCTGGCAAACCTTCTGCTATGAGGGTTTTGACTGTTGTCATATATGAAGAAGTTAATGATGATCGGCGGATTGATGGGCTTCGGAATAGGGCTGGTCTTTGGCCTCGCTCAAAACAGCTCATGGCCGTCGATTTTGTGGCGCTCCAGCGTCGCCTGCCTGGTGTCAGGTCTTCTTCTCAGGTGGTGGGGACAGGTTTGGGTGAACAACCTTCATGCCGCGTATCAACAACAGTTGGCCGCCGCCTCGGCGCAGGAAAACACCCGCTCCAACCCAGCACAAACAAACTAAGGAGTAGTCCATGCCTACTTGCGTTGCACCAAGCACAGCCAATCAGAAAAGTCGAAAACTGCTCTCACAGCGTTATGCCAAGATCAAACCTGGCAATGCTGCGGAAGCCGAAATGGTTGAGCAGTATCTTCCACTTGTAAAAACCGTCGTCGGTCGCCTGGCAGTTTCACTGCCACCGCATGTCGATGCAGAAGATTTATACAGTTCCGGACTTGTCGGGCTGCTCAATGCAGTCCGCAACTTCGATCCAGAGGGGGGCAGCACCTTTGAAAGCTACGCACGGGTGAGAATCCGTGGAGCAATTTTTGATGAATTACGGCGTTTGGATTGGGTCCCTCGCTCGGTCCATGACAAAGCACGAAAGGTGCAGACAATCATGCAACGGTTGGAGCAACAGAACGGTTGCATCCCCACCAACGCGCAAATGGCCCACGCGCTGGATATCACCGTCGAGGAATATGAAGAGCTTTTGACAGAGATTCGGCCTGCAACTTTTGTCTGCCTCGATGCCGCACCAAGCGGAGATGATGATGGAGATTCTTCACGTTATGACAGCATTGCTGACCAGTCACAGGAAAATCCTGTGGATGCCACAGCGCGTCGGGAACTGGCCAGAGTCATTGCAGACCGCCTGGAGCAGTTGCCTGAAATGCAGCGGAAAGTGCTCGCTCTCTATTATTTTGAAGATTTGCGCCTTCGTGAAATCGCGGAGGTTTTTGGCGTGACCGAGTCACGTATCTGCCAGATCCATGCGCAGGCGATTCTCAGTTTGAAATCGTTCCTTCAGCAGCATGAGACACCTGGAATCAAGGAGTAAAGAGCCTTAATCCTGCCACCACCATGATCGTAATCATTGGAGCAATAGTCGTAACGATTTCCGTTATCGGCGGGTTCATGATGGCGGGAGGGCATGTCGGCGCCCTGATTCAGCCATCTGAATTTGTAGTCATCTGCGGTTCCGCAGCAGGAGCATTGATTATCATGTCACCCAAGAAGGTGCTGATGGATATGCTCCATGCAATTATGGCAACTTTGAAAGGGGCTCCCTACGGAAAGCAAAGCTATGAAGAATTGTTCAAAGCGTTGTATGAGCTTTTCATGCTTGGCCGCCGGAATGGGATGGTGGCGCTTGAAGAACATGTCATGAATCCGCAGAGCAGTTCGATTTTTGCCAAGTATCCTTCCTTTATTAAAAACGAAAAAGCAGTCGCCCTGCTGTGCGGGGGGTTGCGTCCGATCATTGACGGAAAAGTAAAACCGGACCAGTTGAAATTGCTGCTGGATATCGAACTCGAAAGCATGGAGGAAGAGCATCATCAACCAATCAGCGTATTGACGAAAGCTGCGGATGCGATGCCTGGCTTCGGGATTGTGGCAGCGGTGCTGGGGATTGTGGTGACGATGGGTTCAATTGCTGGTCCGATTGAAGAGATTGGACATCACGTTGCTGCGGCATTGGTGGGAACATTTTTAGGGATTTTGATTTCCTATGGGTTTCTTAATCCATTGGCTGTGAACATGGAATTTTTGGGGATGTACGAGATGGCTTATTCCAAGTGCATTGCCACTTCTGTGGTGGGATTTGCGAATGGGATGGCCCCGATTATGGCGGTGGAAGTGGCTCGTCGCGGATTAAGCAGTGATTTAAGACCTTCTGCGGACGATCTTGAAACGATGCTGAAGGGGGTCAGCAGCGGAGGAAAATAAAATGGGAAAAAAAAGGCATGGTCACCACGGGGGCGCATGGAAAGTTGCTTACGCAGACTTTGTCACAGCAATGATGGCGCTGTTCCTGGTGCTTTGGTTGACGTCGCAGGATGAAAAAATCAAGGAAGCTGTCGAACGTTCCTTTAGAAATCCATTTATGTCAGTCACCAAGGAATCGACTGGGTTGATTCCAAATAAGGATACCCAGGCTGTTAAATCACAGAACGGGAATTTTGATTCTGCAAGCGCAGTGGAGTTGAACATGCTGCGAAAATTGTCGGAGGATATCCTTAAAACCCTGCAAAATTCCAATCCTGAAGGGATTCCTGAGGAAACACCTGTCCATGTGGAGAATACCCCGGATGGAATGAGGTTAAGCATTTTTGATCGGGCGAAGCGGCCAATTTTCCAGGAGAACTCAGCAAAATTTACGGAGTATGGCAGCTGGGTCTTTACAACACTGGCATGGCAGGTTTCGCGATACACGAATACTTTCAGAGTTGAGTTGGAAGGGCATACAGAGAAAACGGATCGAGTCTCCTCAGAAACTTATAGCGAATGGGAACTTTCCTCTGATCGTGCAAATGCTGCGCGAAGGAAACTATTGGACCAGGGAGTGGACCCGGCACAGATCAGGCGAGTCGCAGGCTACGCGGACACCATGCCAATGGATGGTGCTGATCCAACGAATCAGGTGAATCGTCGGGTGACGGTGATGCTCAAAATTCCAGAACTCAGATAATCATGGCAGAAACGTTCGTGCCACTAATTCCGCAGACGGGTTCAAAGTCGGAGAACATTGTGGCTCCATCAGGTTTTCGTGCAATCGTCCGCTCCGGAATGGGGCAACCTTTACCCAGCGAGCGAAAAAGCTTTGTCATTGAGAATCGGCCCCTGGAGATGCCAGGAAAACCGCAGGGTGAAGTCCCGCATTTACATCGCCCAACAGTGACCGTTGAAAAAGAGGGAGATGTGATCACTTATTTGAGGGTGACCTGTGGTTGTGGAGAGATTATTGAAGTTCAGTGCAGCTACTGATTCAAAGTCACTTTCGTCGTTCCCACCTTTGACATCTTAATTTTGGCCCCGTAGCTTCCTCGCATGGATAGCCTGCATGCGCCATGGCGCATCGAATATATACTTGCCCCGAAAGCCCCGCCGACTGAGAGATCTGTTTTTACGCGTATTGCCCAGGAAAACGACGATGAAAAAAACCTGGTGATTGCGCGGGGCAAAAGTTGCTATGTGGTCTTGAATTCATTTCCCTACACAGGTGGCCATTTGCTGGTAGTGCCATATCGCCAGGTGGAGGATTTGAATGGGCTGGTGGATGGGGAAATGCTGGAATTATTTCAAATGACCCGCCGGGCGCAAAATGCTTTGAGCCGGGTGATGAAGCCGGATGGATTTAATATTGGGGTAAACCTCGGAAAAGTTGCTGGGGCCGGAATTGTTGAGCATCTGCATATTCATATTGTTCCACGCTGGAACGGTGACACAAATTTCATGCCTGTGATTGCCAACACAACAGTCCTGCCGGAAGCATTAAAGGATATCGCAGTGAAGCTGCGTGAGGCGTTGAATAGGGAATGAATATGGCAACGGAGACTTTGCATTATGAAAATGCGCGGCAGGCGCAGCAATTGTTCAATGGCGATCCACGTAATCTGCATAGCGTGGAAGAGCAGTTGGAGGTCAAGGCGACTTCACGTGAAGGTTGGATCAAACTGGAAGGAGCCACGGAAGCGGTTGAACATGCGAAAGCACTCTTTTTATTCCTGGAGAATGCCATCAAACAGGGAGGGGTGGTGCGAAATCGTGAGTTTGCCCATGCCTTGCATGTTTTAAAGCATGATGGGCCGCAAGCTTTGAGGAGCCTGGGGGCTGAACGAATCCAAACTTCCCTGAAAAAAGCGAGTGTCACACCCAAAACCCTCGGTCAAAAAAAGTATATTGAAGCCATCCGGGAGCACGATATCACCCTTGGTGTGGGACCCGCGGGCACTGGAAAAACCTACCTCGCCGTTGCGATGGCTGTGGCTGCGTTAAAAAATGAAAATATCACCCGAATCATTTTAACACGTCCTGCGGTTGAGGCGGGGGAGGCGCTTGGATTTTTGCCAGGAGATTTGTATGAGAAAATCGCTCCGTACCTGCGTCCGCTGCAAGATGCACTGCATGACATGCTGCCGTCAGAGGAAATCACCAAGCATACGGAGCGTGGAACCATCGAGATCGCGCCGCTTGCTTATATGCGTGGAAGGACTTTGAACAATGCCTTCATTATTCTGGACGAGGCCCAGAATTGCACCACTGAACAGATGTTCATGTTTTTAACCCGTTTGGGGCATGGGTCAAAAGCGGTAATCACAGGGGACCCTACCCAGATTGATCTTCCAGGCAGCAGACATTCGGGATTGATCGAAGCAGTCAAGGCGTTGGCGAAGGTGGAAGGGGTTGCCATAATCCATTTCCAGCGGAAAGATGTGGTGCGCCATCCATTGGTGCAGAGAATTATTGCCGCGTATGAGCAACATCGCGGCACCGGGCGTGACTGAGTTATATATTTATAATCGCCAGAAGGGGTATTGTATCGATCGGCACCTGTTGCGACAAATAACAGAAGCGTTGTTGCAGAGGGAGCTTGGATTAAAACGATATGATCTTGGGATTTACCTGGTTGGCTCCAAGAAAAGTGCGGAAATCAATAGCAGTTACCTTGGACATGAGGGGCCTACAGATGTCATCACCTTTCCTTACGATTCGCCTGCCAACCTTCTGCATGGAGAGTTGTTCGTTTGCATTGAAGTGGCTGAATTGCAAAGCCATGAATTCAATACCTCATGGCAACAGGAACTGATTCGCTATGTGGTCCACGGGGTCTTGCATCTCCAGGGCTACGATGATTTGACGAGTGAGAAGCGAAAGAAGATGAAAAGAGTTGAAGATCAGCTGGTGAAACGGCTGGAAACAATGTTCCAGCTTTCAGCCCTTGGGAAGGTGTGATGCAGGAACGCGCCCTCGGAATCATCCTGAGAACGAGGCAGTACTCAGAAACCAGCACCATTGTCCATTGGCTGACAGCCGAACAGGGACGGCTTGCAACCATTGCCAAGGGGGCGCGAAAACCGAAATCCACGTTCGCTGGCCGACTGGATTTAAATTTCCTGGCTGAGTTCAGTTTTCAACGCAGCAGCCGTTCGACGCTCCATACGTTACGGGAGGTGACGCTTTTAAATCAATTTGCCTCGGTCCGGACAGAGATAAGCAAACTTCAGCAAATTGCTTATACAAGTGTGTTGCTTGAAAAATGCGTTGAGGAAGATGCACCTGCGCCTGAACTGTTCCAGCTTTACCGAGGCTTCCTGGAACATGTTGCACGGACCCGTTCTTCGGTAAATTCAATCCTGGCGTTTGAATTAAAATTTCTAAAGGAAATGGGACTGGGTGGCGAGCTTCACGGGCAAAATCCGGGTATCGATAAATTGCTTCAGGTTTTGGGAGAATCTGATTGGGAGATAATTGACAGGATAAAGCTATCGACGTCGCAGGTTGCTGAGGTAACCACCTATTTGAGCCGACAGTTGCAGGAGCATTTACAAATCCTTCCCCGGCAACGGGAAGCTGCTCTTCAAAAGAGATAGATGAAATTTCCCGGTTTGCATTCGAGTAGGCAAAAATTGCCATTCGAATGAGGATGTTCTGTTGTAAGTTGTTGGTAATAGGTCAATTACTGCAGTGGCATAACGGTTGCTGAACAGGGTTGGACAGTTGTGCGGTTTATGATTAACGCGCTGTTTAACCAACCAAATTATCAGGCGGCGAGAAAGATGCTGGATGCAACGGTGCTTCGACATGAAGCAATCGCCAGCAACATCGCGAACCTCGAGACCCCCAATTACAAACGGCTTGATGTCTCGACAAATTTTCAATCGGAATTGAGCCGGGCAGTCGCAAACAAGGATCCGAACCAAATCGCTTCATTGCGGCCATCCATTGAAGTGGACCCCAATGCAGCCGCAGAGAACAAGGATGGAAACAGCGTGCAACTGGAGAATGAGTTGTTGCAGCTTAGTCAGAATAGCCTGACCCACACTGCGACGACGCAGATGCTGACTGGAACATTTCTCAAGCTGCGCATGGCAATTACAGGTAGAAGCGTATGAGCATGATCAATTTTATCCCTGGCATCCAAAGTTCTTCCTCAGCTTTGACGGCGGAGCGAATCCGGATGGATGTGGTCAGCCAAAATATTGCAAACGCGCATATTACCCGCGGATTGGATGGCAAACCGTATCAAAGACAGCAGGTGGTTTTCGAGAGCGTGCTTGCAGATCAACAGGCAGGGATGAGCGGGGGAGCCCAAACTGTGCAGGTTGCCCGGATTCAAAAGGACGAAAGCCCGCCACACATGATTTTCAATCCCACTCACCCGGATGCAGATCCGAACGGAATGGTGGCGATGCCAAATGTGAACATGCACCAGGAATGGGCCGATTATATCACATCGTCACGCGCCTACGAGGCGAACGTGGCTGTGATCAAGAATGCGCGTTCGATGGCATTGCAAACTCTTTCCATCGGTAAACGGTAAATCTGACATTCCATGAATCCTCTTTCGGTTTATCGCTCCATGGCAGTGCCTGATCTGCGGAATCTCCCGCAGATTCAGCCTGGAATGGATGAACTGGGGAAGATCATTCCACAGAACGAACTGCAGAAGCTGGGTGAGAGCAGCCCATTGGGAGGTAGCAGCCTGATTTCCAGGGCAATGCCTGTCGCTGAGGGGGGATCGTCGTTTTCGGGTGTGCTCGGTCAGATGGTTTCCGACGTGAGTTCAAAACAGGCGGAAGCGAGTGAAATGGTTAATGGCCTTCTGCGGGGGGAAAATGTGTCTCTTCATCAAACCATGCTGGCTGTTGAAGAAGCGAGTGTT
This sequence comes from Verrucomicrobiota bacterium, assembly GCA_033762115.1. Lineage (GTDB taxonomy): Bacteria > Verrucomicrobiota > Verrucomicrobiia > Limisphaerales > SXQI01 > JANRLX01. Next base: position 10,377 of record JANRLX010000074.1, read on the forward strand.
TCGTTTCAGTTGATGGTGGAGGTTCGAAACAAGCTCCTGGAATCGTATCAAGAATTAATGCGGATGCAGATTTGATCTGAGTTGATTTAATGAACACAAATTTTTCGCAAATTGGTTCGCAGCTTCTCGCGATATGGAAGCAGCTGGGGATAAACCAGCGCATTAGTATTTTTCTGGCTGCCGGTGTAGTGATTGCGGGGCTCGCCAGTTTGGCATTCTTTTCAAGCCAGACTGATTATTCCCTGCTTTATGGAAAGTTGGATGGGGCTGAAGCGGCGAAAGTTATTTCCGCCCTTGATGACGCGAAAGTGCCTTACAAAATTTCCCAGCATGGCGGCACAATCCTTGTTCCGGCGGAAAAAGTTCATTTCATGCGCATGCAGCTTGCGGCGAAGGGGATTCCGCGAGGGGAGGGGATCGGATTTGAAATTTTTGACAAACCGAACTTCGGAATTTCAGATTTTGTGCAGAGGGCAAACTATCTCCGGGCAGTCCAGGGGGAACTTGCGCGGACCATTTCACAAGTTGATTCAATTGAGAATGCCCGGGTGATGATCGTCATGCCGGAGAACCGATTGTTGGTGGACAATCAAAAGAAACCGACTGCCTCGGTTTTTGTTCGCGTCCGGGGAAACGCGCCACTGCAGCCTCAAACGGTTGCAGCAATTCGCTTTCTTGTGGCGAATTCCGTTGAAGGGCTGCAATCCAACCATGTGACTGTGGTGGATAACCTGGGCAATGTCCTTTCTGAAAATTCAGAGCCGGATTCGGTCGTTGGTTTGAGCAACACGCAACTGGCGGCGCGGAAAAACATGGAACAGTACTTATCCAAGAAGGCTGAGGGGATGTTGGAGGCTGTACTTGGCCCCGGCCAATCGGTGGTCCGGGTATCTGCTGATTTAAATTTTGATACCCTCTCCAAAACCGAAGAACGGTTTGATCCGGAAGGGCAGGTGGTGAGGAGTTCAACCATCAACGACGAGAATACGGACACATCCAGCATGAATACACCAGTGGCTGGCGGGATTCCCGGGGTGGACTCAAATGCGACAGGAGAGACAAACTCAGTGGCAACTGCTCCCACAACAAATAATCGCACCAGGAAAAAAGTGACCAAGAATGAGTATGAAATTAATAAAATCACTAGCAACCTGATGCAGGCGGCTGGAGGTGTTTCCCGAGTTTCTGCGGCAGTTTTCATTGCAACCAAAATGGAAGGAACTGGTACTGCCCGAAAACCGGTACCCCGCTCCAAGGAGGAATTGGATAAATTACGCAAAATCGTTCAGAGCGCATTGGGAATCCAGGAGAATTCAGCCACTCGTAAGGATGAAATCACACTTGAGGAGATGCCGTTCAACGATCAACCAGCCCTTGAAGTCACTCAACAGCTCGAAAAACAGGAAACGAAACAATTCTGGATGAATCTTGCAGGACAGGCGGTTTATCCTGCGATAGCTCTGGGAATTTTGCTCTTTTTCTGGCGCACTTTCAAGAAGACCCCCGGCGAAAGCATCCCTATTGGCGTTCCGCTTGGGGAGTTTGCGATGGACAGTGTCACGATGCCGGGGCTGAAGGGTAATGGATCGAATGGAAATGGAATGCATGGGCGGAAGGGTCAGCCGGGGGTGGTCTCAGTGGACGTCCTGAACCAATTAATTAAAGAAAACCCTGACAACATGACCCACGCAATCCGTTCCTGGATGGCGAAAGGAAAAGGAAAATAGTATGGCGGCATCAGCAGAAGCGAATGTTCCTTCGGACGTTTCAAAAATGAACAAAGTGCAGAAGCTTGCCGCACTTCTTGTAATTCTCGGTCCGGAAAGCGCCTCCAAGGTGTTGAAGAGCATGGATGAAAATGAGATTGAGTCCGTTTCCGCCGAGATGGCCAAGCTCGCAATGATTTCCCAGGAAATGCAAATGGAAATCCTGAAGGAGTTCACCGAAGTGGCAGTCCAGGCAAGCAGTTCTTTAAGAGGTGGCATCGAGTACACGCAGACGGTGCTGGAAAAATCATTGGGCATGTTCAAGGCATCCACAGTGATCAGCAGAGTCGCTCCCGCACGCGCCCCGGTTGCAGCGATGCAGCAGATTCTCGATCTGGATGCGCGGGAAATTTTTAATCTGATCAAGAATGAGCAGCCGCAGGCCATCGCTTTGCTCATCAGTTACATGCCATCGAGCAAAGCAGGAGAGGTCTTCTCGATGATTCGCGGGGATCAGCGGGAGCATGTCATGGAACGTCTTGCCACACTTTCCTCAACCCCGATCGAGGTGGTGGAAAAAGTTGTTGAAGTGATCAATCAAAAGCTGGGTGCCAAACATACACGGGCTTTGAACCAAACCGGAGGAATCAAATCCGCGGCAGACCTGCTGAACACATTGGACAAAAACCTGAGTAAATCTCTTCTGATGAGCCTGGAGGAAAAAAATCCTGAGCTGGGTCAGGCAATCCGCCAGAAGATGTTCACCTTTGAAGATCTTACCATGCTTGAGCCCTCTTCCCTGCAAAAAATTCTTCGCGAAGTGGATATGCGGGATCTTGCAGTGGCCCTCAAAACTGCGAGCGAACAACTCAAAGGGAACCTCCTCGGATGCATTTCAAAACGCGCAGCCGAAACTGTGGCAGAGGAAATGTCATTCCTTGGGCCGCTTAAGCTACGGGACATTGAAGCAGCGCAAATGCGGATTATTGAGGTGGTGCGTCGGCTTGAATCTGAAGGGGAAATCGAGCTCGGGGCATCAAATGAAGCACAAGAGGAGGAAGCGCTTGCCTGAGACAATTAAATTTCATCAACCGCTGAAGGCAGCGCGTGTCACAGGCTCCTGGAATCTGGAAGTCGAAAACAGGATTAAAAGCCGTGAGAGTGCGAGCTACCAAAAAGGAATGCAGGATGGTCAAAGATCGTTGGGAGAGCAGTTGCTGGCGCAGAGGAGTGATCTGATTCAATTACAAAGTGGCATCCTCGGCTCATTGAAAAATGCAGTTCCACAGGTGGCGAAGCAATGTGAGGAACATCTGATCACTTTGACGGTGCAATTGGTCGAACGGATTGTCGGCGCCGCCGCAGTGTCACAGGAATCAATTGCTTCAGCAGTGCGTGACGCGCTGGCTCAGGTTGAAGAGGCGACCAGTTATACAATCCTTCTGCATCCGGAAGACCTGACATTGCTCGAGCATAGCACCGATTCTCTTTTACCACGCGCTGGTTCCTCGGAGCAGATCGCTTTCAAAACGGACGCAACAATCAGCCGTGGGGGGTGTGTGGTCGAGACTCCGTTTGGCATCATTGATGCCCGGCGCGAAACAAAATTGGAGCTCTTAAAATCAGCGCTCGTGAACTCATGATCACGACATCGCACAACCGGATTGCTCACCTCCTTCAAAAAGCGAAGGAAGCCAAAGTAGTTGAGGCGCGCGGACGTGTCACTCAATTGATCGGCCTGGTTATTGAATCTGAAGGACCTCTTGCAGCAGTTGGAGAAGTTTGCCGAATTCAATCAGGCCGCCATGACCAATTCACCTACGCGGAGGTTGTGGGATTTCGGAATAATCGTGTGTTGTTGATGCCGTTGGGCGAGATGAACGGCATCCATCCTGGAAGTGAAGTCATTGCCACAGGCAAGCCCTTACAAATTAAAGTGGGTGACGCTTTGATGGGGCGTGTATTGAACGGTTTGGGTGAACCGATTGATGATCTGGGTCCGGTCAATGCTACTCAGACAATCACTGCCAACATGAGGCCGCCGCACCCCCTGAAAAGGCAGCGGATCAAGCAACCATTCGAAATGGGGATCAAAGCCCTGGACACATTCATTCCCTGCGGAAGAGGTCAGCGAATGGGAATTTTTGCAGGCAGCGGGGTTGGGAAATCAACGTTGCTGGGGATGATTGCCAGCGGGGCCGAAGCAGACATAAACGTGATTGCCCTGATTGGTGAACGAGGGCGTGAAGTGCGTGAGTTCCTCGAAAAGGATTTGGATGAAAAAGGGCGCGCCAAATCAATCATTGTGGTTGCCACATCCAATGAGCCTGCGCTGGTCCGCCTCAAGGGTGCATTTGTTGCGATGGGGATTGCGGAATACTTCCGGGATCATGGCAAGAACGTGATGCTGATGATGGATTCCGTGACACGTTTTGCGATGGCGCAACGTGAAATTGGGCTTGCTGTGGGTGAACCGCCAGCAACCAGGGGTTATACACCATCAGTTTTTTCACTGCTTCCTCAATTGCTTGAACGGGCAGGAACAGGAGAACAGGGAGCGATCACCGGGTTGTTTACTGTCCTTGTCGAAGCAGACGATATGAACGATCCGATTGCCGATGCTGTTCGTTCAATCCTGGATGGACATATTGTGTTGAATCGCGAACTTGCGCAGCAAAATCAGTATCCCGCCATTGACGTTTTACAAAGTGTCAGCCGACTCGTGCGTGATTTAACGAATGAAGAGCAGCAGTCTTTAGCCGCTCGGGCTCGAGAAGCTTTGGCGGTGTATCACAGAAATCGAGACCTCATCAATATTGGCGCTTATCCGGCAGGGAGCAGTCCTGAGATTGATGGAGCGATCAAATTGCATGAGCCACTCCGTCGGTTTCTGATCCAGGCGGTCAATTCCAGTTCAAAAGCCACTGATAGCTGGAAGCAATTATCGGAGTTGCTCAGCAGTGCGGTTTCAACCACGAAACCGAAGAAGGAAACTAAATGAAGCCATTCAAGTTTACACTGGAAGCAGTCATGACTGTTCGCGAGCGGAGCGAAACTGAAGCAAAGGCAGCCTTTGGCTCAGCGATCGAAGCGCATGGTCGTGCGGTGGCGATGGTCAATCGATTGGAACAGCAAATCACCCAGCATCTTCAGGCATGGCGTGACGCAATGAGTGGAGGAGGTTTTTCACCAGCCTTGATTTTACAGCTTGAGCATGGGTTGAAGGTCTTGGAAACCGAAAAACAAAAAGGGTTGGTCCAAATGCTTCAGGCGGAGAAAAATGTTTCTCGCGCACGCGATCATTGGCAACGAACACGACAGGATTGCGAAGTGGTTCAAAAATTTCATGAGCGGCAGGTGCGCGCTCATCGTCAGGAGGAAATGCGAATGGAACAGCAACTCCTTGATGAAATGGCAAGTCGACAACTCGAAAGTTCCTTCACTTTCTGCAAGTCATGATCAAGTTTATTCAATCTCCCACGGGATCTTCAATACTGGGTGCTCTCATGTTTTTTGGCGTTAGCTTTGCGGCCTGGAACAGCGCCAACATCAAGGCAATTTCGATCCCGGAGGAAACTGGCGAGCATGACACTGAGGCCATTTCGACATGGAATCCTCAAAATATCGAAATTGATCTCCTGGTCGAGGAACTCAGGCAGCAGAAAGAAAAGTTGCAGCAGCGTGAGAACCATTTGAACGAACTCGCCGCCCGTCTTCAGGCAGAACGGGAAGAACTGAATCAACTGACTCAGAAAGTCACCATGCTCCAAAAGGATTTCGATCTCAATGTGACGAGGGTGACAGAAGAGGAGACGCCGAATTTAAAAAAGCTCGCACGGACATATGCCAACATGACTCCGGAGGGAGCGGCGGGCATTTTCAAGCAATTGGATGATACCGTCCTTGTAAAAATAATGTTGTTCATGAAGGAAGCCGAAACCTCTCCGATCCTCGAATTGATGGCTGCAGGAGGAGATGAAGAAGCCAAACGCGTGGCCGATCTTTCTGAAAGGCTTCGACTTTCGATCAATCCAACTAAAAAGAGCAATCCATGATTTTAGACGCAATGCTGCCCCAGGTTTCTGCTCTTCAGAAGGAACCTGCCATTTGTGAGCTTCCAGTAGAACAGGTTAACGCTGACTCAGACCCGAAATCGTTCGATGAGATGCTTCAGCAGAAAACCCCGGAACAAAATCAGAAGGTTGAAGAGTCTGCTGAAAAAATTTCACAAGGGCTTTTGACTCCGCCTTGTCTCTCCTTTTGCGAGGAGGTTGAAGATACCGAAGGAGTGGAAAACGATGAGAATTCCATCGAGAATTTAGGAGAGAAAACAAAGAGTGAAGAAATCGACCCTCTTTTACTCGTTTGCTTTTGTCCACCACCGGTCATTGAGAAGGTTAATTTCCAAATGGCACCCCCTGAAGCAGTGGATTTTGAAGTCTTGCCCGAAACCCAGCCAGCGCCCCTGGAACTGCCTACTGAAGTTGCGCCGGAGATTGCAACTGCGGTTGAGCAGATTGCCGCCCCTTCAACGGAGCAGATCAATGAAGCTGTTCATAATTGGGCGCGTCCTGCCCCTTTATCGAGATCAGTCGAACGTGCAAAAGAACCGATCAAGGCAAGCATTGCAGGTGAATCGAGTAAAGTCCGAGAACAGAACCCAACCGGGCAGGAACTGGGCAAAATATTCACACCAATAGTTGGCATTCAAGCGACTGCGCCGACGAAAGATCCTGAAATCATGGCAGAAATTGCCCCCAAAGAGGGTGGCACACCGGATGCTCAACAGGATTTCGACATGCAATTTAAGACCAAACAGTCAGAAATTGCCGCTTTGCCTGAAACGAAAGTGGTGGAGAAAAATACCGATCCTGCATCGGCTTTCCCAAATTTCAGCGGAGTTGAAAAAGGAGAGGGTCGATTTGAAGTCCAAAGCGCAGGTGAAGTCAGTTCACCTGCCCGGGCTAATCGAATTGAAGCCTCTGAAGTCTATGCCGCTCTTCGAACTGAGATCAGTAAAATGCGGCAGTTTCAAGCGAACAACATGGCGCTGGTGCTTCGACCGGATCAGGATACCGAATTGTTTATTCGCCTGGAAATACGTCATGGCATTGTCGAGGCGCATGCCCGTTGTGAAAAGGGAGATTTTAATTCATTGAACGGACAATGGGGACAACTCCAGGAAACATTGGCGGGGCAGGGGGTTCGGCTGGCTGATCTTTCCGATACCACGGGGAGCTTTTCAGGACATTCGCGCGAGCGGAACCTGGAACAGCATTCATCGCGTGAAGACCAAAACGACACTCCAGAGAACCACGATCAGGAGGAATTTCTTAACACCATCAAAAAGCATCTTAACTCCAATCCTGTGAGCTCTGGTTCCAGAATGTGGCAGGGATGGGCTTAATTTATGTCATCAATAGCACCAACAACATCGGCCACCGCAACTTCGCTCTATACTGGGAACAGCGAATCGAAGTCCAGAATCCCAACTAAAACGTTGGGTCAGGATGAATTTTTCAAGCTTTTGATTACGCAATTGACCTCCCAGGACCCGATGAATCCGCAAAGCGACAGTGAGTTCATTGCGCAAATGGCACAGTTCAGTGCACTGGAACAATCAAAAGCCATGCAGTCTGACATGTCGAAATTGCAGGCGAACAATCTCATCGGACGGGAAGTGACTTTAACTGGTCCGGACAATTCCGAAATTCGGGGTGTCGTTTCCGCAGTCAATCTCAATGGCGATTCCCCAAAAATCATTGTCCAAAACCAGGCTTATGACATCGATGCAGTCACCAGTGTGTCGAACCATTCATTCTCAACACTTCAATAACTATGTTACGTTCACTTAATTCAGGGGTCAGTGGCATCCAGCAATTTCAGACCAAGCTGGACGTTATCGGCAATAATATTTCGAACTCGAATACCATTGCCTATAAATCGGCGCATTCAACGTTTGCAGATGCTTTCAGCCAGAAGCTTCAGGGTGGCGCTGGCCCGGGAGGATCGCTGCAAGTGGGTTCAGGTGTCACGACGTCTGCAATCAAAAACGATTTTTCGCGCGGGAGCTACACGAACACCCATGTTGAAACGAACCTTTACATTGATGGGGAGGAAGGATTCTTCATTTTAAAGGATTTGGGTGGAGTCAGCTTTGCCAGCCGGGCTGGAGATTTTGTCCTTCAGGATGGTTACCTGGTGAATAATGCCGGCCTTCGTGTCCAGGGTTACAACGATTTGAATTTGAGCACATACGGAGATGTCCGCATCGATGATGACATCATTCCACCTGCAACAGAACCGACTCACGATCCTGACGCAAAGTTGATCAGCTTCAAAATTCTGAGCGATGGTCGAGTGAGGGTCAAACTGTCAGATGATCGCGAGTATGATCGAGGCCAGGTCCTGATGACCAGGTTTGGCGACCCGCAGATGCTGGAAAAAGAGGGAGGCAACCTTTTCAGCAACGTGGAAGCTGCGCGTCCTCTTGAGAACCCGGCTGCACCTGGTTCCAACGGCATGGGAACATTGGTTGCCGGAGCATTGGAAATGTCAAACGTCGACCTGGCAAATGAATTTGCGAGCCTGATCACCACCCAGCGTGGTTTCCAGGCATCCGCCCGGATCATCACCACATCGGATGAACTTCTCCAGGAAGTCGTTAACCTGAAACGTTAATAATTTATGGCAGTAAATCGACTGGACAACGCGAAAGGGCAGGCTGAAGCCGGTCGTGCGCCAGAAAAAAATGGCGCGGCCGCTGCGAATGGTGCTGCCGAAACAGCGAAGCCGCAGGAAGCCTCCGGCGGTGGAATCAAGGCTTGGTTGCCTTTGATTCTGAATCTCGTGCTGATGCCAGTCGTGGCTTATTGCCTGACCACATTTGTTTTGATTCCAAAGCTTAAAGGCGCGGCCAAGTCCACTTCTGCTGAACATGTGGAAGAGGCCGATTCGCACGGAGCCAAAGCGGAATCGACTGGGGCACATGACAGCGGGGGACATGATGAGAAGGGGCGCAAAACGAAGATCACAGTCCCGCTTTCCGGCAAAACTTTGGTCAATGTGGCGGGAACCATGGGGACTCGCTACCTGATGGCGAGCATCACCCTGGTCGGGACTTCGCCGAACCTTAAAACTGCAGTTGAGAAAAGCGACGCGGAACTTCGCGATGCTGCGGCGAGCACATTAAGCAACAAAACGATCAGCGATCTTGAGAAACCCGGCATCCGCAACCTGGTCAGGACGGAGCTCATTGCGGTTTTTAATTCCATTCTTGGAAAAGGAATGGTTTCAGAAATTTACCTGACCGAATTTGCAATTCAGTAATCTCCAATGGACCTGAATGATCCATTATTAGGTGGCAGTGAAGTCCTTTCGCAATCTGAAGTCGAGCGGCTGCTCGCGGAGGTTGCGCAACAGGAGAGCTCTGCGCCGAACGTTTCAGAAGGGGGCGTCGCAGCACAGCCGAAAGAATCTGTTCAACATTACGATTTCAGGCAGCCAACTTTCCTTTCCGCGACTGAGCTGAGGAAAATCCGCATGGAGCATGAGGGATTTGTCCAAAGTCTCGCTTCGTTATTATCAATTTATCTGCGAGTCGAATTTGGAGTGAAGCTGGCGAGGCTTCAAACAATGACTTTCCAAAAATTTTCTGAAATTCTACCGAGCCCCAGTCATCTTACATTGTTTAAAGTGGAGCCATTGCGGGGAATTTGTATCCTCGATATCAATCCTCGCCTCGGTTTGACAATCGTCGACAGGCTGATGGGTGGGGCAGGGCACTCGATCACCACAAATCGTGACCTGAGTGATATAGAGGTCGTGCTTCTTGATCAGGCCATTCAGATTATTCTTTCGGAATGGTGCAAGCATTGGGCAAAAATTCAGGAATTGCGCCCTGTGCTGCTAGGTCATGAAACAAACGGCAAATACCTTCAGACATCCTCACCGGACACCGTCATGCTTGTAGTTTCCATTGAGGCGAGCATGGGCGATTGTGTGGAGCATCTTCAATTGGGATTCCCATACGCAACGCTGGATCCGCTTACCCGCCAGTTGGATGCCGAACTTCATGATGAAAAACATTCCGGGGCTCCGGTCATCACCGAGAAGCCGAAATGGAACCGTGAGTTGGAATCGTTAAAAATACCTTTGACTGCTGAATGGCCCGGCATCGCCATGACAGCACGTGAATTAGCGAATTTGAAAGTGGGAGATATCCTGGAAATTGACCCGGAAGCGGCAAACCAGGTGCAGGTTCGCCTTTCGCAAATCGGAAAATTCATTGGACGAATCGGTAGCCGGAACAATCGTCGAGCGGTTGAAATTACGCAGATTATTAAATCTTCATGAAACCAACTGATTACCCGCCCAATATCGAGATATTGCTCGATGTGCCAGTGAATGTAACGGTGGAACTGGGCTCCTGCCAATTGCCAATGCGTGATGTGCTGCAACTTGCAGCCGGCTCCGTGGTTCAATTGGATACTCTGGCTGATGCGCCCGTCGAATTGCACGTGAATCGAAAGCTTGTCGCGCGAGGTGAAGTGGTCGTGGTGGATAATAAATTTGGAATCAAGATCACCGAGATGGTCGGCGCTGTCGCATGATTACTTCACGTGCCACCTTAGCAATCGTCCTTTTGACGGTTGCAAACACTTTTGCAGAAACAGTGGTTCAAGCTCCTGCGCTGACTGCGCCTCCTTCCATCGGGTATTCATTGATCCGGATGATTGGCGCCTTGTGCCTTGTTTTCGCCTTGCTGTTCGGCGCTCTTTACCTTTTTAAAAACTGGCAACGATTAAATCCGGGCAGGCGCAATCAACAGAAACTTCAAGTGCTGGAGGTAAAATCGTTGGGCCAGCGACATGCGATTTATGTTGTGGCGTATGAGAATCAACGCCTGCTGCTTTCCTCTTCTCCCACGGGGGTGACGATGCTGACTCAACTTCCCGAAGCTGTTCCAGCAATCGAACCTGCCGAGGTCGCTCTAGAAAATCCGAGTCTTCCTTCATTCGCAGAAACGTTCCTTCAAGTGCTTGCCAAAAAATCATGAGTCATCCCGCATTATTTTTTCGGAAGTATCGTTGGGTTTTTGCTCTGGTTTTCTTTCTGGCGTTTCTTCCGCTGGAAACAAATGCGCAGGTGACGAATGGCACTTCTATCCCGCTGATGCCTTTCAAGGTCAATCTTGGAGTGGAAGCTTCACAGCAACCCAAGGATGTTGATGTGGCGATCAAAATCCTTTTTGGGATTACCCTGTTGACCGTTGCTCCTTCAATCATCCTCTTGATGACAAGTTTCACCCGGATTGTGATTGTTCTCTCTTTTGTGCGGTCTGCCTTGTCACTCCAGGGCACCCCGGCAAATCAGATCATTATTGGTCTCTCACTGTTCATGACTTATTTCATCATGGAGCCGGTCTGGCAGAAAATTGATGCCAATGCTTTAACTCCTTATATGGCCAATCAAATTAGCGGTGAAGAGGCAATGATCCAGGCGACTGGACCAATCCGCCAATTCATGCTGGCGCAAACGAGGCCGAAGGATGTCGAACTTTTCGTTTCGGTCGCGCGAATGGAACCTTCAAGTCCCGAAAACCTGCCTCTGAAAGTGGTAATCCCCAGCTTTATCATCAGTGAATTAAGGACGGCTTTTCAAATGGGTTTCCTGCTGTTTATTCCTTTTATCCTGATCGATCTGGTGGTTGCGACCATTCTCATGAGCATGGGTATGATGATGATGCCACCCGCCACGATCGCGCTGCCGCTTAAAATTCTATTGTTTGTTTTGGTGGATGGATGGGAACTGATCACACGTTCTTTGCTCCAAAGTTTCGGGTCTTGATCGATGCTTCTTTATGAATCCTGAATTTGCTGTGGAGGTGGTTAAAAGCATGATGTTTCAGGCTGTGGCGCTGGCCGGGCCAACCCTGCTTGCTGCCATGATGATTGGACTTGGGGTGAGCCTCTTCCAGGCCGTTACCTCCATTCATGAACAAACACTCAGTTTCGTGCCTAAAGTACTCGGAATTGTTGGATTAATGATTGTGTTACTTCCCTGGATGTTGCGCTCATCCATGGAATTTACGATCGCCTTGATCCAAAAAATGCCGGAAATGGTACGCTGATTTCAAGACGTCAGCTCGGATGAATTTGTGAGGTATTCTTAACCTCATCGCCACTGGTTTGTAACGTGACCACACCACATTTCAAAGAAACCGCTTATGAAAAAGGTTTTGATCCTGACAGCGGCTTTCGGCGAAGGGCATAACACAGCAGCACGAAATATCCGGGACGCTCTCGAACTTATGTCTGAGGACATCAAGATCGAGATTCTGGATTTATTCGAGACAAGTTATGGCCGCCTGAACTCTATCGCCAAGAAATCGTATCTTGGATTGGTTCAGCATGCTCCTTCTGTGTGGGGGGGGATTTATTCTCTTTTGGATAATTCTCCTTTGTTTGAAAAAAATCTCGCAGGCATGAGCCGTTTGCGGGATGCGCTTGAAGACATTCTTAAAGTGACCCAACCGGATTGTGTGGTTTCCACCTACCCTGTTTATGGGCATGTCATCAAAGAAATTTACAAGGATTATTCAGAAAAACCATTTCGTTTCATCACGGTGGTTACCGATTCCATCACAATCAATTCGCTCTGGTATAAGGCCCCCGCAGACCTTTTTTGCGTGCCAAATGCGCCTTCCGCGGAAGTAATGGTCGCAGGGGGTATCCCAAAAAACAAAGTGTTGCCAGTAGGTTTCCCGGTCAGTCCCCAGTTTTTGGAATTTGGGCCCGTCGATCTGAAATCCCCCAAATTCAAGGAGCCACGAAAGATTCTTTACATCATTAATACTGGGAAAAAGAAAGCAGGGAAGGTGTTGGATGAACTGCTTGAAATCCCTCACACGCAATTAACTGTTACCGTGGGTCGGGATGCTGAGCTAAAAGCCAAAATTACAGAACGTGCCGAGAAATTCCAGGACCGTGTTCGGGTGATCGGTTGGACGAACATGATGCCTCAATTGATGATGGAACATCACCTGGTCATCACCAAAGCGGGTGGCGCCACCGTGCAGGAATGTATCGCAGCGCGCGCGCCGATGATCATCAATCAGGTGATCCCGGGGCAGGAAGAGGGAAATGCCAAACTGGTTGAGCAATTTGGATTGGGTGCAGTTGCAAGCAAAAACAAGGAAGTCCCGGCGCTCGTTGAATCTGCTTTTGTCGAGGGGGCAGCGCAATGGGGACAATGGCGCAGGAATATGGCGGCATTTTCCAAGCCGGACGCCGCTTTCCTCATCGGGGAACTCATTTTGGAGGAGGAAAATGTCCCAAGTGCCCGCCGTAAAAAGAGGTTGTTTCAATCCCCCTCTGCTTCCAAGATTGAAGCGCCTTCCTTTGGGCAACCAATTCGCCGCACTCTGCTTTGCGATTTTCACATTCATTCCAACTATTCAGACGGTAAACTTTCCGTACCTGAAATTGTGGATTTCTACGGTTCGCATGGATTTGATTGCATTTGTCTGACAGATCACCTGGCCGATCCAAGACGACTGATTGGCAAGTTTATCGAACTCGCCAACTTCACGCTCGCCCCGGATCAACTGGAAGAATATTTTGAAGTCCTTGAACGTGAGCGTCGTCGGGCATGGCGTAAGTACAGCATGCACGTTCTTTCAGGGATCGAATTCAACAAGGATGGTTTTACCAAGAAGACGTCCGCCCACCTTTTGGGTGTGGATCTGAAAAAACCAATCAACCCCGCGCTTGATCTTCTGGAAACAATTGAACAAATACACGCCCAGGGAGGGTTAACCATCGCTTCGCATCCTCACATGATGAAAAGCGAATGGGGAAAAAATACGCTGTATTTGTGGCTCAATCAGGAAATTTTTGCAGACAAAATTGATGCGTGGGAAATCGCCAATCGAAACAATTTATTTACCCCGATTGGTTTGAAAAACCTTCCATTCATTGCCAATAGCGATTTCCACAAACCCAAGCATATTTATTCCTGGAAAACCATTTTGCATTGCGAAAAAGAAGTTGAAGCAATCAAGGATTGTGTCCGCAAGAATGTTGATCTTTCGATCACCCTCTATCGGGACTTCACACGGAAACTGACGGAAGAACGTCCGGTTCTCGATGTGGAACAATCATTGAGTTTCCCCGCACCCCTGCTTCCGGCGGCGGTCGCACGGGTGAATTAAACCGATTTAACTTTCCACCACTGATCCTCCGGCGGGGCCGTTGCCAGTTGTGAGAGATGGAAATTTTGAAAAAGTTTCCGAATCCTGCTTGATATGAAGTGTTCGGGTGGGGAAAGCAAAATCGATCTTCTCCGAATCAAAACGTTGCTTGATTTGCAGGTTTAAATCCTGCATGCCAGCCAGATAAGCTTTGAAATCGGTTCCTCCCCACCAATGGAGGACAATGATGTTCAGCGATGAATCTGCGAATCGATTAAAGCTGATGATCAGGTCGGAAGTCATTGGGTGTCCCTTATACACTTCTTCGAGGATCATTGTCGCTCTCCGGACTTTTTCTGTGGGAGTATCGTAGGTAATACCGAAATTCATTTCGGTTTTGATGTTTGGGCGGAGTGTAATGTTGGTGATTGTGGCATTCCCCATCGTTTTGTTTGGCACGGTGATTAAATGTCCATCCAGATTGCGAATTCTGGTGCTCCTCAGCCCGATGGATTCCACAAAACCCTGGATATCAGCGATTTTCACAAGATCACCAATTTTAAATGGCTTATCGACAAAAACAGCCACTGCGCCGAACAGATTCGCGACCGTGTCCTGTGCGGCCAATCCAAGCGCCAGGCCGCCAATAGAAAGGGAGGCCAAAACACTGGTGATATTGAGCCCCAGGTTTTGCGAAGTAACCAGGGCAGCGACAATAATGACAAAAGCTTTGATGCTCTTGCTGATGAGAGGAAATAGCTGGTCATTGAAAGCCTTGTCGGAACTGACGGCAAATTTGTTTCCCCATTGTGAAATCAGCAGGTCAATCAGCTTCAGGAGCATGTACGTAATGGAGAGAGCCACAATGACTTTCAGCCCTTTGGAGAGCCAGACCTCCATCCAATTTGGCCAGTCAAAGACCTGCAGGCCGATATGAAGCAGGATGACAAACGAAACGATTTTGATCGGTCCCTGGATCAAAAGGATCGCAAAATCATCAACTTTTGAACTCGTTTTCTCGGCCCATTTTTTAAGGCGAACGACAACAATCGAATCAAGGAGTTTTGAAATGAGGAACGCCAGGCAAATATAAAAAGCGCTGGCTAAATATTGCCAAAGGGGGATTCCAAAAATTTTCGATTGGAGTTGTTCCACCTTATCAAGCCCAAAGGTCAGGTACGGCTCGGGGGTGCGCTGTATTGTCGTTGTCACGGTCGCATCACCAGTGGCCGTTTCGATTTTGGCGACATTGTTTGTGTTTGTCTGGGCATTCACCCAGAAGCACCAACAGAGCAGTGAAACAAAAAACAGGTAATAGAACCGCACCAGAAAAACGTAAATCTGTCTCATCAGGCAAAAAACTATGCTCAACTGACAAATCGTGGCAAGGTGTGAATCCTCAGGAGGGGTGCAGGCATTTTGAAGAGGGATGAATTTTCCGCTCGCAGGAAACCGGTGTTCACCCCAACATCGGTTTTTTAGTCAGCTTTCATGAAAGCAAAGATAACAGTAACACCAAAGAAAGCGGTGCTGGATCCGCAAGGTAAAACGGTTCAGAACGCACTTGAGCAGATGGGCTATCAAGGTATTCAGGCCGTTCATGTGGGAAAGTATTTGGAAATTGAATTGCAGGGTGATCTGGAGAAAGCCCGCAGACAGATTGATGATGCCTGCCGGAAATTGCTGAGCAATCCGGTAATTGAGGATTATCATTTCGAAATTGAGCCCTGATCATGAATTTTGCCGTCCTTCAGTTTCCTGCCTCAAATTGTGATCAGGATGCACTGCATGTCGTTCGTGATGTGCTGGGTCACACGGGCCGAATGGTCTGGCATAAAGACAATTCCCTGGGTGGGGCCGATGCTGTCATCGTTCCGGGTGGTTTCAGCTATGGGGATTATTTGCGGACGGGAGCCATCGCGCGCTTCAGCCCGATCATGCAGCAAGTGCAACAATTTGCAGCCAACGGGGGGCCGGTCCTGGGAATTTGCAATGGATTTCAGATACTGTGTGAAGCCGGACTCCTTCCCGGAGCTTTGGTAAGAAACAGGTCGCTTCAATTCCGTTGTGAGCAGGTATTCCTTAAAACTACCAATTCAAACACCATATTCACGTGTGAAATACCACCGGAAAAACTTCTCCGGGTTCCAATTGCCCATGGAGAGGGTTGTTTCTTTGCTGATGAAGAAACCTTAAAAAAAATGCGGCAGAACCAACAAATCCTTTGGCAGTATGTGGATGCCTCTGGAAATGCCACTGAACAGGCCAATCCCAACGGCTCAGTTCAGAACATCGCCGGGATCTCCAATGAAAAAGGAAACGTTGCCGGTCTGATGCCCCATCCCGAACGCGCCAGCGAACCGCTTTTGGGAAGCGCCGATGGTCGCCTTATCTTTGAGAGCATGGTTCATGCGCTCGCCACTCGTTCCGTTAAGAAATCTGCCTAGTCAGAAGATCACTTTAGTGCCATGGCCGAACCAGCAATTACCCCCGAACTGATTCAAAAGCATAATTTAACTCCGGATGAGTATGCCCGGATCAAAGATATTCTTGGCCGCGATCCAGGCTACACGGAACTGGGTATATTTTCAGTCATGTGGAGTGAGCATTGCTCCTATAAGAACACACGCCCTTTGCTCAAGGGATTTCCGACGAAATCTCCAAGAATCCTGGTTGGGGCTGGTGAGGAGAATGCGGGCATCATCGATATTGGTGATGGCCTTGCCATTGCATTTAAAATCGAATCTCACAATCATCCCAGTGCGGTTGAACCTTTTCAAGGGGCGGCCACTGGAGTGGGCGGGATCATTCGAGACATTTTTACAATGGGCGCTCGTCCCGTTGCGGCTTTGAATTCCTTGCGATTTGGAGAACTGACTTCCCCTGAGGTGCGGCGTTTATTTTCCGGGGTGGTTTCCGGTATCGCCCATTACGGAAATTGTTTCGGCATCCCCACGATTGCAGGCGAGGTTTACTTCGACAAATCCTACGAAGGAAACCCTTTGGTGAATGCTTTTTGCCTTGGGGTGCTTCGGCATGATCAAATTGCCCGTGGGGCAGCAAAAGGAATCGGCAATCCTGTCTTTTATGTAGGTCCAGCCACTGGCCGGGACGGTCTTGCAGGGGCCGCATTTGCCTCCCAGGATTTGACTGAAGAATCGGCTGAGCAACAACGAGGCGCGGTGCAGGTTGGCGATCCTTTCATGGAAAAGCTTGTCATGGAAGCCTGCCTGGAACTTCTCGCAACAGGCGCGGTTGCAGGGATTCAGGACATGGGTGCGGCCGGGTTGACTTGTTCGACATGTGAAACTGCCGCTCGAGCAGGCACAGGTATTGAGATTGAATTGAACAAAGTGCCTCAACGCGCTCCGCACATGTCTTCCTACGAGATCATGCTCAGCGAGTCCCAGGAACGAATGTTGATCATTGTCCAGAAAGGACGTGAGGCAGAAGTTCAGAAGATATTTGATAAGTGGGATCTTCCCTGGGCTGAAATCGGGGTTGTGACCGACACCAGTCGTATGGTTGTGAAGCATGGGGGCAAGGTGGTGGCTGATATTCCCGCCAAAAAGCTGGCTGATGAAGCGCCCATTTACAACCGGGATTCTCGAGAACCCTCTTATTTGCAGAAAGTTAAATCGTTTACCCTGGATCAAACCGCAGATGTAAAAGATCCGGTGGAAGCTCTTAAGCTATTACTGGCGTGGCCAAGCATTGCCTCCAAAAACTGGGTTTACCGGCAATATGATCATATGGTTCGGGACAATTCGATTGTTTGTCCCGGATCAGATGCAGCAGTGCTGCGGATAAAAGCGGATTCGATTCCCCCGCTTTCTGAAGGGATGATCCAGACCGCTTTTGAGGACAAATACATCGCCTTTACCGTCGATTGCAATGCGACTTATGTTTATCTTGATCCTTACGAAGGGGGAAAGATTGCCGTTGCTGAAGCTGCCAGAAATCTCGCATGTGCGGGAGCGGTTCCTCTCGGAACGACGGATAACCTGAATTTTGGAAACCCGCACAATCCTGAACTCTTTTATCAATTGCGCCGGTCTGTTGAAGGTCTGGCGGAAGGATGCCGTGCTTTCAATGCGCCTGTGACAGGAGGCAACGTCAGCCTCTATAATCAAAACCCGAACGGTCCAATTGATCCAACTCCAACGGTCGCAATGGTTGGGATCATTGAGAAAAAAGAACATATCACAACGCAATGGTTCAAGGATGAGGGTGACATTATTTTGTTGCTTGGGGACATCATAGATAAACAGGATACTCTGGGCGGCCTGGGCGGCCTGGGCGGTTCCGCTTATCTCCAGGTCTTATTTTCACAGAAAACCGGGACACCTCCCCGATGTGATTTGGTGCGTGAAAAAGCCATCCATGACCTTCTGCGCTCGATGATCTTTGCAGGCATAGTGAAAAGTGCCCATGATTGCAGCGAGGGTGGATTGGCAGTAGCCATTGCCGAAAGCTGCATTTCACAGCAAATAGGGCGTGACACTCCCCGCCTGATTGGTGCAAACCTTGATCTGAGCGCGTACGATATCGGGAGAAAGGACCAATTGATGTTCGGAGAAGCCCAGGGCCGAATCGTCCTTTCAGTTTCGGCTCAGAATCTCGATAAAGCAATTCGACTTGCGAAGGAGAAGGATCTCCCCTTGCTGGAACTCGGCAGAGTAGGGGGCAGCCAGCTAACCTTCCGGACCAGAGATTCCGTTTTAAAATGGGAGCTTTCCGAACTTCATGACCTTTGGTGGAATGCAATTGCGCGCGCGATGAAATAACCGTTATCGAGGTTCGCTTGACACTTCCCTGAACACCCTTACCTTGCGAACGGAATTGATCGCCCCACCCCAACCATTTAGGCCATAATGGGATTTGATTTAAGCCGATGATCTTAACTGAAGTTGCCAATCCCGAGCAGCAGATGCAGGAATATCCAAAACATTATTGCGGTGTCTTCGGCATTTACAATCATCCGAATGCAGCTGAACTGACTTATTTCGGACTTTATGCGTTGCAACATCGGGGGCAGGAAAGCGCCGGAATCGTCACTTATGATGGAAACCAATTTTACACTCATAAAGGGATGGGATTGGTCCCCCAGATTTTCCATTCGGACGTTCTCGCCAGCCTGAAGGGAAGGATGGCGGTGGGGCACACCCGTTATTCCACCACAGGGTCATCCCATCTCCGGAATGCCCAACCGTTAACAGTGGATTGTTCTCGAGGACAGATTGCCATTGCTCATAACGGAAATCTGACAAACGCTTCCGTCCTGAGGGAAGAACTGGAAGCGAAAGGCTCCATTTTTCAAACAACAGTCGATAGTGAAATCATTCTTCATTTGATGGCCCAGCCGAGTCTGGGAGGTCATGAAAACAATTTGATCGAAACTGTGCGTCGAATCGAAGGAGCCTACAGCCTCGTGATCATGACCGAACAGGAGCTTATTGGAGTTCGTGATCCGCACGGGTTTCGTCCTCTTTCAATCGGAAAAGTGGGGGATGCCTATGTGTTATCGAGCGAGACCTGTGTCTTTGATTTGATCAATGCAGAATTTGTCCGAGATGTTGTCCCTGGTGAGATCGTTATTATTAACAAGCAGGGCCTGCGGAGCATTCAGGCATTTCCAGAAAATAAACGGAGCGCTTTTTGCATTTTTGAATACGTTTACTTCGCGCGTCCCGACAGCAATATTTCAAACCGCAATGTCTATCAGGTGCGTGTTGAAATGGGGCGGCAACTGGCCCGCGAAAATCAAATTGATGCTGATATTGTTGTGCCTGTGCCAGACAGTGGCAATTGCGCTGCGCTCGGGTATTCCCTGGAATCAGGCGTTCCATTTGAAATGGCCTTTGTGAGGAACCATTATGTAGGCCGGAGTTTTCTTCAGCCTTCACAACTCATTCGCGATTTCAATGTTCGGGTAAAGCTCAACCTGATCGGTGAACTGGTTCGGGGCAAAAAGGTCATCATTGTAGATGATTCCATCGTGCGTGGCACCACAAGCAAAACTCGTGTTAACAGCTTGAAAGAGGCAGGCGCGAAGGAAGTCCATGTCCTGGTGAGCTGCCCTCCCCATATGCATCCGTGCGTTTATGGGATCGATTTTCCTGATCGAAGCAAATTAATGGCGGCCAACCATTCTCTTGATGAGATTCGGCAATATCTGGATGCAGATTCTCTTGCCTATCTCACAATCGATGGAATGGTCAAGGCAACCGGGCATCCAAAGTCTCACTTTTGCATGGCTTGTTATAATGGAGACTATCCAGTGCCATACGATCCTCTCGTTGATAAGCATATCATGGAGCGACGTCGCAAACGGACTGAAAGTCTGGGGGAGGCTTTGAAAAAAGAAGAGCTTCAGCCAAAGCTTCTCTAAATCCACTCAATCTGGCAGGATGAGCTTTCGTTTATGAAAGTGAAACTTGCCTATGGACAGGGGCATCTGCCGGTGGAATTGCCGGATGATCGCACTACCGTCATTGAACCAAGCCATAACCCTGCGCTGGCTAATGAAAAAGAAGCGGTTCTTCAAGGGCTTTCCTCACCAATAGCAACCAGGCCTTTAAAGCAGTGGATTAACTCGGCCAGCCGCATCTGCATTGCTTTTACCGACATTACCAGGGCAACGCCGAACCATCGAATTATTCCCTGGCTGCTGGAATATTTGGCTGATTTCCCTCGTGAAAACATCACACTTTTAAATCAATTGGGCACTCACCGACCCAATACTCAGGCTGAACTGGAGCAACTACTCACGCCTGAGGTGGTGCGGAACTATCGCGTGATCAATCATGAACCTGAAAATGATGCTGCGATGGTGCAACTTGGGAGCACAAGAGACGGAACCCCGGCGTTAATTAATCGGCACCTTGTCGAAGCAGATGTCCGAATTATCACCGGATTTATCGAGCCACATTTTTTTGCCGGATTTAGTGGTGGCCCAAAAGGTATCATGCCAGGTGTTGCAGGATTAAGGACTGTTATGAGCAACCACGGCGCTCACAATATCGGCGATCCAAAAGCAGCCTTTGGAATCACTTATGGGAACCCAATTTGGGATGAAATCCGGGAAATCGCCTTGAGGGTAGGTCCAAGCTTTCTGCTGAACGTCACTTTGAATGAGCAACGCGGCATTACCGGTGTCTTTGCCGGGGACCTGATTGAAGCTCATCGCACAGGTTATGAGTTTGTCCGGAAATCAGCGATGCAAAAGGTCAAGCAACCGTTTGAAATCGTGATTACGACAAACAGTGGCTACCCACTGGACATGAATCTGTACCAGGGTGTGAAGGGAATGAGTGCTGCGGCACGCATTGTGCAGGAAAACGGCACGATCATTCTAGCATGTGAATGTCGTGAAGGCGTTCCTGCTGGCAGTCCTTTGGATCGATTGCTTCGTGAGGCAAAAAGTTCCGCTGAAATCCTGACGATGCTCTCAACGCCAGGCTTTGTCCGTCCTGAACAGTGGCAGGCCCAAATACAAGCTCTCATTCAAAGGAGGGCAAAAGTTCTTGTTCATAGTTCCTTGCCCGATGAAATTATCCGAGCGGCGCATCTGGAACCGTGTGGGGAAATTTCGGCAGCCGTGGCAAATCTTTTGAAAGGGCTTCCCGCCGAAGCGCGCATTGCGGTTCTTCCGCAAGGTCCACTCACTATTCCATATCTTGCCTAAGTTTTGGGTCATATGGTGGATGGTTTACTGCGGAACGCATTGGTTAAATGCGAACGCAGAAACGTACCTTAAAACCAGCGATTACAAGATTGAAACAGTAGAAGGATTTTCTGTTCATTGGTCTCCCGAATTTCAAGGTCAGGAGAAACTCCAGGAAGCAGTTCGCAGCGAAATCCAGGGCCAGCTTAAAGTGGCAGGTAAGATGTTACCAAAAACTGCCTTTGTGAAGCTCCTGGGAATCCGCTTCTGGGTTGAGACTGCTGCAAAAACCAACGGGGCAGCTGAATATCACACTTCTCTCGGGTGGCTGCGGGAGAACAGCTACAATCCAGACAAAGAATTCGGCATAGAAATTTCCAATGCGACCAATTTCCTGTCATGGTCTTCTACCGATCAGCCAAGCATGCTTCTCCATGAATTGGCGCATGCTTATCATGATCGTGTTTTAGGCTGGTCCAACAGCGCAGTTAAAGCCGCTTATCAGAATGCTTTAAGTTCAAAATTGTATGACAAGGTATGTCGTCAGGGAGGCGGGATCGAGAGAGCATACGCCCTGGTGGATGAGAGGGAGTATTTCTCGGAACTAACTGAAGCTTATTTCGGCAAAAATGATTTCTTCCCATTCATCCGTTCTGAATTGGAAAAGCATGATCCAATCGGGTTTAAGCTAATACAGAAATCCTGGGGTGATCCAGTATCCGTAACTGATGAGGATCAGTAAGAGGTTTTTGAGCTCCTGCCCCTGAAATTAGACTAACCCCTCCAGGATTGTGGGCAGTCGGTCCAGACTGCGTTGCAAGGCTGCACGAGCAATCGAGCGTTCGGTCTTGGCAGAACCTGGGAAAAGGATGTTCCAGCCGGAAGCATTCAGCCAATCAGCTTCCGCAACGGGTTCATTGGTTCCTGAATCGCCGATTCCAGCATGTCGTACAAGCAGATCCGCAATCTGGACTGACGCCACGATGTTGGCATATTCGGGAGCCGCTTCGGGATTATGGTGATACTTGGAAGTAATCACCATGACACGAGGCAGATGATGATGCTCAAGGTAAATGGCTCCCAATTCGGTATGGTCCATGCCAAGTACTTCCAGCTCAATCGCCCGGCGATTGCCACCTTCTTGTTTTACTCGGCGATAGATTTCTGCAAAAGCCTCGGGAAAAGCGGAAGCCATGACAATTTTACCCACATCATGAATCAGCCCCGCAACATAATCCGCTTCATCGGTCACCTGACCAATGACGTTACCCACCTCGCGAGTCAGGATCGCTGTGGCAATGCAATGTTGCCAGAAGGGTCTCCATGGAAATTGAGCTTTGCCCGCAAGTTTCTGAAAATCCTCAATGATAGGGGTGACCATCGATAATTGTCGAATCTGGCGAACCCCCAGGTAAAAAACCGCCTCCTCAATGCTGTTCACAGGGGTCGTGAGACCATAGTAGACGGAGTTTACGAGACGAAGGAGTCGGGCGGTCAAACTGGGGTCTCGGCGGATAACCTCTGAAATTTGGGCAGTGTAACGTTGATCCGCGTTCAGCAGTTCGCGAAGAGCGCTTTCAATGCTCCTAAGCGAAGGGAGGCGGGCGCATCCCTGTACGCGCGTTTCGATTTGGCTGCGGCTGAGTGTTTTGTACTCGAATACGGGAACTGCTAAATCCTGACTCATTACAACGTTTAAATCGGCATGGGTGTCAAAAAGTTAAGCCCTATTTTTTCTCAAGTTAACAAAGCGCCTGCCGATGGAAAAAGTGCATGATCGATGAGCTTGAAAGGCTGGTTGGAGGTGCCGTCACAGAGGTGTTCGGTACCATGCTCAACTTCCAGGTCAGTTCTGAGCCTCCGGGATGCGTCAAAAACGGGGAGACGCATGTGGCGGGTTCTGTGGGATTTGTCGGAACGTTAAACGGGATCGTTTATGTCTATTCAGGAGCTTCGTTCGCGCGAAGGCTGACCGGGAGTCTTTTAGGATTGAAGGAAAACGAAATTATTGGGGAAGAGATGGTTGATGATGCAATTGGTGAACTCACGAACATGATCGTGGGTCATGTGAAATCCAGACTTTCTGACAAGGGACATCGTTGCAACCTTACCATACCGAGCACCATTCGGGGCGAACACCTGAGCGTTGGCCGCGTCAGCGCCACTGAACGACGCGTTCTTTTTTATTCCTGCGACGGCAGTCAATTAGTCGTTGAGTTAATCATGAAGCCAGTGAAGTCCGCAGTTTGACTATGAAACGTAAGATTTTGACAGTTGATGACAGCAAGACGATCCGGATGATTGTCGCGAAAGCGTTTAAGCCGTTTGACTGCGAGGTTTTGGAAGCTTCCAATGGCGTCGAAGGACTTGCCATCGCCGGAATGGAGAAACCTGACCTGCTCATTCTTGACCTGACCATGCCGATCATGGATGGCGTGGAGATGCTTGGCCGCTTCAAAACAAACCCTGAACTCAAGACGATTCCGGTAATCATGCTTACCGCAGAAGCCGGGCGTGAGAATGTAATCAAAATTGCAAAAATGGGAGTTCGGGATTATCTGGTCAAACCGTTCAAGGAAGAGGTTTTGGCAGAAAGAGTGTGCCGGATTATCGACTTGAAGAAGATCGAAAATGGGCCCAAAACCAAACGCTTTGATGATCCTTTGCAAATATTGGTTGTCGATGACAAACCGGCAATTCATGAGCAGATTCGATTGGGTCTCTCTGAAACGCGCTGGACGGTGACCGGTTGTGTTTCGAGCGAAGAAGCCGCTGTGTTTCCAGGTGCCCTCCCGGATATTATCCTGGTGAGCCTTTCTCTTCCCGAGAACGCTGCGCTGACCTTTTTTCATAGTGTTAAAGCGAATCCCAGAACGAAGAACATTCCCGTATTTGGCCTTTGTGTGAAGACTGCGGTGGATGATCAGTCCCGTGCGCAGCAAAGCGGGTTTGCAGGGGTGATCACAAAACCGATTGATTACGAAGATTTGAAAGGAAAAATCTCCCGGGTTCTCAGCCTGGATACCTCTTATCGATACTTCGATTCACATGACAATATCCTTGTCATCAAGCTCCCGCCGGTTTTGACCCCGCTGATTGCAAATGAAGTCAGCTTGCATTTGCGGACGAAAATCTCTGAAGCAGTGGATTCCGGTTTCGAGAAAGTCATCATGGATATGAGCCAAACCTTAAAGGCGGATATTACGCTCATTAAAATTGGAATTGAAGTGAGCCAATTATGCCAGGAGCTCTCGTTGAAATACCGCATGGTGGGTTCCAACGGGATTTACAACGAATGCAAAAATTACGAGGAAACCAAAGATTGGCGCTTCGAAAAAAGTTTTGAAGAGGCGATTTCGGCGCTAAGCCCGCAAACGGTTGCGGAGGCGGTTTAAGCGTGGAGCGGAAATGAATCTGCTTGCAACCATAGTTGTAGGAACCATTTTGGCTGGGCCTTTGGCTGGAGTGGGGAAAGGTTACCTGCCAAGGGTGGGACCTTCGCCTATTCGCTTTGAGTTGCCGACAATCAGGAAGCAGGATTCCCTGCCCCCTCTCGAGATGAGTGATCCAGTGGTGGAAGTTCCGTTTCAGTCGGACACGAATATCATCGGGCCGATCATTCCCGATACAATGGTTGCTCCAACTGTGGAGGAATTCATTGGACCTCCTGAAAACCCTCCTGTTCCAGCACCGCAGTCCAATATCATTCAGCCAAGTGTGTTTCTGCAATATTTCAATCAGAATGCGAACACCAAAACGAATCGCGATACCACTGTTGTTTTGCCTTTCGGCTTCAATCCACCTCCCCCTACGCCTCAGCAATCCAGTAGAGCTACATACATTAAAGAGTGAATTTTAAATGTTTAACAACACCCTTTTCATTGTTCTGATCCTGGTTGGCGCGTTCGTGCTTAAAGAACGTTCTGCTGTTGCTGACGAGTCGCATCCGGTCGTATCCAGTACACATTCTCTCCCCGCAACGACTGAAACGAATGATCAGCAAGCCGCTGGTTTTTCGAAGGTGGATAAAAAAGCCACGCCAACAACTTCCATCTCTTTGACAAACGAAAGATCGGTGCCGACTGAAACGGTTACCAATCAGTACTTGGTCAGCAACACAGCGCTTTTAAGAGAGAAAAAAGCTGCCGAGTACCAGAGCAAACTGGACCTGGCCAAAAGCCTTCGCGCCGAACGAGAGTACGAACAGGCTGAAAAGCATTTGCGCGGATTAATCGAAGGCGGGGTGCCTCCTGAACTTCAGCGAGTTGCAATGCTGGAGCTTGCCTATGTTGCGCAGGACAGCCGGCAATTTGCCATGGCGCAACAAATTTATTCAGAGTACGTGCGGCAGTTTTCACAAGATCCAAGCGTTCCTGAGGTGATCCTTCGCCAGGGGTTATTGTATCGGGATATGGGTGTCTATAACCTTGCCCTCTCCAAGTTCTATGCTGTGATGAGTTCCTCCCTGTCTCTGAATCTTGATCAGATGGAATATTATCAAAAGCTCGTGCTTAAAGCCCAAACAGAAATTGCCGAGACTTATTACTTACAGGGAAAGTACCAGGATGCTGCTGATTTTTTTGGACGTTTGTTAAAGATGGAATCGTCTGCCTTGAATAAAGCCCTGTGTCATTTCAAAGTCATACGCTCGCTTGGTTACCTTGGGAAGAATTCAGAACTCGTCGTTCAGGCAGAGTTATTCATTTCGAAGTACGAAGAGTCACAGGATATCCCTGAAGTCCGTTTCTTGCTTGCAGATGCCTTAAAAAAGCTGGGTAGAAACAATGATGCCATGAAACAGGTACTTGCCCTTCTGGAAGCTGAATCGTCAAAGGCTGCGTCCAATCCGGAGCTCTGGTCCTACTGGCAGCAGCGCACTGGCAATGAAATCGCCAATCAGCTTTATAAAGAGGGCGATTACCTGAATGCCCTTGAAATTTATTTGAGCCTGGCCCGATTGAACACCACCCCACAGTGGCAGCTTCCGGTCTACTATCAGGCGGCATTGGTTTATGAGCATTTGAAGCAGCCGCAGAAGGCAATCGAAACCCTGGATATGATTATTTCTCGCCAGAGCGAGGTCAGTAGCAATGCGCCACCAAGTTTGATTGCCCTGTTCGACATGGCCAAATGGCGTAGGCAGTACGTGCAATGGGAACAGGGTGCGCACGCTTCCAATACCAATCTGCTTTCAAATTAATCCTGGTTATTTCCTTCGAGTAGATTGACATTTGCCCCGTTTCACCCGCTAGACTGCTGCAATGAATGTGCAGTCGATTTTGAAGGAAGACCTTCAAGCTCATCTTCGCCTTTATCGCGAGATTCTTTCGGTGGTGGAGAGGGAGAGTCATAGCCTTAAGCAGGCAGAATCGACCTCCTCTGCGGCTTTTGATTTGTTCCAGGCAAAAAAGAATTTGCTTCCCGTCCTTAACGATTCACTGGATAAACTTCGTCAACACCGCGCAACCTGGCTGCGACTAGATGCTGCTGAACGTTCCCAGCATCCGGAAATTGCCTCATTGTTGCGACAGAATCAGGACTTGATTATGAAGATCATCGTGCTGGATCGTGAAAATGAACAGATTCTGCTGCGGCGAGGAATGCTCCCCTCGAAGCATCTCCCCCCTGCAAATCGCCAGAGGCCCCATTTCGTCGCTGATTTATATCGTCGCAGTTCTCCCGGAAGCTAACCTGCCATGCCGATCGAAAAGATAATTGTCCTCGAAGACGACCTGATCGTCCGCAAAAACCTTGAGCAGTTATTGCGCAATCGTCGTTACGATGTCGCAGCTGTCCAAACGATTGAGGCCGCAAATGAACTTCTTTCAAAAGATAATTTTGACCTGATTTTTGTGGATGTTCGGCTCCCTGACGGGGAGGGGACCGATTTGTTGAAGCAGCTCCAGAGTCGTCCTCAAAAACCTTTGGTTGTCATGATGACCGGGTTCGGTTCTGTCGAATCTGCGGTTAACTGCATGAGAGATGGGGCTTTTGATTATATTATCAAGCCGTTTTCCTCCGATCAGATAGAGTTTACCCTAAAAAAGGCGGAAGATTTTACCCGTTTGGTCAAAGTAAACCAGTACCTCAGTCGCGAAGAGGATGAGGATACAGGATATGAATTACTTGGCCGCAGCCCAGGGATGGAGCAACTCCGGCAGTTGATCCGCAAAGTTGCTCGCACTCAGGCGACGGTGCTGATCCAGGGAGAGAGCGGAACAGGAAAAGAATTGGTTGCCCGGGCGATTTATCGGGAAAGCCCCCGGGCTGATGCAGCTTTCATCAAGGTGAATTGTGCTGCGATCCCTGAAAACCTGATCGAAAGTGAATTTTTCGGCCATGAAAAGGGGGCCTTCACCGGCGCAATTAATAAGCGGGAAGGCCGATTTGAACTGGCTCATGGTGGAACAATTCTGTTGGATGAAGTCAGTGAAGTTTCTCCCCAGGTCCAGGCAAAGTTGCTGCGTGTTTTGCAGGAACGTGAACTGGAAAGAGTGGGAGGATCAAGGACAATCAAAGTCGATGTTCGGGTGATTGCCACGACGAATCGGAACCTTGAGCAAAGTGTGGAAAAGAAAGAATTCCGCCAGGATTTATTCTTTCGGTTGAATGTAGTTCCCATCGCAGTGCCTCCTTTGAGAGATCGGTCGGAAGATATCCCCTTCCTTGCGGAACAGTTCATGCACCGCATGGCCCGTAAGCATGGCGTGCGAGTGAGTGGAATTTCCAATGCCTGCCTCACAGCATTGCGAAGCCACCAATGGCCGGGAAATGTTCGGGAACTTCAAAATGTGATCGAGCGGGCAGTAATCTTGAGTTCCCCGGGTGAAGACCTCCAGCCTCATCATTTGGGTTTTATGGGGACTTCCTCCGCAACCCTCTCCTCCCCAACTTCAATTGGCAATCCATCGCCTTCTACATCTGTCCAACAAACTGAAGGTGACGAAGTCCTCCCTCTGGGAGAATTGGAAAAACGACAAATTTTGCTGGCGCTGGATCGATGCGGAGGGAACCGTACCCAGGCAGCTAAAAAGCTTGGCATTAGTGTCAGGACGCTTCGAAACAAGCTGCACGAGTACGGAATGGCTGGTAAAGATGATGCTGGCGTAACTGAAGAGGAAGCCGCTTAGTTAGCGTGCTCCATCAACGATTGAGCATGTCCACGGCTCGGTGGCCAGGCCGGTTCGTACCTGATATTCCTTTGCCAGGAATTGTTGAAAATCCCATGTCCCCTCAGCTTTAACCAGATTGATGGTCGCGCCCCCAAAACCGCCCCCGGTCAGCCGCGCTCCGTAACAGGCTGGATGCCGCCGCGCAATATCAACCAAAGCGTCCAACTCCGGAATGCTGTTTTTAAAGTAATCACGCGAACTGGCATGGCTTTGAAAGAGGTACTCCCCAAATTGGGAAACATCTCCGTCTAGCAGCGCACGTTCCCCGAAAACCACTCGTTGATTTTCACCGACGACATGGTAGGCACATTCGTAATCTCGCTGACTTAATTTTGCTTTGCTCGCTTCGAGCTGTTGCGGGTTGATTGACCGAAGCGCTTTGACTCCCAGCGTGCGTGCGGCGGATTCGCAGTGGCTCCTTAACTCGTTATACTCTCCTGCTGAAAGATCATGCTTAACGCCAGAGTTGCAGACCACCACTGCGACGCCAGGCACCATCGGGTTATGGGTCACTGTTTGATGGCGGCAATCAATCTGGATGACCTGTCCAGCCTTGCCGAATAATGAAGAAATCTGGTCCAGCAATCCAACATTTGCACCCACGAACTGGCTCTCGGCGGCTTGCCCGATTTTCGCCAGAAGAATTTTTTCAGCCGATTTCAAAGGGGGAAGTTCATTCCCTGTGCGTGCAGGAGGCAGTGCAGTGCCAAATTCAGTCAGGGTAAATGGAAATAGTTCACGGATAGTCAGGGCAGTGGCCATTTCCAGGGCAGCGGAACTACTTAATCCTGCCCCGAGAGGAATGGTTCCATGAATTGCCGCATTGAAACCACTGAAACGAACCCCTCGTTGCCGAAGTTGCAGCAAAACTCCTTTTACATAATTGGCCCATGGCGTTCTGGGATTTTTTTCGATCTTATCGATGTAAAAAGTGTCACGTTCAGCAAATGCGCTTGAGGTCAGTTCGATCTGGCCATCATTTCGAGGCGAGGAGGCCATATAAATGTATTTATCAATTGCCAGGGACATGACCAGCCCCTCGTTATAATCAGTATGGTTTCCCAGCAATTCCAATCGTCCGGGCGCCTGAACGATTCGAAGAGGTATTGTCCCGAACTGTTTTTGAAAGAACGATCTTACATCATTCATGCTCCCTTTTCAGTTGTTCAAACTGTTTCTCCATTTCCGACGCCAATTGAAAATCCTTGCTGGTCAACCCTCCTGCGTCATGGGTTGTCAGACGCATTTCGACTTTATTCCACTGGATCAAAATATCCGGGTGGTGCTGGGCCTTTTCGGCCAGGTTTGCAACGAAGTTCACGAACTGAATGGACTCAACGAAGTTCTTGAATTGAAAAGTACGTTGGATGACATTCCCATTCTTCCGCCATTCAGGTATTCCCCCCAATTCCTTCTCTATTTCTGCGGCCCCGAGTACTCCCATGGCATTACTATTGCCACAAGATGTTCATTTCGTCATCCGGGACGGATCTCTTTTTGCCTTCCGCCAAATTCTAATCAGGGAACCACAGCATGATATTCCCCATCCCACCACGAAAATTCCCAATCCAATCAGGGCCGGGCGGTACTCTTCAAAGGATTGAGGCGCACTCCGAAGCTCAATTATGCTTTTAAAGAGGGGGACCAATGCCACCAAAGTCCACACACCACCAATTACACTCAGACTTATCTCAACCCAGCCAAACCAAATGCCTTCCAGCAGGGTGCCCAATCCTGGCAAAACCGCGCCATTCAGGAGGAGCGATTCCACTGGTGTGGGAGTGCGGGAAAGCTTCAACCATTTCATATCGGGGCCAGGCTGGTAAATGGCTTGAAGGGAAGGTTTCGCATGATCGTAAAAAGGAGAATTACTCCCAAAAAAGCGAATACCCAAAATGGTGGAATGTCAGATAGACGCCACGAATCTCCAGTGACTTTTGCTTTGGTTTCCTTCCACAAAGCCCACCCCAAAAATGGAGCCGAGAAAAACAGTATCGGATTCAGCTGGAACGCTCGCAGGAAGTTCCCATGCAGCAGCTCATGACAAGCACGCAGCATTCCGCAACCAGGACAATGCAAACCGGTCAATCGATGGACCATGCATTGGGGGTAAAATCGGTTTCCAGAAGGATCATACAGGTAGAGAACTGAAATGGCGCAGATGAGAAGAAAAAATCCTGCTGCTGCCATTGTCCAGATGAGCCACGGTGATTTTCTCAAAAAATGAATGACAGTGTCAGGGCTTGGGGAATCCGCCGCCCTGCATAATTTGCATGACCGTGTAGGCAATATACGCGCCATTGGTTAATATACCAAGTATGGCTCCGAGAATGACCCACTTTTTTGCCTGGCGGGATGCCTCCTCTGCCCCGGCATAATCTCCTTGCGCCGCTTTGACATTGACTTGTGCAGAGTAAATCAAGGCAGGCGCACCCAAAGGAGGGCAGCAGCAAATATTCACAATGACTGCTGTGACCATGTAATTGGAAACTTTTGAAAATTGCTGGGAAGTTGAGGATGGGATGGTCCCCTGGGCCGGTGCATTGGCCTGGGCGGGTGGCAAGGTTGAAAGAATCGGGGCAAATTCCGGAATACTTGAAAGCGTTTGCCAGGGACCATTCTCGTAACTGACCATCGTTCGACCATTGGCGCGACCCTGAGTAATCCACTCCCGAACTCCATCGGCAGTAACGGGCCCGTACTCCTTGCCATCGGCTCCCACGATTCTGTACATGAACCTCGTTTACTCTCCCATGGAATTAAAAGCAAGCCTGCTGGCCGCGTGGATTCATCTTTTCAAAACACTGTAATCTCAAATAGGGTTTTTCCGTGGGCATTACTCCTCAGCAATTTGAGCAAATGAAACAGCGGGTATCCGGCAAACGCTCCGCTGCTCCTCTGAATGCACAAACGGTGATCGGCACGGTGAACGCCCATACAATCATCATGGGCGTTGATCCATCACTTCGAGGGACCGGTTACGGGATCATTCACGTCGCCAAACCGCATGCCACAGCTGTCACACATGGCACCATTACCTGTTCCCCGGCATGGGAGCGTTCCCGGTGTCTCGGGAAAATTCATGAAACCATACGTGACCTCATAGCCAGGCATCACCCAACAGTGTGTGTCATGGAAGGTCTGTTCTTTGCGCAAAATCTCCAAACCGCCCTGATTATGGGAGAATCCCGCGGGGCGAGCATGGCCGCTGTGGCGCAGGCAGGACTGGAAATTTATGAAATTGCCCCGCGAAAGATGAAACAGGGAGTGGTTGGATATGGCGCTGCCCAGAAATCCGCCGTGGCTAAAATGGTCCAACGCATGCTCCGACTGGTGGAATTACCCGCTCACGATGCCGCTGATGCTCTCGCTCTGGCCCTGACCTATGCACAGGAAACCAGTCGCTATACCTTTGCCGGGCCGAAGAAAGTCTGAACTGCCATTAGGAATACCACCTGTTGATCCAAGTAATGGTCGGGGCGGTGAGATTTGAACTCACGACCTTCTGAACCCCATTCAGACGCGCTACCAAGCTACGCTACGCCCCGACCGGAGGGCCAAAACTTGCATCGCACGCGACAGAATTGCAACGAAACTTTTCACGTTGCGGAGGCGACCCGTTCCAGGCAACCGCAACGTTCCAAAACGTACTCCAGTCCACGAGCGACCCCTGAACCGAACAGTTGATGGCTGACATATCCCCCTTGTGACTTGACGCTTTCCTTAACAAAAGAAATCGCATTTCCGGGAGAGATCAGCCATTCCGCCACGTTTTTATCCAACATCGGGATGTCGTTAAAATGATCGCCGGCGACGATGATTTCCTTAGGCTTGATGCCGAGCCTGCGAGCGACCTCGGTCAAGGCCGTTCCCTTATTATAAGCAACATGGCTGAACCGGGCGTAGATATCATTTCGCATTACGGATAAATCGCCGATTCGGGAGCAATATTCGGCGAGGTATTGATGAATGGCCTCGGCATCCTCGGTGTTTCTTGCGATCAAACAAAAAGGGGAATAGGTATCTTCGTAGATGGTCGCTTCGTAATTGGACCTGACCCATTCAAGAAGCTTCGGCATATCGCTTCGGATGCGGGCGAAAAGCAATTTGTGGGCTTGAGTGCAGGCATCATTCCATTCCTGCAGCCCCACGTATTCGGATTGGTTTAGTTGATAAATTTCCCGCTCAACAACAATAACGTAGTCCGGTCGGATTTTGACCTGAGAACGTGCCAGGGTTTCAAGCAGGCTTGATAAATCCCTCCCCGTGTTGATGACCCATTTCACTCCATGTCTTTGAAGGGCACCGATGATTCGCTCAAGGTCCGCAGGGATTGGAGGCACTTCGTATTCCGTATGCAATGTTCCATCGAAATCCGTTGAAAGAAGTTTTACTGGCAATGACATGCTTTGTGAGCTGTGGCAAGGTTCCCTTGCGCGGCGAGTACATTCGTGCGATACCGGCAAAAGTCAAAACTTTATGACATTGCAGGATCAATATGATGATGGGATGTTCGATTTTTCACAGGGAGAGTACGATTCCGCCATTGTGAAATTTCAAACGATCCTCCAGGAAGATCCAAAACATTTTGAAGCGCAGTTGGCCCTGGGCATGGCGTATTACAGAAAAGGAGATTTTGCCCGCGCAATTGAGGAAGGACACAAGGCTGAAAAACTCAAGCCATTGGAACAATTGGTCCACACGAATTTGTCCTTATTTTACATGAAAAATGGGGATAAAAAAACTGCTGAGCACCACGGGCTTCAGGCTCGGATCGCCTCATGGCGAGCTCCCGTGGATACTCAGACCCCAGCCCAGCCTTCCGATCCCGAGTTGGAAATGGCAAAGCCAAAACTGCCCCCTGCGAAATTGGAACCGCGCAAAATGCCGGACCAGCCCTGGAAAAAGAACCCTCGCGTAGGGGGGGGACCTTCCGGCGAGAACAAATGATAGTGCAATTTCATCGCGCGATAAAACTAGCCGATTTACCGGAAGGTCCCGGAACTTTGATCGAACTTGCCGGACGCCAGATGGCAATGTTTAGACGGGGCAGGAACGTTTATGCTTTGGACGCGATTTGTCCACATAAGCAAGGACCGCTTTATGCAGGGTTTTGTGATGAGAACCATGCTTATTGTCCAATGCATGGCTGGGCGTTCGATCTTGTTTCCGGGGAATGTAAAGAACGTGCGGAAAAATCGATCCATTCCTATGAAATCCGGATTGATCATGATTGGGTGGAAGTGGGAATCAAGATTTGAACATTAGGAATCACTCATGCGATTCAATAATCCCGAAGCAATCTCGCAGTATTCCTGATAAGCCTTGTTCTGACGTGCCTTTTCAGAAAGCTGGGTAGTCCCATCATGGGTGAACTTTGTTTGACCAATTCGAAAGGCAGTATACGAGAGCAAATAAAATACAAGTTCCGGAGTCGTGACCTCCTGGATTTTTGACTGTTTTAGTAACGCAGCTTCCAAGGGCAATTTCATCTTCCATTCAATGATCAGCCCCGCGACATCCCAAAGAATCGACTGTGGGCCGATAGAAGAATGATCCTGCACATGAGTTCGTTCATTCACTTTTATCAAGACGCCACTTTTCAACACTCGCCATTCCCAGGGAGCCATTCTTCCATCTACATAACTATTTC
Source organism: Verrucomicrobiota bacterium (assembly GCA_033762115.1). Taxonomy (GTDB): domain Bacteria; phylum Verrucomicrobiota; class Verrucomicrobiia; order Limisphaerales; family SXQI01; genus JANRLX01. The sequence goes on from JANRLX010000074.1 coordinate 44,767, forward strand.
TTGAGGGAAAAACATTTAAAGAGGTAAACCAATCTTTGCATTTATCGGCAGCCTGGGCCCCCAAACTTTCCCATAAATTCCAGTAAAGCATCTCCTGAAGGCGAATGATCGCCTGTTCGCGATCCTCAGAAGGAAGTTTTGGGCCTGTCCTGGCCATCAAATGAGCCGATAAAGTAGATAAATAATTCTCCGCCTCGGAATGTTTTGGAACTCTGGATTCCTTGATCCAAGTGGAAGCCTGAAATCCGAGGCATTCCATCACTCCCGCCGCTTCATTTTTTACTTCGTCCAAATTAAAAGCGAAACCTGTAAACTTCCAAATGAGGTGCTCCGTTGAGCCAATCAAATATTTTGTGCGCTCAAAAGGGAGGGGCACAGCAGGCCATTCCTGCTCGGATGGATACACTTCATATCGCCATTCTCCATTGCTCACATCTTTCACCACAGGTTCCGATGTCAAAAGATTCGCTTTGGTCAGGTCTTGAAGATGCTCCGTCAGGTGGCGACCTTTCCATTTCACATCTTCCAAAGGAGTGAAAAATCTCTCAATTTTCCGCCACCAGGAGAGGGTTTCTTCCGTAGCTGCTGAACCTGGAGAATTTCCATGGCTGGGAAAAAAGAATATCTGATGATTTGAAAATCCTGCATTTACAAGCGCTGCCGCCGCTGCTGCCATCGAGGAACCGGATGCTCCCGGACCTTCGTCCAAAATCAGGGCAAAACTCTCGCGATTTAAAGGAGATGGTAAAGTGACCTCTCTTGAATAGGGATGTCCGAAAGGTCTAAGTGTCAGACGAGTTACTTCCCAGCCCTTCATTCGCAGGAAAGATGCAGCGATTGCAGATAACGTCGTGCCTATGCTTCGTAAGCCGATCACCGTTACGGGGCGACGTGTTCGATTTGTGACCCATTTCTGCAGCGAAATCATGTATTGTTCTGGGTAGAGCGTGTAGAAGGCGAAGCCTTCCGGTATTTTCATTTTTACCCTCCGATTCTCTGAAGGGATTTGTTGCAAATTCTTAGAGAGAGAAGTCGCTGCTTCAGTAAATGCACATAATTCGGCTCCGGGATTGGCATATGCCTGGATAAACTGTACCGCGAATTGGAGAAGCCACTGCTCAATTTCCGCGATCAATTCTTCAGAAAAAGCTCCATTGTCCAATAGAGCTTGTTCAATCTGCCCGGCGGCAATCACTCTTTTTCTGGCCAAATCCAGGTTTCTGAATTCACCTGCTGATCTCGGTTTCATTGCGATCAGTTTCTGGACTGCTTCAAGCAGGTCGATGTTGCAGGCGGGGTCTCCGTAAATGATCATGCTCCTCCCATCTTGAAGTAGCCTGCATCGGTTGCAAAAGCCAGCTTCGCGAGTAGCTTAAGGTTGCAATTCTATTGACACAAGGAGGGAGAGTTTTATGAGAAGGACTCAGAAGAAATCAGGCGCATCGGCTGCTCCCCGCAGCAAGCGTTTGCGGGAAAATTCCGATCAATCCGCAGCAAAGAACACCACCAGACTAGAGGAAATTCAGCAATGGGCTGAAGCTCGAGGGGGGTGTCCGTCCACCGTAAAAGGCACTGGAGATAAGGAGGAACCGGGATTGTTACGGATCGATTTTCCAGGTTATTCGGGGAAGAAATCTCTTATTCATATTTCATGGGAGGAGTGGTACGAGAAGTTCAGGGAAAATGACCTTTCCTTTCTCTACCAGGAAAAAACCAAGACAGGTCGTCCAAGTCGTTTTTTTAAGCTGATCTCGAAAAAATAGTCTTAGGGAATGATCGAATAGAATGGATGTGACCAAACGAGTTGCCATTCCGGCGACATCGACGGAGGCGACGTTAAGGGGAGAGGACTCATCTTCCAGAACTTCCGAGCCCGGTGGTATAAAATCTCCTTCCCGGCTGAGACGTGCCCTGGCTTTTGCCTTTCCTTATAGACGCGCAGTTCTTGCAATTCTTGTCATCACCCTGTTTCTTGCGGCAATTAATGCAGCCGAGCCTCTCGTCCTGAAATATATTTTCGATGACCTTGCTGATGGGGGGGATCTCGAAGCCTTGATTCATGGAGTCTTGCTCCTGCTTGGCCTTGGAGTCATCCGCGAATTTGCCTCCGCAGGCTCAAATTGGCTGACCTGGCATACAAGGTTAGGGCTTCATTATGCTTTGTTGGAGGCCACTGTTGAGCGCCTCCATCGGCTGCCTCTCAGCTTGCAACGCAGTGAGGGAGTGGGCGCGATCATTGCCAAGTTGGACCGCGGAATTCAGGGGTTCATCAATGCCGTTTCGCAAATCCTGTTTAACGTTTTTCCAGCACTCCTTTACCTCGGTATTTCCATATTTATCATGATTGACCTCAATTGGCGGCTGGCCGCGATGGTCCTTTGCTTTGCTCCTTTGCCTGCAATTATCGCCGCCTTTGCAGCTCCTGAGCAGGTCAGGCGCGAACGGTCGCTAATGGATCAATGGGCGAAAATTTACTCCAGGTTTAATGAAGTGCTTTCCGGAATCGTGACGGTTCGCAGTTTTGCGATGGAAGATGCGGAAAAAAAAAGATTTTTAAAAGAAGTCGGAGAGGCCAACAGGGTTGTTGTTAAAGGCGTTGGGCTGGACACGGGATTTAGCGCAGCCACCAATATGGTGATCACTCTGGCCCGTATTGCAGCCACAGGAATGGGAGGTTACTACATTCTTCGGGGTGAAATAACCGTCGGGACTTTAGTTGCTTTCCTGGGCTACGTCGGAGGGTTGTTTGGTCCCGTTCAGGGATTGAGCGGGATTTATCAAACAGTTCAAAAGGCCACTGTCTCGCTCGATGAAATTTTCAGTATTTTGGATGTCCAGGAACATCTAGGCGATTCCCCTGATGCCCAGGAAATAACCAATGTTCGTGGACACGTGGTTTTTGAGTCAGTCAAATTCAATTATGAATTGAGAGAGCGACCGTTGCTGGATGGCATCAATTTAAATGTCACACCCGGGCAAACAGTGGCGATCGTTGGCCCCAGCGGGTCTGGTAAAACAACTTTGATGGCGTTGCTCATGCGTTTCTATGATCCCAAACAGGGAAGAATACTGCTTGATGGGATGGATCTTCGGAAATTGAAACAAAGCTCCCTGCGCAAAAATATCGGCGTGGTTTTGCAAGACCCTCTTTTGTTCAACGACACAGTCAGAAACAATATCGCTTATGGTCGGCCAAATGCATCCAGGGCAGAGGTGGAAACGGCAGCAAAGGCGGCCAACGCCCATGATTTTATCATGCACCTGCCAGACAAATACGAAACGGTGGTGGGCGAGAGGGGGAGTCGTTTATCAGTGGGGGAACGTCAACGGGTGACTATTGCAAGAGCCTTGATCAAAAACCCACCCATAATCATTCTCGATGAAGCCACCTCAGCGCTGGATGCGGAATCTGAAGGTTTGGTGCAGGATGCGCTGGATCGCTTGATGAAAGGAAGAACGACATTTGTGATTGCACATCGCCTTTCCACGGTGGTGCACGCAGACAAAATTATTGTTCTTAAGGACGGGCTTATTGCTGAATTTGGAAGCCACAATGAGTTAATGGAACTGAACGGATATTACGCCACCCTGGTTCATCGGCAGACACGTGGCCTTTTACGAAATGAGGGAGAACCCGCGCTGAACTGCTGATGCGAGCGACATTTAGTTGCTTTTAATGCACAGCCTTCCAAGTGAATTTCCGCTTTGCCTTGCAGTCAAAAAAGAATATGAGAAGTCCCATGCGCGCCCTGACCTATCTTTCCCTGGTTTTGGTTTTGATTTCTTCCCGACTATTCGCTGCCACACCCGAGCAGGGATTTACCTCGTTGTTCGATGGTGAATCGCTCAAGGGGTGGACATTGATTGGCAAGAACGGTCAGGGATATGTGATCAAGGATGGAGTATTGATCTGCCCAAAGGATGGCGGAGGCAATCTGTTCACGGAGCGTCAATACACAAACTTCATTTTTCGATTTGAGTTCAAGCTGGATGATGGCTCGAACAACGGCCTTGGAATCCGCGCTCCTCTGGAAGGAGATGCCGCTTATCTGGGAATGGAGATTCAAATTTTAGATGATACTGCGACAAAGTGGGGCAAGCTTCGGGATGTCCAGTATCATGGAGGAATCTATGATGTGTTCCCGCCAAAACGGGGCGCGTTAAAAAAAATCGGCGAATGGAACGAGGAGGAAGTGATTGCAGATGGTCGCAGGATCAAAGTCATCCTGAACGGACAGGTCATTGTTGATGCGGATATCAATTCCGTCAATGATCCCGTCACTATCGCAAAGCATCCGGGCTTATTCCGAGCAGCTGGTCATATCGGGTTTCTTGGCCACAACGAATATGTCGAATTTCGTAATCTTCGGATCAAGGAACTTCCTTCTGAAACAGCAGAGAATACACCTCCTCAAGGCTTTACCGCACTTTTCAATGGGAAAGATCTGACTGGGTGGAAAGGGTTGGTGGCCGATCCGTTGAAACGCGCCAAAATGTCAATGGAAGAGCTGGCCAGGGAACAAGCCAAGGCGGATGAGCGGATGCGTGCCCACTGGAAAGTGGAAAATGGAACTCTTGTTTTTGATGGAAAGGGAGACAGCCTTTGCAGCGCCAAAGATTTTGCTGATTTTGAACTGCTCGTGGATTGGAAAATTAAGGAAAAGGGAGACAGTGGAATTTATCTCCGTGGGAGCCCGCAAGTTCAAATCTGGGATCGTAATGATGAAAAGCCGAATCCAAAACGGCTGGGCTCAGGCGGTCTTTACAATAACCAGAAGAACCCGAGCGGCCCTCTTCTCAATGCAGATAATCCCATTGGGGAGTGGAACCGTTTTCGCATTATAATGGTCGGAGAAAAAGTCCATGTTTTCCTCAATGAACAGTTGGTGGTTAACAATACGACATTGGAAAATTACTGGGATCGCAATCAACCCATCTTTCCATTTGGTCAAATTGAGTTGCAGAACCACGGGAATACCCTTTGGTTTAAAAATATTTACATTCGGGAAATTCAACCCCCTGCACGTTAAGTGCGTTCCTCACATCAACCCGGCTGGAGAATCTAAATCGCTTCGCCGGAATGAATGATGTTCCGCACATCGTTCTCATTTCAATTGGAACTGATGGTGACATCTACCCCTTTCTGAGTTTGGGGGAGGCCTTAGTAAAACGTGGTTTTCGAGTGACGCTCGCCACTCATGAGCACTTTGCCCAAAATACCCGCGACCTGGGCCTTGGTTTTCTCTCAATCGTCAGCAACTCAGAAACCGCGGAGCTTCTGCAAAACCCTGATTTTTGGCATCCTTTAAAAGGGCCATTGTTTATTGCCCGGT
>JANRLX010000075.1:0-19734 GCA_033762115.1 Verrucomicrobiota bacterium
GATCACCAATGTTTCAATGCTGCGGAAGTTGTCCAGCGGGGACCAGGTTCAATCAACAAATCTCTGGCAACAACAATTGGCAGCGGTCCTGAAAGCCGCGGAAGAAATTCGTTTCGCTGGCACACCCGATTTATGGATCAACCTCAGCGGGGATGTCACGAATAGCGAAAGTTTCAAAGGATGGTGCCGGCTGACCTGCAGGGCAACACTTACCCCCTGGGGTTATTTTGAAGGAGTTTCCCTGAGCAGTGGAATATTTCCGGATGCTTCCGAGAGGCAAAGTCTCGCGTTAATCAATGCGACGCTACGCCATGCCCAGATGGAGGATGGCACACTTCGGGACCTGATGATCAATTTTGAGAGCAGTTATCCGCATACCAACAGCGCATGGTTCTCCAGCAACTGGAAAATTTCGGCACGGGAGGTGGAGAGCCGCGATGTCAGTTGTTCGAATCTGGTTGTTCAACTCATGTCCGACCAGGCAGACGACTCGGGAACAAATTTTTTTAGTCAGGTCTCTCTTTCTGCCGGGCATTCCCGTTTTCCTTACGCGATCAGAGCGGAACAAGCCGGGCTTCAGATCGGGGTTTCTCATACGTATCCATTGCCGATTTTGCGTCGATTCCTTCAAAGCAAAATGCCTGGAGCGACGAATTCAGCAGGGAGTCCGACTGGAATGGAACTGATCCCATCACAGAATTGGCGGGGAGACTGGAGCCTGGTTCTGGATGGCATTTCAGGCCAGGCAGGAAAAGCAGGTTCCCTGTCGCTGACAGGGGCTGTTTCCCATGCGCCGGGGACTGAAGAGGCGAACCATGAGGTTTGGGGTTGGTGGTCTCACCTGAAGAATTTCCAGGCTAACTGGTCCGGGACCATTTCCAATTACAATTCGGACAAGCTTTCGATAGATATCGTCCGAGGTTCCGGGGAATGGAAGGCACCGCTGCTGACTGTGAACCGCCTGGATGCGCAGCTTTACGGTGGAACGTTGTCCGCAACCGGTTCGCTCGATATTCCTTCCCGCCAGCTGGAATTGAAAAGCCATGCGCATTTTGATCTCCACCAGGCTGGAGATGTCATGGACAAGACAGTCCGCAACTGGCTTGACCAATTCAAATGGGAACAACCGCCGGAAATTGAGGTTGCGATGGGGATGCGTTTTCCGGAATGGGAAAACCCACGGCCCAATTGGCGAGAGGAGGTCATGCCCACCTTCACGCTGGCGGGTTCGCTGACAATTACAAATGGCACTTTTTACAAAATCCCGGCTTCCATTTCCGCGACGGAGTTTTCGCTGACCAATTTTTTGTGGATGGTCCCGCGGCTGGTCATCTCCCGACCTGAGGGGAATCTCATCGTGAGCTATGAGGGAGATTTGAAAACGAGCAGGTTTGATTGGAAAATCGATAGTTCCATCGATATTACCGCGCTTTCGCCGCTTATTAAAAACAAGGAAGGAAAAATTGCACTGCAACGCGCGGAATTTTCCGTGCCGCCAAAGATCGTTGCTTCCATCCATGGCCGCTGGGATGATGAATCCTCACTTGCTGCGACGGGTACGGTGATCGCCACGAATTTTGTTTATCACGATGCAAATTTTGATTCGACCTCGCTTAACTTTTCCTACAGCAACCGTTTCATCACCTTCACTGATTTATCCGCCACCCGTCCGGGGGAAATGGCGACCGCTCCCTGGGCAATGATCGATCTGCGTCGCGGTGTGATGTACGTGACGAACGGTTTCAGCACCATGGACCCGTATATGGCCACCCGCCTGATGGGGCCGATCACTGCGCGGGCGATTCGGCCTTACCAGTTTGACCGCCCTCCGACTGTGCAGGTGAACGGTCGCATCCCGCTGATTGATGAAGATGACGCCGACATGGTTTTTAAAATCAAGGGCGGCTCTTTTCACTGGTGGAAACTTAACCTCACAAGCCTTCAGGGTGAGCTTTACTGGAAGAGCAACGTGGTTGCGATTTCCAATTCCGTGGCGGGATTTTATGAAGGGGAAGCCCAGTGGACGGGGAAGTTCCTTTTCAAGGCGGATGATTCCGCTGACCTGGCCTTTCGCGCGGTGATCGCCAACAGCAACCTTGCCCCGCTGGTCAAGGATCTTTTCGGCACCACGAACCGGCTGGAGGGACGGTTGCATGGGAACCTCGTGATCACTTCGGGAAATACGGAAGACCAGTCCTCCTGGGAAGGGTTTGGCGAAGCGCAATTGCGGGAAGGGTTTTTGTGGGACATGCCGCTTTTTGGCGTCCTGAATCCGATGCTCTCCTCGCTCGCACCCAATCTTGCCCGCAACGCCGTCACCGCCGGGAACGCAAGCTACACCATATCCGGGGGGAAAATATATACACAGGACCTGGAACTCCGCGCACCGGCGTTTCGGATGAAGTATAACGGCTTTGTGGATTTTGACGGAAATGTCGATGCCCGGATGGAAGCGCAGATGCTGCGGGACACCTGGCTTGTGGGCAAGGCGTTCAGCGTCGCGCTCTGGCCACTTGCCAAAGTCCTGGAAACGCGGGTGACCGGAAAACTTTCGGAGCCAAAGAGCGAACCGATCTATATTCCAAAAATTGTCCTGTTCCCGTTACGCCCAATTCAAACGCTCAAGGAATTGTTTCCTCAAAAGACCAATGATCCCGCATCGCTTTTGGAGAAATAATTCGACGCAAAAAAGGATTCCCTTTGATTTGAAGGGCGGAATCAGCTTTGCTCTTTTTTGACAATCCCAATTATGGCCACTATCGCGATTCTCGGCACGATGGACACCAAAGGCGAGGAACACGCCTTCGTTGCAGAACTGGTTCGCCAACGCGGACACCAGACCCTTGTGATCGATGTTGGCGCGCTGGAACCCCCTTTGCTGAAACCGGACATTCGCCGTGAAGAGGTTGCTGCGGCAGCCGGTGTCGATTTTCCTTCGCTGGTGGCGCGGCGCGACCGGGGTGAAACAGTCGATGCCATGGCCCAGGGAGCCCCGATGGTCCTCTCTCGACTGGCCCAGGAACGAAAGATTGACGGGATCATTTCACTGGGCGGCGGCGGTGGGACAGCCATTGGAACAGCCGCGATGCGGGCGCTGCCAATCGGTTTTCCAAAAGTCATGGTCTCAACCCTCGCGAGCGGAAACACTGCCCAATATATAGGGGTTAAGGATATCGTGATGTTCCCAAGCATCGTGGATGTGGCCGGTCTGAACCGGATTTCGCGACAAATCCTGACCAGGGCTGCGGGTGCGATTTGTGGGATGGTTGAAATGACCGTTCCCAGGACAGAGGACAAACCGATCATTGTTGCAAGCATGTTTGGCAATACCAGTGATTGCGTTCAGCGCGCCCGCAAAATCCTGGAGCAGGCAGGCTATGAAGTCCTGATTTTTCACGCGACCGGAGGCGGTGGTCGAACGATGGAATCATTGATCGAGTCGGGCATGGTGGCAGGAGTGCTCGATGTGACCACGACTGAATGGGCTGATGAACTTGTGGGAGGATTTCTCACCGCGGGACCGACCCGCCTGGAAGCAGCGGCCAAGACAGGTGTCCCGGCAGTGATCACACCTGGATGCCTGGATATGGTGAATTTTTATGGGCCTGAAAGCATCCCCAGCAAATTCCAGGGACGCACCTTCTACCAGCACAACCCACAAGTGACCCTGATGCGCACGAACGCGGAGGAATCCGCTGAGTTGGGCAGAATTCTGGCGCAGAAAGTCAACGCCTCCGAAGGACCGGTCAGCGTGCTCATTCCACGCAAGGCAATCAGTGTGATCAGCGCACCCGGACAGAAATTCCACGATCCGGTGGCGGACGAAGCCTTGTTTGGCAACCTCAAAAAGAACCTTCGGCCGGATGTGGAGATTGTTGAACTCGATGTGGAAATCAATGACCCGATCTTTGCGGAGGCATGTGCCCACACCCTGTTGAAAAATATCGAGGCGTCGAAATTCAAGCAGGGGCGAAAGTAAAAAGCCCCCAGTGGGGGCTTGTAGATTCGACAAGTCAGGGAATTTTAGCGGCGCTTCTTTGCGGTGCCCCTCGAAGCTGCTGCGCCTTTCACCGGGATTTGCTTGAACTTGCGGGTCAGCTGCGTCAAAGAATCTTCCACTGCCAGCCGTTCCAGGCTGGACGCGCCCACGAATCCCACACAATCGGTGTGTTGATTAATGTAAGCGGCATCTTCCGGTGTGGCAATCGGCCCGCCATGCGAAAGGAAGATCAGGTCTTTGCGGACCGTCTTGGCGGCATCGATAATTTTTTGGGTTCGTTCAGCCGCATCTTCCATGCTGCAAACAGCGCCGGTCACGCCGATGCTGCCACCCACGGTTGTGCCGACGTGGGCGATAATGACATCTGCCCCTGCTTCAGCCATCATTTTTGCATCGTCCGGCTCCGCCACATAGACGATGCTGAAAAGGTCCATCTTGTCCGCCAGTGCGACCATTTCCACTTCCTGCTTGAAGGACATGCCGGTTTCCTCCAGCACCCGCCGGAAATGTCCATCCACAATGCAATGGGTCGGAAAATTGTTCACCCCGGAAAATCCCATTTCCTTGACTTTGAGCAGCCAGTGCCACATCCGCCGCCTTGGGTCCGTGGCATGGACACCGCAAATCACGGGGATCTCCTGGACCACGGGAAGCACTTCGTGTTCGCCGATCTCCATCGCGATTGCATTCGCATCGCCATAAGCCATCAATCCGGCAGTCGAGCCGCGTCCAGCCATCCGGAAACGACCTGAGTTATAAATGATGATCAGGTCCGCGCCGCCTTTTTCAATGAACTTGGCGCTGATGCCTGTGCCGGCGCCTGCCACAATGACCGGCTCACCTTTTTTCAGGGTGGCGCGCAGACGTTGAACGACTTCCTTGCGAGTGTAGGGGTTTCCTTTTCCAGTCCAGGGATTTGGCATAGTTAAATTCTTAAATCAAAAGTCCGCAGACTTTGTGCATTTTGACTCGGAATTGCAATGGTTAGTACTTGGCCACTGAGGGATCGATCTCATCCGACCAGGCCAGGATGCCCCCTTTGACGCTCTTGATATATTTGAAGCCGCGCTCCCGCAAAAGGTTTAGCGCTTTCATGGAACGCACTCCGCTCTTGCAATGGATGTAGATCTGCTGGTTCGGGTCCAGTTCTGTAAAACGTTCCGCAAGGGTACCGAGCGGAATCAGCGTGGTGCCGGTGACATGACAGATCTCATACTCATCCGGATCTCGCACATCGATCACACGGATGTTCAACGATTTGTCCTCCAGGGCGCGTTTCATCTCCTGCACCGTCACCTCATCCGGATTCTCAGTGGCAGATGCGGATTCAGGAGTGATCCCGCAGAACATTTCATAATCGATCAACTCTGTTACTGTCGGGTTCTCTCCGCAAACGGGACATTTCGGATCGCGCCGCAATTTCACTTCGCGGAATTTCATGTCGAGGGCGTTGAACAACATCAACCGCCCCACCAGCGAAGTGCCGGTGCCGATGATCAGCTTCAAAATTTCAGTGGCCTGGATGCAACCGACAATTCCCGGCAGCACTCCCAGCACCCCACCCTCGGCGCAACTCGGGACCATTCCTGGCGGGGGCGGTTCCGGATAAAGACAACGGTAACAAGGCCCGCCGAGGTGCGGCGCAAACACGCTTGCCTGTCCTTCGAACCTGAAAATCGACCCGTAAACATTGGCTTTCTTCAACAGCACACAGGCATCATTCGTCAGGTAACGGGTGGGAAAGTTATCTGTTCCATCCACCACGATGTCGTACTGCCCGATGATCTGGAGGGCGTTCTCGCTGCTGATCCGCTCATTATGGATGACCACCTGCGTTCCGGGGTTGATGCCCTGGATTGATTCCCGAGCCGACTCGGTTTTCGGCCTGCCGATGTCAGCGGTGCTGTGGATAATCTGCCGCTGAAGGTTGGAAAAATCGACGGTGTCGAAATCGAGCAACCCCAGCTTCCCCACCCCCGCCGCCGCCAGGTACATTGCAATGGGAGAACCCAAACCGCCCGCGCCAATACAGAGCACACTGGCGGAACATATTTTCTTCTGCCCCGCCAATCCCACTTCCGGGAGAATCAAATGTCTTGAGTATCGCCGGATTTCTTCATTTGAAAGTTGCATACTTACTTGAACCACCCAACTTACGTGAGAACTCTCCGACCGTCATCTTATAAATGGGGCGAGTGGACAGTTCCGAGGGGGAGAATGAAAGGCAGAGAAAGCTTGCATGAACGGGAAACCTGCTTATGTTCCTGCTCTCTGTATGACGGCGGGGTAGCCAAGTGGTAAGGCAGGGCTCTGCAAAAGCCTTATGCGTCGGTTCAATTCCGACCCTCGCCTCCAACTCGAACGAGTTGAAACGCAAGAGCTTCTGAAGGTGATCCACTCGAAGTTCCAGTGAAACTTCCAGTAGATTCACAACTCCGGCAAAAAGCGGTCAAAACACCGATACCGCACTGTCTGAGCACGACCACGAATTGCCCGTGTTTCCACGACTGAGGAAACATGAAAGCGAAGTATCGTTGTTTGAACGCGCGAGCGGCGTGTTTTACATCGAGGACACCGAGACAAAACGGCAGGAGAGTCTCAAGACCAAAGAGAAGGACGTTGCCCATCGTCTCTGGCACGCCAAGAACGAAGCGCACGAGCAGCCTGCAATCAATCTGCAAATTGCTCGCGCCTACCTGGCTGCGACCGATGCCGGAATCAGCACCCGCACCTGGCAGCACGTCATGGACGCCATGCGCAGCGACAAGACCGGCCCGACGCTTCACCGCTGGCTGACTGCCATCAAGGACAAAGCCTTTGATTCGATCCGCACGCGCGTCCTGCTGGAGACCAAAGCCGACGACCTCCGCCGCGTGCTCGACGCCGGGAGCGTCGCCACCAACGTGTTCCTGCGCCGCATCCACAATTTCGCGCTGGGCATGGGCTGGATCGCCTGGCCCATTCTCGGCAAGAAACAATGGCCCGAAGTCCGCTTCGCCGACAAACGCGCCATCACGTGGGACGAGCATCTGAAAATCCTCGATCGCGAGCCGAACAAGGAGAAAGCCGCCTTTTACGACCTCGCATGGCACATCGGCGCAGCACAGACCGACCTCGCCAACTTGAAAGCCGAAGACATCGACTGGGGCGATTGCGTCATCGCATTCCGCCGCGCCGAATATTGGGATTTAGGATGCAGCACAAACAGCGGTCGCGCAGACCAGGGTCTTCAAGCAGTTATTTCGATTTCGCGCAGTTCTCAACGGCTGTTTTTAACAAAGCCAAAATCTTTGGGTATTGATATTCTTTGAAACGGCGAAGCTTTTGTTCGAGCTTTTGCTTCACATCCTCCAAAGGGGTTGCGAGGAAATCGTCGCGAGTGACCAAGGTGTAGCTAAGAATGCGACAATTCTCGAGCGTTGCAATGTCTTCTCTGTTTGCGAGGTTAAACAGGGCAGGAGATTTTTGTGCAATTGAATAGATTTCGTTGCGGAGCCGGCTGAAGTGCGGATCAGCTTTTCGGATCGTACAAATAATTGTTACACCCAGCGATTCGGCATTTTGGAATGGATTCGTAAAGGGAAAGCTCATGAACATCAGATCAAAAAGCCTTTTTGGGGCGGAGCTTTTCACAGGCAGGATTGCGTCGATTTCGGGAGGAACGAAGGCCATGTATGCACGAAAACGAGGATTATTCCGTGGCGACCGAAACGAACCGGGGAAAACGCGTTGAATCAGGTCGCCGATAAAGTCTTCAACTTCGTCTCGAACAGACTCCTGCCAACGACGCACAAACGCAAGCATCCCGCAGACTGCTTTGCTTTCGGCTTGGAACAATTCTGCGCACTTGTGCGCTAGGGCTGGTGCCAGTTCGATGCGCGTTTTCATCCTCAACTCCAACCGATCACTCAAGAGCCGTCCATAGTCGTTCAACAGAAGGCTCAAAATATCGGCATTCGTGAAACTGGCAGCGGCATTCGCCAAAACTCGACCCCGGATCGCCCTAGCATATTCTCCGAAAGTCAATTTCACATATGCAGGATCGGATGGAGATTCTCCCCTCAATGTGAAGAAGACGAACAGGTGATGGAAATTTGGAAACCACTCCTGAACATAGGCTCGATAACGAGCTAGTTGGTTATTGCCCTCTCGCGATTCCAGTTTGTTTTCGATGGCGCAAACAAACTTCGCCCGTTCACTGACAATCAGAAGATCGATATTGTATTCTTCCCGGCGGATCTCAATGTCCGCGAAATCCGATTCCCGAAATGTGGGCAGAGACAATTTCGGGCTGGAAAGGGTGATCTGTTCGAGAAATGCGGAGAACGCTCCAAGACCGAGCCCATGTGCCTCCCCAGGATTGAAAAGCCACGCATAAAAGTCGGAATGCTTTATTTCTCTCAGTTGGAGAGCGGCAAAAAGATTCGGTCTCGCGTCTGACGTTCCGGATAAAAAGTCGTCGTATTGTTGAAGAAGAAATGGGAGGCTGGCTCCTACATTCTTCGATTCAGGTGTCGCACGCTTCAGCGAATCGGAAAGTTCTGAATATGTGATAGCCACATACTGCGAATCCGAGGGAGCTTCAGCACGCAAGCTCAAGAAAACGAACGCCCGGCCGTAATCGGGGAATTCGCGCTCAATTGCCTCACGATATCGTTTCAGTTGATTTGTGTGCTCACCGGCGTGGATTTTGTTTTCCACAACACAGATGAATTTCTCCTGACGATTCAAGATCACTAAATCAACTCTGCCGAAACGCTCTCTCTCAACAACCGCCCCGGACGCCCATCGGCGTACTTTTGCCGTCTCGAAATCGCCCCTTTTTTTCAAAACGCACGTGAGGAATTCGGTCAAAAATCCGTCTCCAATTCCGTGCGACTGCATCGGAGAAAGTAGCCACGCCAGGAAGTTGGAATGACGCGTTTCATAGTCGGTGGTATTGACAGCGGCAAAAACATTCAAGGCGTTTAGCCGGTGGTCTATTTCACGGATCTTCGGCTCAAACGTGTCCCACCGAGCCAACAAAGGTGCGAGTTCCGAGATCGTGATCTTAGGCAGCCTTTGCCTTTTGTCCCGTGCATGTTCGAGGGCCACGAAGGCGAGAGGGCCACTTCGGAACAGCTTTTCGACCGCTTTCATGATTTCCAATATTTCCAAATCGACCGAATGCAGGAAACAGAATTCCTGCGCAGATCGCTAACCATACGAAGCGCAAATGGCGAATGCCAATGTGCCAGCAAATCCAGATGCCCAATCGAGACGGGAAAAATTCTTCAGTGAATTCTTCAGTAGAACCTTCAGGGAGCGCGCTTCACGAGCTTGAGGAAGGACTCCCCATCTTCAGTGATTTCTTCAGTGGCAATGCTGTGAACGTGTCCTATTCATGCGGGTTTTTGTGGTGCGCGTGCAGTCTTGACTGTTTCAGAATGCATGACAAATTCATTGCGGATTTTGAGTCGACTTCGGTCGATTCCGACCCTCGCCTCCAAGCTTCAAAGCTTGTGCCTGAAGAATTTGCGAGGTGAGGCGAAGCAATCGTCAGCAAAAATGTCAGCAACTTTTGGCATTTTGGCTTGCTCGCAGATCATTCTGACGCGCTCGCCCGCTGCACGCTAACGGAACTGCCCAAGTATTTCCTAAACTTGGCAGCATGAAAAATCGTTATCGCATATTCATTCGAGGAAAACACAAAGGTGGAAAAGTCTGGTGGTGCCATGACCGCGAGACTAACAAGCAAGAGAGTCTTGGAACACGCGACGTAAAAGAGGCGCGGCGAATTCTGGACATCAAAAACAATCCGAACGCCATTGCCGGTTATCACCTGCAAATGGCCAAGACGCATTTGACCCTTGCTGACGCTGAAACACCACGCGCACGTGGCAAAACGTCATGGACGCGGTTATACGCACAAAGACAGGGCCAACCCGCGTTCGTTGGGAGAAGGCAGCCAAAAGCAAATCGTTCGACGCACTTTGCAACGTGCCCTTGGTTGAAACCAAAGGAACGTTGTTTATTCAGGTTCTCGAAAACGGGACAGTCTCAACGAACGTTTACTTGCGCCGCTTGCATAATTTCGCGCTCGATATGAATTGGATTCTCTGTCCGATTATTCCGCGCCCGCAATGGCCTGAATTCACATTCGGGGAACGTCGCGCAATCACAGCAGACGAGCATCGGAAAATAATAGAACGCGAGCGGAATCCCGAGCGGCGAGCATTTTACGAACTTTGTTGGCATTTAGGTGGCTCGCAAACCGATATTGCGACGCTGACGGCGGAGAGTATCGACTGGCAAACAAAAACCCTGAGCTACACGCGGAAGAAATCAGGAACGCCCGCACATATCCAGTTTGGGACGGCAGCGGGCGACATTGCTTCGGCAACTGCCATCGACAGGGCCGCTGTTCCCATGGCGGGCAATCGTCTGCTCTGCAAAAAAACCTCCTTTCCTAATCGCGCAGGGCGGGGCCGTTGTCTGCCGCCCCAATATTTTGTTTCCGTATCCGTGGTTGAGTGCGCGGGCGGGCAAGTTCCTCTTGTCCGCCCGTTTTTGTTTCTCCCGCCCGAATCTTAGATAATTCGTTGCACGCCAAGCACTATAGCCTTTGTAAAAGGTAAATTTCATCGGAGGAGGGCAATTGAATTATTCACGGGTGAGAAGCCCAAGCAAAGACGGGAGCAACAAAACCAAACCCGACATGATAATGCATTTGAAAACCGCCGACTTGTGACATGCGGTGTATCATTTTTCCTTCACTGGCCGGGAGTCAGCGGACACCACAATCACCATCCAAAACGGAAAGTTGCTCGTTGAGGATGGGCTCCTTGGCACGCCAAATTTGCGAGTCGTTGCCGATTCCGCTACCTGGCTGGGATTTCTCGCCAAGGAACGAAGCTTGCCTGGGCACTGCTGACCCGTCGCATCAAGCTGCGTGGCAACCCAAAATGGTTATTGGCTTTTGGACGTTGCTTTCCAAGCTGAATCACCGGCCAGGTGCTGTGGTTGTGGCACATGGATATGCAAGTAACTTGCAGATTAAGTTCTTGCGGAAGGCAGCCGATATGATTGATTGGTAGAACGTGAACTCGGGAACCGACATCATCACCTCCCGAAGGTCGATCTGCAAATCGCTTGCAGCCGTCCTGATGCTCCTGCTTTTTCTCGCGCTGCAGGTTTTTAGTGCGTCCGCGTCTCTCCACCATGAGCTGCATTGCGATTCCCACTCCACGGAACATCAATGCGCCATCACACTTCTGTCCAACGGGCAGGTTGATCACGCAACGGTTGAGCTTCCGGTGACAAAACCGGAAAGTTTTCTCCTCTTCTCTATTTCCTATCACGTCCCCCTGATGGCTGAGCGCGATTATCGAATCGCCATTGGGCGCGGTCCTCCAGTTCTCTTCTAATCGCTTCCGCAGCTGTTTAAGCTGCATTTTCATCCGTTTTCAACGGGCTTTCCTCATTTAACAACGGTTCTCTGTCGTCCGCAGGCTGGAAATGGATCCAGTCTGAAAAGGCAGTTGCAAAATGAATAGTTCCAAAGCCAGAAGCACCACGTTTGTCTCGGGATTTACGTTGATTGAGCTCCTTGTTGTGATCGCGATCATAGCTATTCTCGCTGGCATGCTTATGCCTGCGCTGTCGGGCGCAAAGGTTCGCGGCCGTCAAACGTCTTGCAGCCAGAATATGCGACAGATCGGCCTGGCGATGCAGATGTACGCGGATGATTATAATGGGCTTTTTCCGGAAACGACCCATGGAGCAGGCACCAACCGGTCCTGGATTTATACCCTGCGCCCATATCTTGGGAACGTGGACAAAGTGCGAATCTGTCCATCCGACCCGAAAGGTCAGCAACGGCTGACCAACAATGCCTCAAGCTATGTGATGAACGAGTACACAGCGGTTGATCTGGTAGACCCGTTTGGACGTTTGATCGAGTCGTTTCGAAATATGAATCGGTTGGCCCGACCTTCGGAAACGCACACAGTTTTCATCTGCGCAGATAGTTATGCGCCCTCGATTTTTGGCGACCATACCCATTCCCGAAACTGGTTTAAAGGTTGGTCAGCGGTAATCACGGACATCGCGCCTGACCGGCATTGCGCAGGTGATTCAGGAGAGGAACACACAAAAGGTGGGGCTAATTATTTATTTGCGGATGGGCATGTGACTGCGATCCGCGCCTCAACCCTGAAAAAACGGGTGGATGCAGGAGAGGAATTCGCCCGTCCTCCAAAATGAATTTCGAAAGCAAACAAAAATAAAAACCATAATATATGAACTATAGACCCCTGGCAAAAATCGGAATGCTGGCGATCTGCACCGCTGCCGCTGGCAGTGTCCCGTCCTTCAGTCAGACAGTGTTAAGCACCGGGCATGCCGATGTGGGCATCGCTTATGAACTCGGGGCATGGAACCTGCATGTGCATAATCATGCTACTGAAGAGGAATACTCGCCCAGTGAAGCGATCCTGCAATTAAATCCTGAATCAGCGCGTCCCATTCCCGCCTCCCCATCATTCTCATTTTTGGGTTCTGCAGGAACCACGTTTTATGTGCTCCCTCAAGTTGAGGAGGCAAACCTCATCTTTTTGGGGCTCGGTGCGGAAGAGGTTCTTGCGGGAGATTTCGCAGGGGACAACATGGTTCTGACATTGAAAAGCGTAACCGGCCCAGGAAATTTTTCGCTTTATTCCGTGGATGGCCTTGGAAATCCCACAGTTTTCATGAACAGCGGCAATGGCATTTCTGATGGGACCGACTTCGTGAATGTCCCTGCCGAAAGTCACAACCATTACAACTGGGCCTTCACAATGCCGGGCACATACACAGTGGGGTTTGAAGCCACCGGAACGCACTCCACGGATGGTCCGGTTGCAAGCGGACTCGTCAACTACAGGTTTGAAGTGATTCCAGAACCTTCGACCTGGGCCTTGCTGGCTGTGGGATCAGTTTTGGTGTTCGGTTTGCAAAAGCGGCGAAAGTGAACACCGGTCATGGGGCGCGCCCGGTTTCATACTTCCCGGGCGCGCTTGTTTTACAGGAGCGCAATGAAAAACTATTGGATTATCCTGGTTGCGGCACTTGCCGGATGCATGAGCGCAACAGCCGAAGAGTTCTTCAACGAACACATTGACGTCTCAATAAAGTATAAACCGGAGGCCATCGCCAAGCTGGACTTCGAACTTTTCATTGAGCGAACGCGCTTCGTTTCACTGACCAACGCAGTCCTGGTCGCAAGGGAGGAGGCGCAGTTGACATTGCCTGGCGGGACTCCGTTTGGGGAGGAGGGGGATTCGATCTGGATTTTGCCGCAATCGCAAAACACCTCGCTGTTGTACATGGGTTTTTCAGCGGAGGAGATCCCGTTGGGAATTTTTGATGGACCCTTGGAAGTGCAGTTGGTCAGCGTGGATGGGCCGGGAAACTTTTTCATGTGGCAATCGACATCAGTAGGCAATCTCGAAATCAAAATGAACACTCGGGATGGCATTGGACCTGAAGATAAAACAGTCCCGTTCATTGGCAGCCATGAACATGTGAACTGGGGGTTTTCCACGAATGGAATTTATAAAGTCACCTTCCTGGCAACTGGCCGAAGGATGGGGGAGGAAACCAACGTTTTCAGCGAACCACAAACCCTCGTTTTTCACGTGCTGCCCCTTCCTGCTTCGTTGACCCCTTTTCAGCAATGGCAGTTGGAGAAATTTGGCCAGGGCGCTTTGGAAAACGTCAAAGGTGCGGCGGCGGACCCGGATGGGGATACCGTGCAAAACATTTTTGAGTATGCGTTCGGACTCGATCCGCTGAATCCGCCGAGAATGAATTTGCCGAGCGCGTGGATTAATACAAATGGCGCTGGGATTGAATTCAGCCGAGCCATACGCGCCACGGATCTCAATATCTCCATCGAGTTCACTGACTCCCTCGATTCTATGGAGTGGCAGTCCGCCAATGGAACGTTCGTAGTACTGGAAGAAAACTCTGATATTCAAAGGGTGCGATTCAAGGACGATGCCGCGCCGGGTTCCACCCGCTTTTACAAGCTTCAATTGTCTCTTTCTCCTTGATGAACCAGGGTTTTGTAAAAACAGGCTCACAGCTGATTCGAAGGCAGGCAAGGACCGACTGCCCGCATCAGACTGATGAGTCGCAGGACCTCCCCTCGCCTATAGCGGGCGAACGACTGAACTGGGCAGTATCAACCTGCAGGAAAATTGGATGGCGAATGACTGAGGCCCGAAACGCTGTTCTGGCGTGCCTCGCGAATCAACAGCGGCCAATCAGCCTGGCTCAAATGGAGAAGGATCTTAGTCTCAAGGGGAGGTTCGATGCCGCCACCTTGTATCGAACGGTAATCATGCTGAAGGATCTCGAAATCATTCGGCAAATCAGTGTCGACCAGAAGCTTCGCTATTTTGTATTGAATTCCCCGGATGAATCGGGCGCCTATCTCATTTGTCATTGCTGCGGAAAGATTACTCCCCTGGCAGCGGATGCCGTGGATGAAAAACGAGTCGAAGAGGCAGTTCATCTTGGTTATTTGAAAGTCAAGAGGCTGGTGGAATTGCGCGGTTTATGTCCCCGCTGCCAAACAAAACCGGGAATTGACATCCCAAACTTAAAGCAATCCGTTCGCATCTGATAAATGAGCAAACGACACGCATCATTTCGGAAGAAGTTCCTACTATCTGCCACGCCACGTTTGCAAGTGTCCTGCAAATTCTTTTCTTGGTTCGAATGCTCAATTATTAATAATAATTTTTACACGTGAAATCGGGCGAAAAACTTATCAATGCCAGGTCGGTTGTCCACTCAATCGCTGCCAGCATACTGATTCTACTTTTGCTCGTTCTATATTTTCTCAGCGCGCCTTCGTTACATCATGCTCTGCATGCGGATTCCGATTCATCGGAGCACCACTGCGCGATCACAATATTCTCGCAAACACAAGCTGAGTGCCCGGTCATTAAGTTGCGACTCGAAACGTCACTGTTTTTTTTCCTTCCAGCGGCGAAATATCAACCACCAGATTTTGGCATTCGCGATCATCGAATCTCCATTAGTCGCGGACCTCCCGTCCTATTTAGCTTTTCCCACCGCCTTCCGGGTGTTTAGTCGAGAACCGTTGAGATATTTCTCAACGTCTTAATACGAGAAACTTTGTGCCTCCCGGCATGTCGTTTTGGCCCTAGTCAAGAGACGCGGGAACTGCTTGGCGAACGTACACGATTTAATCTGAGCGTCCCTGGACGACCAGTCGTCGCGCACGTAATCCGCGTTTCTCGACTGCGGCGAATCTGAAAGATTCTGCGCAGGAACGTAAAACACTTAATATTATCAAAAAATATGAAACATAACTGCATTCCGGTGCTTCTCAGCGCGATGCTTTTCGCGCTTGCAATCCAAACGAAGGCTGAACTGCTGGAATTCTATGTCGGCATTGATGGCCGACAGACCTTGATCTCAGGTTCCTATATCAACAAACCGAATCCCAACGCCAACCGACTAACGTTCCTTTATGCGCATGTTTATAAGTATGTGCCCGGGCTTCAACCAGCCGGAGAAAGCGCTTTTGATACAAGTCACTATCACGGTATAAGTTCCTATAGCTACACAGGACCGGTCGAGGCACCCATAATCCTAAATACCAATGCGAACAGCCGCATTCCTGAAACATTCACCGGGCAGGCTCCACTCACGCTTGTCCCGGGAACAAACTCGCTTTATGCCGGAAAACTTGTGAGCGCGAAAACTGCGGAGCATTACAGTAACCGCCGTTTTGCATCTGTGTGGAAACTGCGCGATACGTCAAAGTTTGGTCCTGGATCGCCAGAGTATGTTTTATTCAACAGCAGTGGAGGCACACGGACGAACTCTTTGGCAGGAGCAACCATTTCGTTGGAACTTGTTGAAAAAAGCGATGGCTTGCATATTGGCACGACCAATCAACTGGATATCCTCTCCGTTCCCGGAGACCGCTTTGTCTTGGGAGAAGGGAATGAATTCGATTTCGCACCAATTTTTTGGGTCGACGGCAATGCCCCGGTTGGACGTTACTCGGTGGCCTTGAAATTAGTGGACACAAACACCTCAGGAGATCGTACGCCTATCATGGAATCCGGCATTTTCTGGATAGATTTCCAGGTGGCACCTGAACCCTCCCTCGCTATCGAAAGAAAGGTTGAGGTGAGCATGCCTCTGGTGACTCAGGGATATGTTTTAGAATCGGCTCCTTCCGCCGATGGACCATGGAATCCCGTTTCTCTGCCTCGCGGAGAAGCCACTGCCAATGAGCAGGCCTTTAGTTTTTCAACGAGCAGTAACATGCTGTTTTTTCGCTTGAAAAAGTAATGATCCAGTAAGGGCCGGTGCCGGGTACTTTTGCTCGGCACCGGATTTAATTTGCGAATTTAAAATGAGCCTTATCTCTTTGGCTGTCATTTTCCTGCTTTCCGTAAGTGCGTTTGCGCATGTTCACGTTCAAATCGGCTTTGCCGGAGGAGACTGGGATTTGCATGTGTTCGATTTGGAGTATGGTCGCTCTGATGCCAGGGAATACACTGTGCCTGTGAGTTTGTCGGCGCGGAATACGATTCCAAACGACGCAGCTTATACCAACTTTCTGGGTGGAGGGGGAAACCCAATCTGGATTCTCCCTCAGGAGGAACGAGCGGGTATTTTGTATCTTGGCTTAGGCACGATTGGGTTTACTCGCGGCATGTTCTCAGGCGATCAAATCAAGCTTTCGCTTCATCGTGTTGATGGACCCGGCAACTTTGCAATGTACACATTGAGCCCGTTCGGTGAACCGATTGTTCACATGACGTCACTGGATGATGTGAATCCCACGAATGATTTCATCAAACTTCCCGCGATATCTGGGCATCTCCATGTCAATTGGGCTTTTTCGGCTCCCGGCCTTTATAAGATCAGTTTCAAAGCGTCAGGAATACTTCGAGGGAGCGGCCATCTGTCCGAAAGCTCAATTGTGGATTACACCTTTTGGGTGGATGGCGGAGCTCTCAGGTTTTCATCCCCTCGGATGCGTCCGGGAGGGACGTTTGTATTTAATCTGGAGAGCGCGCCCAACGCGGTGTGCCGGATAGAAGACACATTTGACTTCCAGGAATGGAATTCCATCCTGACCATTACCAACTCAACCGGCCTAATGGAAGTGGAACTGATTCATTCTTCGGTCAAACCGGCTCGATACATTCGTGCTGTAACTGATTGAATCAAATAAGTCGCCTCGACAGGAGCATCTCCAATATCAGCCACCGGAGATTTATGTGTTGCAGGCATACCTGCGATAGCTATGATTGATCGGATATCTTAATTGAATTAAAAACTGGAATTCCTATGAACAAATCAAAATTATCGGTACTGCTCATCGCTTTTCTGGCAATTGCAAACACCACGCTTTTTGCCGCGGCTGAAAAGGAAACGACCATCAAAGGTGAAGCGCAATGCGCCAAATGCTCGCTCAAAAAAGCTGACAAATGCTCCGGTGCAATTGTTGCAAATGAAGGAGAGAAGGAAGTTGTCTATTACATCGTGGACACTGAAACCAGCAAAAAGGATTTGCCACATTCTGAAATCTGCACAGCGAAGAAAAAAGTGGAAGCCAAGGGCACAGTTAAAGAAGTTGATGGCAAGAAGCAGCTCACAGCCACATCCATCGTGGCTGCCAAGTAAGTCTCTTCAAGGGTAGGATCGTCTACCAGGTTTTTAATTTGCTGGACGGCTTGCAATTTATATTGCAGCCGTCCTCTTAATTTCTGCCCTTTTCGCTCTTGTCATTTGCCATTGTCGCCGCCTTTGCGTGACGCAGCCATCGCGAAAGATTCGGATTCGTCGAGCGACCATCCACCGCCGAGAGCTTTGTAAAGCTGCACGAAAGCAAGGCGGCGACCAGCTTCAACGCGGGAGAGAGCATTCTCGGCCGGATACAATTGCTGCTGAGCCTCCAGCACTTCATAGTAGCTCGCCTTGCCTTCCTTGTAGCGGATCATGGCGGTATCCACGGCTTCGCGCCCCGCAGCAACAGCTTGCGCCTGTTCGAGACGCCCTTCTTCAAACCGGCGACGGGAGATGAGTGCATCAGAGACTTCGCGAAAAGCATTGAGAGTGGTTTGCTGGTATTGAAGCAGGGCCTCCTCGGCAGCCGCTTTTGCCTGCCGATAGCGACCGGTCAACCGGCCCCCGGTAAAGAGCGGGCCAGCGGCGCTTGCGGCCAGGGACCATGTGTTTGCGCTGCTTTTTACCAAATCATTGAGTTCGGCGCTGGCTCCTCCATAGAAAGCAGTCAATCCAACTCGAGGGAAGAAATCGCCGACTGCGACTCCAATCCGGGCATTTGCAGCTCGGAGCTGCTGCTCCGCAGCGCGAATATCAGGCCGCCGCTCCAGAAGTGTGGATGGCAGCCCAACGGGGATGTCAATGGAGACTTCCTGTGCCAGCAAGGTGGAGGTGCGTGCGACCGGGCCTGGGTTCTGTCCGAGGAGAAGATTGATTTCGTTTTCCTTGAGTGCAATTTGACGCTGGATTTCGGGAATTGTGGCAGCCACTGATCGTAACGCGAGGTTTGCGCGTGACACTTCCAGCTTCGAGCCGAGACCTCCGGAATGTTGATCGCTAAAAAGTTTGAATGTACGCTCGTAGGAATCGCGGGTGCGTGTCCCGATGGCCAGCTGTTGATCCAATTCAAGCAATTCAAAATAGCTTTTCGCGACATCGCTGATGATGGAAATCTGGACTGCGCGACGACCTTCTTTTGTGGCCATGAAAGTGGCCCGGGCAGCTTCATTCATGCGGCGGACACGGCCCCACAAATCGATTTCCCAAAAGGCTTCAAAACCTCCCAAAAAATTATTCATGGTGCTCCCGCCCCCTGGCGAAGGTTGACCGAGGAAGGAATTGCGCCCGCGTGCCGCATCCCCGCGATAGTCGATTTCGGGGAAAAATTGCGAACGTGCCTGCGCCTGGAGGGCGCGTGCCTGATCCACACGAGCGAGAGTGATATTCAGATCGTAGTTGTTCGTGAGGGCGACCTGAATGAGGTCCTGAAGCGCAGGGTCCTTGAACACGGCCCACCAGGGCAAATCCGCGACGGAGTTTGTAGCGGTCATCTCCATGGAATCCCGGAATACCGGGGGAGATTTGATGATGGGCCTTTTATAATCAGGGCCGACAGCGCACCCGGTAAAAAGCAAACCTGCAACTGCCCAAAATGATAAATTAAAACCGATTGTTCGCATAGGTAACCTGTTACTTGATGAATTTCAATTTTGCGCAGAAGACGTAGTACAGCGTCGGCAGCATTAGCAATGTCAGCACCGTCGCCAGAAGCAGCCCGAAAATGTGCACCGCAGTCAGCGGATGCCATAGCGCACCGCCAGTCATGAATAGGGGGATGAGACCGCCAACAGTGGCTAAAACAGTGACGAGCACAGGCCGCAACCGGGCGAGCCCTGCCTGCACGAGCGCTTTTTCCAACGGCATTCCGTTGGCGCGGGCCTCCTCAATAAAATCACTCAGAACAATGATATGACTCACCATCACACCGGCCAGGCTGACAACCGCCAGGAGCGCCATGAACCCAAGCGGTGAACCGGTAATTCCAAGGCCAATAAACGCGCCGATAAGTCCGAGGGGGACAGTGAGCATGACGACGACAGATTTGATAACAGAGCGGAATTGAAGGACCATCGTCATCGCGATCAAGGCAA
>JANRLX010000076.1:0-6984 GCA_033762115.1 Verrucomicrobiota bacterium
TCCGGCAGCAAGGATGGGACGGAAACGGTGGCTGGTAAATTTGGGGCGCAATGGCATGTGCAGCCGTGGCTGGGATATGTGGGGCAAAAGAATAAGCTGCTCTCCCTATTGCAGCATGAATGGGCATTTTCGATTGATGCCGATGAAGCATTATCCCCTGAACTTGTCGCAGAATTAGCCGCATTAAAAAGGGGCGGGGACCCGGGCGTGAATGGGTTTTCAATGCCGCGTTGTGTCAACTATGAAGGACAATGGATCCGGCATGGAGATTGGTATCCGGACCGGTTGGTGCGGTTGTTCAGGAAAAACTCAGCCAGGTTTGCAGGGGGCAAAGTGCATGAACGATTGGAACTACAAGGGAGTGTTCGAGAGCTTGAGGGGGAAATTTATCATTACTCATTCAGAGATGCGGCGGACCACTGGACCCGCTGCGAGCATTATGCCCGGCTCTGGGCAGAGTCGAAGCATGAAGAGGGAGGGCGTTCCAGTCTGTTTGCAGGGCCCGGACATGCGCTTTTTCGATTCCTGCGCAGTTACCTCTTTCGTCGTGGATTCCTGGATGGAGCGCTGGGTTTTAGAATCGCGCGGTATGCAGCTGGGGAGGTTTACCTGAAGTATGAAACGTTACGACGTTTGAACCGGTCTGAAGAAAAAAAGCCCACGCCTGAAAAACGTGGGCTGTGAACATGAACACTTTTTAACGGCCGTCGCGATCAGCGTCTCCCGGGAGTGCCCGTTCAACACGGTGCCAGGCGGCGCGGGTCGCATTTTTGGCTTTGTCCCAGCCGAGGCGAGAATTGCCGCGGGTGGATTCCCAATTGCGTTGGAGCTCTGGTTCCACCTGGTCATAGGTTTTTCCGCTGCCGCCGTATTTGGAATAACCTTCATAACCTGTGCGGAAGGCTGGCTGATAATCGTCATAGGTGTAATTGCGTTCCACCCATGGTTGTGATGTGTAGTTTTCGCGCCAGTAAGCGTCCTCACGGGTTGGATTCACTGCTTCGGCAGCGCCTTTCCCTGCGAGGCCGCCAGCAATAGCGCCAGCTGCCAGGCCAATGGCTGCTCCCACGGGACCACCCACTGCAGCGCCGATTGCCGCGCCAGCTGTGCCACCGCCGGTTGCACCGACGCCGGTGCCAACGGGATGTGCCCCAGGTGTTCCAGTGATTGGATCACGATTCGCATCTGTGGTGCGTGCTTTTTCTCCTGTCCGATTTTCCCCAAGTTTATTTTTATTCATTATAATCTCCTAGAAAAGCCTCCAGCATGCTGCTTAGTGGCTTCATTAAAATATCCCGTAATCTGGACAATGTGTATGCAGGTCAAACCCTGTTTTAATCATAAGGGCATTGACGCCCGGAAAAACCCCAATGGATGAAGGTTAATGATAGCTTCAGTGATTGGATCATTGTATGAATGTCCGGATGGAACAGGAGAAAACGCGGACAGTGGGAATTTTGCTTTTTGATGATGTGGAAGTAATGGATTTTGCAGGGCCCTTCGAAGTGTTTTCAGTGGCAGGACGAACGCGCAACGCGGCGCCATTCCGAGTATTTACGTGCGCCGAAAAATCGGAGCCTGTCCTTGCGCGGAACCAACTCAGCGTTAATCCCGCCTATGAATTGTCACAATCTCCTCCCATTGATATTCTCGTGATCCCTGGTGGGTGGGGGACCCGGATGCAATTAAAGAATGCCCAGTTGCTCAGTTGGATTCGCGCGACGGCAAAAAACTGTGAATTGGTGTTGTCAGTGTGCACGGGATCACTGCTTCTGGGACAGGCAGGGCTGCTGACAGGATTGGAAGCCACCACTCATCATGCAGCAATGACTGAACTGCGAAACACCCATACGCAAATCCAGGTTTTGGAAAATAGACGTTTTGTGGATACGGGCAAGATCATTACATCCGGCGGAATTGCAGCAGGAATTGACATGTCATTGCATGTGGTGGCGCGGTTACTGGGAGAGGAGACTGCAAGGGAGGCAGCCGATTACATGGAATATCCGTGGACCGCGTAAAGCATAGGGAGAAAGGATGAAACTTCGGGCGGCCACTGAACTCGATCTTCAGGAAATATTGGATATCTATAATCATGCTGTCCTGAACACTACTGCAACTTATGATTACGAACCAAGGACGATGCAGCATCGGCAGGAATGGTACCGGGAGCATTTGCGAACGGGCTTTCCTGTCCTGGTAGTGGAAGAGGAGCGGGGCGGGGTATTGGGATGGGCCTCTTTAAGCGCTTATCATTTACGTCCAGGATACCGGTTTACCTGCGAAAATTCCATCTATGTTCATCATGAGCACCGGGGCAAAGGAATTGGTAAGTTGTTGCTGAATGCCTTGATTGCAGAAGCGAAGCGATTGAAGCAACACGCGATCATCGCGGCCATTGATGCCCAAAACGCAGTCAGTATTCATCTGCATGCCACGCATGGATTTGAAAAGGTAGGTCAGTTCAAAGAGATCGGTTTTAAATTCAACCGCTGGCTGGATGTTACTTACATGGAACTTCTTCTCCCGCACGGGAAGTCGGAAGGAACGCATCATCCATAAAAGCTCAGGTTGGCTGCGGTTTAGCGAGGGCTACCGCAGCAGGTCGCCATTTTCGTGCTGCATAGATAATGATTCCCAAAGCCAGCAAACCGAGGCTGACCACCTGACTGATGGTCATGCTGGCATAGGCGGGATGATTATCAGCCCTGAAAAATTCGATGACAAAGCGAATCGTGGCATACCCGACAAGCAGTTTGATGCTATCGCTCCCCACAAAAGTGTTGTTTTTGCCACGCAAGATGTAAAGGGTCAGCGCAGCAGCCAGAAACGCTTCATAAAATGGAGTCGGGTGTACGGGCAATGAGTGAGTGGCATGGGGAGGAACCAGGCCAAGTTTTTGATGCTGACGAAAGGCATCGCTTTTTTTGGGGTAGTTGATCGCGAGCGGCATTCCTGCGCTCGAGAGCGTCGGGATGGTTTGGATCTGTTGTTGTTTATCAACAGGCAAAGTTGCAAGTGTGGTTGGGTGAAC
The DNA here is from genome assembly GCA_033762115.1 of Verrucomicrobiota bacterium. Classification (GTDB taxonomy): domain Bacteria; phylum Verrucomicrobiota; class Verrucomicrobiia; order Limisphaerales; family SXQI01; genus JANRLX01. Next base: position 3,035 of record JANRLX010000076.1, read on the forward strand.
ACAGAGGTCGCCCCAGCAACAGCCAGCCAGGAGACACCCGATTCGACCGAATGCCAGGCCGGCAGCCAGGCCGGGGGCCAGGAGGTCAAATATGCGTAACAAAGCAAGGTGATGAACCCAGGTGTAGATGATGACACCGGCCATGGTGAGCAGGAATCCCCCGTAGAAAACCAGTCCGGTCCCTTCCCAGATTTTAAAAATTTCCCAAAAACCAAGGTTGGGCATGTAAAACATCCGTGCAAAAAGCCTGGCGCCCCCCAGGCCCAGCACTAATGCGAGCAGCGTGAGATTATCAATATGGCGGCGTTCGATAGTTGCCTGGCGTGCTCGTTGGCAGGAAATGATATAACCAGCTATGAAGCCAAAAAGTAATAAAACAGGATAGGAGCTGATATGAGGAAATTGCAGCAAGGCTGGATACATAATGTGAGGAGGCTCTCCACCCTGTATGATGCAGGGTGGAGTCTTACAGAACATCAGGCACGATCAAGCGTCGGCTTTGCAACTGCAGCTTGCGTCCTCGGCTTTTGGTGTGAACGTGGGGTTAAGTACGCCGTATCCAATGAGAACTGCTACGGCAATCTTGAATAATGTTAACATAGTAAGGTTCCTTTCGGCACTTGCCGCCCACCAGATGGAGGCAGGCTGCCAAGCAAGGCCAATCCCGGAACCTTTGTATCAGCTGCCACAAAAAGGAAAACCGGGTGGCACCCTGAATGATAATTGCAGAGGTGTACGTAAAAATGCGTAGGGGAGAACCCCTACGCAAATCTCAAGTGGTTAAATTTTTTAAAGGCGATTTTGACCGGCAGCCTTGGCTTTTTTCCAACGCGCCTTGGCAGCTTCAGCAATTCGTTTGCGCGCTTCCTCGCTCATTTGCCTCCGGCTTGGTTTTTCATCAGAAGCTGGCGCTGTCGAAGCATTGGATGGAGTCTCTCCTTCAAGACTGAAAAAACCATTGTGGTTGTTGAATCTTGGGCTTTTACCGTAGAGCACCACTCCCAAAGAATTGGCAGGATTGTTTGTGCTGAAGCGGTAACCTTGATTTTGGATGTCTTCCAAAAGCTCCTGTTTGTTCATGGGACGGCGGGCAAGCGCATTTAGAACAGCCTGTTTCAGCGTGAGGGCGCCGCTTGCCGCCCGGCCTCTTCTTCCACCACCGGTGGGCTGGAATGATCCGCCATGTCCCGTCATGTAAGGGGATTGGCCAAGTGCTTCATTAATTTGATTCAGGCGAGCCTGGATTTCACTCTTCTCGCGAAGAAGAGATTCTCGCAGGGCTATATATTGTTTGAGGTTGTCATTTTTCATCTAGCAGACTGCTATATCTCTTAACTGGGGAAGTCGCAAGAAGTAACCTTCAAAATAGAGAAATGTGGTAGAAACTGCCTATTCTAACAGGGCGGGCGGGGATATTATTCGTGAAGGGTTGGCTTCTCATTCATTGTGAGCCAATAAGTATGAATAATACGAGTCATTTCCAACAATGCATCAAAACCAACCGGTTTCACGAGATATGAATTCACTCCCAAGTCATAAGCCCGGTTAATATCTTCTTCATGGCGTGAAGAGGTGAAAATGGCAACAACCAGCCGACGGAGATAAGGTTGGCTGCGAATCCAGGCAAGCACTTCAAGGCCGGATTTCCTGGGCATTTTCAAATCGAGCAGCACCAGATCCGGCAACGGGAATTTGGCGCGATCAGCAAACTCGCCGGAGCCGCCAAGGTAAGCCACGGCACGATCACCGTCATTGACTGCCTGAATTGAAACCTGGATGCTGATTTTCCGAAAAGCACGCTGCATCAGCAGGACATCATTCGGATCATCTTCAACATGCAAAATCATCGGTATCGCGTTCATCCACGCCCCTTTTCCCTTGGAGCTAAATTACTCAAAGAGACCTTAAATCGTCATTAAGGGAAACCCTGAAAGCTTTAGTTATTGTGGGATGATTCGCCTGCTGTTGGCGAGGAGAATTCCTGAAGTCCCGAGCAAGATCAACGCAATGAGCAATTGAGTCCGCAGAGTGGTTTGTCCATGAGGGTGAAGAACGGAAATTTCCGGATTTTTTGGGTTATAGTAGACTGAAACGACCGTCCCGGGAGTATAATTTTTAATAACCTGTTCGGCTTCGGCGCTGCTGCTTTTACTCGAATCCATATTTCCAAACGGTCAGATTCATATTCCTTTTCTGCCACTCGATAACGGTACTGAACGTGGGGAAGGTAAGTGGTGTAGTTGCGTCGCTTTTCAGCTTGTTTTTCCACAGTTTTAAGTTGGGAATGAACCACTTTACCCTGGGCTATTGGCCAGGAGCTTGATTCCTGAGATTGCCTGCGGATCGTGAGTGCGTGAACAGCCAGGAAAATTCCGACCGCGAGACAAAGCAAGCCAAACAGGAGCTTACCCAGCTTGATATTCCCGCTCTTTTTCATCCCATTCAATATAGCGCAGGAGCGAGGAACCACCAAACCGCGAAGAAAGGATGGGACTAATTGGCTTTGGATATGGAGCAGGATTTTAGCTCCAATGCGATTCTTTCTCCAAGCGCTTCCGGATAATCAGAGGGTCCGGAACCGCTTTTACGAAAGGCGTTGGTACCTTCAAAAAACAAGACATCGATGTGAATCGATGGATGATCGAATCGAGCGCAGGCAGCAATGGGACTCAGGCATCCACCGCCCATTGTGCGAAGAAAAGCCCGCTCCGCACGCACGCACAATGCTGTGCTGTGATCATTTAATCGATTGACAATTGATTGGATTTGCGGATCATTTGCGCGAATTTCGATGCCCAGCGCGGCCTGGCCCACACAGGGGAGCATTTCCTCAATGGAGAGTAATTTTGCGAGCAGGCCTTCCGGCACCCCCTCCCCACTGAGTGTGCCATCCGTTGCAATTTTAAATCCGAGCCGGTTGATTCCAGCGGCAGCGAGCAGCATGCCATCAAAGTCCGGCAAAGTCGCAAGTTTGTTTAATCGGGTCCCAACGTTGCCACGAACCGGAACGCAATGGAGATCGGGTCTTGACGCCAGGACCTGGGCCTGACGCCGCGTGCTGCTGGTGGCGATAACGGCTCCAGTTGCAAAATGCTTTAATGTGGCCTGATTTGAGTAACCACGAAGCATTCCGCCCTCCCGCCGAAAGATCAGCAAATCGCGAACATCTTCGCGTGGTGGAATGGCGCCAAGGAGCAAACCTTCAGGCAATTCAGTGGGCAAATCCTTCAAGCTGTGAACTGCAATATCCGCCTCTTTTGCAAGGAGTGCGTTTTCGAGTTCCTTGGTAAAGAGGCCTTTGCTGGATTGTTCCCGTGGGTTCGACAAGGAGGCTGTCTGGAGCTGGTCCCCGGTGGTTCGGATGATTTTTAATTCAAAATGTTGCCCGGGAAAAAATTCGCTTAATTGCGTCCGGACCCAGTTTGCCTGGGCAAGAGCAAGCGCGCTGCCGCGAGTGGCGATGTAGATGGTTCGTGGCATGGATCTCAACGATAGCCGGGAGCGGAGTTCCAGCCGGGCAACGATTCGGGGTATTCCTGGCTGGCACTGAACGAATTGAGGAATTTCGCTGCCTTTTCCCGGATGATCTCATGACACTTTGAGAGCTCCTGCTTTCGCTGTTCAAGATAGTCCTGGGCGATTTGTTGCAGGTCATCGATGTTGTAGAGGTAAACATTATCCAGGAGATTGACCTCCGGATCAATGTCCCGCGGGACAGCAATATCAATCAGAAGGAGCGGTTTGTTTTTCCTCGCCCGCATGAGCGGCTGCAACTTTGCACGATCCAAAACGTAATGGGGAGCGGAGGTGCTGCTGATCACAATATCGATATTGGTGAAATCGTTTGCCCATTCTTCGAAGTGAATGGCGCGTCCACCCAGTTCAGTGGCAAGGGCGACCGCGCGTTCGTAGGAGCGATTGGAAACAAGGATGCTCCTGGCACCACGACT
>JANRLX010000077.1:0-40130 GCA_033762115.1 Verrucomicrobiota bacterium
GGATTGAGCGACCGATCCAGGATGTACGCTTCCGAATTGGCTATGGGCCGACCAATGGGAATGGTTGTCGCATTTTCATCAACCGAGGTGATGAGATGCCATGTTGAGAAAGTTGTGTTCTCTGTCGGTCCGTAAACATGCAGCAATCGCTTTGGTGGATGAGCATCAAGGACCAGCCGGACCCATTTCGGATCGACCGCTTCTCCTCCGAACATCACCGTGTCCAGGTGACCAAATGACTCGGGAGCATTTGCCGCCAGCTGATTGAACAACGCGGTGGTGATAAAAAGAATCGAAATCTTTTGCTCCACCAGCTGCCTTGAAAAATCAGTGGGAGAAATCGCCGTATCCTTGCTGATGCCGACCAGACGGGCCCCATTCAAAAGCGCTCCCCAGATTTCAAAGGTTGCTGCGTCGAATGACGCGTTGGATGCCTGGGCAAGTCGATCCGCCGAAGTGATCTTTACATAATCTGTATTGCAAACCAGGCGGGTCACTCCCCGGTGACGAACAGCCACACCTTTTGGTTTGCCAGTGCTGCCCGAAGTGTAAATCACATAGGCGAGACTTTCTGCGGTCGCCTGGTTTGCTGGCAGGCACCAGCTTTCCTGCTCAATTTCATGCCAGTCCCGGTCCAGGAGAATGATGCTCGCGGAGTGCGGCGGAAGCGCCATTGCCAGATTTTCCTGGGTGATGATCACCTGCATGCCGGTGTCTTCAATCATGAACTGAAGTCGTGACTGCGGGTAGCTCGAGTCCAGCGGCACATAGGCTGCGCCCGATTTCAGGACGGCGAGCATTGCCACGATCATTTTTGGAGAACGCTCGGCATAAATCCCAATCAACGAGCCGTGCGCCACACGAAGTCTCCTCAATCGCTGGGCCAGTTGATTTGCAGCCACGTTGAGTTCACGATAACTCCATTCCTCTCCGCCATACGAAAGCGCGATCGCTTCCGGCGTCCGGATTACCTGGGCCTCAAAAAGCTGATTGATGGAGTCGTGGCGTGGATACTCGCTATTCGTCCGGTTCCAGTTCTCGATCATCAAAGCACGCTCACCAGGCGTGAGTAACGGTAGTTGCACCAGCGGAACAGCTGGGTTCCGAATCGCTTCTGTCAGCAGATTCTCGTAATGCCCAAGCAGGCGCTCAATTGTTGCTGCCTCGAACAGGTCACTGTTGTATTCCAACACCAGGTCAAGCCCCTCCGGATGATCTTTGACGATCATTGTCAAATCGAACTTTGCCGTGAGGGTGTCCACCTCGATCCATTCGCATTTCAATCCGGGGATCAGTTCGCTCGGCACAAAATCGTTGTTCAATGAAAACACGACCTGAACAAACGGCGTGCGGGAAGCGCTTCGTTCTGGATGCAGCGCTTCAACAATTTTTTCGAATGGCACCTCCTGGTGAGCGTAAGCGCCCAGCGTGGTTTCCTTGACCTGTTGAAGAAGATTCCTGAATGTGGGGTTGCCCGCAAAAGTGCTCCGCAACGGCAGCGTGTTCACGAAAAAACCAATCAACTCTTCGGTTTCCATGCGGGTCCGTCCGGCAATCGGCGAACCCACAATAATTTCCTCCTGGTCCGTGTAACGATGCAGCAATGCCTGGAACACAGCCAGCATTGTCATGAACAAAGTGACGCTTTCCTGTTTGCTGAATGATTTGACCCCCTCGGAAAGCTCCCGGGAAAATTGTTTCTGCAGAAGCCGCCCGTTTCCTTGCGCGGCACCCTCAGCGCGCGGCCGGTCCAGCGGAAGTTCCAGCAGGGGCAAGCGCCCGCTCAACCGCTTCCGCCACCACTCAAGCTGGGTTTCCAATGCCTTCCCCTGCATCGTTTCCCGTTGCCACAATGCGAAGTCCGCATACTGAATCTCCAGCGGGGGAAGGAGTGGCTCCTCCCCATGCAAAAAGGAACTGTAGAAAACAGCAACTTCACGAAACAGGATTTTCAGCGACCACTCATCGGAAGCGATATGATGTGTCACAAGCAGCAATAAATGCTCCTGCTCCGAAAGACGAACCACCGTGGCTCGCAACATCAGGTCTGCGGAAAGGTCGAACGGCGTTCGGGCCGCCTTCAAAATTTCATTCCTCGCAGCCCGCTCTTTTTCCGAGGCTGAAAACGTTTCCAGATCAATTAAAGGAAGCGGCACTTCGACCGGCTCCAGTATCCGTTGGGTGGGAAAATCATCCGCGGCATGAAAAACCGTTCGCAGGACTTCATGACGTTCCACCACTTTGCTTAATGCGTACTGCAAAGCCGGAAGAACCAGCTTTCCTTGAACCCGGACAATCGTCGGGACATTGTAGACGGGGCTGTTCGGTTGAAGCCTGTCCAGAAACCAGAGCCTTTGCTGGGCAAACGAAAGCGGCAAAGCGGGAGGCTGTGAGTTTTTTTCCTTGAGAAGTTTTTCAAGAAGCTCCCGCTTTTTATCTGCCGGGAGATCTGCAATATCATGATATCCAATGGTCATGGGAGGTGGAGTAATGAGGTTCCCGGGACGTTATGAAGATTGGGTGCTCACCGCATGTGCGGCAATTTCACGATCGTTGAATTTAACGCCAGGCTGCGAAGACGTCCGCGACACTCGTTTGATCGGAGCCGATGGAGTCACACTCCTCCCTTTTCCGAGTTCAAGCGCCATCGCTTCCAATGTCGGTCGATCAAAAAAATTTCGAAGGCTGATTTCAACCTGGAATTGATCTCGCACCCGGGAGATCACCTGGATGGCCAGCAGGGAGTGCCCACCCAGTTCAAAAAAGTTTTCATTCATTCCCACCCGTTCCAGTTTCAGCACATCCGCCCAAATCCGGGCGAGCTTCTGCTCCTGTTCGGTTTGTGGTGCGGAATAGGCCCGCCTGGAGCCCGTTGATTCAGGCGCTGGCAAGGCTTTGCGGTCCACCTTTCCATTCGGGGTGAGTGGAAGCTTGGGAAGTGCCACGATCACATTTGGGACCATATATTCAGGAAGGCACTTCTGGAGCGTGGTTTTGATCTCGCCCACATTTACCTGCCCCCCGCGCCCCACCACATACCCCACCAATCGTTTGTCGCCGGGGCTGTCCTCACGCGCAAGAACCACAGCCTCCTGGATGTTCGGTTGGGCCAGCAAAAGATTTTCGATTTCGCCCAGCTCGATCCGGAACCCGCGAATTTTTACCTGAAGATCGATTCGGCCAAGGAACTCAATGGTTCCATCGGGATTAAAGCGCGCAAGGTCTCCTGTGCGATAAAGCCGCGTTCCAGGCTGAAACGGGTTCCCCACAAACTTTTCCTGGTTCAACTCAGCACGATTAAGATACCCGCGCGAAAGTTGTGACCCTCCGATATAAATTTCCCCGATCACCCCGATCGGGACCGGCTGTCGTGCTGGATCAAGGATATAAACCTGCACATTCATGATCGGCTTCCCTATTGGGATTTGGCGCATTTCATGACTCCTGGTGCAATGGTGAACCGTGCTCCAGACCGTGCTTTCCGTGGGGCCATATTCATTGTAGAGATTGGCATTCTGGAGAGTGGCGAAATGCCGGTTGGGCAATTCCCGTGGACAAGCCTCACCCGCGACAATCACTGTCTTAAGCGAGCCTAATTGAGAAGCCCCAAATTCCAGCAATGCTGCATAGAGCGATGGCAGGCTCAGGAAATGTGAAACTTTTTTTGAATGAATCAGGCGCGCCAGGGCAGCGGGGTCCTGATGCTGGCCCTCTTCCGGAAGGGTCACAGTCCCGCCTTGTGAAAGCGTCCAGAAAATCCCCGCAATCGAACTGTCGAACGAGAAGGATGAAATCAGCAGGTAATTCTGGATCGGTTCCCGATAATAATGGATGCGCGCTTTTGTCGAATTGATCAATGCCCGGTGCGTGATCAGCACACCTTTCGGCTTGCCTGTGGAGCCGGAGGTGTAAATCACATAACTGAGATTCTCCCCGGTGGCGCTGGTCACAGGATTTTCTCCAGGCTCTGAATGCAATAACGCGTGGGCAGCTCCAAGCATGACAACTTTCGCCTGATGCTCCGGCAGCTTGACCGCGAGATGCGGCTGGGTGATCAACACTGGCGTTCGGGTATCATCCATAACGAATGCAAGCCGCTCTTTCGGATATGAAGGATCAAGCGGGACGTAGGCGCCCCCGGCTTTTAAAATTCCAACGATTCCCACCAGCATTTCGACAGAACGTTCCATGCAAATGGCCACCGGCACTTCCGGGCCGACACCGAGACGAATCAAATGATGCGCCAGCTGATTGGCCCGGTGATTCAGTTCCGCATAAGTCAGCCGGTGTGGCCCGCATTGCACCGCGATCTGATCCGGATGAGAAACCGCCAGATGTTCAAATTGCGCATGAATCACCTGCTCGCCCGCAAACTGAATCGCGGTGCGATTAAACTCATGGAGGACCTGTTTCCGTTCTGATTCGGAAATCAACGAAAGATGGCTTACCGCAATTTCCCTCTGGGTTAACGCACTGTTGATCAGCACATCGAAATTATGCGCCATCCGGATCACGTCAGCTTCAGCCAGCGACTTGCTGTTGTAATGAAACTGAAGGCCAACACCGGCGGCGGATATTTCCGCTGCCAGTTTGATTTTGAACGGCTCGCTGCAACATTGGACATCTTCAACAGTGAAATTCAACCCGCCACTCTCACCGTTTTCGACAAATGAGACCTCCTCGAAGATCGCTTCGTAAACAATTTCTCCATTTTTCAACGAAAGCAGGTCGTTCGAAAAAGCATCTTGCGCCTTTTCGTTCTGCTCCATTTGAAACTGGTTCTGCCTAAGCAAAGCGGAAAAGGTCGTATTGAGATCAAACTGGGAAATCAGCGGAACAACTCTCGCGTAAGGCCCCACCGCTCCCGCCAATTCGGCAAAGCGCCTTCCACTTGCCACCTGGCCCAGCCACTTCACAGGATGTCCACAGTAGCGGGACAATAGAACTTGAAAGGTTGTCGCCAGGATCACTCGTTGCGGGATCTGGTTTTCTTCGCTGTACCGTCGAAGCAGCGCTGAGGCTTCGGAAGAAAGTTGAATGCAGTAAGCCGCAGCTTTGAACCCTGCCGCTTCCGGCTGCTCAAAAGCAAAACGGAGATTGCTTCCTCCCTCAAACTTCTGCTTCCTCCAATAGGCAACGGCAGCACGCCCCTCTTGAGTGCCGGGAAAATCCTCCTGCCATTGGCAATAATCGGCATACTGCATCAGCTCACTGGATTCAGCCGACTCACTTTCCCCCGATTGATACTCTCGTTGCAATTCAGCGATCAGGACTCTTACCGATGCAAGGTCGGCACAAAGGGACGGAATTCGAAGCGTCACTCGATGTGCCCCCGGATTGATGGATTCGATTGAATAGCGCAGCAACGGCGCATGATCGAACCGTTGCTCACCCGCCCCGGGCAGCTCCAAATCACACGAATCAGCAATGACTTGCACCGGTGCTTCCATCCCCGCCAAAATTTGAAAAGAGGTGCGGAGAATTTCATGTCGGGCCACAATCCTTTGCAATGCCTTGCGGAAACGGGTTTCATTGAACTCCTCCTCAAACCGCAGGGTGCAGCTGGACAGATAGGTATTCTGCCCCTGCTGTGCCAGATGCCAGGCCCGCTTCTGCTGACTGGAGAGATTGTAACCTTCGATAGATTCTGTAGGCATAATATTAGTTCTGGGTAGAAGAAACCGGTTCGAACATTGCCATCACAACCCGGGCGGTCCTTTTGTGCGCTTGTCTGCCATGCGCCAGGCTCATGTTATCGAGCGGCAGCACATCCCCATCCTCCCATGGAAAATTGATTCTCTCTGCGTTGTAGGCCGATTTTGCTTCTGTGATAATCATGGTCTTTCAGGGCAATTCCTGAATGAAGGAGCATCCGGGCTCGGCATCATCGATGGTATGGTTTTCACACTCACTTTCCTGTCGAAAGTTAACCTTCATTAAATGGAGCGGCCTGCTCACCAACAATCAGGGGTGGGCACTTTCTTCCCAGACGCAAAAAACCGAGCACCATTTCAAGGAAACCCTGATGACGCCAAACCCGCTCCATCCCCATTATTGAACTGTCCGATGCACAAACAAACCATTCACCAAAGACTCGAAGGACACCCTCCAATCGTCATGCTTGGTGTCCCCTTTGATAACGTCACCACCGCTGAAACAATCTGCTTGATCGAGGAAATGATCCGATCAGGACGCCCTCACTACCTCGCCACGGCAAATGTGGATTTCCTCGTGCAGGCATCCAGGGATGTGGAGCTTCGCCGTATTCTGTTGGATGCCCACCTCGTGCTCTGTGACGGCACTCCGCTGGTTTGGGCTTCGAAAATCCTGGGGAATCCGCTTCCGGAACGAGTTGCCGGATCAGATCTAATACCCATCCTGCTCCAGGTCGCTGCCGAAAGAGGCTTCCGCCCCTTTTTCCTGGGGGCCACTCCGGAAGTGGCGGCACGCGCCGTCAAACTCGTTTCCGAGCATTATCCGGGAATTCAGATCGCGGGACATTACTCACCTCCATTCAATAAATTGATAGAGATGGATCATGAAGCCATCACCCAGCGAATCCGGGAGGCAAAACCGGACATGCTCTTTGTCGGATTCGGTTGTCCCAAACAGGAAAAATGGATTGCGATGCATTACCAATCCCTGGGAGTCCCGGTTTCCGTCGGGGTGGGAGCCACGATTGATTTTCTCGCCGGCCATGTAAGACGAGCGCCAAGGTGGATGCAAAAAAGCGGCACTGAATGGATTTTCCGTCTTCTGCAGGAACCAGGACGGCTGCTGAAACGGTATTCAACCGATCTCCGCTATTTTTCGGTGGCAATTGTCAAACAATGGTGGAAGCTCCGCTATCGCCAGCAAAGTTCCGAAGCGCCTCGAACTGTTGAAGTCCAGGAAACCAAATCCTGGAAACTGCTCTCCCCCTCAACGCGTCTGGATGCCCAGACCGTTCAGCAAACCAGCCGGATTTGGGAGGAAGCGCTCCTTCGCCATCAATTCTGCTTTATTGATCTCAGTCGGGTGGAATTCATTGATAGCACAGGAATCGGGCTTCTGGTCAAAGTCCAGAAACAAGCCCGGAAGCATCATCGCCATCTCGTCCTGATTAATGCCAGTGAAACGGTAATTCGCTCACTTGAATTGATGAAGTTGAGGGATTTCTTCCTCCATGCTCCTGATCTTTCCACCGCCCAGCATCTCATGGAACCGGCGAACCAGATGAAGCCGGTCATCCTCGGCAATTCTCCCCATGCCGTTCTCCCCGCTCTCTTTTGGCAGGGAGAATGCGTCGCCGCCAATGCTCACGAATTCTGGGAATTGACCCGAAGCCAGATCATGGCTCGAAGTGAAATGGGTGCAGACCTCGCCATTGATCTGACCAACCTGAAATTTATCGATTCATCAGGACTAAGCGTGATGCTCCGCGCCCGAAAATTTGCCCAGGCCCAGGGAATTCAGCTTGTTTTCGCCGCGCCCGGCGAACTGGTCCTGAATGTTTTGAAACTGGCACAATTGGAAGAATATCTGGTGAAAAAATGAAAATCGGGATTTCAACATCAGTGGTTCAACGTGGCCGGACAGGCATTGCACAGTATCTCCTGGCCCTGATTCGCGAATATCTGAATGCCCCGCCCAATGACGAATTCACCCTCTTCATACTTGAGGAGGATCTTCCTTTGTTTGAGTTTGCCAGGGAGCGCATGACCCTCCTGCCCGTCTCGGAAAATTTTCGTCCCGCCGTGCGAAATATTGCATGGCACCAGACTGAGCTGCCGCGCCTCGCAAAAGCACATCAACTGGACCTTTTGCATATTCCCAGCTACCGCCGGTTGCTCGGCTGGAAACCTTGCCCCGTCGTCGCCACCATCCATGACCTGGCGCCTTTTCGGGTCCGGCGAAAATACGATCTGCTCCGGATGTTTTACGGCAGGGTCATTGTCCGCTGGCTTGCCCACAGGCAGGACCAGATCATCGCGGTAAGTAAAAACACAGCGAACGATATTGAACGCTTTTTCAAAATCCCCCGTTGGGAAGTGGAAGTGATTTACAACGGATTGGACCATACACGCTTCAATCCCTTCAACCGGGAGCAGGCCAAGGCTGAAATGGCTGCCCGCCACCAGCTCACAAACCCATTTTTTCTCTACGTCGCTCGCCTCGAGCATCCCGGTAAAAACCATGTTCGCCTCATCGAAGCCTTCGAACGGTTCAAGGCCCGAACCGGCTCAAACTGGCAACTCGTCTTTGGAGGTGCTGATTGGCATGGCGCGGAATATATCCACCAGGCGATTCAACGTTCTCCCTGCAAACAGGATATTAAAAACCTCGGTTTTGTCACCGATGAGCAACTGCCCCAACTTTATCGCGCCGCCGATATTTTTGTTTACCCCTCGTTGTATGAAGGCTTTGGCATGCCCCCTATTGAAGCGATGGCCTGCGGCACACCGGTAATTTCTTCCGACCAGGGCGCCCTCTGTGAAGTGGTGGATAACGCAGCCTGTATCGTTCAACCCACTGACCTGGAAAGCATCTCCGCTGCCCTGACCCAACTTGGCATGCAACCCTCCCTCCGTGCTCATTTTCAGGACGCAGGATTGCGCCGTGCCGCCGCTTTCAACTGGAAACGCACGGCTGAGGAAACCTTGCGCGTCTATACACGCTCCGCAAAAAACAAAGCGCCTGCGGGCAAACTGGTTTCCCCATCAACCGTGACCCAGCCAGGTATGTCCTGAATAAGGACATTCGGTTGGACAGTGTCAAATCCATCCCAGCAAACTATACAAGCAGTAGATTGCGGCGCATTCCACTGCAATAAAGGCCACAAAGCTCAGGATGAGCAATGACCAGCGCGTCCATTCTACTAGAAAGTTCATTCTAATATTTGATAAGCAGCGGGCGTGCCGGACAATTTCGAAAACAAAATCTGAGAAAATTCACGAAAACTCGCAGCCTTAAGAAACTCCCCCGGAATTCATAAAAACAACCCTCCGCCCCAATTAATCAATCCGTGGGGGAATACCCCCAGGACCATCATACTCTGCAATCCGAACCCCCTTTCGCGTTCGGCATTCCTCAATCGCGTGGCGAAGGCTTTCGCGGACAGCAGCTGCCTGGGAAATTCCTTCAATGCAAACCGCTGAAGTCGAAGCATCCACCGCGATAATTTCAATGTTCCCCTTCCCAAACAACCGCAGCAGAAACGGTTGCACCAGAGTGGCGTCCCTCACCCGGTAAAGCTCCATCTCTTCCGTCCGCTTTGTCAGGATGCCCGTCGTGATCCGAAGCCTCTCCGTAGTCAGCTCATACTGGGTCGATTTGACGCTCAACAGAACTCCCACAAACAACAAGGACGCAATCGCTGATCCAATAAAATAAAGCGGATTGAGCATGATTCCGGCAACACACGCAGCAATATCCAAAAACACGAGCAACGTAATTGTCCCGATTTGAGTGACAAGTGAGCGAGACCCCTTGAAGATTGTTTGTTCCTGCGGCATACGTTAGGATCGTTCTTCTGGATCAGCTTATGCAGCTTTGGATCGCCTCACAAGCTGATTAGAAGTCCTCTCATAAACCAAATGACCGAAAAATTTAATCCTGCGGCCCTCACCAATAAGCAGATTTTCCTTATCTTCGCCATTGCCATGATCGGTGTGTTCCTCGGCTCCATTATCGTCATTAAAAATGAGCCCGGGACCGTCCCCCGGAGAAAATCTTCCCGCACCGCCATTCCCCAAACCTCCGTTGGCCGTGAACAGGATGGAATGAAATGGATTCCCAGCGGCTCCTTCTGGATGGGATCGGAACAGGGAGATCCGGATGAGAAACCAATCCGCCTGATTACCCTTAACGGTTTCTGGATGGACAAGCACGAGGTCACCAACGCCGAATTCGAGCGTTTCGTCAATGCCACCGGTTACCAAACCACTGCCGAACGCAACCCTGACTCACCTTCCCCATCCCAGCCCGGTTCCTTCGTGCTCGTGACAAATTCAATGCCCAAGGCAGGCGACATCGGTTCCTGGCGTTTTATTCCCGGCGCTTCATGGCGTCATCCACACGGTCCCGGTTCCTCCATCGTCAGTCTCGAACAGCATCCAGTCGTGCAGGTGAGTTGGGAAGATGCCACTGCTTACGCCAAATGGGCCGGCAAACGCCTTCCCACTGAAGCAGAGTGGGAATACGCCGCGCGCGGCGGCCTGGATCGTCAGGAATTCATCCTGGGGCCCCTCTTAAACCCCGCCGGGAAATGGTCGGCCAATTTATGGCAGGGAGCATTTCCCAATTTCAACCGCATTGACGATGGCTTCGGCGGAACAGCCCCCGTTGCTCAATTCATTCCCAATGGCTATGGACTGCTCGACATGACAGGCAATGTCTGGGAATGGGTCCAGGACTTCTACCACCCCCAAGCCTACGCTCTCCCTGAAAAGAATAATCCAAAAGGTCCGGCCAGCGCCTTCGATCCCGCCGAACCAGCCATCGTCAAGCGAGTCATTCGAGGAGGCTCCTTCACCAGCCATGAACCCGCCCAGTTTAAACCCGCATCACGCATGAAGTTACCCCCCATGTCCGCGCGGTCCGACCTTGGATTCCGCTGCGTTCGAAATTAAGGCTGTGGTTCCCCCTCGATGGTTGGCTGGTCCCATTTCGGAAAAATTTCCGCGGGCAATTCCCCGCGGCGGATCAACTCCTGCAAATCACGGATAATCGTTCGTCGCGCCACATTGAACTTTCTCGCCAGCGCCGAAATATTTGGCCGATCAGTCGAATTGGCCAGCATTCTGCGGATTTCCGCCTGCCGACTTAACCTGTCCGTCGAGCGGCTGAAAAGGAATTCCGCATCCACCCTTCGGGAACGTTCCAGCGCCTCAAACTGTTTCAGCACCTCAGTTTCCCCGCATTCCGCCAGCGCCGTTTCCACCGTTCGCGTCAACTCCCGGAGATCGACCGGCTTGGTGATGCAATAATGCGCCCGCCTCGGGCCTTGCAGCGCATGAATCTGCTGATGCGCCTCCAGAGCCCCTGAAACCATGATGATCGGCACATGCGGCAACAGTTCCTTGAGTTCAGGAAGGTAATCCAGTCCCAGGTCCCCCTTGTCCAGGATATGGTCCAGGATGATCAGGTTCGGCTGCCTTTGGGAAATGGCTGTTAACGCCTCACTTCCGCTGCTGACCCGTTTCAATTGGTACGCAGCAAGCGCATCTTCATACAACTCGTATTGAAGATCATCATCTTCAATCACCAGGATCTCGGCCGGTTTCATCGGGGATGCTCTTGATTACCTCAAAACACCCGGTCAATCAAGCGTTCTCATTCCTCCTTCAGGATGAACTTGCCACAAATTGAATTTACCGGTTCCTGTGCGATTTTCCCGTGAGGAGAAATTTATGCGGGGGAAATTTAAACTGATACCACTGGTCATTGCCGCAATTGTCATTCTGTTCCAGTTCATGGGCGCGGAAAAATTCACCAACCCCGAAACCGGGAAAAAAACGCGGGTGGCACTTTCAAGCAAGGATGAAAAAGCCCTCGGCATGCAAAGTTTTCAGGAGGTCCTCGCAACTGCTGACGTTCTCGAAACCGGCCCTGAAGTAGACATGGTTCGCCGTGTGGCCGAACGGCTCGCCCCGGTCACAGGCGAAGCGGCCCGGGATTTTGAATGGGTCGTCAGCGTCGTCAAAAGCCCCCAGGTGAATGCCTTTTGTCTCCCCGGCGGCAAAATTGTCGTCTATACCGGGATTCTCCCAATCGCCCAAACCGAAGAAGGCCTCGCCACCGTCATGGGACATGAAATGGCCCACGCCGTCGCAAGGCACGGCTCCCAGCGATTGTTTCAGCATAGCCTCATGCAAACTGCAATGGTGGGCGCCTCTTTTTCCCTCGGTGATTTTGACCCCCAGCAACGCCACATGATCCTTGGCCTGCTCGGGGCCGGGGCTCAGTACGGCGTCTTGATGCCCTTTGGGCGCGACCATGAAAGCGAAGCCGATCACATGGGCCTCCTATATATGGCACGGGCCGGGTACAATCCCGAGGCCGCAATCGGTTTCTGGGAACGGATGGCTGAAGCAGGCAGCGCCAACCAGCCTCCAGAATTCATGAGCACTCACCCTGCCCACGGCACCCGCATCGCCCGTATCCGCGAACTCATGCCAAAAGCCCTTGCCGAATACGAAAAACGTCGGCAAAACCGAAACCTCTCCGCCGAATAGCTACTTCACCGGCTCCACTTTCAAATCATCAACCCGGATCGGAGTCGTGGAATAAGGGGAAGCGCCCACATACGCACGCCCTCCCGATGGAGTTTCTTTCTCCTCCCACGAAATCATTGGCTGGGATGGACGTTCAGTCCCTTCAGTCCACGCCATGCCATCGATCTTCCAGCTGGCGGCATTTTTTTTGATCTGAATCTGAAGGTGAGTCCATTTGTCAGATTCCCATTCAAAAGGCACCGTCGTCAAAACTGCATCCGCTTTGTAAAGCTCAATCACCTTTTTCCCTGGACTCACTTGCAATTTGTATCCCCCCTGCCCGTTCAAGCCGACGCTGAAAGTCGGAAATCTCCGTCCTTTTCGTGAGCCATGAACACGTGCTGAGACAGACCAGTTTTCCTTCGCCGTCGGGCCAAAAAGAAATCCAAACGTATCCAGCGGCGCCCCGGGAAGTTCAAAAAATTTGTTCCCTCCTTCCTCCTTCACCGCAAACCCTCCATCCAGAATCAGGAAATCTTCCGGGATCGAATCCACCGCCGCTGCGCTGAAATCATTCCCATAAATTTTCACCTCCTGCCCGGTTGCCTGGAAAAGGCTTCCGAAAATAATCAATCCAACAAACAATGATCTCACTGGTTTCATCTGCTATTCGTTTCTTAATGCGTTAAGTAATTCTCCCTTCAGCGCAATTCGCGCTGCAATCCAGGTCGCGACAAAACCAAACAGGAGAATGCCAATCAAAGTCACGTAAAGTGAAAACGGCGGCAGCTGCCTGTTGCTCGCAAGGAGATTCGGCAGGATCGCCAGCAGGGCACATAAAATTCCCAGCAACAACCCGCTCACCAGCAAAAATGCATGCTCGGAGACTATCTGCTTCTGGATCATCCCCCGCCGAAAACCCACTGCTTGCAGTAACGCCAGCTCATTCCTCCGCTCAAGCACATTCCGCAACACAACAATCCCCAGTCCAATGCTTCCAATCAACAAACCGAGCCCGCCCAGGACCTGGAACGTATTTAAATAAGTGTTCTGCACTTCGTTATAGGCGGCAATCCGGTCGCTGCTTCGGGTCAGTTGCAATCCCACATCCTGCAATGCACGTCCCAGCATTTCGCTCGTCGTGTCCACCTGGTTTGACGCCGTTTCGATCAGGAACATTCGATAACCACTCTCATTGGGAAATGCGGAAATATAATTCTTTTCCGAAATCACAAGGTTCCCCTGCAAAATTGAATTCGCCACCGCCCCCACAATCTTGAGCTCAAAGGTCCGCCCCCGCTCATCCGTATACTCAATCGTGTCTCCCACTTTTTTTCGCATCGCCCATTGAATGGACGCCGCGTCTCCTATCGCCGGAATCACTCCTGCCGGGAGATTCGTCATTTCCAGCAAACTCCACGGGCTCGCTCCCTCCGGCACCGCAAGGCTGCTCGCGAATGTGAACGCCTGGCGCGAAACCAACGCTTTCGGATCAACCCCGAGCAGCCGCGGCCGAATCGGCAGGTTCAGGTTCAGGCAGCTGGCGTCATCCCCTGCCCGGACCCGGAATGGGACAATCGAAACGTTGGACATCGCCGCCGCATTCAATCCATAAGCTTCCTGTCCCGAAATGGAATTCAGGTCCTGCACCACCGGCAGGGAACTTTCTCCAATCAACGCAAACCCTCCCGTCCCCGAACGGCGGTTCGAAAAATCACTCTCCGTTTCAAGGCGGAATGCCCCGATTGCCGCCACAATAAACGTCCCGCTCGCCAGCAGCGCAATGATCGCCCGGCTCCGCGAAAAACGACGCGCCACATTACGGACCCCCAGCGCCGATGCCTGCAGGAATTCGGGTGGAGCACCCGTTAACAACCCCCGGATATAAAAACCGAAAAATGCCAGCCCCGCTCCCAACAGCAACGCGCCCGCGCCAAAGAAAAGTCCCGCCTGGGAGGAGCTTCCCCTGGGTGCGGAAATCATGCAGAGCATCGCCAGCGCAATTAACACAAGACAGATCACGAGCGACCTTTTTCGCCGTTTTCCCAACAGGGCGAAATTCTCTGCTTCGCCGCCACCGGTCGGCTGCAACAACTCATGCGCTGCTGTCTTCCCCTCCTGGCGCAACGCCCACCAGATCGTGATCACGGCGACAACAATGCTCGCCACAAAACTCACACCAAGGGTTTTGAGGTTCACAGACAGGATCAATGAGGAGCCTGCCACCGCACTTTTCCAAATCGTGGATAATCCGAGCAGCATCAATTGTGCATAAACAGCGCCCGCCACAACTCCCAGGGCCGAGCCGATCACCGCCAGCCCCGCTCCTTCCAGCAGCAGCCTGCGCCGCACAAGCCCGGGCCGAAAACCCAATGCCAGTAATGTTCCCGTTTCAACACGCCGCTGTTCAATTCCGAACCGGAACAAAAGCGACATCAGCAGCAATGCCGAAAGCATGATGAAAAAACTGAACCCAAGGAAAAGCTGCCCGAAATCCTGTCCCTCCGTGCTGCTCCGTTGCGCAATCGAACGGACCGGTATCGCCGCCAGCCCCACATCAGCCGGCTCTATCTTCGATAAAAGTCCCTTCTCAATCTCGCTGGCTGTCATCGGCCCCGTTCGCTCTGAATAAAACCGCAGCGCGGTTAAATCTCCAAACCGGTTGCCCCACCAGCGAACCCCGCTTCCGTACTGGATGAATGCCTTTGGCGTCCCCCTCCACTGGTCCCAGTACTGCTCATCCTTGTCGCGAATTGCATCCGTATTGATCGGAAAGCCCGTGTCCCAGTCGCGGCAATTCTCCGCATCAGTCAACCCCGGAAAATCGGGCATCAGCGAAGGATCAGCGGCTCGCCCGGCAATCGGGACAATCTGTTTCACATGCCAGATCGCACTCTTCTCCTCGAGCGCTCTCATGCTTCCAACCACATAAAATTTCAGTTCCACCCGGTCCCCTGCCTTCGCCTGAAGGTCATTCGCAAGCCACTCGTTCAGGATGATATCAGCATATCCCATCGGCTCCTCCACTACAGGCTCCTCAACCGCTGAAATCATCGAATAGGGAGTGCTGTTGGTGCCCACCCGGATCTCATTCACGAAATAGGTCAGCACTGGAGACACATTCGTGTGCACAGCAAAGGCCGCGTCTCTGATCAGCGCATCCATAAAAACACGCGTGCTGCGGATTTCATATCCAGCCGCGTTGGTCAACGAAACAAGACTCAATTCGGCGTCCGCCAGCCGCCATGTTTCCTTGATCGCGGAATTCAATCCTGAGGCATCAATGCTCGCTGGACCCACCAGCATCAGGTTGGCCCGGTTCGTCGCTCCCGTCCGCGCCTGCAACATCTCCCATGAAACGAACGCATTCATCGGCGGCAATTGACTTCCCTGCAGCGCAAAATTCCCTCCCTGCTCCGGCACGAGGATCCGCTCCACCCGAAGCCGCAGCGCCACGGAATTATCCTCTTCCGGAGACAACGGCGCATCCTGCGACAACGCCGCAGGCTTC
Organism: Verrucomicrobiota bacterium; assembly: GCA_033762115.1. Classification (GTDB taxonomy): domain Bacteria; phylum Verrucomicrobiota; class Verrucomicrobiia; order Limisphaerales; family SXQI01; genus JANRLX01. The sequence continues at coordinate 15,706 of JANRLX010000077.1, forward strand.
CGCACCCGCAGCACGATTGAATCCTCAACCTTCACTTTCAATTGCTGGGCCAGCGATTGATTCAACCAGACCGCGTCCGGCGCAACCTCTGCCGAAAAGGGTGCATGCGCCATCCCCCACCAATTCGAATCCACCCCAAAAACAATGACCTGGTTTGCCCGGGAAGCTGTTTCAGTCGCGATGGCCACCGCTGGCAGTTGCAACGCCGCTGCGCTCTTTCCTTGAATTTTTTTTCCAACCTCATTCGCCAGGGCATGGCGAAAGGTCCGGTCACCCGAGGCAATCGCCAGATCAGCCCTCCCCAATCGCAGCAGGGCCAGCCATCGAAGGCTCTCCCGGACTGAATCCCCCACCACCAACGCCCCGGTCAAAACCGCCGCCGCCACCCCCGCCCCCACAAAGGTCCCCCGATGACTGCGGGCGTAATAAGCCACGCTGCGCACGGCCAGTGTCCAAAGGGGCATTCTGCCTCCACCTGCACCAGGGTTCCCCGCTGAAGCTCAAGCACCCGCGACATCTTGAACGCCAGGTCTCGCGCATGCGTCACAAGCACAAGCGCTACATTCTGTTCCCGGTTCAACTCCAGGAGCAGCGTCGCCAGATTTTCCGCCGAATCCCGATCCAGCGCCCCGGTCGGTTCATCGGCCAGAAGCAATTTCGGTTTATTGATCAGCGCACGGACCACCGCCACTCGTTGCCTTTCCCCGCCCGAAAGCTGCCCCGGCTTGTGATTCAGGCGCGCTCCCAGACCCACCCTCTCCAAAAGCTTCCGCGCCCTTTCCGCTGCCACCCCAGGTTGGTTGGCTGGATTCGCCAAAGTGGGAACAAGCACATTTTCGAAAACCGTGCATTGAGGCAGCAAATGATGCCCTTGAAAAATAAAACCGATATTTTGGGACCGCACAGCAGCCAGTTCATCCGCCGAAAGGAACGTCAGTTCCCTTCCTTCGAACTCCACGCTTCCGGAAGTCGCCTTGTCCAGGGTCCCGATGATGTTCAGCAAAGTGCTTTTCCCCGAACCCGAGGGCCCGATGATCGCCACAGTCGCCCCCGGCTCAACCCTAAGATTGACCCCATTTAATATCTCGACCTTCGAGGCATCACCCACCGCTCCAAAGCTCTTGGTGACATTCTCAAGGCTTAGCAAACCGTTTCCCACTGGCATTCGCCAATCCTAATCCCAACAGGAGCAAAGCGAAAGAGGAACTCAACACCACAACCCATATACTGCTCTTGATCCTGGGGGGTGCATTGCGATACGATCATGCGCTTGGGTGTCCGTCTGGGTAAGGCTTGCGCGAAGATTCAGGACCAGAAGTTAGAGATGAAAGCAGTTATTATCATTGTCGTGGTTTTTGTCATTGCTGCGTTGGTAAGGCGGGCACGGCAGGAACGGAATAAACCACCAAAGGAATAAACTCATTTTACGACATACCTGGTATGACGAGAGTCGCCAATGGTAGCGAGAATCGGAAATCTGTTAGGCGCTGCTCAAGCAATCCAGGACACACGTATCCAAACACATGAAGCTTGTTCACCAACATAATCTCATCTTCGTCGGCACCAGGAATGGTCAACAGGTGGTTCACTGGCCCGGAGTCGCGCTCGGTTACCTGCTTTTTCTCGCCGCACTCATTGTTGCAGGCGCGCTGGGTTGGTATCTTCTTTCTCTTGCTATCGGCGCAGACTTCATCCGCGGTCTCGCCGCAGTGATCGCGGTGTCGTTCGGCAGTGCTGGTGCCGCGATGGCTGCGGTCGTGACCGGAACCTTGCGTCGCTCCTCTTCGGAATTGCCTGCCCTCGACTAATCCCCTGGGGAGTATCACCAAAACCCCGGCTTTCTCTAGATCAGGTCTGCTGGCGTCCGCTTATTTAAGCATTCCCTTAATTAAGCAAATCCTTAATTACGTTTCACTATTTCCCACTTCTTCCCGCCTCCCTTCCCACAATCCATCCCCGGAACGACCCCTTCCATTTCCCACTTGTTCCCAGTTCCTCTCATCCTTCCCACCCAATTCTCAACACAAATTTAACCGCAATCACCTAATTACAAGACACTTACAAACACCCCCCAAACACTCCATCACCCTTCTGGGAATTCCCGGTTGACCATTTCTAAGGCCCCCATCGGCCTTATCCAGCAGGACAAAGTGGGAATTCCCACTTCACAGGCGTCACACGACCAATTCCCACTTCTCCCGCTCCATCCCACTACCCTTTTATTCCACCTTCCTTGACATTAAGTCAGTGAAGGAAAAAACTCCCTCCCTTTATGGCCGAACCGAAATCGAATGAACTCATGGAAAAGATCGTGTCGTTGTGCAAACGACGCGGCTTCATCTTCCAATCCTCTGAAGTTTATGGGGGAATCAACGGCTTCTGGGATTACGGTCCGCTCGGCGCTGAGCTGAAACGCAACGTCAAGGACTTCTGGTGGCGTTCCATGACCCGCCTTCGCGATGACATCGTCGGCCTTGAAGCCACCATCATCATGCATCCTAAAATCTGGGAAGCCAGCGGCCATACCTCGACTTTCAGCGACCCGATGGTTGACTGTCTGCTCACCAAAAAACGTTTCCGCGCAGACCAGGTCGATCCGCAGGACGGAATCATTTATTCCTTCGAAGGAGCCAGGGATGAAACCTCTGGCAAGGAAGCAAAGGAACCTTACTCCGTCCTCCTCGCCCCCGGCAAACACCCCGATTCCGCGCGAAAGATCGCCAAACAATTCTACACCGCCCGCGGCCTCGCCACCCCCCTGCTTCTCGGAGAACGAACCGAGGAAGCAAAGGGAACCACCCGCTATAACCCGGAGAACGGCAGTCTCCTCACCGAGCCGCGACCGTTCAATCTCATGTTCAAGACCTACGTTGGCCCCGTCGAAAGCGAGGACAACGTGGCCTATCTCCGCCCCGAAACAGCCCAGGCCATTTTTGCCCAGTTCAAAAACGTCCTTGATGTGTCGCGACAAAAAGTCCCGTTTGGCATCTGCCAGATCGGAAAAGCCTTCCGCAACGAAATCAATCCCCGGAATTTCACCTTCCGCTCCCGCGAGTTCGAACAAATGGAACTGGAATTTTTCATCAAGCCGGATGAAATCAGCCAAAAATCCCAGCCTGACCCCTCCATCTCTTCAGGAAGCCCGCAACCGAACTGGGGTTGGAATGAATGGCATAAATATTGGGTCGAGGAACGTGTCCGCTGGTACGAGAGCATCGGGCTGGACCGCGATTCCCTTGATTTTTACTGGCAGAAAAAGGAGGAACTCGCCCATTACGCCAAAGCCACTGTGGATATTCTCTACAAATTTCCTTTTGGCACGCAGGAACTGGAAGGGATCGCTGCACGCGGCGATTTTGATTTGACCCAGCATCAGAAATTCAGCGGCAAATCGATGGAATATTTCGATGAAGAGGCAAAAGCCAGGTACGTGCCACATGTCATCGAACCCAGCGCCGGAGTGGACCGGCTGATCCTCGCCCTTATCTGCAAGGCTTACAATGAAGAGGAGGTCACTGATGAAAAAGGGGTGACTGAAACACGCGTGGTGATGAAGTTTCATCCCAGGATCGCGCCGGTGAAAGTGGGTGTCTTCCCGCTGCTCAAGAACAAGCCGGAACTTGTGAAAAAAGCTCTTGAAGTGCGCGACCTTCTTCGTCCCCACATGAGCGTTTTTTATGATGAAGCCGGTGCCATCGGGCGACGTTATCGCCGACAGGATGAAGCGGGCACTCCGTTCGGGGTGACCATCGATTTCGATACGCTCGGCGAAAAACCGGAGTTACTCGATACAGTGACTTTGCGGGATCGCGACACGATGAAACAGGAACGAATCAAACTCAGCGACCTGCTGCCGCTCCTGATCAGCAAAATCAGTTAGCTTGAAAACCGCCCAATCAACAAGGTTACTGGTAATGCGGCGGCTTTTGCTGATTGTTCCGAACCCGGTCCAGTTCAATGCCCTGAAGGGAGGCAGCCGCGCTTTGCAGTTCCGTTTCAAGACGGCTGATTTTTTTCCCCTGCTGAATGACCACTTCATTCAACTGGTCAAAAAGGTACTCGAGATGGGCCAGTTTACTTTCCAATTCCTGCCGGGCTGCGTCATCCATGCAGCCAGTATGCTAGGCCGGGCCACGAGGTAAACATGAATCCAGAGCAAACCAGGCGAATACTGGAACAGTACAAGGCAGGAACGGTTTCCCTCGACGAGGCTTCAAAATTGCTCCTCGCGGATGAGGTGGTTGACCTCGGATTTGCCGCGGTGGATACCCAGCGCGCCGCCCGCACCGGCTTTCCCGAAGTGATTTTTGGCTCCGGCAAATCGCCGGACCAGATTTTAAAAATTGCGCGTGAAATCCTGGCTCATAATTCACGGGTCCTTGTCACGCGGGTAGGGCCCGAGGCTGTCACCCTTCTCCTGAAGGAATTTCCCGCAGCAGTGCATCATGAACAGGCGCGCTGCGTCACGATTGAATCCGGGCCGCTCCCGAAGAGAGCGGGAGAAATTGTCATTCTCGCTGCCGGAACAAGCGACCTTCCTGTAGCTGAAGAAGCCGCTGTGACTGCTGAAGTCATGGGCAACATGGTCACGCGTATTTATGATGTGGGCGTGGCTGGCATTCATCGATTGTTCCGCCGACTCCCGGCCATACGTGCGGCTCATGTTGTCGTTGCGGTTGCGGGAATGGAAGGTGCGCTTCCGAGCGTGGTCGCTGGATTGATAAGCCGCCCGATCATCGCAGTGCCCACCAGCATTGGGTATGGCGCAAATTTTGGAGGATTGGCTGCCTTGCTGGCGATGCTGAACAGTTGCGGCAGCGGGGTGACTGTGGTGAATATCGATAACGGCTTCGGCGCTGGTTTCGCCGCAAGCCAGATCAATGCGCTGGCGAACAGCGGCAGGATTCCATGAAAACGCTTTACCTGGACATTTTTAGCGGGCTCAGCGGCGATATGTTCATTGGGGCCATGCTCGATCTTGGGGTCTCCTTCAGCGCCGTTGAAGCAGAGCTGTTGAAACTGGGGGTAAGTGGGTATCACCTGCATGTTGCGCGAGGGACAAAGCAACAGATTTCCGGAACAAAATTTGATGTTCACCTGGAAAATGAGCATTCTCATTCCCACTCTCATTCTCATTCCGATCTGGGGCATCATCACGGGCATTCCCATGGAAAAATTAATCAAATCCTCAACCCCCTCGGACATTCTCATGGTCCGGCTCATTCACACGAAGAGCATGCTCATGGGCGGAGTTTCAGTGAGATCAGGATGTTGATCAACGCGAGCGCACTGTCACCTTTTGTGCGCGGAAAAGCTGTTCGAATCTTTGAACGGATTGCCCAGGCGGAAGGGAAGATTCACGGCCAGCCGCCTGAACAGGTTCATTTCCATGAGGTTGGCGCGGTCGATTCAATCGTGGACATTGTTGGCGCATGCATCTGCATGGAATTGCTGGGAAAACCGAGAGTTGAGGCAAGCGCGGTCATTGAAGGAACCGGCTGGGTTAATTGCGCTCATGGGCGGTTTCCGATTCCCGCTCCTGCCACCCTGGAAATTCTCGGAGCGGCAGGAATCGCGGTCACCCAGTGTGAAGAGCCTCACGAACTGGTGACTCCCACCGGCGCAGCGATTCTTGCGGAGTTCGTTGAACGGTTTGGCCCGTTATCAAATTTTGTTCCTGAGAAAATTGGTTTTGGCCTTGGAACCCGGGACAATAAAACCCGGCCCAACCTGGTTCGGGCCGTCCTCGGAATGATCAAAACAAGTTCAACAGCAACGCTGGATTGGGAGACAGACAACGTCACGTTGATTGAAACGAATTTGGATGATCTCCCGGCGGAAATGCTTGGGAGTTTCATGGAGACCAGCATGGAAGCCGGTGCACTGGATGTTTTCTACACGCCGATCCAGATGAAAAAAAATCGACCGGGGGTGCTCTTGTCGCTGTTATGCGAGTCATCTGAGGCGGACCGGTTCTCGGAACTGATTTTAAAGGAAACCTCCACGTTTGGGGTGCGTCGCACGATTTATGAACGCCGGAAATTACGACGCGAATCGCGCCTGGTAAAAACGCGATATGGCGAGGTTGAAATCAAGCTTGGCACTCTCGATGGGAAGGTCATTCAAGCGTCGCCGGAGTTTCGCTCCTGCCAGCAAGTCGCACAGCAGAGCGGCCTGCCTTTCAAACAAGTTTATCAGGCAGCTGTTGAAGCTGCCGCTCCCCTGCTTCACCACAATGAAACCTGAACTGCTCGCCATTCTTCGCTGTCCGGATTCAATGCAGAAGCTGGAACTCGCGTCACCTGAGATGATCCAGCAGGTGAACCAACGGATTCGTTCGCGGTCGATAAAAAATAAAAATGGCAGCACGGTTGAGCAGGAGATCGAGGGGGGATTGATTCGAGAGGACCGGTCTGTTCTTTACCCGATTCGCGAAAACATCCCCACGCTGCTGATTGGGGAAGGAATTCTCCTTTAGCTCAGATTCAAACCGCCAGCGCCTCCTCCAAAATCCAGATCTCGCCGCCGCGCAGCTCGAATTCGATCTTTTTCAGGGAGGCTCCGCCGCAGGGGCCACGCACACACAACCCGGTCAACGGTTCATAAATCGCGCCGTGAGTCTGGCAAATGAAATAATTCCCGGATTTTTCAAAGAAGCGATTATCCCCGTAATCCAATGTCACCGGAACGTGGCGACAGACATTTTCATAAGCGACGATGGTTGCGTTGAAATTTGCCAGGAACCCTTCGCGCCTGATTCCTTCCCTGACGAATCGAAATTTAAGTGTCTGCCCCGGTGGCAGGTCGGTTACTTTGGCCGCAAAAAAACCGGTCATTATTTCCAGGTAAACTCGCTCAGGTCGAGGTGCCAATCGCTGCCATCAGTGACTCGGACTGCTTTTTTCTCCTGCCTATAAGTAATTTTCTCAAGGTCAACCGAGGTGGGGATGATGTTGATCAGCACATCGCTGGCGAGGGCGATGATCCGGGTGCGAAGTTCCGGCCTACGGAGAAATTTGAAAGTGGTTGTATCCACGGTGTAAGTATGGCCGGAAACCCGCGCGATGCCTCCTTCATAAGCATCAACGACACCAATGAAATGCCGATGCTGGTCTTTATCGTAATTGCGTCGATGAATAACGTGTATTTTTTCGCCAGGCTTGAGAATCATCACAGCAAGAATATCGAGCCATAAGCTTTTTGAAAAGGTGGAAAGAAACTGTGCGGATTGCGAAGTGTGTGGCATCGTGCGCGTGCATGTTTTCACCAGGCGTTGGAAAGACCAGAACAGTTCGCTCCCATGCTGCCGGTCATTGAACGTGAGTTAAGGGTTGCCTCCCGGAAGACAAGCACCTACCGGCGGCGGGTGCTGGTCGCGCTGTTCGGGGTGTTACTTGCCTCCTTTTTTCTGCTGCTGGCTGCTTTCAATGCTGCCCCCCGTTTCAGTGGCTCGGCGCTCTTTATGACGATGGGGACCCTCGCCTTTCTTTTCTCCCTTCTGGAAGGGATGAGGCATGCCGCAGATTGCATCAGCGCGGAAAAACGGGAAGGGACGCTGGGCTTGATGTTTCTCACGGACCTGAACGGCTTTGATATTGTACTCGGCAAATTATCGGCGATTGCGGTGCGCTCACTCCACAGCCTTTTGTCATTTTTCCCGGTCCTGGCAATTGCGCTGTTACTTGGGGGTGTCACAGGGGGGGAATTTTTCCGGATGGTCCTCGTGATGTTGAACGCGTTGTTCTTATCGCTGGGAGTGGGGATCGGGGTTTCCGCTTTAACCCGCCGAGCACATATCGCAATCAGTCTGACTTTTGTGGCATTGACCTCGCTAACGGTAGTTCCCTTCATTCTTCGGCTGATTACCCAGCGCCTTGGACAAGACTCTGTTTCCTTATGGATTGGCAGCCTCTCTCCACTTACAAGCATGAGTCTGGTGGATGAGGGCAGCTATCTGGGGAATGTCCGGGCTTACTGGATCTCAATCGCTGCCGGGCAGGTGTTTGGCTGGGGGATGATTGCGCTGGCGGCGCGAAGCATTCGATTTTCATGGCAGGAACGGGGGGTACAATCTCCGGAGCAAAGCAACATTTTCCGGAAGGACCACGCAATAAAACGAGCGGCATTTCGGAAAAAGATGCTGGCGGTGAATCCCATTTTATGGCTTTCCAGCCGACAGCCTGAACAGACCCGACTCAGCTGGAGTTTTTCCCTCCTGATCGTCCTGATTGCCACACCGTTGCTTTATTTTGAATCAGGCGCAGTGGGCAGCAACGTGCTGGTTGTGATTACGAGCCTGGCGCTGAAGGTGTGGCTGGTGATTCAGGCCTGCACTCCGTTTGCCCAGGCGCGGGAAACCGGAGCGATTGAACTTTGGCTGGTCACTCCACTCCGCTTGAACCAGGTGGTCAATGGACAGATATTGGCGCTGCTGCGGATTTTTGGGCTTCCGGTGTTTCTGCTGTGTGGATGGCAACTTCTGGCAAATATTTTTTCAATCATGGCCGATCTGAGTCAGGGGAATTTTGATTCGCTGCTGCAGCTATTTCTGGTGGGAATGTTCCAGATTGGCTTTTTGGTGGACGTGGCTTCGATTGCGCTCGTGGGAATGTGGCTTGGCTTGAGGGAACAGACCCTGACGCGCGCGATTTTCAAAACATTGGGGCTTACGCTTGTGCTGCCGACCTTCCTTCAGTTCTGCTGCATTCCATCACTCGTGATCAACGTGGTCCTGGGAGGCATTGCTTACTCGCGCATTTACGACACTTTAAAAAGCTATGCGGCGACACGGTTCGGGACAAATGATGCTCGCTCGAACTGGTGGTATTTTGGGGGCAGTTCCACTCCAAGCCAGCCACCGATTATTCCGCGGGGCTGACCTGGCCGACTTGTTCATCCACAATGCAGGCGGTGACCACGTCTGCTGCGACATTCAATGTGGTGCGGGCCATGTCAAGAATGCGGTCCACTCCAAGAACGAGGGCAATGCCTTCCGGAGGAATGCCCAGCGTGGCGAGCAAACCGACGATCAACGGAAGGGAAGCGCCGGGAATTCCAGCCACAGCAACTGCACTTAGAACGGCCATGGTGAGGAGAAATAGTTGATGAAACAGGCTGACCGGCACTCCATATACCTGGGCAATAAAGAGCACAACGCATCCTTCATACAACGCGGTACCACTCATGTTCATCGTGGCACCCAATGGCAAAACGAATCCAGCAGTGCTGGCTGAAATGCCCAATCGCTCCCGAGAAACCTGAATGGTCGTGGGCAATGTGGCGTTGCTCGAACTGGTTGAGAATGCCGTCACGATGACAGTGCGAATGGCGCGAAAGAAAAGGCGGGGTGATCTTCTGGTAAACATTTTCAGGAGCAATGACATGGTGCCGAACAAATGCAATGCAATGGTCAGAAGGGCCGCTGCGAGGAAGATGGAGAGTGATTGTAAAAAGCCGAAACCGAATTTGATGATGACGGAGGCAATCATGGCGGGAACCGCAAATGGAGCGAGGAGGAGCGCCAGATGGACAAGCCGGGTCATGAGTTCGTTAAGCAGTTCCAGTCCCTCGATCAATCTGGCTCTTCGCTCAGCTGATAAGGTTGTTCCGGCTGCGCCAACCAAAAGGGCAAAAATAATCAGCGGCAATACCTGAAAATTGACGACGGCCTGGAGAAAATTCCGCGGCAGGAACATATCCACGATGACATTGAGGTCGATGGCAGTGCTTTCCTTTTTTTCAACAATCGTCGCGGCACTGCCACCAAATTCCGTCAGCATCGCTTTTTGGGTCGCCTCATCGATCCACTCTCCGGGCCGCACCAGGTTCATGATCAGCAACCCCAGCGCCGTGCCGATTGCCATATTGATTAAAAAAAACAGGAACGTTCTTCCGGCGAGTGGCCCGAGTCGATCCAGCCGGCCAAGTTGGGTGACGCCCAATGCCAGAGAACCGAACACCAATGGAACAACGACCATGAAAAGGAGGCGGAGAAAAATCTGACCCAGGGGATCCAATACCTCGGTGGCGACCCAGCGGGCGGGGGGCAGGATACCAGGCCAGAATTGACCCAGGCCGCGAATGAGCAGGCCAGCGACAATTCCCACTCCAAGACTTATCAGGATCCGTGTTGCCAGTTTATCTGAACTGGTCACGGTTGTTCCTTTGCAAGAAATATGGCAACCACAGGTCTGTGGTCGGAAGCCAAACCCCAATTGGCAGCGGTGAAGACATAGGAACCCGGCGATTGCCACTCCTTCGCCATGCCGCTGCTCAATAAAATGTAATCGAGGCGACTGTAGATATCCTGTTTGGCATAAAAATGGGTCCAGGCGACGTTTCGAGAAGTGAGGCCATCGCCATTTTGTTCTGATGGACGTGTATCAATCAGTTTTGATTTGCCCCGACCTATCACCTGACGGAGGGGGCGGGAATTCCAGTCATCATTCAAATCGCCGAGGACAACGAGATTTACCCTGGGGTTTTCCTTGAGCAATTCATTGACTCGTTCCCGGAGCAGGACCGCTTCCTCAAACCGCAGTTCGGATTCATCCGCGAGGGCGGAATCCAGCCGGCTTTTGAGATGCACATTCAACAGCCTGAATCGATATCCATGATTTACCTCGATTTCCGCTTCGGCGATTCCGCGGTTCATCTGGAACCGGCGACCGTTCAACAGGAAATTCAGGTTTGTGTGGGGACGAAATTGCACGATGGGAAATTTGCTCAAGAGGGCCACATGTCGTTCGCGGTCGGCGGCATGGACAAGGCCCCAGTAGGGAAATTCGAGGCCATTGGTTTTAAGGGTCTCACGCAATTCCTGCAAGGCCTCCAGATTTCCCACTTCCTGAAGCGCGAGAACATCCGGAGAGATGGTCAAAAGATGTTCCCGGACCCTGGCGCGGGACTCGGGGGTTTTCGCCTGCAACTGCGGGCGTGAATCGAGACGATAGTTTTCGAGGTTATAGGTGGCGATGGAGAATGTTTCAGGCGGGGCAGCTTTTGCGACGGAAAAGCAAACAACGAACGCAAATAGAATCCGCCAAATCATGGATTGAGTTACTCCTGAAGGAGCGATTGCGGCAAGTGATAACTGCGGGAGTGATCAAAAAGGGAGTTTGAGTTGCTCGGTTCCGACAGCGTCCCGCAGCCCGCTCACTCCCAAGCCGAGGAGACGCAAAGGACGATTGACCAGCCGCTCCCTTCCTAGGAGATGACAGCCGAGACGATAAATTTCCTTCTGTTCAGAGATTGGTTCCTCCAGGGAAATCTGCCGGGTCAGAGTGGTGAAATCGCTGTAGCGAAGTTTCACCTGAACTGTGGTGGCGGCAATTCGTTTGCGTTTCAATTTTTCAGCCAGTTCCTCCGCCTGCTGTTTCAGGCAGGAGCGGAGCCTCGCACGATCTTCCGTGTCCCGGTCAAAGGTTTCTTCGCTGCTGATGCTTTTGATGGTCTCTCCCGGTTCAACAGGGCGGTCATCGTTTCCAAAGGCGTATTGCCGGAGGCTGTCCGCCCATGAGCCCGCGAGGGCCCGAAGATTTCCAGTGAAATCCTGAATGTCACCGATCGTAAAAAGACCGGCAGAGTTGAGGACCTTTTCCGTGACTTTTCCAACCCCATGAATTGCACGAACCGGAAGGGGGCGCAGAAATTGGACCTTGTCCCGTTCAGGAACAAGGGTGAGGCCGTTCGGCTTCTGGAAATCACTGGCCAATTTGGAAAGAAATTTGTTCGAGGCAATTCCAACGGTTGCGGTCAATTTCCGTGATTCGTAAATTTTTCTTTTTAGCTCACGGGCGATTGGCACCGCATCATAGAGGCGTCTTTCATGCTCTGTTCCCTGCACGATTTGAGAAAGATCAAGGTAGGCTTCATCAATGGACATTTTTTCCATGGGCCCCCCAATGGAAGCGAGAATCTCCATGATCCAATGGGATTCCTCCCGGTAAACATCGATCCGGGGGCGAACAAATATTCCTTTGGGACAGAGCCGTCCGGCGGTGAAGCTGGGCATGGCAGAGCGGACACCGAATTTGCGAGCTTCATAACTTGCGGCACATACGACGCCGCGTTGATGCGGAGGGGAGCCGACAATGACGGGTTTGCCGCGGAATTGCGGATGGTCCCGCTGCTCAACCGCAGCAAAGAAGGCATCCATATCAATGTGCAGGACAACGCGCACAGGTTCCTTTTACTGCGGGGCGGCCAGAGAAACAATCGCAGGCAGAAAAAAGCCGGGGCAAACCCCCGGCTTTGAAAGAAAGAGAACGGATTTATTTGTTACTCCACCAGCACAACTCGATAAAATTGAACGTCACCATCGGCAGGCGGTTCGAATTCCATTTCGTTTCCATTGCCTGTGACGGATTGCTGGATGGTGATCCAATTGGTCGAGTTCAACGAGGAAGCGGCCTCGATGCGATATTGTTTTCCCTGGGCACTTGGCCAGCGGAGCGTGACCGGTTTGTCGCCACTTTGTTTCCGGGCAGCGATCATCCTGAAGACAGAGGCAAGATCGGTGGGTAGTGTCCCTGCCTTAAATTCTTCCATGTTGGACATTCCATCTCCATCCGCATCGGCTGAGGCAGCAGAAAGAATGTTGATCAAGGAACCGAAATGCTGGATACGCCACTGATCCGTGATGCCATCGTTCCAACCGAGAGCCGTGCGGTTGCTCATGACAACGACGGCATCCTTGCTGGAGGCAGGAATGCGATAGAGCCCATCCGGCGTGGCTGAAACTGCCTTGATGTGAACCCGAAGAGCACAATTTGGATCAGCATAGCTTGGAATTGGAATTTCGAGCGTGCCGACGAGATTTGTGCCGGTCAACCCGGCTGTATTGAGATTCATCCAGGCTGCGCCGTAAAGCGTGCGTGTGGCAGCACCGCCAAATGTGGGATTGCCGAGAACCGGGTTTGGAATGAAACGCAAATTTTCCGTTAATTCAACGGGCACATCAATGGACTGGACCTCGAGATTGAGGTGCAACCCACGGATTGGGTAGGGCCCTTCGATTTGAGCATAGATTGGAACACGAGCAACGCCGCCCTGCGGAGCGTGAGTGTTTCCGGCCACGAAGGTGACATGCGGCTGTTCAGCGCCTGGAGGAATTGGTGACAATGCCGGTCCGACCAGTGAAACGTCCGACTGACGGGAGACGCTTTGGCGGAAAATATTGGGCACCACACTTGCCCGGCGCACTCCGCCGCTCCAGTAACGTTCGTACCAGACAAGCGTGGGGTCGAGGGAGCGCCGGAAATTGACGAATAAATCGAGGATATCGAGGATCCCGTCCCCGAAACCGATGGAGTTGATGATGGTGTCATTTCCATCGAGCAAGGGAGCTGCGGAAACATCAACTCCATTGGTGGTCACGCAACAGGTGTCCATGGTATCGTAAAAATCGCTGCCTGGAGGCGGTGAATTCACGCCGTAAATAATGGTTTGATGCAACTGCTCCATGTCGTTGTTAAGGATCTGACCATTGCCGAAGTCCCCGGCGTTGAACCAGCGGAAAGGCGCGGCGTCCCCTACGGTGTAGCGGATTTCCCCGATGGTGATGGTTTGTACGGCACGGATGGGAATATTGGTGTTTGAACCATCCGGAGCCTCGATGAAGACATCTTCGCGTACCCCATCCGAATTCCCTGAAGGGCGGCCGATCCTGATCTGGTAAGTGTCGCTTGCGTCAGCGGTTGGTGGCAAAACAAATGAGTAACCGCCGAGGACCACCTGTCCATTGGCATTCAGAAAGAGTGTGTCGTGTGCCTGTGAATAGGAGATGAGGTCCTGGTTTTTGGTGTTATAGAGGTTGGTGAAGGTAGCGCGTTCCAGCCAGCCGACTCCCAAAAGATTGGCTGCGGTGTTGGTGAACAGGAGGTCGCGGAATGTCAGGACATAATTGGTCACTGTGCTGATGTTTGTGCCGGATGGGGTGACAACCACGATGTTGGAGAGGAAAGCCGTTGAGAATTCGAATGTTTGGGGCGGAATAATCCTGTTACCGCGAGGCAGGACCTCAACCAGCATCGATTCGAAACCAGGTGAATAAGCGCCAGCGGGGGAGCCGGGCAGGTTGGTGATTGAAAGGTTGAACTGCAAACCATACATGGTGGCACGGGGGGCGTTGCTTAAGGTCACCGGGGCAAAGAACCGCTGGCCGGGAGCTGCAATAAACACGCTCGAAGCTTCGCCGGAAGGAAACCCGAAACTGATCCGGACCGGCGCAATTCCACCGGGACTGCCTGTAGCGATTTCGCTGCCGATTGTCCCGATGAATGCCCGCACCTGAAGGGCTGACAAGTCAACCGGAGCGGTCAAAACAATCCTGCCCAAACCGTTAACGATTGGAATTTCAGTATCTGTCAGTTGCGGGGAGAGGCCGTTCAAAGTGTAAAATAACCGAGTGCCAGCAGGGAAAAGTCCTCCCGGAGCGTTTGTATTATAAACAACGAGGTTGACGTTGGTGAAAGAATAGCCTGTGTTGGGAGTGAAGGCCGGACGAGGCAAGGCAACCTGGCCCCCCTGGACAGTTCCACCGAATTCCCCATTCGGACCATAGGTTGAAACGCGAAGAGTATTGAGGTCCACGAAATCGGTGAAGGTGATGACGGCGCGGCCATTTTCCACCGGCACCCTGATTCCGTTGTCAGGCGTAGGGTTTGACCCGTCGATGGTGTAGTAAACCTGGGACAATGGACTGAGCAAACCATTGGTGGAGTTGCCGCTTGTCACCTGCACCACCACGCCGGTGGTGAACAATCCGGAAGAGGGGGTGATGACTGGAACATCGACAATGAAGATGTTCGTGTTCACCACGTTTGTCGGCAAGGTCAAGCCGCTGACCTGGCGAACAATATGATAGAAAAATTCTGTGCCATAAACCGTTCCATTGGTGGAAACCGTGACCCCGACGGGATCCCTGACTTCCGCAACTGCAACGCTTCCATCCGCCCAACCAGGAAAAATGCTGGGGTCCGATAGGTTTTCCCAGGCTGCTGGATTGATGCCGTAGAGTACGTTCACGCTGCCACCACCGCTGATCAACCGGACCCGGTGATTGCCACGATCCGCCACGACGACGCTGCCGCCGGTACCACGCGCAATTTGCCACGGTTGATTAAAACGGGCTGAGCGCCCCACGCCATTCACCATTCCTGCTGAACCAGGCATGCCGACCGTCTGCCGTTCTGAACCATCAGAATTCAGGAAGCGAACGGTATGTTGCAATGAGTCGCTGACGACAATGGTGGAATCTTCCATTACCGCAATGCCTCGCAAACCTGTTGCACCCGCGACCTGAAAACTGCGGATGAATGTATCGTTCTCGTATACCCGAACCAATCCGGTGAGGTGCGCGACGTAAATACGGTCCTGGGCATCCACAGCCACGGCGGTTGGCGAGCTAAACCCGGTTTCGATGACCCGTTCCTGATCGCCAGTGGTGTTGAGTTTGAGAACAGTTCCCGAACCCTGGTTGACGACATAGATGCCAAGCGTGGAACTGACGGCGATGGCCACGGGGTTATCTAGAAGTGAAATCCCATTTTCAATGCGCTGCGCCACGGTTTCGACCACATTGCCGCCGGGAGTAAGGCGGCGAACCGCGTCATTATTGCTGTCAGCGATGTAGAGATTCCCGTTCAGGGCGAATGCGATTCCCTGCGGCCCATTGAACTGGGACACGGTATTGTCACCATCAACAAACCCGGCAAAAGCGCCAGCGATGGTTGAGACAGTGGCATTGGTGGTGGCCTGCTGCGCCGTTGCATTGTCGACGAAGCCGAAGGCAATCAATGCAATGAGTAGTGAGAGAAGCCGAGACTGCCAGCCACGGGGCGTGGTGGGTCTCTTTTGAGATTTAGAGTGTAAGGACATAATTCTCCATTCTGAAAACGGTTAAAATGCGTTTTCGTCTGAAGCTTGTTTCTTTTTGTTTTTGTCCCATTCGGCCGGTTTGCCGCTATCCTTGAAATCAACTTCGACTGGTGAATGTTCAGGCATTTTTGTATTCAGGAAATCCGTCCGGTAAGGTTGGAAATCCTCTCCTTCCACAATCGTCGGAGTCACAAAAATAATTAAGTTGGCTTTTGACCGTTCCTTGCTTTCCCTGCGGAAGGCATAACCAAGGAGAGGAATATCACCGAGGAAAGGCACCTTGGAATAACCTTTGGAGGTTGAATCGCTGATCAAACCACCCATGACGAGGGTGTTGCCGCTGGGGATCAAGACTGAAGTATCGATTTTGCTTGATGCAAAAATGTCCGCTTCGTTGACCTTGCCCGCGACAATTTTCCGTGAAGGAGTGGGTTCAACCCGGCTGATTTCAGGACGGACTCGCAAGGCGACATTGGAACCGGTAATTCGAGGAGTGACGAGAAGGATGGTACCAATATTGGTATAATTTGGTTTGGTGCTGGAAACCGTGGTGCCTGCCTGCCCGATGCCTTCGCTGGCATCGAAGATTGGAATGGAACGAGTCACTTCGAGACGGGTTTCCATATTGTCCAGAGTCACCGCACGTGGAGTCGCGAGCACTTTTGTGTCGGACTCGCTGTTGAGGAATGAAAGCACTGCGTTTACTCCCTGGGCATTGAGGAAGGCGGTGCTCGGATTGAAACCGCCAGCAGTGCTCAAGCTGACTGCTGTGCTGGAGAAATCGGTAATGGTGCTGGAAGTTTTTTCCGAGGTCGTGCTGGAAGGAGAAGTGCTCTGAACGACACGTCCGCTGGGCAGGACGGTGGTTGTGGTGGCACCAGGGCTTCTGGTAGTGGTTGTATCGGTGGTGCCACCGCTGATTGTACCATTGCCAAAAGTAAACCGTTGTCCCTGGAGCGTGTCTGTCCAATCGATTCCCTTGAGCGATTTGGGGTTTTGGAAAGTTTCGAGGAAGCGGGCCTCAATGAGGACCTGACGTGTGGGAGTGTCCAATTGCCAGATCAAGTTTGTTATCGATTCATATTCTTTCTGCGTGCTGAGCAAAACCAATTGGGCGGTGCGATGGTCAGCGCGAACGCGGCTTGTGGGGAAAGTGGCCTGAATGAGATCAACGATATTTGTGACACTGCTGTATTCGAGGCGAATGACATAGGTGTACATTGGCTCCTTGGCAGCCGGATCACGGAAGGTAACCTGGGAAAATTGAGTTCGAGGATCAGTAATCAGCACCAGTCCGAAGTTGTTCAAAACCGCTTCCAAAGCCTGATGCGGGGAAACTCCCCCATAGCTGGAGAGTGAAACGGTGTTGGTGGCGACGGGCGGCAGTTCAATGATGTTTGTCCCGACCTGGCGCGTTCCGCCGGTTTTGACCTTGGGGTCAATCAGGATATTGAGCTTGGCGAGCCTGCCAAGCATCTGGATGGCGGTCAGAAGCGGTACTTCCTTGTTTGGGTCGAAGAAAGCATCCATGTTCGCGCTTTCCTGTGGGGAAAGTGCGTCAAGGTTTTCAGCGGCCTTAAAAGGTGTGATGCCGGATTCCGCGGCGGCGACGAACAAGCCCGGGCGATCGGGATAAGTGCCGAGCACCAGATTATTCCTGGCCAATAATTGCTCCATGGCCTGAACAAAGGTGACGTTGGTCAGCACGAGCGGTCCGGCGGGCTGTCGCAAAATAGGGCCGGGCTGTCCATTTTCCAATAACTCGGGGCCGTATTGAAAGGTGATCCCGGAATTTTGCGCGAAGTTGGCGAGGGCATCTCCAAGCGAAAAATCGGCGGCAAGCTTGATTTCCCCATGCATTTCGGCGGCAGGATTGGCATTTGTGGAAACACCTGCCAGTTTTGCATTGGTAATTTCAGTAGGGCTTGATGCAGCAGGAGCAGCGTCCTGGGCGAGCACGAACCCGCATTGCAGAGCAATTATCATCAAACACAATTTAGCGTTCATATCTTTAGTTCTTGCACTTACCGACAGGTTAACCAGGAACAATGCGCAGTTTTATTGCGCCATAGTTAATGTGATTGGCTGAGAATCCCCAGCCACTGTTAGGGTCACCGAATTTTTTAGAATCCGAACCGGACGAACACGGACATCCTGACGTTTGCCATCAATGGTCATCGGGATGATGGTTTCCTTGTTCATTTCGACAACGACATTATGAATTAAGGCCATGCGTTCATTGGCAGTACCAAAGATACCTTGAAAGCCCTCCTGCAATAGTGATGCCAGATTTGCCTTGGGCGCCGCGGCCTTGGGAGCTTCACCAGGCTGCTGCTTCTGGGCAGCAGGGGCGGAATTGGGAAAAAACGGATTTTTCCCAGGATTGTTCGTTTCGAAAACAGATTTGGGTGAAGGCAATGTTGAAAGCGTCGCTGTGGCTGTTTCGACGGCTGCGACTGGCAACGGTTTTGCCGCTGTTTTTGGTGTCGTGGTCGCAGTAGTATCGGCGGATTTGCCGCAACCCAACAGGAGGAACCCGCATAATGCGCTGATCAAAGCTGTCTCGCGCCAACGGATTGTTCTGTTCATGGTGTCCATTTCCTGGGCTATGAGGTGGTTGGCTTGATCAACGTGACCACTTTTAACTCGATGTTTAGTTTTTCACTGACATTGCCAGCAGGCATTTGCGCTGGAGCAGAATTGGTTCCAGTTCCCATAAAGGAACCGACCTGGCGTGACATTGGAAGAATTCGCAAATCCTGCACCCGCATATAGGGATAAGCATTTTCGAAATCAGCCAAAAATTTGCCGAAATCATGGAAGGGGGCATTCAATCGAACCCCAAAAACGGCAGTTTTATATGGAAACTTGGGTAATAACCCCGCATCGGAAAACGTGGGTTGGGTCATATCAACGATCTGAACATTATAATTTTTCCGGAAGGAATCGAGGAGGCGGAAGAACCAGATATAATATTGGCCCGGAGGAGCCATATCCTTCTGATGCTGGTCGAGTTCCTTCTGGATTGTCTGCAACTCCTCATCAATTACCGCAGCGGTCTTTAAGAGGCGTTTGGCTTTTTCGTGCCGGTCCTGCAGCGTGGAAATTTTAGACTGATATTCAGTGATTTTGGCATTCTGGCTGGAGATCACGAAAAAATAGAGCACAGCCATTAGCCCGAGCGCTGATACAATAATAATCAGCAGCTTGTCCTTTTTATCTTTCGAGAGCTTACTCATTGGCAAATACCCTCTCCTGAAAACGCATTTCTATAGTGAAAGGAATGTGCGGCGTTGAAGGGCTAATGGGATCGGAAGCATCAACACGCGCCTGCGGCGGTCGCTCTTTGTAACGAAGCCCCTGCCCTTCCATCTGATGAAGACGTTCCCGCAAATAGGGGATCGAAGTCAGGCTGCGGGTAAACAGGTCCATCAGCGAACCAGGAGGATTTCCAAAATCTTTCCCGCGAATTTCAACAGTGGTGATTTCTGTCGCAGTGATTGGGGTAGAGAACTCCACCCGAACGGTAATTTCTCCGGTGGCGACATTTGTTGAAGAGACTGTGCTCCTGGTGGTCAGAGGCAAATTATTGGTCGTGAATGGAGGACGGTTTGTAAAGGTTTTAAAAGCGTCCTGCGCCAGCACAGTTGGCGGAATGACAGGGGGCGCAGAGGCCCAGAATTTCCAGGCCGGGGGCCGCGGGGTGAATGGCACGACGATATTGGTCGTGAAAAATTTTGCCGGGGCATTGGTCGGAAAGGATTGATCAGTGCTGATGGAAATGACCCGGATACCATCCACAACCGCGCCCTGCATGGCGTTCAATGTGGAGCCCCAAAGTAATCGGTTGGTGGAATATTTTCGTAATGAATGAAGGCTCTTTTCCACGTCGCCAACGAGGAGTTGTTTGCTCCGGACGGTTTTGGAAGCTTCTTCATCCTTGAGGAGGGCAGCTTCCAGGTTTGTCATTTCAGAGCGGGCGGCATTGGCGCGCATCTGCAGCATGACTCCCCATATTAATGTGGCAAACACCAGGATGCTGCCGATCCAGATCGCCCGTTTGACGGGGTCCCTGCGCCGCATCTCTTCCGCAGCCTGTTGCTCAGCCAATAAATTTATGCGAATAGGCATATTAACGGACTCTAAAAAGCAGCCATTGCCCCACCGACCGCGACCGCCAGTTGCGGCGCGACCTGCTCAACTTCACCCATTTGCTGAGGCGCCAGCGAAAGTTGCATAAAACTCAGCGGGTTCCACAATTTTGCAGGGACCATCAATTCACTCTGAAGGGATTCCACGATAAATGGGGAGCGGGAAGAACCTCCCGACATGTAAATTTGAGTGACGGTTTTGTCCTGTTGATGTTCAAAAAAGTCCAGCGAAGCGCGTAATTCCCTGCCCAGCGGCATCAACAATGATTGCATGGCAACCTGCACTTCATCCGGCAGGCCCACTTTGATTCCTTCAGCCTCTGCATAGCTGACGCCCATTGATTCAGCCAAGCCGCTGCTGAGCTTGTCTCCCCCGATGCCGACGACGCGGCTCAATGTCAGTTCGCCATTGTTTAAAATGCTGATGGTCGAATTTTTAAAACCGATATCCACAAGGGCCACGACCTCCTTGGAGAAGGCCTCAGGCTCTGCCATTTCAAAGGCATTTGCCGGCGCGACCAGGGAAGGCACGACTAATTCCGCCTGAAAGCCCGCCTGCCGCGCAGCTTCCTGCAGCATGTCCAATGTTTGTTTTTTGGCCCCTCCTACCAGGACGCGCGCTTTTGTGTTTCTGGGCATTTCACCCGAGGCGGCCTGCTGCAATGGAAGAATGTGGCAATCGAAAATATACTCGGGAAGATCCTGCTGGAGGTAATTCTTGCTGTTATATTTCAACATCAGCCGCATATCGCTGACAGGCAGGAGTGGCAATTCGGCGTGGCGGAGGAGGGAATCATGCACCCCAACCACAAGTGTGACTTGCCTGGTGCGTAAACCAAAGGATTGCAGAACACTTTTCAAGTGTTCTGCAAGAATTTCAGGAGTGAGGCTTTTCTCGACGACTGGCGCGTCCTTGACGGCAAAATTAACCAGCTCAAACCCCTGACCTTTCCGTTGAATGTGGACAGCTTTAGTTGATTTAGTTCCCAAATCGACAGAAACGACATGCGATCGCTTCTTCGGCTGCCCACTCTGAAAAGAGGCCAACATGTGCGGTGTTTCTACTGAGTTCGGATTGTTAGTTCAATGAAAATCCGATGCGACATCGGTATTTCCCTTAATTTTCTTTAATCTACCTGCCCTCCTGAGCAGGCACTGTTCCAGTTGCACCGACTGTTGGCGCAGGCTGATTTCCGAAAATCAAATACAGAACCAGGCCAAATACCACGATCCCGGCAATGGCGAGGAAAAGTTTTGATGCTCCTTTGTCCTCTTTTATTGGCTCGTCATAATTGGCCACCTGGGTTGGAGCTGGCCGGGTCCCCTGCAAGGAACTCGTTCGCGTTCCCGTTGTTGTGGCTGATTGCGTCCCGGTTCGGGCAGGGGTGGGTGGAACCACTCGTGTGCCGCCGGTCGTATAATTGCTTGCCGCCTGTGCAGTGGTTGCCGTCCTGGAACCGGCTGGTGTCGCTTCACTTTGAGCAACAGATCGTGAACCTGCTGAACGAGAACCTTCAGCTATAATTGCGTCGGCATCCTGCAACCAGGCTGAAGAGACATCCGATGGAGCAGCGGGCATGGCCGCGATTTGGGCATCCAGGGTTCCTGCTTCAAGGGCGGCGATTGTTTCCTCAAACCAGGGCACCTGGGCGATTGGGCGAAGGCAGCATTGTTGCAATAAAGCTGCGAGTTTCTGCACTTTTTCATCAGGACTTTTGGCCAGTCTCGCAAAAATTTTCGAGTTCTGCGCATTGCGATAATCCCCTGACAAAAAGAGAAGATTGTCCCCCGTGTAAAATTCTTTCCACAAGTCAGGCTCAGATGCGAGCGCCAGCAAGCTGGTGTAAATGACCAGCGATGGAAAATTATCCAGGCTCTCATCATAATGATCGGGAAGGCGTCCGGGATGCTGGAAATTGGCATGGCCCAATTCAGGGCTGCGACCTTTTCCAAAAGCGGGGCAGTACATGCCATCGTAGTCCACCAATCGCAATTCATGGTTGGGTGTCACCATGATATTGCCATGTTGAAAATCGCCGTGCGCCAGTTTGTGTTTTCGCATGTCGTTTACCAGTGAACGCCACTGACCTGCCAGTCCGCGCAAATGTTCCGGGTCATTGACATGCTCTTCGATGTAATTATTGAGGGGCATCCCTTCCACCCACTCCATTTTTACTATGGGGTACCACTCTCCCCGGACCATGATTCCCTTGAGAAAATAGTCGAACTTCACCAGCCAGGGGAGGGTGATAGCTCCCAAATGCTGGCATAATCGGGCGTACCTTCCCTGCTGGCCCATGATCTGACGGACGAAACAGCGCACCGCCCATCGCTGTTCCCCGGTGTTAAGTTCATATACGCTGGCGAAATTCCCCGACATCACACGCGGAAGACCGAGCATGTCGCAAGCGGCAGTTCCGGCTTTGAGGTCCGGTTCAGCAAAACAGAGCGCCGGGTTCTGAATTGCGTCCTGGTAATCAGTATGAGTGGGCCAGTTCATAATCAGTTGAGTTCAAGTTTCTTTGTCCGGTTTCTTCCAGGTGAAAAGCACGATTGTGGCATCATCATTCCGAATCGATTTTTCTTCGCGTAATTTGCCGATCAAATCTTCGAACTCACGAGGCGTTTGGAGCGTGTTCAGAATTTCCCATGGTTTTTCCCCGCTTTGATGTCGTTCCAAAAACCATTTTGCCACCGCATCCGTCGCCAGGACGAATAAATCATCCGGCTGACACTCCCCCTCATCGGTTCTGATCCCTTCCCAAACCCCGGTGTTATGCTCCGCATTACTGGAAAGCAACACAGGGCGGCTGTTGAATTGTTCCGAATTGTCCATGGGGAAGGAATGAATCAACTGTGCATTTCTGATCTGAAAAAGGCAGGTGTCCCCCACAGACATGGCGTGCCATTTCAGGACCGGCTTTTCCTGTTTCCGGAAAAACCAGGTGCGTCCGAGTAATCCATTTTTTCGCGGCGGCTCCTCTTCAGCAAAGGTTAAGCCGAGAAAGGTTGAGAAAGCGCCTGTTTTCGCCTTTTCCTCGGCAAACCAGGGCAGGTTTTCCCAATCGATCCCGGCAGACCATTCCTTTTGCAGTGGAGCCAGCCATTCTTTCAATTCCTTCGGTTGAGCAGGGGGCGCAGAAGCAAATTGCTTGACCAGGCCTTGGGCCCAGCGGTCAGCAAAGGAGGACTCCGTCGCTCCGTCCGCGATGGCAAAGCGGCGCGATGTCAGGGAATAGGCAAAGGCGTCTTCGTATTCATCTGCCGCATTCCCCAGTTTTGCCAACCAGAAAGCTTGAACGTGCGGCTCCATGCGTCTGGGCTAGCGCAAATTGCTCGACCGAGTTCCAATATCAAGAAACCGGATCAATTCCACCAAATCAGCATTGAAAGCAAAACCGCGCGCATTTTCACCAAGCATCACATTTTCGTTGCGCGCCATTTCACGCAATGTGGTCGGCAGGACACTTGAAACGGAAAATAAAATACGGGCGAATTCATCAGGCAACTCTGCGTCACCTTCAGGAAAAATGATCGGCGAAACAGGCCTGTTGGAAATATGGCAGTTTAGCAGGAGCACGTTGCCATCAAAAGTGCTGAGGCTGCAGAGTGACTCTGCCTGCGGCACAGGTCCGGTGTCGGTCGCTTCACCGTCGGTGATGTTAATAACAATTGGCGGATAGGAGCTCTGATGTTTGGCAGTCCAGTCTGCCAGGATTTTATGAGCCATGCTCAAGGCCTGCCCCATCGGGGTGGTTCCTTTGGCTTTCGGTTCGAACCAGATTGGAAATTTGATCTTTCGGGTCACCACCCCCCCTGCTCCGTCATCCACTTCCTTGGTGCGCTCCTCCACTCGGGCCGGAGAGCTGGCTACTTCTGAAATTGGCACCAGTTCACGGCCTGCCAATTTTCCGCTAAATCCAGGGCCAACCGTTTCGCCATAACCAATGACGCAGACTTCATAGAAATTGCGCACCCCTTCTCCACGGGCACATTTGATAATCAGGTTATGAAGCAAACGGTTGATTGCATCAGCCACCCCATCGCACTTTCGTTTATTTTCACCCCCGGCGATCGGTTCCACCATCGAGCCGCTTTGGTCGATCAGAAAGATAAAGCAACTCGGGTTTACCCGGCTGATTTCAGCTGTGTAAGGCATGAGAGTAATTCAGGGCAGCTTGCCCGATAAATTTATGGCATCTCCGAATCATTAAATGTGTGAAAAAGATCCCGCCTGCGATTCGTCACGACTCGAATAGCCAAACCACCGTTTCAAATCAACTACAAACTTGCCCTTTACAAAAACTGTGCCTGACATCTCACCTTGTATCGACATTTCCGCTGGAAGACTTGATGGAGGGATTCGCACTCCGCCTGGCTTAATTTGTCAGGCTT